>DASUJZ010000089.1:0-3288 GCA_036278995.1 Terriglobia bacterium | reverse complement strand
GTCCGAATTTCTCCCAACGATGCAGATGCGCACTACAACCTTGGCATCGTGCTGAAGTCAGAGGGCAAAGTGGACGCGGCGCTGAAAGAGCTGGATGAAGCCCTCCGCCTGAAGCCGGATTTTGAGCAGGCCCGCTACAATCGGGCGATGATCATTCGCAGTCGCGGACAGCAGTCGCAAGCGAAGAAAGAGATGCAGGAAATTGCGGGGCTGAGTGAGTTCAGGAGTAAGGTGGCGCAGGCGAAGCACTTTACGCTGTCAGCGGCCGACGAGCTGAAGAACGGCAAGCCCGACAAGGCTCTTGCAGACGTTGCATCAGCGCTGGAATATTGGAAGGAGAATCCCGCCGCCTATTATCTGAAGGGTCTGGCGTTTGAACAGAAAGGAAATGTGGCAGAAGCGCGGGCGAATCTGGAAAAAGCCCTTGACCTGAAGCCCGATTATCCGGAAGCACTGATCGGCCTGGGCCGTGTGCTGTGGGAACTGGGCGAACGTCAGGAGGCGCTGCGCGAATTCGATAAAGCGGTTGCGGTTGCGCCTGACCTGGCAGAGGCGCACTACAATCGCGGGCTGGCGCAGGCCTGGCTTGGCGACGCCACAAGCGCGGCGGCTGAGTTCCGTACGGCGCTTGCCCTGAAGCCTGATTACGTCGATGCCGGCATCAACCTTGGCCTGACGCTGATGCAAATGCGGAAAGCCGAGGAGGCAATTCGACAATTCAAATCGATGGCGAAGACGTTTCCCGATAACGCTGGTGTCCAGAACAACCTGGGCCTGGCGCTGCTCGAGCAAGGGAACGTCACTGGGGCGGCTGAGGCGTTCCGGCAATCGCTGCGGCTGGATCCCAAGTCCGCGGAGGCGCACTACAATCTGGCGCTTGCTCTCAGGAAGAAGGGTGAGGGTGAGGCTGCGGCGGCGGAATTCAAGAGAGCGCAAGCCCTGAATCCCGCTCTAGCGCCGCCGTGAGAGATGCGCGGGATGTGCTTGTCTACCGCGGAGACGCAGAGGGCGCAGAGGAAGAAATACGGCGCAGCAGATTCCTTGAGCCGATTGAAACATCGGCCCTCGGAATGACGGCGGTGGAATTTGTCGGCCCCTGTTGCGTGTGCTGGATTATGGCGCCCGAACGTAATAGAATCTGCCGTACGAATCACATCGTTTTCGTAGGGGGAGCAATCCAGACCCCTAGTGCAGCTCCACGATGGGAGCATCAGGAGAGAACAGCATGCCTAAGCTGCCTGGAATTCACAAGGAACCCGCGAAAGTGGCGAATTCCCGCAAAGCGGAAGCTGGTCCGGCCGCAGGACTCTCCGCTGGTGCAGCGCAGACCGGGAGCGGCATCCGGAAACTCGGCTATGACGGCCAGCCTGCCAAGGGCGGGATCTCCCCGGTGGTTGTACACGATGGCCTGATTTACGTGGCGGGCCAGGGCGCCAACGAGCACCAGGAGGAAGCGACGGTGGACATCACAACCCACGTCCAACGGGCGATGGATAACGTGAAGAGGCTGGTGGAGGCGGCGGGTGGTGACATGGACCACGTCCTGCAACTCACGGTTTATCTGGCGACGCTGGAATTTTACGATGCCATGAACAAGGCTTACCGGCCGTACTTTCCGAACCGAGGTCCGGCTCGGTGCACGGTTTCGGTGGCCGGGATTCCCGGCAAGTCATTAGTTGAGATCAGTTGCATTGCGGCAGTCGTCCGCCAACAAGGATGAAACTGACTGGCGAACAGGAGGAGACGATGGAAACAAATCGGAGTGAGAAACGGCGAGCTTTCCTGACCAATCTGGCGGCGGTTGCAGCATCCGTGTGGGGAGCGCCCAAACTGCTGGCGCAGGCGGCCGCTCCACAGGCCAGTCCAAGACATCACGGCCCGATGGTCCACAACGGGCTGATCTACATTTCGGGGCAGGGAGCGAATGACAGCGGAGCCGTGCAGGGCGCGACCATCGAGGACCACACGAAAAAAGTGATGGAGAACATCAAGCGCATTGTGGAAGAGGGTGGAGGAACCATGGACAGCATCCTGCAACTGAATGTCTACCTGGCCACGCTGGAACACTACGAGGGGATGAACAAGGTTTATTACTCCTACTTCCCGAATGGCGGGCCGGCGCGTTGCACAGTTGCAGTGGCAGGGATTCCGGGCCGTTCGCTGCTTGAGATCAACGGGATCGCGGCGGTAGTAAAGTAAGGTGCAACCCGGCGTGCGGTCTCTGGTTGCAGCCGCATTTCGGGGGCTGCCAAGTGCGCCGCTTCAGGCAGATTTGCTTGCCGCCCTCAGAACCTCGCGCAGCCGTTTGCCGACGATGAGGTCTTCTCCATCTTTAAGGCTCATGGAGATGATCTCGAGATGGTTCTCGGCGCCGGGCCTCAAGAAGTCCTTATTGAGCCGGGCCAGCACTCCGCTGGGATTGCTGGCTGTCAGCACTTCGATTCTTGGCTCGCCATCGCTCAGTTTCTTTGCGCAATCCTGCACGCTGAATTTCCAGGCTTGCTCGTCCCATATGACTCTCAATGTCGGGTAGCGGTTTCCATCCTTGGGCACATAGATATTGGTCTTGACGCCGGGCACGGTGTCTACGAGCTTGGCAATCCTCTTGACCCGCGCGTCCCACTGCTTGTAGAGGACGTCCGGATCCAGTTTCGTCCACGCCTCGACAGCCGCCAGGCAGCCCATGATTTCTTCCTTACCAACTTTCATGGGCCGGCACACCGCGCCTTCCCAGGGGTTGGTGTTGGCGAGCGCCGCCTCAATTAAATCTTTCCGTCCGAGCAGCAGGCCGGAACACTGCGGACCCAGCAGGCCCTTGCCGCCGCTGAAGCAATAGAGATCGCAGCCCATTTGAGAATAAAGCTTTAAATTCGAGATGGGCGGAATGCCGGCGGCATCATCCAGCAGCAGGGGCACGCCGGCGCGCTTGGTGATTTCCAATGCTTTCTTGAGTGGGTCACCCAGGCGGGTGGTGTAGAGCATGGCTGTTTTATCGTTGATCGCGCTCTGCAATTCTTCCGGGGTATGGACGACCACCAGCTTGCCGCCTGCCAGCCGAATCGCGTTGTCAAAAGCAATACGGCCGCCGAACATGATCACCTGGTCTTTCAGGCCGGTCGTGTCGGGCAATTGCCAGATCTTCTGCGGGTCCGTTCCGGCAATGCAGCCGGCTGTGGCCGAAGCCATGGCCCCGGCAGCGCCTGAAGTCACCATGCCCGATTCCGCGCCAGAGAGTTCCGCCAGCCGCCGCCCTGCTGCGTGCTGGAGCTCAATGATATCGACATAATG
>DASUJZ010000088.1:0-13098 GCA_036278995.1 Terriglobia bacterium | reverse complement strand
CGCACTCAAAGCAGGCGATCAAGAATCAACGCGGCGATCAGAATCAGTGCCGGACTGAGGACAACATGTTCCTCCAGATGAGTCCGGCTCAGCAACAAAACGATACACAAAGTGCCAAGCACATAAGCAGAATATGCATTCAACCGGCCGTGATGCATGCGCGACAATGTCTGGGCGATATGCGAGACGCGGTTGACAATGGGCTGAAACAGGACGCGATCGAAGACATGTACTTCGTCAACTACCCGGGTGATGCTGCTACGGAAGTGTCCGGCAATGGTCTCCAACAGTTCCTCGGATTTTTGGGGATGAAAGACGGCGTTGAACGTGACCCGAACCGGGTTCGAAAAACCTGTTGCCGTATAAGTAAGCTCGGGAAGGAGTGAGGTGAGACCTCCAGCCCAGACAGGCTTTTGGACGGCCTTAGACCGTCGTGCCACGACAATCCGGACGAAAAGAAACACGGCTCCCGCCAGCAGAAGCAAGATAAAAACCATATAGGTTGTGGACATAGCAAAGACAACTGGATTCTGAGTGTGTCCGCGATGCAGCACCACGAGGCCCGGTCCCGGAAGGAAATGTTGCCCGATCTGAGCTCCGAGATTATGAAAATCTGCCAGGAACGATTGAGGAAGGCGTGCATGCCCGGCGGCGCTATTGAAAAAGGGCGGCACCAGTGCAGCGGCCGCGTCCGCTCCCGTCAGATTCTCCGTTACCTTGCCAAGAACCGGAATGACGTAAGTGGGAAGCACTCCCAACAGTAGGCAAGAAACCGCGCACAACCCCATTGCCAGCCGGATGGGGAAATGCACATGAGCGCTCCGGCGCACCTCATCGGAACGCGGCATGCCCAGAAAGCTCATGGCGTAGGCTTTGACAAAACACGTTACGGCAAGCCCAGCGGTTAGCGCCAATCCAGCCCCAGCAAGGGCGAAGAGAACTCTCACGGCCCGCGAAGATAAAGCCGAGCTTTGCAGCAGGCACTGCAGGGTAAGCCACTCACTCACAAACCCATTCATGGGAGGCAAAGCGGAGATGGACAACGCCCCTGCGAGAAAGAGTACAGCGAGCAAGGGCATGTGCCCACTACAGGCCGTATACGTAGCGCCCATCAGATGTTCTTTCCGCATCTCGTGGCGCATGTTGCGCCTCCACATAGCTAAATTCGGTTTGCGTAGTAAGCCGGTCTTCGACGCAACATCGCCGGGCGAAAGGGGCGATGTTCAGCTCAGCCCCGCGCCCGTGCGGAGAGAGAAGAGTCAGCATGGCGATCAGAAAGATGACGGCGAAGCAGCGAATCAGCTTCATACAGCCTCTTGAAAAAATCTATCGTGTCGTTAAATCCGGTGTTGTAGTTCGCGAGCTTACAGATGAAATTCCCGGATTCGGCAAGAGTCGGAATGCTCCGATGCCTTCATCCGACGCGATACCGGGCCACCACTTCAGGGTTGATTCCAATTCCCAACCCGGGCTTCTCAGGCACCTTAACAAACCCGTCGATGGCTTGTAAGGGTTCCAAAAGCAGGTCATTGCGGATCGGAGACTTTGTCAGGCTGTACTCGATCAACTCTGTGTTCGGAAACGCCGCAATCAAGTGCAAGCAGGCGCTTATTGATCTATGCATAAATAATGCAACGACTTACGACAAAAAATTAGGGAGGTCGGATTGGAGGATGCAGCCACGCAGTTTGTCTGGAGAGGTTCGAAGCTCATTGATCGAACGGATGATGTCGTCCATCAACTCGTCAACGTCGAGCGGGCAGCCATTGGCGAGTTCGCGTTTGGCCAGAGACCACACACCTTCATCGGGATTGATCTCCGGAGCGTAAGCCGGAAAGTACTCGATGTGTAGGCGCGGATGCTGACCCAGGACCTTCCCCAAAGGTTCACCGGGGTGGGTGGAGGAATTGTCCAGCAGCACGATGACGGAACCTCGGAGGTGCCGCAGCAGGTCTCGGAGGAACAGACACACTTCTTCTTGGCCGATTTTGTCGAAGTAAAGCAAATAGTAGAGGTCCAAGCGCTGTCGTTGGGGGCTGACCGAGATTCCGGAGATGACGGAGATTTTGTCCCGGCGTCCTTGGCGATGACGCTGAAGGGGAGTGCAGCCTTGGGGCGCCCAAGTCCTGGCCACCAGGGGAGCCAGCAAAAAGCCCGATTCATCGGCGAAGACTAGGTCTGCGACCGCACGAATAGATTCTATTAATGGTTTCCTTCTGAGAGGCATGAGCCTATACTGGGGGCATGTCGCGACGCCCCATTGAAATTAAGGTATCGGCTGAGGATCAGAAGCAGCTTCGTCAACTTTTACGGGCAGGCATTCAGCAAGTTCGAGTAGTCTTGCGTGCCGTTGCCTTGGAGCAGTTGTCGCTCGGCTTGACCGCCCCGGCCGTGGCCAGGATCGTGCACATCACCCCGCAGGCGGTCCGGAAGATCGGCCACCGGTATAAGCGGGGCGGGTTGGAGAGCGCCCTGTTTGAGCGGCAAGGGCGCGGCGCCGAGCCACTGCTGGACAAAGCCCAGAAGCAGCGGATCATCGCCATGGTTTGTAGCCAGCCGCCGGAAGGCTATGCCCGCTGGACCGTCCGCTTGGTCGCGGAGCAAGCCGTCAAGCGGAAGTTGGTACCCCGGGTGGGGCGGGAGACGGTTCGCATCTTGTTGCTTAGCCACGACCTCAAGCCGTGGCGGGAAAAAAATGTGGTGTGTGGCGGAGCTGAACCCGGAGTACATTGAAAAGATGGAAGACGTTCTGGCGGCCTATGAAAAACCCTACAATCCTGTGGAACCGGTTGTCTGCCTGGACGAGAAGCCGGTCTCGTTGCACGCCGACATCAGGCCTCCGACTCCGGCTGCACCGGGCCGCATGGCCAAACGAGACAACGAGTACAAACGATGCGGCACCGCGAATGTCTTCTGTGCCGTGGAGCCGAAAGCCGGACGGCATTTCACTTTACCTACCCCGAATCGCTCCGCACCAGAATTTGCCAAAGCCCTGGAGACCGTCGTGAGCCGCTATCCCGGCACGCGAACGATTCACCTGGTGATGGACAATCTGAACATCCATGGCCGGAAGTCACTCACCGATTATTTCGGAGAGGAAAGGGGAGAGGCTCTCTGGAATCGCCTCACCGTTCACTACACGCCGAAGCATGGCAGTTGGCTAAATCAAGCGGAAATCGAGATCAGCCTGTTTTCCCGGCAATGTTTGGGGAAGCGTAGGATTCCCACCTTGGGCATCCTGCGACAGGAATCTTGTGCCTGGAACCGCAAGGTGAATCGGCTGCGGATCAAGATCAACTGGCAATTCACGCGCAAGAGCGCCCGTGCCAAGTTCGGCTACAAAAGGAATCTCTTAAAGCGGTCAAAGACCTAGATGGGCGCCCAGCCGCGCAGCGTTTTTTTTACCCGAGGCCACTCCTTCCGCTTCCAGCGTTCGATGGCCTCTTCGTCGCGCTCGACGGCTCGCGTTTCGGGTTTCTGAGGGCTCCAGTGCAGACTGTGCATCAGCCGACCAACATGATCGCGATGGTAATCCACGCCAAACTCCCGACGGATGACTTCGGTGATTCGGGCCGCGGTCCACAGTTGCGTTCGGTAGCCGTGCGCCCGTGGTCCCCGGAGAAGCAACTGCACCAGACGGCGCCGCTCGGTCCCGCCCAACTTCAGCGGGCGTCCCGGCGAGAAGCGCACCCGCAAAGCGTCGGATCCCCCTCGGCGCCGGGCGCGGAGCCATCGCAGGACAGAACTCGGGGCGCACTGAATACGACGCCCTACTTCATTCAGCGACAAGCCCGTGTCCCACAGGGCCAGAGCTCGTCGGCGACGGTCCTCAAGCAAATCGGCACTTCCCTTCAGTCGGGGCATACGTGTTCCCTCCTGAAGGACATTGTATTGCATTATTTATGCATAGATCAATAGCAGAACGCCTGTCTTGAATGCGTGGGGCGCCAGTTGTACATTCGCATCCTGAGCCATCGTTGCAATTTTGCGTGTTTCAGTCAGCCCGCCCGCGCGGGAGATATCCGGCTGGATCACATCCAGCCTGCACTCCTCAATCAGTCTTCGGAAAACGCGGCGGCCACACTCCGCCTCGCCGGCGGCAATATCTGTCGTAACAGCGGCGGTTAACCGGCGGTAGCCGTCAAAATCATCGGGCGACAATGGTTCCTCGATCCAGTTCAGCCGATACTTTGCGACGCGTTCAGCAATACGGATTGCTTTCTTGACCGTATATCGCTGGCCGAAGTCGATCATTAATTGGGCTTCGCCGGCTCCGGAGCGCGCCGCAGCGATGAGCTCAACGTCGCGCTCCTCATCCTGGCCGAGCGGTCCCCAGCCGAATTTCATCGCAGTAAAGCCTTGAATCACGTGGTTGCGGGCCATGCGCTCCGCCTGATCGGGCGTTTCAGGCATCAGGACACTGGCGTAAGCGCGCGCTGCGCGGCGATAGCTGCCGCCCAGAAGTTTATGAACCGGTTTTCCCACTGCTTTCCCGAGAATGTCCCACAAAGCCATATCCACGCCGCTGATGGCATGAATCGCCACCGCCTGGCGACCGTAATATAACGTTTGGCGATACATCATTTCCCAAAGCTGCTCGACGTCGAAGGGATCCGTGCCTATCAGCACATCCCTCAGGCCATGGCAAATCCCGTGCGACGTCGGCGCCTCAACGACCGCCTTGGCCACCTCGGGTGAGCTATCAACTTCACCCCATCCACAGAGTCCGTCATCCGTCTCGACCTTAATCAGCAAATCGTCTTGCGTTCCGTCAACGTCCTCGCTCACGCAAGGAAGTCGCAAAACAATTGGCTCAACCCGAATGATCTTCATTGATTCCGCAGCCTCGCAAAGCAAACATTGATACTAGTGCTTAGTTGCGTTAGTAAGTTAATGTATGTAACATAGGGGCATGTCTCGACATGCCCCTCGACTCGAATGCACCGAAGAAGTATTGAACCAGTTGACGACCCTGAGCAAGAGCCGCGTCGAAGAAGCGCGCAAAGTGGAACGCGCGCGGATTATTCTGGCCTGCTTGCAGGGCAAAGAGAATCAGCAAGTGGCGCACGAAGTGGGAACCTCGATCCCCACGGTGAGCAAATGGCGACGGCGTTTCGCCCAGCACGGGGTGGAAGGCTTGCGGGACGGGGCACGCTCGGGCAAGCCACCCACCTACGGCCCGGGGTTTCGCGACCAGATATTGTCGCTGCTGGAGCAACCCCCGCCGGCAGGCTTGGCCCACTGGGACGGACGGGCCGTGGCCGAGAGGCTGGGCGCCAGTGTGCATGCCGTTTGGCGTGCCTTGCGGCGCGAGGGAATCTATCTGCAACGATTGCGCACTTGGTGCGTGAGCACGGATTCGGAGTTCGCGCCCAAGGCCGCTGAGGTGGTGGGGCTGTACTTGAACCCTCCCGTCAACGCTTTGGTGTTGAGTGTGGATGAGAAGCCCAGCATTCAGGCCAAGGAGCGGCCTTCGGGTTACGTGGAAACCGACAGTGGCCGGTTGGTTCGGGCGCTGAAGAGCACCTACAAACGCCATGGCACGCTGAATCTGTTTGCCGCCCTGGAAGTCGCCAGTGGGCATGTTTATACGCAAACCACCGAGCAGAAGAAGCGGGCGGATTTTCGCGCCTTCCTCGATCAAGTGATCGCCGATTGCCCGGCGGACAAAGAGATTCATGTGATTTTGGACAACTACTCGACGCACCAAAGGAACGACGATTGGCTGGCCCAATACCAAGGCCGATTGCAATTTCATTTCACGCCCACTTCGGCCAGTTGGCTGAACCAGGTTGAAATTTGGTTCAGCTTGCTCACCCGCAAGGCGCTGCGGGGAGCGAGCTTCCGAAGCAAAGATGAACTTCGTGAGGCCATCGGGGCGTTCGTAACGAGCCATAACGAGCAAGCCAAGCCGTTTAAGTGGCGCAAGCGTGAAGTCAAAGGCAGTCAACTTAGAAATACTATCATTAACTTATGCAACTAAGCACTAGATATGTCAGGAAGGAAAGTCAATCGATTATCGCTTGCCTCGATCCTTGGATAAAGAGCAGAGCGTTCTGGGTGCACTCCAGACGGTGGATTTATGGAGGCTGACAGGATGGCCCAGCAGTGACGACGGAGGACTGTGGCTGGGGGCATAAGAATTTTTACCCACTGGGTGCGCAGTTTGGATGTCATCACGGCATGCGCGAAGAACCGAAGCCGCCTGCAACCGAATCTTTGCTGCTATTTGAAGACGATCCTGAACCCGCTTCCGAAGTGCTCACGGTCTTGGAAGGTATCCCGCTGGTAGGCAGGCCTTCCGCCCGTCGGCGGGGCGGGACGGGGCTGACCGAGTTGATCGGCCATGAGTTGCCATCGCCGAGGCGGCGTGGAACTTCCTGCACGGCTTCCACGCCGCGAGAAGAAAATCGAGAAAGCGCAGCAGCAACGTTTGCCGGGTGAGATAGCCTATATCCCGGAGGAGAGCACGCCTCTGGATTCACGATCATCGCCCACGCTTGGAAACCCAGCGCCGCTGCGGCGGCGGCCAGCGCAATGATGCGCGCGGGGATGGGAACGGCGTCCGATTGATGGAGCCGGCCCACGTCCATCGCAACAAAGCCTACGGTAACGAGAAAGAAGAATCCGCTGGCAAAGCGAAGATTGCCATCAGCGCCGCCTGCACCGGGCTGCGCTCGCTCGCGGGCTAAATCAGGATGAACGACGAACATCGTCACCATAAGCAACGCTGAGAAAACCGCAATATAGGCGCGAAGCATAGGGATCCGCGTGGTCCCAGCGGTCAGAAATAGCGCGCCTGCGAGCGATCCCGTAATGACCACCCATCTGATAAGCGCGCGAACGATGTACTTTCGAGTTCTCACGCTTCGCGACCGGCTCGGCCTATGTGAATTGCGGAGGGCCCGGAATTTCGCGTACACTCTAAGCATGAATACTATCCGTCTGACGCCTTACAGCGAGGAGTTGCTGCAAGAACAGCTTGCAAGCGGCCCTTTTAGCTCGCCTGAAGAAGTCATTGAGAGGGCTTTGGAAACCCTTGCGCAAAAGGATTCCGCTCACGCTTATCGCGCGCCTTCTGAAATCCCCCGCCCAGGCCGTCGCCGAAATTCTGGAAATCCAAAAGCGTAACCGGCTGGGCGGACTCAAGATCAAGGATTTAATTCACGAAGGGCACAAATACTGATGGCGGCCTTTGTTGTCGACGCGTCGGCCACGCTGCCGTGGTGCTTCGCCGACGAAGCGACCGCCACGACGAACGCCTTATTGACCCCTCTGCAAACCGGCGATGAAGCGCTGGTTCCCGCCCATTGGCCCGCTGAAGTTGCGAATGCATTGCTGATAGCAGTTCGCCACGGGCGCATCAGTTCCCGGGATGCCGACCAATTTCTCGAAGATTTGGACGTCCTGGCGATTCGCATTGACACGGCAACCCAGAAACTCATCCGTTTGCACATTCTTCCCATCGCGGAAAAACACAGCCTCACGATCTATGACGCGGCCTATCTTGAACTGGCCATGCGGCGGGCTGTGCCGCTGGCCACCCTTGATGATGACTTGCGCAAGGCCGCACGTATTTCTGCAGTTCTTTTAGAACTCTGAAGGCTGCGAGCAAGTCCCCAGTCTTTCATGCTTCTCTTCCCTACCGGCTCGGCACGCTTTCGGTTTCCCGAGTGCGCGCGGCCTTCTCGAATAGACATGCCCAACCCCTTGTCTGGGGGCGACCGTGGAATTGATCGACCTTTTCCGATCAACCTCGTCACCACCGTGTCGATCTTAGGATTTATTGCCTTTTGCTGGTGTGGCACTGAACTTTGCGGTAAGATGCGGCACTTAAACTTCACAGCTCCGTTAGAAATCTTTCTGTATCTAACTCGAAGGGGCTGGCCAATGATGCAATAGTCTGTTGACTAAAGGAGGAGTTCTCATGTCAGGGATTGATCGCCGCAGTTTCTTGGAATTAGCCTCTCTTTGGGGTCTGGCACTACCGGCCCGAGCCGCATTCCCCAACTCACAAGAGCAAGTGATAGAGACCAGCAGCGGTGAATCCGTCGTCCGGGAAACTGACCTTAGTTTCCCGCCTCCGATGCCTCGTCGGCCGGGCCTGGTAGAAAATCCGCCGCTGGTGCTTCCCGACATTGAGATGGAGGCGGTGCGCAGCAATCCCGCAGTGGTTTTCCCGGAGCGCCACATTATGCGTTCCCGGGAGGAATTTGAAGCCGCGCTCGCGGAGATGCGCAAGCGCTACAAGCCTTTCCTGGCCGACTACACGCCGGCCGCTCCAGTGACGCGCGCCCGCCTCGAACTCGACTCCTTCCAGTTCCGCATGGAGGAGCCCGAAGATCTGGCTGACATCTCGCGCGTCCGGCGGGGCGAAGGCGACTGGGAAAACGTCCGCATTCCCGATTATCGCGGTCCACTGGGCTGGTGGGCCGGCTACTATCGCAAGGTTCTCAATATTCCCGCCAACGTGTGGAAACAGGAGGCGATCTTCCTGCGCTTTTCCGGCGTTGACTACAAGTGCCAAATTTACCTTAACGGCCGCATGGTGACCACGCACGAAGGCTTCTTCGGACCTTTCGAGGTTCAGCTCACGCCCTACCTGCGGCGCGACGCCGAAAACGTCCTGGTGGTCCGCATCCAGAATGAATCGATCATGATGGGCGATGGGTCATGGATCGGCGGACCCAAGGAAGACGGGAATAAGATCTATGCAGACTGTGGACCGGGCTGGGATGATCCTGTGCTTGGGTGGCACGTATGCCCGCCCGGCGCAGGCATCTGGCAGAAGGTTTATCTGGAGGGGCGCCCTAAGGTCGCTGTCACCGGGATTTTTGTGCGGCCACGCCTGAAGCAGAAGGCGGTTGAGGTTCGCGTGGAAGTTAACCACAGCGAAAACACAAACCGCGATGTCGACCTGCTGTTCTCCATCTACCCGAAGAACTTCCACGGCCGCGCGATTGAAAATGTTCCCTTCAAGGTTGAGCCGGCCGGCCCCGGTTCAAGCGAATACCGCACCGACGTACATTTTGAAGACTTCCGCACCTGGGAACCCGACAGCCCTTACCTCTACTCGCTGCGCGCCACCATCCGCCCGCGAGACGGAGGACCCATCGACGTGGCGCAGGACCAATTCGGCATGCGCGAGTTCCGCATGGACGCCACATCCGCCATGAAGGGCACCCTTTATCTGAATGACAAGCCGATCATCCTTCGCGGCGCCAACACGATGGGCAACTTTGAAGTGTCAGTGATGAAAGGCGACGAGCAACAATTGATCGACGACATCCTCATCGGCAAGATCGCCCACATGAGCTTTTTCCGTCTGACCCAGAGCCCCGAGCAGCCCGAGGTCTACGCCATGTTCGATCGCTTAGGCATGATGGCGCAGACTGACCTGCCACTGTTCGGCCAGCTTCGGCGGCCCAGAATCGAGGAGGCCATTCGCCAAGTGGGCGAGATGGAAAAGCTGGTGCGCAATCATCCTTCGAGCATCGTCATCACTTACATCAATGAGCCCGGTTCTGCCGTGAAGGAGCACCGCGATCACCGCGACCTGACGCGTGAGGAGCTGACGCATTTCTTCCAGTCCGCCACGGCGCTGGTCCACACGTACAATCCCGACCGCGTGGTCAAACCCGTGGAAGGCGACTACGATCCGCCGGAGCCCGGTCTGCCTGATAACCACATTTACTGTGCCTGGTATCCGAACCACGCCGAACCCATCGGCAAGTTCATCAAAGGCTACTGGGTGGACAGCAAGCCGGGATGGAAGCACAGCAGCGGCGAGTACGGCATCGAAGGGCTGGAAGACGCGGCGACAATGTACAAGCATTATCCCAAATCCTGGCTGCCGGCTTCCCCGAATGCTCCCTGGAATCCCAGCAAGATACCGTACACGCAGACATGGAACATGCACGACGCCTGGTTCGACACGCAAAGCACCCTGCCGGAATGGATCGCGGCCAGCCAGGCCTATCAAGCCTCCGGGATTGATATCCAGACCCGCGCCTTCCGACGCCAGACGTATCGCATCGTCTCATCCGCGGTGCACTTGCTGGTCGATGCCTGGCCCGACTGCTGGCAGAAGGCTCTGCTTGATGTGGACCGGCACCCCAAGCCGGCCTACTTCAAATTCCGCGAGGGGCTGACGCCCCTGATGGTGGACATCAACACCAATCGCCTCCATTACTACTCCGGCGAAAAGCTCGAGATCGAATTCTGGGTGTGCAACGACCGGCAGGCGGAGTTTCCCCGCGGTGACACGGTTTGGGAAGTGCTCCGGGGCGGCAAGCGCGTCTTTGCCCAATCCGCGCCTGTCGAGATCCCATCGCTCAACTCGGCTTTCCAGGGCCACTTCCGCTACCAAGCCCCTGAGGTCACGCATCGAGAGAGCTTGACGATTCATCTTGGCCTGAAAGATCCGTCCGGCAGGCTGGTTCACGACAGCAAGTTCGAGGTCGAGATCTTCCCGCCGTTTGATAAGGCAAAAAACAACGGAGTGGGAGTCGGAATCGTCGGCCGGCCCAACGGCCGGGCTTGGAGGCTGGCGCAAAAGCTAGGTCTTGAACCGCACACGTTTTCTCCGACTGGCGAGCACGCCCGCATTGCTTTTGTGGACGACATCGACGCGTTTGAGATGGTGCGGCCGGGTTTGTTGCGTTTCGCCAGGCAGGGCGGCACGGCAGTCTTTCTTGGGCAGGAAGCCGGCACTGTCTGGCACCTGGAAAAGACGGATGTCAAGATCAGAGAACTGGGTGGCCGCCAATTTGTTTCCCGCAAGACAGGCCATCCATTGGTAGCATCATTCGAGCCTTTCGACTTCTCCTATTGGTACGACGCACCCAAAGGCTACATCGGGGATGTGACAAGGACCTATATGGAGGGCGAGGGTCTGGCTTTGATTCTCCAGTCCGCAAGGACGGTGAGGCCGGGCAATCCCGAGGCGCACCGCGAGGTCATACCGGTGGATGGCGAATTGCGCCTCGGCAAAGGTTGGGTGATCATTTCCCAGTCGAAATCCAGCGAGCGTGTCTCCCACGAACCGGTTGCCGCCGCGTACTACCAGGCCATCATTGACCGAGCCGTAAGCTCTGCACACCACGCCTGACCTTCCGACATCTGGCTGTGTGGTGTTCGGAAGAAGGTTTCACGACATTTCTTAAGCTGTCGTGAACATAGCCTCTGCGGGCTGCTTTCTGTGCCAGTCACGACTTTATATCAACCACCCGCTGGGCAGGCTACGAAGATCAGTTTATAAAGACCCTCGTACAGGCCGAAGGCAAAGCGAGGAATGATCGGTGGGTTGCAGCGCTACGCTGTATTTTCCAATTACAGGAAGACCAATACTCTCCCCATTTTTTATCCGCGCCCGGCGAGGAAGAGTTGTAACGGCCAGGAATCGGGCGCGGGTTAAAGACAGGAAGGCAGTTGCGGGCGAGGACTTTGCGGATGCCGGCCCGCATGTCTGGTGGTGTGACCGGGACAGCGGGCACCGCTTACCTATGTCGATTGAGTTTTGGCTCGCCGGCCCTAATCGACACTACGTGCTTCCTCCAACGTCTCAGGTGCGCGCGTGCTGAGCTAAAAATCCTGTGCAAAATGTTCTCGACAACATTTTATGTAGTAACGCTGCACGTAGGGACCCGTACGAGGGGCTGTCCGGAAGGACGGTCCCTGCCATAACCAACAGATCCTGATTTGGAAGCGCTCTCCTGATTTTTAATTTCGGAGTCAACTTGATGAGTCTTTTCTGGCAAACGATTTCGCTGTCACCGGCACGTGCCGCTTGTCAAATGTGAAATTCCTCTGTTCGCCGGGGCCAAGTTCGATTAAGGGGTGGCCAAAAAGTGCGTTAAATCCAAGCGGCTTGCGGACCTCGCTGGGGGACTCGATCAACGTCCTGACGCGAGCCGGGAACTTCGTAGAGTTGGTTAGGCACACAGAGGACTGATGAGTCTGTGTGATAACTCCCATCTTGACACCTCGATATAATGCGGGTGAAGGAGACCCACCCATGAAATTTCTGAATTACAGTCCGGATCAAGGCTACTTGTTGCCGCCCACGGTGGAATCTGTTCTGGGCCGGAGTCACCTCTGTTTTTACATGCGCCGGATGGTGGAGAAGTTGGACCTGAGCGCCTTCGAGTCGGACTACGGAGAAGAAGGGCGTCGGGCATATCATCCGGCGCTGAGGGTGGGCGTGTGGCTGTACGCCTACGCGCTGGGGATCACCCGTTCGAAGTTGAGGAGTGGGATCGGGCGCGCGATTTACGGACTGCGCAAGGCACGGATCGAGCCGGTCTTTGGGGTGCTGAAAGAGCAACGGGGGATGCGGCAATTCCGGTGGCGGGGCTTGGAAAAAGTGCAGGTGGAGTGGTCGCTGTCGGTGACGGCTTACAACCTGACGCGGATGTGGAACCTGACAGGAACCCAACAGGTCACCGGCTAAGGAGCTTGGCGAAGGGGCCAAGCCTCGGCCGGAATTAAAAAAGTCCAAAAGCATTCTCACACCACTTAAACCCGGTGAATTATGTTGCCGCCAGACCAGTTGCCACACAGACTCTGATGCCCCTCTGTGACAGAACCTTCGCCTCGATTTGATCAAAGGTACAGACAAAGCCTTTGTCGGGCTGCACATATAATCCAGGAATCTCGATCCAGTTAAGCATCAACGCCGACTCTGTCCAGCTCGCAGTGGCGTGATAAGTCTCCCCGATCGGGATACGCGGCGACTCCCAGTCGCCCATCTGCACTCGTTCGAAGATCCATCCGGGCTCCAGGTTCACTAGTTTCCCGCCGGCGGAAACCCCTGGAATTGGTCGGTTAGCACGCGACATGTACTGCAGTGAAGATTGGACGATATTCCGCAGTAATTCCAGATACATAACCTTCCCCGTAGCGCGATAAAGCTTAAGAAGAGCGTCCCCTTGATTTCGGTACTCTGAATTGGCCCAGTTCGGCGGTTTAATTTGGCCCACCTGGACAGCGAACGGATAACCTCATTTGGGGCAATTGCCCGGAGGAGGTCAGGCCGTTGGATTGGAGAGCCAAGGTGGAATTATTCGAAGAGATTCGCCGCGAGTATGAATTTGGGGT
>DASUJZ010000087.1:0-36221 GCA_036278995.1 Terriglobia bacterium | reverse complement strand
CTGGTCCTGGCGGTGGTGAGTCTGCCCCGCGGCTTTTCCTGGGCAAGCATTAGTCCGGGAACGCAGTTTCTGCTGCTTGTGCTCGGGGTGACACTCTTTGGGGAGGCATTGCCCATGTGGTATTGCCCGCACTATTCAGCGCCCATTACCTGTGTGGTGCTGGCGCTTGTTATGGTGACCTTGCGCCGGGTTCGGCAGTGGCAATGGGGTAGCAGGGGGTCAGGTGTGTTTATATCGCGAGCCGTCCCGTCGATTAGCGTGATTCTCCTGCTTGTATTGGTGGCCGCGGGTTTAATCCGCTGGCCGCCGGCGCTGGCGAATCCCGACAGAGGGCTCCTGACCTGGTGCTCCCGGACACCAATAAACACGGAACGCCCGGCCATTCGCGCCAAACTCGACCGGCAGCCTGGTTATCAGCTTGCGATCGTCAGACGAAGCGCTTCGGGCAAGAACGCACTGTTCGATTGGGTCTATAACCGAGCCGACCTGGAATCCGCGAAGATTATCTGGGCCGACGACATGGGTCCCGCGAAAAACCAGGAGCTCATAGACTATTTCAAGGATCGCAAGGTATGGCTGGTGGACGCCGACAGCACTCCGCCGAAACTTGTACCCTATTCAGAAGGCGCAGAGACCCAGTCCGATGCGGAACGGTAAGACAGCTCAGTGGTCTGCGCGCGCGGAGACCGATCTCCCGCCCCGGGGAATATCCGGCGGTTGGGTTACAACCGCCGGCGCTGTAGTGCGTTTTGACGATTGGGCAGAATCAGCAGGCGCTAGCGCTGGGCCTGGCGTTGCTGGTCGGAATTTTCGTTGTAATGGGTGAGGTAGGGGATTAGCGGCGTTACCTCGAAGGGCATTTTGTCTTTGGCCGAAATCAGATTGACCGGTTTCGACTTGACCAGGCTGATGCTGTCATCCCAGGAGTCCACTTTCACGCGGGCGCCGAGCGGCAAGGCAGCGATCTGATCAATGGAATTAGGCTCAAGCTTCGGTGCGCCCTGCAGCAATTGAGCCATCCTGAGCTGCTGGTGCTTATTGATCAGGCGGGTGCCCAGATGCGCGCCGAACAAACCGGGGGTGTCCGGGGCGATATCAGACAGGGCTTTCAGGAACAATCCTGCTTTGCCGAGCTTGTCCTTGTAGGGAGAGTTTTGAAGGAGCTTGACAGCTTCCTGGTCGGCAGCTTCTTCGGACTTGGTGGTGTGGGCAAAATCAAACGTCTGCAGAAGTTTTTCGTCGGAGATCATCATGCGATCGTAAAAGGCGTACTTGGTATCAACCGTGTCGCCCAAAACGATGTGGGCGAGCTCGTGGCCGAGAACCATGGCCAGGCTGGCTTCGTCGGGCAGCACGTCGACCAGGCCGCGGCTCAGAACGATGGTGTCTCCGATCGTAAATGACTCCAGCGGATAAGTCATCATCACGCGGCAATGGACCGTGGGAAGATTGTCCAGCTTGTTGGTCACAATCAGGTTGTTCACCACCGTTTCCAGCACCTTATCCACGGGTCCGGGCGGCGCCATCAGGCCGCCCTTCTGCAGGCGGTTCAGCGCGTTGTTTTCGGCCTCCCGGCGCCAATCGCGCTCGCTCTCGAGCGGGGAATTATCATGGGACGCGGCGCTGGCATCCTCGATGGGGTTCTTGGAATCCACGAGGATCTGCGTCAATTCCTGGTCCGGGGTGGTGGCCTTCAGGACGTAACCCCACAGGCGCGTCTGAGCCCGGAAGCCCAGATGGGGAACGCCGTATTTGGACAGATCAGTCTCCTCGCTGTAGACGTAGACCGGCAGCCAAAGCCCCGGCTGGATGTTCTCTCGCCAACTGTCAAAGTGGTATGGGAAATCCTTGCTCTTTTCGTAGTCTCCGTTGAAGCGGACGATGTGGTAGCCCTGGTCTTCGACCCACATGCGGCCCTCGAACAGGCCATCACCGGCCTTCGCGCGCGGCCTGACATTGAACACCAGGCAACGGACCTGGCCCAGAAATTCGCGTCCCGCAAACTCAAAATCGTAGTGTGCCAGATCGAAATTCTGGGGATCGATGAAAATGGGATAGGCAAAGGAACCCGGCTCGATCTGAAAAGAAAAGATATTGGCGATCGGTCTGTAAAGCAGAGCCTTTTGCGCCACTCCCTTCAGCGTAAGACCTCTTGAGGGCAGGAAGGTGCGCTCGGTCACGCTGTTTTTTGCATCCAGCCGGCCGAGGAAATAGTCGTCGCCCACAATCTGCTTGGTCAGGTCCTTATTGGTGTGGATTTCCTGGACGTAGGTTTCAACGCGCGGGCTGTAGTTGCCGTACGACTTGACCAGATTCTGCTCCTGCTTCACGATTTTTTCGAGCGTCTGCCGTACAATGCTTGACTGCGCGGCCGGTTCCTGTGCAAACAGCGGTACGATTCCCGCCAGGACCGCCGCGAGCACGGCCAACGATACATGCCTAAATAGCTTCATACTTTACCTCTTTTAATAAGCGAGCTGGAAGATGATGTGGACCTGGGCTGTGGAATCGACTGGCTGGCCGTCGCGCTCAGCGGGTTTGAACTTGATGCGCTCCGCCGCATCGGCCGCAGCCTGATCCATGCCGTGGCCGAGCCCTTGCATAACTTTCAGCACGCGCAGATTCCCGGAGGAGCCGAAAAGAACGCTTAAGACAACCTCACCCTCGATGTGCAACCGCCGCGCTTCCGGCGGATAAACCGGGTCGGGTTTTGAAAGGATAACTACGGGTTTGAAGGCAGCGGCGGCCTGATCAGTGGCTTGAGGCTTGGCGGCCTTGCCGGCCACGGCGTTGCCAAAGCCGCCTTGTTGCACGGTCCCGGAACCTCCGCTCGGTCTGGCGCCTGAACCGGATCCAATGCCATTGCCGAATCCCGCGCTGCCCACGGTGCCCCGAACGCCGTGCGCACCGCCGGTACCATTTCCCTGGCCCGGGCCGGAGGGCAGGTCAAACGACCCAAGCTGGGCAATGTGATTGTGGCTGTCAGCCGCAGGATCATTGGGAATACCGTTGTCCGCCCCAAAGCCTCCCGTCTGCACCTCGCGCAATGGCCGCTTGACAGTTGCTTTGGCCATGCTGCCGGGATTGAATGCACCGGTGTGGGGCATTTCCGGCTGCCGCTGGGCTGGGCGCGAAACCTCAGGAGAACTGAAATTGTTAAGTTTTGGTTCCGGTCGTGGCGCAGGCGGCGTCCGTGGAAGATCGATTTTCGGCTGAGTGATTTCAGGCATTTTGAGGCGCGCCGTCTCAGGTGGGGTTTGCTGGATCTCGTGCCGCTGCAGCTTCGGCAGAACCGCCTCTTTGGGCAAGACCGGCTGTTTCAGCAACTGAGGAGGATGTTTCACAACCTCTGGCGATACTGGGTGGAAGTACACGACCTCGTGCTTCGCGAGGTTCTCAACGGGCGTGGGGGGCAGGCTCATCAGGGCCCATAGCATAAACCCGATGACTACGGCCTCGATAACAGGGGTGAGGCCCATCGCCATCCGCCGACGCTTTCGTTCTTCCTCGGATGGGCCCAGCAGGCCGAAGTGAGGCACCGCCGACGCTGCCTCACCGCTGTGGACAGAAAAGTCTCGCTGGCCTAAGGGTCGTCTCTTAAGCGCTAATCTTGCTTCCAATTACTGTGACCTCGTCGACCCGATATTCCCCAGAGAGGTCTTGTCCCTTCTCCCCACAACAATTAACTTTTATCATACTCCAGACCTGGTCGCAAGTATTAGTCGAGTGAAGCGATTCCCGGCAAGCCCGGCAGAGGGTTTGTTGAGGGTGTCAGTCCCTGCCACGCACCCGCCGGAGTCAGCATCGGCCTTTCCGGCTTACGGATTTTCTATGCCGAGAGGCGGGCTGCGGCTCCGTGGCCGGTTGTCTCCACTTACGCTTCTCGGCTACGACTCCGGGCGGCATCGGTGTCAGCACGTGGCGGGGGTACCGCCCGGCTGGCGCCACCGGCCTACCGGCGGTCGGCCCTCCGATGCAGCCACCTTCCGGACCAACCTCTGACCTGACCACCCACAGGAAATCCATGAGCCGAGCCCAGGGATTTACACGGTATGCCGCCGGAGTTGTCGACCAGCGAGCTGGGTGCCGCATCCTGGCCTCTCCAAAGGACTTTATCCCGGGGAGGGGGTTAAGGGAGGCCTGATCCCGTGCTGAGTTGGTCATTTTTTATCAATGGTTTGCAAACTCTTGCAGCACTATCTGCAAAAGTTTATCAACGGCACCCCATCCGGCTGGGGATAACTATCTGGTTATCATCAGGTGATATGCCTAACGATTTTTGAGGATTTCAATGGATTGTGCTACCCCAACTTTAGTTCTATTCTCTAATCGCTAATCAGGGACATGTTCCGATTCTACTGCGGATTTTAATCTCAAGTTGGCGGAATACGACACCGTCCCTCAGGATGGAGGCCATGGTGATCGGTACAACTCAACCAAGTGACTTCTCGACCCAGTTTTCCAAAACCGTGGGCCACCCCGTCCGCGTGCTGGTGGCGGATGATCATCAGATTGTATTGCAGGGCTTAAAGACGATTCTGGACCGCGAGGGGTTCGAAATTGTGGGAGAAGCCTCCGACGGCGCCCAAGCCGTTGCGCAGGCTCTCGACCTGCAGCCCGACCTGATTGTGATGGACGTCAGCATGCCGGTGATGACCGGCATTGAAGCGGCCGCTCAAATCCGAAGGGTCGTGCCTTCCGCCAGACTGCTGCTGCTGACGGTGCACACTGAACACCGGTACATTTTGGAAGCCCTGAGGTCCGGCGCTCGCGGCTACGTCCTGAAGTCACGGGCGACGAGTGAGTTGATCGAGGCGGTGCGCGAAATCCTGAACGGCAGAATTTATCTCAGCCCTGGAATTTCCCAGACGGTGGTCGAGGCCTACCTTCAGCAGAACATAGGGGAAACCGAATCCCTTACGCGCCGAGAAATTCAGGTGCTCCAGCTTGTCGCAGAGGGAAAAACCACCAAAGAAATCGCGGTATCACTTGCCGTCAGCGCCAAGACCGCGGATTCGCATCGCAGCAACATCATGCACAAGCTCAATCTGCACAGCGTCGCCGATCTGGTCCGGTACGCCATCCGACGGGGTCTGGCCCAACCCTAAGGGTATTGACTCTTTGGTCCACGGGTAATTTCCCGACTCCATTCCATTGTTTCCCCCCATCAATTCCTGTTATCGCCCAATTGTCGATGTACTTGTCTGCACATATCATTTTTTCATGACGATTGCACAAGGTCTTTTGACATTCCATAGCCCCGAAAGGCGATTGGAAGCTTTGAGGCAATCGAAGGCTTGGAAAGAGGCTGAAGGAGGGTCCAGTGACCAACGTAGTGAGATCGATAGATGGGCTGACATATCGCGCGAAAGAGTCTGAACCTCGACCGCGAACGCTGGCCAGAAACGTCGAATCGGGTTTTGTTGCTGAGAGCTCAGTGATGAAGGATATCCTCCGCCAGATCCGCCAGATCGCTGAATTCGACATTCCGGTGCTGCTTCTGGGCGAGAGCGGTACCGGCAAAGGCATTGTGGCAAATATGATCCACCGTTTGTCCAGCCGTTCTGCGGAATGCTTTATGAAGATCAACTGCGCGGCGCTGCCCTCGGAGCTTCTGGAAAGCGAACTTTTCGGCTACGAGGCCGGCGCATTCACGGGAGCCAGCAAGGCCAAGACCGGCAAGTTTGAGGCCTGCCATCGCGGGACCCTCTTCCTGGACGAGATTGCCGAGACGCCGATCGGACTCCAGGCAAAACTCCTCCATGTGCTCCAGGACGGGGAGTTTTGCAGGCTAGGTAGCTATACGACCACCCAGGTGGATGTTAGAGTGATTGCCGCCACCAATACCACCATTTCCCAGGCGATTGCCGCTGGAACGTTCCGTCGCGACCTCTACTATCGGCTGAACGTCTACACCATCTGCCTCCCGCCCCTGAGGGAAAGGCGGGAGGATGTCCCGGCGCTTCTCGATCACTTTATTGAATACTGGTCCGAGCAGATTGACCGCCCGCCCCTGCCGGTGTCGAACACGCTGCTTGCCGCCTGCATGGAATATCCGTGGCCAGGCAATATTCGCGAGCTTGAGAACTTTGTGCGCCGCTACCTGATCATCGGTGACGAGTCCCAGGCCTTGCGGCAACTGCAACAGGATGTCACGGTTTCGAGCGCCGGACCTGTGCCCGTTGCACAGCCCGCTGCCGCCGCGCCGGCGTCGCAGCCCGGCGACTTGAAGGAAGAAGTTCGCCGCCTGAAAGAGGGAGCGGAGAAAATGGCTATCACGCGGGCGCTGGCAATTACCGGTGGGAACCGTACTGAAGCAGCCCGCATCCTGCACATCAGCGTCAGAGCATTGCAATACAAGATCCGCAACTTCGGCGTCGAGAATGCCGGTTTTCGTGGCAAGCCGGCGCCGGTGGAAGACATGGCTGCAAGCTTCGGCCAGTCTGCTTAAAAGATCCCCTCAGCAACCTGACACCCGATCTCCCCAAACCTTGCCCCGGCAGGGTTTGGGAACGGTCGGCCCCTGAGCAGGCTTTCGCTTCGCTTTGCGCTTGGCAACCCTGTAACCTGATCTGGAGAGCGTCCTTGCCACGCTGCCTCCTTACGCCTTCTCGTCCGCCCGGGCCAACACCCAAATAATATCGCCTGGGACGACCAAGCCAGTCCAACCTCGCAGGTGATGATCTCGCTCACCGATGTCGGCCAGGGCGGGGTGATCGATTCGCTCGTAATCACTGGCAATCTGTCGATCATTCAGCGGAACCCGGCGGGGCTTTCCAATTCGATGCCCGCTGCCAACCTGACAAACTCTAGCGTCGGGCTGTCATCGCCATTTTCTGGCCCAATTCGGCACCCCACTGAAAACGAGGACCGACTCTTGCTTTTGGTGCGTGGGCAGAGTATATCCATACTCTGCCTTCGCGGCGGCTGTGCCCGAACCGGCCACGCCGGCGGGGTGTGAAGAAGCGATGGGCGGCCGGGAATCCGGCCCCCAAGGATCCCATGCAGAGTGACTCGGAGGTTGCAGGCTCTCTCCTGAAAGCCATTGCGGTTCTGGCCGCGTTGGCGGCCCTCTATGCAGGTTGGAAAGTCTTGCCGCTTTACATTTCAAACTCCGTATTTGAGGGAGACGTAAAATCTCAGGCGCGCATCCTGGGCGGCCGCGAAGACCTTGCCGGAGCGCTGCAGGATGCCATTTATCGGGATGCGCAGGAGAGGGGCGTTCCGGTCGAACGCGGTGAGATTCAGGTGGAATACGATCCATCCGGAACTCAGGTGGACGTGAACTACACGGTGACCGCTGACCTGGGATTCATTCGTCTTCCACTGCATTTCCATCCGCACTATCCGCACCCGAAGCAGACTTTTCCTCCCGCGCAGCGCGGACTCCTCGGGCTCATCGGGTTCGTCCTGGGGCTCTACTGGTTCTTCAAGGGGTTTGGCATTTTCCGTGAATACAAGGTGATTTCGGATACGCCGCTGGTGCCTATTCGCAGTGTTGCCATGGGCCGGGTACAAATCCACGGCAGGGCAGTGGGCGAAAAGACGCTGCTGAGCCCAGTTTCCAATCAGACTTGCTTTCTGTACAAGGTGGAGATCGATCGGTTTCAAGCCCGGCGGCAGGGCCAGGGCCGCTGGGGCCATTATCTGACGGACTCGGGCGCGGTCGGCTTTTACCTGGAGGACGAAACCGGTAAAGTGTTGGTCAACGCGCGGGGCGCCGAACTCGATCTGGAGCAATCCTATCAGTGCCAGATCAGTAGTCTGGACATCGTACCACTGGACGCGCCCTGGCGCTCCGATTCGCCAGCAGCCAGACCTCCGGGGGTTCCCACGCCGGATTCGGAACTGCGAAGATATGTCACGCGGGTGGCCGAGGGAATCAATTCGGCTGCTTTCCAGGGCACGGACATGGCTTCGTCGCTCGAAGCGGGGTCGCGGCAGCGGGAGGGCCGCAATTCAGGCAGATTGCCCGGGTTGCTGCGGGGCCTGCTTCCGTTAGGGCAGTTTGATCAGATGGCGGACAACGCCGCACCGGGCGACTATCGCCTCACCGAGTATTGCCTGGTTCCCGATGGCGAATATGACATCACCGGCACCTGCATGATGAATCGAGGCGCCGGCAATGAGCCCGACCGCCAGCTTATTGCCCAGGGGCAGAACGACTTGACGTTTCTGATTTCAGACAAGTCGGAGACCTCCCTCGAACAGGACCTGCGGTCCCGGGCGTGGCGGCACACGATTGGAGGCGGCTTGCTGGCCATTGGCGCGGCCGCTGTGCTCCTGGAAGCCTTGGGACTTCTCGTGTAGTTCGACTCACTTTAATCAAACGGTTGTTTTGCCGCTCAAACACGCGCCCGCCCGCACCGCTGGCCCGATGATGCCGCCCTTCAAGAATTTGAAGGAGGGGCAGTGGAAAGGCGCTTACTGCCTTTCCACAGAGCCATAAACCGAGCAGATCGCTCTCAGGGCTGAGAGTAAATCGGGCTGGAAAAGACTTGTGGATCGTACTGTCTGCCGTATTTGTTGGGGTGGACCATCACCAATTCTCTGGACCGTTGGAGATGGACCGTTCCGAGAGATGATGTGTCTGCCCCCACCGTAACCTGTCGAGCGGCTTCTTTCAGATCCTCCGGCGAGCAATGCTCTTCCCAAAAGTTCATCTGGTATTGGCCGGGCGGAACATTGGGAATAACTACATCGCCCAGCTTGTCAGCGACAGCAAAGTACGGCGTGTCAACAACCACCACAATGGCGCTCATCTGCGGATGAATGTTGCAGAAGATGTAGCAAATGCCCGCGCGATCGAAATGGACGCTGCGGGTTGATCCGGCCTCGTAGAGGCCCAGATCAAAGCGTTTGCCGTTGAACAGGGAAAAGACGTTGTGGAAAAACGGATCGTGATTGGGAAAGTCCACGACGGAGCCGACTTCCACCGCCGTCACGTGCGGCGTGAATTGCTTATTCTTCTGGATTAGCTGAGGCCGAGGCCCGGCGCTTTGCGGGCGGGGCAGAGAATCCGTCCAGCCATTGACGGGTGTAAGCCATACAACCGCGTCGGAACCTGGTTGGGAAGCGTGCGAGCCCTGCCTTGGCCCTTGAATAACCACGTGCGACTTGACCGCGGCACTCTGCGCAAGTGCTCCTCCAATTCCACAAAGCATGGCCGCTGCCAACCAAAGGCAACTTTGTTTTGAGACTGACATAATACTGCTCCCGATGCTTTAAAACAGGACTCCGACTCCCAGGTTTAGGTGGCCCGCAGTGTACCTGTCGCCATCGACCTCCGATGTATAAATGTGACGGTATTCGAGGGAGAAAATCAAGTCCGTGCGAGGACGGTAAATGACATTGAACATCTCACTCTGGTTCCTCGAAATTCGCGAATAGGCGTAACTGTATAACGGGTTGAAGCGCCGCAGGTCGCTGTTGAAAGGATCATCTTCTCCATAAGCTGCGTTGAATTCCACCGCCTCTGATGCCTTGAACTTCAACTGTGTCCAGCCGCCGAGGGTGTTCAGGCCCACCAGCGAGGCGGCCGGATCCGCGAGAGGCCCGCTGAACAGAACGCTGCGCCCTGCTGCTCCACCTAGCCCGCCGAGCGCCCTTCCCCGATAAAACTCGCCGGTCAGACCCAGCCGGTTGCCCATAGGGACGCTCCAGTCCGCGGTAGCTGCCCAGGCATCCGTGGTCCGTCCAAGCCCGTAATTCTGGCGACCGTAGTAGCCGCCGATTCCGAGTGCTAGAGCATGATCATCGGGGCCGTGACTCCACGCGATATGCGACGCGTAAGCCGGCTGGCGTGATCTTTCGCCCGCCTGGGGGGTGAGATAAGTTTCCGAGCCCGGGGGCTCGCCTGAGAGCGGGTCAAGAAAACCTCCCTGGATTGTGATGCCAGTCGAGTTGGAAAGGCCAAAGCGATGCTCCACGCGCGCCTGCGGGGTCCAGGTCCAAAGATTGCCGGCGTAAGAAAATGCGGGGTAGCCAAGGGAAGCAATCGACGTCGGAGACAGAGGAGAGAAGAAGGGAGCATCCTGGCCCACCACAATGGAGGTGCGATCCCAGTCCATGCGCAATGTAGCGGTTCTCAGGCGCATCAGACCTTCCGTCTCGCCGTTTGAGGTGTTCGGGAAACCCCCGAAAAGGTCCATGCGCAGGTCAGCGCTGGTCCTGGCGCCGGCAAATGTCGGCCCGTACACTTCAAGGCCCAGTTCCGACTGTCGAGCTGTCGCGCCAAAGCTGCCCGTGGTATCAAACGTCCCACGCCCGCGGGCGAGATTGGGAACGTCCTGATTATCGACGCTCCCGCTATTTTCGAAGGCGTTCAACAGAGCAATGCCGGAAAGCTTCAAACGATACTTTGATACGCTCTCCACTTTGGTCTGATACTGGTCATCGACTTTCGCCTTGAGGAGCTCCTGATTATCCTCGAGCTTCGATACTCGCTCGTTGAATTCCGGCTGCCCGGATGTTTGAGTCGCCGCGGACGTCGCGGAGGGTTCCTGTGCTACTTGCTTCGCAACGAGCGGCGTCTGCTTTTGCGGGGCGGGGCTTTCGGCCTGGACCAGCCGACCGAGTGCGCCCTGAAGCTCGCGACGCAACTCTTGCGTCTCCTGGCGGGAGCGGGAGACTTCGGTCTGCAACTGCGAGATGGTGGCATTGAGTTGTTGGACCTGTTGAGCCAGCATCTGCACCGACTGCTCCAGGGATTGGGCAGGCGCCGCCGTTCCACCGCCGGCAGCGGCTACCTGCGCAGCCGCGGGAACGCCTGCCAGAAATAACACCAGGACTGCGCCCCCGGCAATTCCGCTTGGCCCTGCTTTACGCGATACCATAGAGCCCCCTGCTGTTCCCTGCCGCCCTCTCCGGAGCGCGGCGGGATCTTGATCGAGAGGATGTTTGATTTAGCCCGTCTCTCCCGTTGGCGTAAATTTTACCCCTCAATCCTGCGGAGTAATCAGGTTTTTCGTCAGGGCGTTGGTTCCTCCCGAGCCAGGTAAAGCGAACAGACGCATTTTTGACAGATGGGATTTTCGGCCACATCGAGTTCACGGCGGAAGTTCACGGCGGGCTCGCCGTTCAGGACGTCACGCAGATCAGCTTCCCGGATGTTGCCGATGGGACGGTGGAAAAAACATGGACGAACCGAGCCGTCTGCCTCCACCACGGCCGATACCCAGGGCGCATTGCAGTGAGGGGATACGTGCTGTGTGTGCCCGAGAATCGCTCGATAATGCAGGGTTATGCGGTGCAGTTTTTCGGGGGTTTCGGAAATGAAGCCTGACTCGATTTCTTTTTCGCATTCCGTTATCAGTGCCCTGATCTCGAGGTCCAGGCCCCCAACTTCCGAGGCGTCGAGGGCGACGCTTTCCTTGCGATCGGGCGGCCAGCCGAGCGGGCGATTAAAAGCTTCAGAAGTGGTATCGGCCGCTAGAAATGAGATGGAATTCAGCCGCAGTGTTTGAGCGGCGCGCACGGTGTCGCGGAGATATCGGAAATTACTTTTTTGGATCGTGCAGCGGCCATGGACCGGTATTTGGGGGCGCAGGCGCCTGACCTCGCGGACCCCTGATGAGAGCCGTGCGAACGCTCCGGGCACACAGCGAATCGCATCGTGGACGCCTGGCGGGCCGTCGAGTGAGATGATCACGTCATCCATCCACCGGGTCACGTTTTCCGCCTGCCTCTCCAGCAGCAAGCCCGCGGTGAGAAGCGTCAGGCGGATCCCTTCGTCCTGGCACATGCGGGCAAGTGACGTCAGATCCGAATGCATCAACGGTTCGCCGCCGGAAAAGACGATCCATCTCACCTTAAGCTCCCGAAAACTATCCAAATGCGGCTTGAGATCCTCAGCGGTGATTTCCCGCACCTGCCGGATCTTCCAGATGTCGCACATCACGCAGCGGCAGTTACAGCGATTGTGGGGGAACAGGACCAGGACAGGCAGGTGGCGTATGCGATGATCGCGTGTGTCGTTTACTGGTGCCGCGCCAGAGTTGAAGGCCTTGCGGTTCTCGATCATGGGCTTACCCGCTTCCCAGCCAGTCGAACCTCCGCGCCCAGACACGCCAGAGGATCCGTTAAAAGCTGCCGAACCGGAGCGCGCACGGAGCAAGAGGTTCCCTCGACGTCGATGTCTTCAAATCCATTCAAGAGATGAGGCGGGCAACCGACAGCCATCCTGGCCGAGACAAGGTGAGGTTGGCCGGAAACCATGACCATCTCGATCGAATCGAGGCGTGTGCTGATCAACACCTCTGCGGGGCTCAAGTCCCTCCGCTTCACGACCAGCAGATCGGCATTTGACCCCGGCTGCAATTTGCCTTCGCCATTGCGAAGTCGCAATACATCGGTTGCAGATCCGGTCACCATGGAATAAATCTGCCCCGGGTCCATGCCTTCGCTGTGGGCCGCCCTGATTTCGTCGAGCAAATCCCCCTCGGCGGTCAGGGCCGAGTCGCTTCCTAACGCAATGCGGTCCTGCGCGCCCAATCCGGCCGCATCAAGCGTGGCGCCAAGGGTGAAGCGATTGGACGTTGGGCACCAAACAAGCGCCGCGCCGCGCTGGCGTCGAAGTTCATGCCCGCGTTCCGTCAGTCCGACGCCGTGGACGATAACGGTGCGCGCGTCGAGCGCGCCGAGGCGGTCGAGGTCGAAAATTTCGTCTCCGCTCTGCGCATCCGAACCCTCAGCGAGATGGATGATGAATGGCGCGCCTCGCGGTGTTGACAGGAAAGCCTCTCTGACATTATTTCCATACCTTAGCGAGTGAGCCCAGCCGTACCGCTTGACGACGTGGACTGGAAACTCAGCGCCGAAGACGCTCTTTTCATATTCATTGTGATGGCAGACGGTGGTTACCCCGGAGAGCAGGTTCTTAAGTCCTCCCCACCACAGCCTCACCGGTTTGGGAATCGCAAGCTGCTCGCAAATGGGTGAAGCTTCCGGGTGGAAGATGTCGTCCGCCCACTTTTCGAAATTGGGATAAGGGCCACGGCCTAATCTCGGGAACAGGTTGAATTCCAGATGATCGTGAGAATTGATCAGCCCCGGCAAAATCAGGCAACCCTCAACGGAAATTTCCGCGCGGCCTTCATTTGCATTTACTCTCTCCGGGCCGTGTTCTTTTCGGCCCCGGTCGATCAGTCGCACAATGCGTCCGTTGGAGATTTCCAAATCGGCCCGGACCGTTGCCGAAGCATTGAGCGCTACCCACCCTCCCGAAAGCAGCAGAGAAGACGAACCCTGCGGGTCCATTGCCCGCCCGGAAGAAACCGAACTATTGATGGTGCACATTATCGGTTGTCCGGAGCGTCAGTAGCATCAAGCCTGAAGGAACTGATAAAAATTGCCGGTCCCGGCTGTGCTTGCTCAAATAGATGCTCTTTTCCGCAGCGTCGGAAAATAGGCCTGTCCGCTTCACCGAAGCCAGGGCTGATGATTCGTTCAAGAGTGAGCCCATGTTCCTCAAACGTGCTGCAGAGGTGATCGAGCGAAAACTTGAAGTTGGCGATTTCAATCACCTCTCCGTCGTGGCGGAAGGTGCGCCGCCAGCCTCTCTCCACACCTGCAGGATGAACGTCCGACACGAGCAAACGCCCACCCTTTCGGAGGACGCGCGAAAGCTCAGAACCAACCCGGTTCAGGTCCTTGACATAACCTGCCGCGAAGGAGCAGACGGCCAGATCGGTAACGCCGGCTGCAATTGGAATGGCCGCACAATCGGCGCGGACGAGTCCGGTTGGCAGCGGGAGTTTTCGCCGAGCCTGACCGAGCATCTCGAGCGACAAGTCAAACCCGACTCCATGTCGCGCTCCCCGGGCCAGCAATAAATTGAGCCACCGGCCTGTTCCGCACCCCACATCCAGCACAAAGGCTCCTGCAAGCCCGGGAAGCAAGGGGAGCATCTCCCGTTCTTCCAGCGTGAGCAGGGGGTTGGGATCAATGTCGTACGTTTGTGACCACAGCGCGTAAGCGTCGGCGGGCGGCAGACAGCGGGTCGTGTGGTTGAGACTCATGCCGGCCTGCACCGTTTCCTTTCCTCCCGGCATGGCGTTCCCTAAAGACTTTCTGCCTCCGGCTTTCGCAGGTTGATCAGCCGCTGCGTCGCTCGTAATTCGTACGGGAAAGAATAGAAGCTCAGGCGGTAGCGCCACGCGCTCAGGAAGCGCAACATGCGACGGCCCCAGTTGGGAAGCCGGATGTCCTGCACCGTAGGCCAGCGCGAGCTTACGACCAGACGGAAGTTATCAATTCTGCGTTTGGTGGTGGGCTTCATCCAGGGCGTGGCAGGATCCTTCCGGATGGTGAAGTTATACCAACGCTCGGTGGCCCACTCGTCCGGCGTTGACGGGAAGTCTATCTGGCCCTCGACGTCACCGTACATTCGTTCGCGCTGCGGGACCGGCGTGTAGTGATAAATGATAATTTCCGAGACCGGATTCAATTGCTTGATCCTGCGGATGAAGCGAAGGCATTCGCGAGTGTCGCGTTCCGGGTCACTCGGATTGCCGATGACGAAAGAGAATTCCGGAATAATGCCGAACTGGCGGATGCGTTTCGCAAGTTCTATCGTCTGCTCCGACTTCAGCTTTTTGTTCATCTCTTTCAGGACCCAGTCGGACCCCGACTCAGCCCCGAAGAAAATCATTCGACAACCCGACCTGCGAATTGCTTCGAACGTCGCATCCGAGTAGCGGAGCATGATGTCGATTCGGGCCTCACACCACCAGCCCAGATTGAGGGGAGCCATGCGGTCGGCAAGTTCCCGGGCATGATCTTCGCGGAGGAAAAAGTTCATGTCATAAAACTGCACCGAGTCCACGTCGTAATTGCGCGCGAGATGGCGCAGAGTGGCTTCCGTTCGCTCCGGAGATTCCATCTTCTCGATGGTTCCATAGGCCGGAACAATCCCGCAAAAGCTGCAGTTGAACGGGCACCCGATGCTCGCGTGGTGCGCAGCCGTTCGGCGGCCGAAAAACGAAGGCCGAATGTAGTCCCCGACTGGAAGGCGGTGGTACGGATACCACGGAAAGGCGTCCGGGCCTTTCATCCGCCGCTCGGGGTTGTGGTGATGCTTACCGGAGGCGTCCTTGTATGAAAGGCCGCGAATACCTTCCAGCGCCCGCTGTCCCCGCAGCGCGTCCAGCAATTCAAGCAGAGTTTCCTCGCCCTGGCCGCGAACTGCAAAATCGACGTAACCCGCATTCAAAGCGGCATCGGTGTAGATGGAAGGGAAATAGCCGCCCCAGACGATCGGTACGCGCGGAAATGCCAGTCGGGCTTCGCGGCAGGCTCTTATTGCAGGAGCGAGCTGTGGGCCCGGCATCACCGTGACCGCCAGGAGATCGACGCGGTTCCGGGCCAGGAGATTCATCAACGTCTGCACAGGGAATGGGTCGAGATTCCCGTCCACGATGGCATACTCTTCGCGGCCTTCGAGCACGGCCGCGAGCGCCAGGATCGAGAGCGGAAAGCGCCGGTTCCTTGGCTTTGTCGCGCGTGGATTATATAAGACGATCATGAGTCACCTAACCTGGCCCACAGAAGGTAGAACTTTGCAGGTTCGCGCCGCCGCAGCAAGCGAGCTTTTAAGGGGCGCAGGGCCCACGCCGCGCCGTACCACGGCTCAAACTGCTTCCACTCGATGCCCTGCACGCGGCCGAGTTCGTCGAGCATTTCCGGAGTCAGATATTCGCGGCTGCGGGCGCTATCGGAAGGAAAGCCATACTCGCTTTGGAATTTCAGGTGCTTCTCTTCGAGCATTTTTTGCCCGCTCTCTTCGGTGCGGTAGCAAGGAGAATCGATGATCAGCACGTGGCCGGGACGGCGCAGGCATCGCAAAGTTTCCTGCAACGTCCGGGCGTAGTTCTCCGAATAATGGAACGAGGCATTAAAGACGGCGAGATCGAATTGCGCATCGTCAAAAGGCAAGCGATCCATCTCTGCCTGGAACAAGTTAAAAGGTTTAGGCAGGCGATCGAGGTAATTGTGCGCTGCGCCAAGTCCATCCAGCGTATTAGTGAGCAAATCTACGGCCGCAGGGCGGTGTCCCCGCAGGGCAAGCCGATAGCTCAGCCAGCAGTTGCCGGCGCCAATATCCAATACGTCCAGGCCAGCCTTGTACCGGTACTCAAGCCACGGCAGAATGCGCTGATAAAAGAACCGGAAGCTGCGGCAGCGAATCTTCCATTGCCACGCGTTGCGACCGGTGACGTCCCTGTAGGGCAGCTCCAAATAGAAGTGTGCGCCTGCCGACCCCCGTCCTTCGCGGAGCCTGATGGTTTCATATTCAATCATGAACTGTTGAAAACGTTCTTCGCGCGCCGGCGTAAGCGCCTTCCATGTCCTGCCTTCCTGGACGAAGGTGAATCCGCAGAATGAACACGACGGTTCCTGCAGTGCCCCTCGAGCGAGCACCAGCGAGCGAACCGAATGGCCGCAGACGGGACAGCGAAGGCGAATGGAAGGTCCAATCGCAGTCTCAACATTGGCAGGTTCATCCAGCGATTCGACGCGCGTCAGAGCTTTTGTGTTCATCGTGCGATCCTCTCAAAAACCAGAAGCATGTGGTCAGCCATCGCGCGAAATCCCGGACATTCGCCGAGCCAGGGATCGACTTCGGATGCGAGGCGAAACAAATGCGGGTGGCCGGCCACAAGGAAATCCAGATACGAAGGCGGGACAGCCAGTCCTACACCTTTCCACGCCAGCAGCCGGAAGTGCGGGGTAAAGGCCTTTTTCAGTGCCCGCACGGAGTGGTACCAGATGTTGAATTCGGAGCTGCCGGAGAGAGTAGCGGGCCGCTCCCCTGGCATAAACCGCCGCACCGCCTTGCGGACGTTACCTTGCGAGAGATACCAGAACATTTCCCAGGCGCAGAATCGCCCGAACAGGCACACGACCATCTTGCCGCGCCCTTTTAAAAGTTGGGCCAGGTCGCCCCCCAATAGTGAAAGATCGGGAATGCAGTTGAGCCCTGAGAAATTGGAAAAGATTCCATCAAACGGCCCTTCGCGCTGCAATGTTTCAATCCGCTCGTTGGCCAGCACTCTGAAATCAACCATGACTGAATGAGCAGCGACCTCCGCCCGTCCCCGCGCAACGGCAATCATTCGCGGCGCCGAGTCGCACGCCGTCACCTGGACGCCTCGCGCTGCCAGGTGCAATGCGTCTACCCCGGTCCCGCAATTGATTTCAAGCACCCGCTGCCCGGCTGTGAAGGTACGGTCAATTTCCTTCCAAACCGTTTTGCGCTGCGCCGAACCGGTGGCTGAATTTGTGAAAGCGGCATCATACGTCTCGGCGATTTCGTCGAAAGCTGTTGACACGGTCATTGCGGTTTCTGAAGGCAAAGACATGGTTCTCTACGCCTCGACTTCCGCGAATGAAGTCTTCATTTCCCGACGCGCTTCCTCAATTTGTTGCCGAAGAGCGAGCAGTTCGGAAGGCGCTCCGAATGCATCGGCGCCGGACATCCTCTGGACCTCAACCTCAGCACGCAAGAGCTGGTTCACGCTCTGATAAAACCGATGGGAATGCCGCCCGCGAATTCTGAAATCCCGGTCAGACCCTTCCGCCCATGCCCTGAGCGCAGTTACACGGTCTGCCACTTTTTCAAAGTATGGCGTGCCGCGGATGGGGTAGGCGACGGTTGTGAGAAAAACATCGGGATCGCTCCGCTTGACATGATCGATAGTGGCTTCAATATCGATCAACTCCTCGCCTTCGTAGCCCCACATCAGGAACATGCCTGTCGCGATGCCATTGGCTTTGCAGAGCTGCACGGCGGACTGCACCTGCTCGACTGAAACTCCCCGGCGCATGGCGTCCAGGATTCTCTGCGAACCGCTCTCTGAGCCGATCCAGATGCGGAAGCAGCCAAGGTCCGACAGAAGCTCCACAATTTGCGGATTCAGCCGGTCGGCGCGCGAGATGCACTCGAAGGGAATCCTCAGACCGCGGCGCTTCATCTCCACCGCGTATTGAAACAGCCAGCCGTGATGGATGGTGAAAACGTCATCGGCCATCCAGATCATGTCCGGACTGTAACGGCCGAGAATCCATTCGAGTTCATCAACCACGGAGGCGGGTTTTCGCCGTCGGTGCGTGCGGCCATACACGGCATGACTACACCACTGGCACTCATAAGGACAACCGCGAGCTGTGATCAGCGATACCGAGCCTGTGCCATGGTTTTCGCGCCAGGTTTTGAGATAACGCTCGATTTCCACCGACTCGCGGCTTGGCCACGGTTGAACATCGATATTTCGAATCTGCGCCCGCGGCGGTGTGCGGTGGACCCTGCCATCATCTCCTCGAAAGGCAATGCCGGTCACGCCGTCAAGAAGATGGAACGAACCGCTTCGCAGAATCGGCACCAGCTCCTCAAGCGTGATCTCACCTTCGCCGATGACCACCACGTCGGCGCCGGCCGCCAGGTACTCATCGATGTAGGAAGCAGGCTCCGGCCCTCCGACAATGGTTTTCCAACCGGCTTCCTTTGCCGCCTGGAGAATCCGGACGACGCTGGGCCGCGTCATCAGATTTGCGTATACGCCCAGGACAGACGGTTCGCCGCTTTGTAGAATTGCCAGCAAATCGTTGCGGGAGGCGAAAGTTGTGTCAAAGACTTGAACATCGAAATTCCGCGAGCGCAGGTGCGAAGCAAGGTAGAGAATGCCCAAAGGAACGTAGGGCTTCATGATCGCCTGCTCTTTGGCGTCCTCCTCCAGGAAATAGCCGTGGGTTAAAAGCAGATCCATTACGCCCATCCATCAAAACAGCTCGGATCCCCGTGCCTGATGAACACCGGCCCGCAATCTCGCGCGCTGCGGCTTAATCGCACCCCTGGGCCGAGCAGGCCAGAACAGGCAGCAGGGTTGCATCGGAATTTCTGCAGGCAGGCTCCTGTTGCTCGACTCTGTTCCAGAGCTCCGCAACCTGATCGGCGCCCATGCGAGCCGCAGGGGCCGAGCGGTCCCGCAAGCTGAACTTCCATCCCTCCGGCGAACTCCACGACTCCACCTCGGCGTGGAGCGCATCGCGGAGCGCCCGATAGAATTCACTCGTGTAAGCGCCCTTGAACATCATGGCCAGATCGTCGCTGTCTACCCAGTTGCTCTTGGCCCCCAACTCTTCGCGAACGCGCTGGTAAAACCTGGTGCCGGGCAGAGGGTAAGAAACCGACACGCCAATGTCATCCGGGCGGGTCTCTCGGACCATCTGTATGGTTTTCTGAATGTCGCTCCAGGTCTCGCCGGGGTAGCCGAACTGAAGGAAGAAGCAGGCGCGGATGCCGTGACGTTTCAAATTCTGGCGTGCACGCAGGACCTGATCGATGCGAATCCCCTTGTCCATTGCATCCAAAACCTTCTGTGACCCGGACTCCACTCCCATCCACACTTCCGCGCAGCCACACTTTGCCAGCGCCGCAACAGTCTGCTCATTGCGCATCAGGTCCGCTCTTGCCTGCACTTTGAAAGGCATCGCAGAATTCCGGCTTTTGACGTGATCGGCAAAATTCTGAATCCAGCGGTTGTTAATCCCGAACAAGTCGTCTGCGAACCAGAGATGATCAGCTCCAAACCTCTCGCGGAGTTGCCACATTTCTTCCGCCACGGCCTCCGGAGTGCGGGCATGGAACGAATCTCCGTAGATCGGCTTCGCGCACCAGTTGCAGCGGTACGGACAGCCGCGGCTCGATACAAGATTGAGCGAAAAGAAACCATGCGATTCGCGCCAGGCCCGCCGATAGAGATCCATGTCGATAAGGTCGCGCGCCGGAAAAGGAAGCTGATCCAAGTCCCGCATCAGCGGCCTGCGCGAAGACCGAATCACGCGCTCTCCGCCATTCGACGAGTAAACGACGCCAGGTATACTTGTCGGGTCCCGCTTCACATCTCCGGCCAGGCGCTCGACGACTTCGAGCAACGTCCATTCGGCCTCGCCCACCAGGACATAATCCGCGCCTCCCGCCAGGTACTCAGCGCAATGGTCTGAGGAATCCGATCCGTGCACGACAACCGTTGCACCTGCCCGGCGGGCGGCATCAATCATCTCGAAGGCAACTTTCCTCATGCGGCTCAAACACATTTTGGAGAGGAAATTGAAATTGTCTTCGTAGATCACCACAATCTTTGAACGATGCTTTCGCACCGCCTCGGGGAATTCCTCGGCAGGATCGTTGAGCATGCTGTCAAACAAGGCGACGGAGAAGCCCTTCTGCCTGAGCAGAGCGGCCGCATAGAGCGTGCCCAGGGGCGGGTACGGCTGCATCTTGCGCACCTGCTTGCGGTCGTAGTAGAGGTGATAGGAGTGGGTTAGTAGAACGTCAGCCAAAGCATTCTCCTCGCCGCAAATGATCGCCCCAGCCAAAGCGCAATCCGGGCGAAATCAGCAGACCTCCTGCATTCCGTGCCCGAGCGATTGCCCCGTCAGCAACGACCGGCGTGTCACCAGGCGTTCGGTGGTTCGGGCCAGCCAGAGCTCCCACGGGAAACTGTAGTGGTTGTTTTGCAGCCGCCAGCGCAAAGGCGCACCCAGGGCTCTTCGGATTCCTCCCCGCATCCAGGGAACTCTCGCCGCCGTCCGGCGGATGTGGTTGTTGAGCAGAAAATACTCAAGCATTCGTTTCAGGCGGCGGAGTTCCTCCCCCTGCAGCCACGGCAGGTGATTGCTTCCAAGGTCCACGTCGGCCCAGGCTTCAAGTGACTGCGGCTCATGCACGCCTTTCTGCCGGAGTTCCGGCCAGATCGGAATCCCGGGATAAGGGGTAAAAACGTTTGGAGAGAAACTCACATTCGAATGTTTCCGGGCGATGTCGCTCATGGTTCGGAAGGTCTGCACCCGGTCGGTTTCCGTTTCTCCCGGGTATCCGAGTATCAGGTTGAAGGTTACTCGAATGCCCGCCAGTTCCGACTTGCGGGCGGTTTCGTACATCTCATCGATCCTCTGGTGTTTCTTGTTCATCAACAGAAGTACGTCGCGCGACGCGGACTCCGTCCCGAACCCCATGTGCGTCACGCCGGACTCGCCCAGCAGCCGAACCTCGTCGTCGCTCATGCGGCACAACAGGTCGGTTGAAGCCTGGAATGTCCAGCGGAATCTGACTTTGGATTCGAGAAACCCGCGCGCGATTTCGACCGCTCGCTTGATGTTGACCGGGAAGTTCGAGTCCAGGAAGGGAACCTCGCTCACGCGGTAGCGCGAAACAAGTTCGGTGACTTCCTGGACTACGCGGCTGGCGCTGTAGGCGTTGAACCGCCGCTTATAGAAAACCTGGTCAGTGCAATAGTTGCACGCATAGGGGCACCCCACGCTTGACGCGTAGGGCAGCTTCCGAACGCCCGTGATCTTTTCGTACGCGTCAAAGTTTCCCAGGTCGAAGGCGGGAGCAGGAAGGTTGTTGATGTTCTCGACCGGACGCTCGGGATTATGACGAACGCCGTCTGCCAGCTTGAGAGAAATTCCTTGTACGCTGTCGAGTGGTTTTCCTTCACTCAGGAGTCGCGCCACTTCAACGATGGTTCGTTCCCCTTGCGCCCTTACAACCAGGTCAACGAAGGGTTCGTTCATGGTTTGTGCGGGCAGGAGGCTGGGGTGCCATCCTCCGAAAATAATGGGAAGCTCCGGGCGAAGCTCGCGAACCAGCCGCGCGACCTCGGCAGCCGAGCGGATCATTTGGCCGGTCAGCAGCGAAATGCCAAGGCAGAGGGCGTCTTTGATTTCATGGGCAACAATCAGTTTAAAATGGGGCTCAACTGACCCGTCCACAATCGAGACCTGAAATCCCTCCTCACGCAATGGTGACGCCAGGCTGAGCAGGCTCAAAGGAGGCCCGAGCGGCAGGCCCGCGTAGGGCGGAAAAAAAAGGACAACTTTGTTGCTCATGGGCAATTCGCTCCCACGGCGGGTTCCAGTTGTTTCGCGTCGACTTTCGGTTTGGCAACGGAGACAAAGCTCTTGAGTTTTCGATTGAGCCAGAGCTCAATGGGCAGCCCGTAATAGTCGTGGTCCAAACGCCACCGCGCCGGATAGGCCAGGCTGTGTTGGAGCACTCGAATGGCTGTGCCCGGGTCCAGTTTCGCAATGGGAATGCGGTCGAAGGCAATGCGGAGATAATCCCTCATCACCTGGACTCGTTGATGCGATCTCCCTTTCAGCCACGGCAGGACGGTGTATCGTGGAAAGTAGTCAGCCCAGCCTTCGAAAGAATCCGGCACTTCAATGCCAAGTTCCTTGACGTGGTCCATGATGGGCGAGCCCGGGTATGGCGTAAAAATATTGGTCCAGAATTCGGCGCCGGGGAACCTCCGGCAGACGTCCATGATGAATTGAATGGTCTGCCTCCGCTCCTGCGCGCCCTCTCCCGGATACCCGAAAATAATGTTAAAACTGGGTCGAATTCCAGCATCCAGGCATCGCTCAGCGGATTGGTAAATCGAGTCGAAATCCTGGAACGTCTTGTTCATCAGTTTCAGGATCTTGGGCGATGCGGAGTCAACACCCTGGCAAATCTGATGGAGGCCGGCCCGCCCCAGCAGGCGCAACTCGTCCTTGCTCAGGCGGGCTGTCAGGTTGGTTGTGGCCTGGACGCTCCACCGGAATTTCGACCCGACCCGGACCAGTCCCTCCGCAATTTTGACTGCGCGCTCCAGGTCGACAAGGAAGTTGTCATCGACGATCCACAGCATCTCCAGGCGGTAGCGAACCGAAAGATCAAAGGTCTCTTCCACCACTTGTTCCGCAGGCAACGCATTCCATTGACGCCCATAGACGCCGCCGTTGGTGCAATACGAGCAGTTGAAGGGACAGGCCAGGCTGGACGTGTACATGGCCCAGCGCCTGCCGCAGATTCGCTCGTAGGCATCAAAGTCTGCAAGCTCGTAAGCTTTGGAAGGCATCTCCTGGAGTTTCTGCAGGGGCCGCGGCGGATTCAAAATCAGCTTTCCGTCCTGCTTGAAGCCCACGCCCTCGACGCCCTCGAGCGAGTCGCCATTTTCCAGACGCCTGACTGCTTCGAGCATCGCGGCTTCACCCTGGCCGCGAACCACGATGTCCACAAATTCTGCCTCGAGCGTCTGCTTGGGCAGCAAGGACGGGTGCCAGCCCCCCAAAATAATGGGGAAATCTTTGTCCCAGGCCTTCACCGCTCGTCCGATCTCCGCTGTTTCGCGAATCATCGGGCCGGTAACCAGTGATATTCCGAGGCAGAGGGCATCTTTGAGCTCGTCGAGAACGCGCTGCTTCAAGTTCGGCGTGATCGTGGAATCGATTAAGACGACCTTGTATCCTGCCCGGAGCAGTGGAGTCGAAACCGCCAGAATGCCAAGCGGGGCGGTTGCTTCGCTGCTGGCAAAAGCCGGAAAGAAGAACACGATTTTCTTAGAACCTTTCACTCTTCTCTCCCATCCATTTGGAGGTCCCGCTTTCCGGCCCAGATGCTCGAAGAATATCAGTGGCAAAATAGCCGCATGTCATCGTGCAATCCCTTTCCTGCAAAAAAATTGTCAAAAGGCCGCACGACTGCCTGACACCGCAATTTCAGAATCGGATGGGAAAGTAGATGCCATCAGCTTCCGGAATCGCGTGTGCTCATCAGGCCCGGTGGCCCGCTCCACGTCTGGGCCTGTGCAAGTAAAGTGGAGTTCTGCCATGCGTATCTCAATACATCTGTCGCATCAGATCAAACCCGATAAAAAGGCCGCTCGGCGTGTCGGCCGATGGATCGTTCAGGAACGTTGCTCGTGTTCCGGCCCGCTGTGACACCACGGTGCCCGGGCTGTTCGAAAAGCCGAGCGTGAAGGCGTGTCTCCACAACCGCTTCTGAATGCCAAAGGCGTATGCCGGGCGGTGAATCCCAAGTTCGGGGCCATTAACCAGCGTCGGTATGACCTCGGCAATCACCGCGACTGTTGGACGAATGTCGAAAGCTCCACCCACGCCCAGCGAAAAGCTGTTGATGCCAGGAAGCGAAGGTGGTCCGCCTTCAAGTGTGGGGCTCAGGACCAGCCGGCGGTTCTGCAGTGATAAGGTGGGGACAAAATACATCTGCGCGCCCTTAAACAAGGTCCGCGAGAAGATCCCTTCGAAATTCGTGGTGAAATTCCTTGAGAAATTGTCCTGCCCGTCCAGCGAAATCCGGAAACTCGCGTTCAGCGGATAGCCATCGTGCTCATCGATGATGTGATACTCAGCCATCAGTTCGATGGGTCGGCCGACGAGGCTGGGGGAGCGATACGCGCTTACGGACAATTTGTCGGTGATGCCATAGCGAAAACCGAACGAGGGAACCGCGACACCGTCAAGTCCCAGCAAGACAGCGCCGCGCGCCTTTCCGGTGAACGCCGGGTCAAACGCAAAACGGTGGGTAAAATCAACGTAGATCCCATGGCGCTCTAGCCGTCGCCCTGTGGGCAGGCTGAAGAGATAGTCGTCAGCGGGAGTATAGATCTTCGCGTTTTCCCTGGCTTCCGAGGCGGCTGCGCGTTGCGTGGCCCCATCCGCTGACGCAAGAGACTTGACGAAAGAGCCGGCAGCAGCAATTTCATCTTCCGACAGCTTGCCGTCCCAGGCCGGCATCAGCGTTCCTTTCTTGCCGTGCCGGATGGTATTGAGAACGGTCTCTTTCGGAAGCGTGGCCTGAACTGCGGCGCTTGTGAAGTCGGGTGTCCCGGTGGAGGCGATCCCTTTGCCGTCCTTGCCGTGGCACACAGAACAGTTTTGTATGAATACCTTCGCGCCCAGTTGAATGTTTCCTCCACCGGCTTCGGTCGATGCCGCTTCCTGCAGATGCGTTTCCGCCGGCGGTTCCGACGCATCAACTTCCCGAATCGTATGCGCCGCCAGGTCTACCACGTATTTCTTGCCGTTTCGCTGCACAATAACCGAGGTGGTCGATCCATCGATAAACTGAACTCCGGCGGCATCCGCGGGCGCCGAGTTAGGCTCCCCTCCGGAATCGCCAGCCGCGGTCGGTTGCGCGGCTCTCGAGGATGAATGCGCGCCGGCACCTTGCACTGCCGTGGTGACGAGGCACGCAACTCCGGCGGCCAAAATGCAAGTGAACAGTCCTCTTTTCAGGACCCGAAAAAGTTCCCGATGCCGTTCAACTCTAATCGAACTCACATACTGCTTTGCCATAGGTGCACTCTCCTGAATTGGGTACTCATCAAGAGGTACCACGTTCTAAAAACCGAGTAGTCAGGCAGGTGTAGTGAGTTTGTAAAGGTTGTGTTAGTCTCTTGAGAGAGGAGCGGGCGGCCCTGCTCGGTTCCAGGGTCAGCCGCGCACCTGTAAAGGGTTCTGAGCAAGTCCCTGTCTGGAGAATTCGTTCAAATTGTATGGAAAAGATCCTGATTATTGAGGATGATCGTTCGCTTTACAAGGCCCTCAAACTTGCCTTTGAGGCTGAAGGTTACTCGATCGAATTCGCGTCAGACGGCGAAGCCGGCGTGAAGGCGTTCCGGAGCGCCAGGCCCGCCCTGGTCGTGCTCGATCTGATGCTTCCAAAGGTTCACGGGCGTGAAGTCTGCCGAACGATTCGGTCAGAAGCGCCAAACGTTCCGGTGATTGTGCTCAGCGCTTCCGCCGATGAAGTGGACAAGGTGCTGCTGCTCGAGATGGGGGCTGATGATTACGTTACCAAGCCCTTCAGCCCGAAGGAACTGCTGGCGCGCGTGCATACCATTTCACGCCGCGTGCGGGGTCCCAAGCCAGTCGATCAGTACGCCTTTGACGATGTAGCCGTCGACTTCGCCAAAATGGAATTGACCCGGGCCGGCAACAAGATTCCGCTGACGCCGCAGGAATTCAAGATCCTCAAATATTTTGTCCGGAATCCCGAGCGTGTCATCTCACGGGATGAATTGCTGAACCAGGTGTGGGGGTATGATTGCTATCCCTCCACCAGGACGGTGGACAATCATCTTATGAAGCTTCGGCAGAAGCTCGAAAAAGAGCCCATGAATCCTCTGCACTTCAAGACTGTTCATGGGGCCGGGTACAAGTTTGTACCCTGAAGGAACGCCATCACCGCCTTTTGCGGGCTCTCGATGACCGCAGCAGAATGACGAGGGCAGAGTGAAACGATGGTCAAGATCCGTTTGCGAACCAAGTTTCTGGTTTCGCTGATATTCACGACCACCGCTCTGACTTTCGCCGCATTGTATATCGTACGCTCCTACCTCAGAAACCATGCGCGACAGGAAATCCATCAGGCGCTTTCCAATTCGGTCATAACCTTCCAGCATTTTGAGCAGCAACGCCAGGCAACGCTGGCACAGTCGGCCGGAGTGATCGCCGATCTCCCCAGCCTCCGGGCGCTGATGACCACCCATCACCAGCCGACCATCCAGGACGGCTCGACCGGCTTCTGGCGACTGGCCGGGTGTGACCTGTTCCTGCTCGCCGACCGCTCGGGCAAGGTGATGGCGCTCCACACATCAACGGCCGGCTTTAATCAGCAAGCCGCGCAGGGCGCTCTCGCCCGCACTTTGACTGGGGAACTCAGCCGTGACTGGTGGTTCGGCGGCGGGCATCTATATGAGGTTTTCCTGCAGCCAATCTTCTTCGGTTCGTCGCAGGACAACAATCTCCTTGGCGTCGTGGCAATGGGATTTGAGGTGGATGCGCGCCTTGCGGAAGTCGTGGCCCAGATTGCGTCCAGCCAGGTCGCATTTCGTTACGGGAAGGACATCGTCGTCAGCACCCTTTCGACGGCCCAGAAGTCGGAACTTGCCTCGCACGCCATACGATTCACCACACCTGAATCTCTCGAGTCCGAGGAGATAGAACTGGGCAGGGAAGATTTTCTCGGCACAACGCTGGAACTCGCCCCCAAGGGACGGCAGCCGGTCAGCCTCACAGTTTTGAAATCATTTGACGCTGCGACCCTGTTTCTACAGGACCTGAACCGTTTGCTGCTTGCCGTCGGGTTCATCGCCGTGCTGGCCGGGACGGTTCTGATTTTCTTAATCTCCCACACTTTCACACGGCCGCTTGCCAACCTTGTCGCAGGCGTCCACGCACTGGGGAAGGGCGACTTCAACTATCCCCTGAACGTCCGCAGCAACGACGAGCTCGCGGAAGTAACGGATGCCTTCGATGGAATGAGAAAGTCCCTGCAGAAAAGTCAGCGCGATTTGCTCCACGCAGAACGCCTGGCCACCATCGGCCGGACGGCCAGCTCGATTTCACACGACTTGCGCCATCCCTTGACGGCGATCCTTGCTTACGCCGAACTCCTCTCGGAAAGCAAAGGGGATGACCGGCAGCGGAAGACGCTCTACCTCGAGATTCGTTCGGCGGTCAACAGAATGACAGAATTGATCTCCTCTTTGCTGGAGTTCTCGAAGGCTCAGGAATCACTCCAACTTGCATATGGCGATCTGTTCGAATCCCTTAGGCGCACCGTCGATACCGTTCGCCTGCGCCCGGAATTCAGCAAAATCGATATCCAGCTTACCCACGAGGGGCCGACTCAAGGCTGGTTTGACTTCAAGAAACTCGATCGTGCATTCCACAACCTGTTGCTGAATGCCTGTGAGGCGGTGCCGGTCGCCACCGGCAGAATCGACGTGTGCGCGATGCGCGTGAATGATCACCTGGAAATTGCCGTCACGGATAACGGGTCCGGCATCCCTGAATCTCTTCGCGACGAGGTGTTTCACCCATTTGTAACGCACGGGAAGGATGGCGGAACCGGGCTAGGTCTTGCCGTCGCTCAAAAGATTGCCGGCGACCATGGCGGCAATGTAAAGATCGAGTCGACCGGCCCATCCGGAACCACCATCAAGCTCTCGGTTCCATTATCTCGCCCTCCAAAGGCGTCCATCATCTGACGGCTCTTCGATAGCCTCAAAGTACTCGCCCGCCGCGTTTTATCCTTCGATTTCCAAATTTTTACAAATTCACCACAGTCGCCTGACACATCACAGGTTGTCGGAGTGGTAGGGTTGCTCTCGTGAGATTCCGACGGAGTATCCTCGGGTTGAGGCGGGACTAATCCGAAACAAAGTTGAGCGAACCGAGGGGACTGGTGGAATGACGACGATTTCCTCCGGAGATTTCTTAAGGACAGCAGCCGTAACTCCCCTCAACGGCCGGTATCAGGCGGCAGGTGTGCAATTGCGGATCGCCACCAATTTCGAGCCTATCCTCGCTGCGGCACAGAAAACCTTTGGAGAAGGGACTTCGCCGGGCCACGGCGGAGCAGAAGAAATCCGGCTGCGTCTTTGGGTTGAAGACGCACCGCAATGCGTCCCGCCAAAGCCCAAGCCGTATTTTCGCGGGTTGGGCCATCTGGTTTTTGTGGCCTTAGACGGTCGCAACTCGATGCTGATCAACCTCAACGACCGCTTTGGATTGGGCCGATTCACCCCCGATGTAGCGTCCGATTCAAATCTCTGGGAAACGATAATTTTCCCGGCCCTTCTTACGATCGTCGGACCGTCTGTTGGCCTGGCCCCTCTGCATTGCGCCTGCGTCGCCTGGAAAGGAAGTGGATTGTTGCTGGCGGGCGAATCTGGAGCTGGGAAGTCCACTCTCTCCCTGGCCCTCGCTGAGTCAGGGTTCGATTTTCTTTCTGACGATCGCACTTTGATTGGCGCACATCAAGGCCGCCTGCTGGCGTGGGGCCTCTCAAGGGAGATGAAGCAGCGGGTTGAAAGCGTCACGCAGTTCCCGTTTCTCAATGAGATTGAAACCAACGACCTATACAAGCGGACGGACGAACTCCGGTTTGACGCCACAACTGTTTCCAGCATCCACCACATTCGATGCTGCGAACCGAGATGGCTGGTCTTCCTGGAGCGCCAGCCGCGCCCGGCCTTTTCGCTCACTTCCATTCCGGCTCAGGATGCTGCTTCGCGTCTCGAGAGCCAGCTCCATCGCGCCAGCCCTGAGGCGCAGGAGAAACAGCGTCGTGTGATTGATGATCTGGTCAGCCGCGAATGTTACCGGCTTCGCTACTGTGGCGACGCCCGCACGGTGGCGGGCGCGCTGCACTCCCTGGTAGTGAACGGCTGGAAGACTGAGAAACAGTCCGCTCGCGCGTCATCCCGAAGGTCATCGCGCTCCACCGGCATCTCTGAGGACCCGCTTCGCCGGTTTCGCGAGACGCCGCTCAACTACGAGGCAAGTCTGATGGGCCGGCACATCCGTGTTGAAACCAACAGCCCCGTCGTCCTGAATAACGCCGAGAAGTTCCTGAACTGCTTCGAGGGCGCCAGCAACACACCATCGCAATTCCTCTGGAGGATCGTTATGGAACCCGCCAGTGGCTCCGAGGCCACCTGGCCGCAGATGGCAGCTTTTTCAGTCAATAGCCTGCGTTACATCAACCTCGGGCAGCGCAGTTTCATTGCAGTGGACCACGATGCACGTCAGGCGGTGGGCGTCATTCCAGAGGATCTCGCGAATGATGAAACAGGATTTTCAAGTGTCTACCTTGCGCGGATGTTTTATCTCACTGCGCCCGCTCTTGGTCTGGTGACCCTCTCCGCGGCGTGTGTAGCCATGGAAGGCCGCGGGCTCCTCCTTTGTGGCGTTCCGGGCAGCGGCAAAACCACCGCCAGCTATCTCAGCACAAGACTTGGCCTGCAATTTCACGCCGACCAGGCTGTGTTCCTCGATAAGAAGGGAAACACGCTGCGAGCCTGGGGAGAATTTTGGCCAGCGGCTTTTCGTGAAGACACGCTACAGTTCCTGCCCGAACTCGCGGGCCAGGCGCGTCCACTCGTTTATTGCGACCGTACCTTCTTGTGCGTCGGGAAGAACTGTTCGGGCCCGGTCGCCCGTGGCGTCACCCCTGTTGGCTGCATTTTCCTGCACAGGCAGACGGACACTTCGCCCCGGCTCGTTCCCATTCGCCAGGAAGAAGCCTGCGGGCGGCTCGCCGCATTTGTTCCATTCCTGGACAACATGAGCTCCGGTCCTGAACGCGATTCTGTTTTCAAGTCGCTCGCGCGCCTGCCTGCATACAACCTGGCCTATGGCAGTGACCCCTCGGAAGCTGCGGTTTTCCTCCGCAGCATGTTAAGCACACATCACCCCCTGGAGGATCTATCGTGAATCGATTGCTGCGCCAGGCCTTCGTCGCCGAGCTGGCGCCCTCCGGCAGGGCCTCATTTGGATTCGGCTTTTGGCACTCCTTCGATCAGTCGGATTGGAGCCGTGCCCTTGACTGGCTTGACGTGAGCGGGCTGGCCCTCTACTTCCGACGCAAGTTGCTAAATACCGATGGAGTGCAACTTCTGCCGTCCTCCGTGCAGGCGCGGCTCGCCCGCAGTCACGAGCAGAACTGCCTGCGCATCGAGTGCATCAGGAAGGAGTCTTTAGCCCTTCACAATCTGTTTGAGAATGCAGGGGTGGAATACGCCGTTCTGAAGGGCCTGGCGCTGGTGCCGGACTACTGTCCTGACGCGACCCTGCGTACCCAATATGACCATGACTATCTTATCCGGCCGGGGGCGCTCGCGCGGGCGGAGGCAGCCCTACAGCAAGCAGGATACAGGCCGAAGGTTTCCCGGGAGGGCTATCACATTACCTATATCCCGCCCGTGCCCGAGGGCGATTCTCGAGCAGGGCCGGTTGGTCTCTATTCCGCTCGATTGCAAAGATCAGTCGAGTTGCACATCAGGCTGTGGGAAAACACGGAGGAGAGAATTGATATCCCGCTCGGCGACGATCTCATGGACCGCCTGCGCAATCGCTTCGGGCTGGGTTTGGAGTATCCAGCCTTATGCGACGAAGACGGCCTTATGTTTCAAGTCCTGCATGCCTTCCGGCACATACTCCGAAACTGGTGCCGGCTGTCGGTCTTCTATGAGATCTCTCATTTCCTGCATCAGCGCGCTGCGGACCCGGCCTTCTGGACGCGCTATCAGGACCGAATAGCGAATCTCCGCTGGGTACCCGAAATTTCCACATTGGTGTTCAACCTTACCCAAAGTCTTTTTGGAAGTTCCACTCCGCCGGAATACCATCCTCGGGTGGACCCGAGGTTCTCTGCGATCGCCGGGGCGTGGATCGACCTCTACGGGCTCCCCGGAGCGCTTGCGAACTTTCGGGGGAACAAGAACGGCCTGTTTCTCCATCGGGAGTTTGTGAAAGATCGGTCCGAGTGGGCGGAGGTTCGGCGACGAAGACTGTTTCCATTCCGCCGACCCCATCAACTTCCCAGCGTCCTGTTCAATCACGGCCCGAGCGGATCGACTAGAAGACTGACCCAGCATCTCCATAGCATCCGGCGACTCAAATTCCATGCTCTTTCGGCGATCCGCTACGCCTGGGAATACCCTCGGTGGCAATTCCACCGCAGGGTGCCCATCCTGAGTGGGCCCACAGCGGAGGACAGCATGACACTTGACTCGGGGAATCGTGACTCGGAGTTATCTTTGGAGCCTGCGGTTACGCACGTCCACAAAACATCGCTATTCAGGGATTGAATATGTTCCGCCTTCGAGCTTACGTCATCCAGGCGTATCTTGTGTGCTTCGATCTGGCGGTGGTCGGCGCCTGTTATGTCGTCGTCTGGCTGGGCTTCTCGCACCCCCAAGCTGTCGCTCCTTTTGGTCTTCCGGCAAACCCCAGGTATATTGAAACTCTCGCGCTTACCCTCGTGCTCTGGCTCGCCTTCTCGTTCTATTTCGGCATGTATTATTCACGCCGCCTCGGCCAGCCCTTCGCCGATCTCGTCATCATCGCCAAAGTCTCAATTGCTTGCCTGGTTCTCCTTGGATGCCTCGGCCATCTGTCGCCGGCGCTCGAGTTGCCTCGCATATTTATAGGCCGGTTCACGGTCATCAGCTTCTTCTCTCTTGCTCTCGCCAGACTGGCCATGCGATTCACCACCCGTGCCCTGCGCCGGCACGGCCATAACGTCAAAACGCTGGTTCTCATCACCTCTCCTCAGATGGGGCGCAGGTTGGCGGCGAAGATCGACCGGCAGGCTCATTATGGCTACCGTATCGTATGCCACTTTCTCTACTTTGAATCTCGACAGGACGAGGAAGCCTCTCTTGTTGACGCGGTCCGCCGCTACCTGGGTGGAACTTCTGTCGATGATGTGATCCTTGCCCTGCCTTCGCAGGCCAACAATCTTGCAACGCGGCTGATCCTGGAGTGTGAGAACCAGGGAATCAATGTCAGGATCGTTCCCGATCTGTTCCCGTTGATCCGGACGGATACCCAGGTCCACAATCTTGACGGAATTCCCCTGGTCAATGTCCGCCACTACCCGACCGAGAATTTCAGCTATGCGGTGTTAAAACGCCTGTTCGATATTGTTCTCTCGCTCGCAGTGCTCGTCGTTCTCTCGCCGGCGTTTTTGCTCATCGCTATTCTCGTCAAGCTCACCTCCGCCGGCCCCGTATTCTTCGCGCAGGAGCGCGTTGGGTTGAATGGCAAGCCCTTCGGAATGCTGAAATTCCGCACCATGCGGCAAGACTCTGCGCTCAATTCCGGCGATCACTGGACATCCCGTAATGATCCCTACGTCACGCCGATTGGCCGCTGGCTGCGCCGGAGCAACCTGGACGAACTTCCTCAGTTCCTGAATGTACTCAAAGGCGATATGAGCGTTGTCGGTCCGCGGCCCGAACGCCGCTTCTTCCTGGAACGGTTCCGGCAGGAAGTCCCCGAGTATATGTCGCGCCACTATGTTAAAAGCGGCATCACGGGCTGGGCCCAGGTGAATGGCTGGCGGGGCGACACTTCAATCGCGCAACGCGTTGAGCACGATCTTTACTACAGCCGGAACTGGGCCATGGGGCTCGACATCAAGATTCTACTCCTGACACTGACTCGAACTTTCTTCCACCGTGATGCCTATTGAATCTTGCGGCCTTGTCGTACACGCCGAACTGGGGCAAGAAGGGCTCCACAGAATGGCAATTGTGGATCGATCGATTTCTCGGACGAGTGTTTCGGCCGAGAGCTTCACATGAAGAAAACGATATTGTTTCTCGAACAGCAGAGCTGGCTGAGCGGTGCGCAACGCGTGCTGGAATCCGTCCTGGATGCCACCGCCGGGGAGTACGACCCCATCGTGGCCTTTCCGGGCGAGGGTGAGTTCTCCAGAAAACTTGCGGACCGCAATATCCGGACCCTCTGGTACCCTCTCGGCTTCTATCAAACGGGCCGGAAATCCCGTGCTGAAATGCTGGCGTTTGCCGCGCGAAGCCTGATGTGTGCATTCAAGCTTGCAAACGTGATTCAGCGCAAGCGCGTGAGCCTGGTCTACATCAACGGCCCAAGGTGCATGCTTGCCGGAGTGCTGGCTGCCCGCATCACAGGACGTCCGGCGCTGTTTCATTTGCATCTGAACCTGGTGCGCAAGCCGGAGATTCTTCTGGTTGCCCACCTCGCGCGCTACGTTTCAGCCATTGTGTCGTGTTCGCAGACCGCCGCCGCGGGCATCCTCAGAGCTAATGGCAGCCTTTCCGGCAGAACTCACATTCTCTACAACCCCCTCGCCGCCTGCGCCTCGGCGACGAGAGATCTGCCCGATTCTCAACAACCCGGGGGCAATTCTTCTGCCATTACCGTCGGGGCAGTGGGGCGCATCACCAAACCCAAGGGACAGAGGGTGCTGCTGAACGCGCTCGGAAAGCTCAGCGCGCAGGACAAGGCGAAGATTCGCGTGATTTTTATCGGCGCACCCTCGCCTGATAACCGCGAGGACCTGAATTATCTGCAGCGCCTGAAAGAGTGCGTAGCGCAGTTCGAGCTGCAAGGCAGCATCGAGTGGGCTGGTTACCAGGCGGCGGTTGGTCCGTTCTATCGTGCAATCGATGTGCTCATCCAACCTTCGCTGTCAGATTCGGGTGAATCGATGCCGCTGTCGATGTTGGAGGCCTTGCAGCACGGGGTCCCGGTGATTGCTTCATCGACAGGGGGAGTCCCGGAAGTGATTCATCACGGATCGAACGGCCTGCTGGTTCCGCCCGGGGATGCAGTCGCACTTGCCAATACTTTGGAACGTTTCCTGCGGGATGCCAAGCTGCGAGCGCACCTCCGCGCTGGGGCCAACTCGAGCATTGACGACCGATTTTCGCCTGAAAACTTTAAGTCGAAAATTCGCGAGCTGATATGGAAGCTTTGCACCACACAACAATCCGGGAATCCCGAAGCGATTCGCGAGGAATCCGCTGCCTAGAGCGGGTGCGGAATTCTCGCATGCGAGTCGCTCTGGTTCATCACTGGCTGGTCACCATGCGAGGCGGCGAGCGCGTCCTCGAAGCGCTGGCAGAGATGTTTCCATCGGCTGACATTTTTACGCTGGTTTGTGACCGAAAGATGCTTCCTTCATCGCTCAGCCGGTTGAGAATCCAAACCTCGCTCCTTCAGCGCCTGCCGCGATCGACGCGTTGGTACCCTTATTACCTTCCACTTTTCCCCTTCGCCACGCGCCAGCTTGACCTCACGGGTTACGACTTGGTCGTAAGCTCTGATGCGGCTGTGATTAAAGGCATTCGAATTGATGACGGAGCGACCCACATTTGTTACTGCCATTCGCCGATGCGCTGCCTGTGGAGCGGCTATGAAGTCTATCGACAGGCCGCTCATCCCGTTGTGCGTTTCGCTCTTTCAGCCGTTCGGGACCACCTGTGCCGGTGGGACTATGAAGCCGCCCAGGGGGTCGATTTCTTCGTCGCCAACTCTGAAAACGTGAAGGCCCGCATTGAGAGGTTTTACGGCAGGGCGAGTGTCGTTATCCATCCACCCGTCGATACCCGGCATTTTGTCATCGACTCCCGGCAGGAACAACGCGACGATTTCTTCCTGGTTGTTTCACAACTGGTTGCCTATAAGAGGATTGATCTCGTGATCGACGCTTTCACACGATGCAAGCGGCCGTTGCTGATTATTGGCGATGGGCCGGAACGGCAAAAGCTTGAGCGCCGTGCCGGCAAATATATTCATTTTGCGGGATCACTGCCACAGCGAAAGGTTATCGAGGCCATGCAGCGGTGCAAGGCCTTTGTCTTTGCCGGTGAAGAGGATTTTGGAATCGTGATGGCAGAAGCCCAGGCCTGCGGCACGCCTGTAGTGGCGTTGGGTAAGGGCGGGGCACTGGAGATTGTCGAAGATAACCTGAGCGGGATCTTGTTCAACGAGGAGTCCGTGGATTCGCTTATGGAAGCGCTGGACCGTTTTGATCGTGCTTCTTTTGACCCGCGGCCGGTTCGTGCATCTGCTATGAGGTTCACCCGCCAACGATTTCTGGATGAGCTTTCCACCCTGATTCATCGATGCGCGCTCGACGAGGAATCAGATTCTTCAGTTCCACGCAGAACACCCGATGGCGAGTTTGCTGAACGGGCTTGACTTTGCTGGCCTAGCGTAGTAGTCTCTTCAGTGACGAAAGAGGGGCCGTCATAAAGGTCTGGCAGCCTGCGAGCCGATCTGTACGCCGCCGCTGGGCCACATTGTTAGCCCATCCACACCTTGTGGCGCTGTGGGGCGGGACAAAAAAGATGTTATTTTGAAAAACAAAGCCGAGAAGTTGCTGAAAACAAAGGATCGGGCTCAAAAACAAACCGGAGCAAACCGGAAAACAAAGCGCAGAAGTTATTGAAAATACGTAGCTGTGGAAAAAACAAACCGAAAACAAACCGGACAACTAAACCACGTATGTAGCTGAAAGTAAGGATGCTGAAAAAAACGCAATCCCAGAAGGGAAATCTCGATATTGTTGACCCGCAATGCTCAGGATCTCCTGCCGCACAATACTGGGCCACGGCTTTCATGATTTGGACGTGCAGCTTTTCAGCAATCCCGGCGGACCCGCCCCGCCCCGACGACTATCGAGGAGAACAGGGGATTTGCCCCTAGCTAAGCGCAGCAGGATGATGTTATCCGGTTCGCGGCGCCCCCATGACGGACTAACGTTCTGAAGAAATCGCCCGCTGGGCTGATTCTACAGCCGCAAAACCCCTGACAAGCGGTACATTAGAGATGCGCCGAAAAATGCTCATGTAGCGAACCGCGCGGAGCGCGCCCAAACTCGCTTGATGCCGGTGGTGGTGCCAAGGCTTGCCGCGCTCGAGGAGGCTGTCATATGAATGTGTTGGTGATTGACATTGGAGGAACTCACATCAAGGTCCTCGCTACCGGACAGAGTGAACATCGGGAATTTCCGTCCGGGCCGTTAATGACTCCTAAGCGCATGGTCGCCGGAGTCCGAAAGCTCACATCGGATTGGAAGTATGAGGTTA
>DASUJZ010000086.1:0-22684 GCA_036278995.1 Terriglobia bacterium | reverse complement strand
GGCGGGATCGCTGCCCACGTAGACCTTCTCCGTGCCGTAGTCCAGATACCATGAGCCAGGCCCAACCTGGGAAAGGCTGGTCACTCGGTGGAGAGGTTTCGAATCAAAAAACAGGTCTTCCGGGTACATGCACGCCGGATGGCTGGCGTCGCATTTACCTCGATATGAGCGCAGTGATTTAACTTCGGTTGCAGCCACCCAGCTTTGCCCCTGACGTGTGAAAGTGCTTAGCACCTGTGCGCCGCTCAGGATTGCACCGGGTTCGCCGGTAAAGAAATCGCCAGCCTTTGGCTCGACGGTCTGGAGGCGGTAAAGCCCGGGAGTGATGACAAACGACGTTCCGGGTGGATGCTGGCTGACGAGCGATTGGATATTGTCAGTGGGCCGGATCAAAACTTCTCCCGGGGAAGGGAACGTGTAAACAGAGCGCGCTGCCAGAACTGCCATGATCGCCGCAATGCCGTACGCGATTCTCCATGTGCTTCTCGATTTGAGCGACGGTAGAGTTTTCAGAGCCATACTCGATGGCCGTGCCACGTCAACTGCTCGAGGCGACTACCTCCAGCGGAGGGGCAGGTTCCCGGATGATATGGGTTGACGCCTTAACCGCACGTATCCGGCTGCGACGTAAGAACTCCGCATACCCCAAAATGACCAGATAGTGCAGGGGAGGGTGCCAGGTCAGCATGGTCATGAAAATCGATCGGAACGTCAGCAATGCAAGCACCACGATTCCCTCATACGCCAGTTGCTGTTCCACGCCCATAGCCGTCGAGTGCCGAAGATATTTTGTGAGAAACCACCATGTGCCCAACAACGCCACGAGGAACAGGATGATTCCCCAAATGCCCGTTCCGACGATCATTTCCAGATAGTCACTGTGCATGGTGGAGGTTTCCGCCATGCCGAGTTTGGCCATCACGGCAAACCGCCCAGCTGCGTAGGCTCCGTACCCCGTGAGGGGCCGCTCGATGAATGTCTCCCATGCAAACGACCACCAGCTAACGCGGCTGCTGAGCGTTTCAAGTTGCTGCGTGCTTTGTCCCCTTTCCAGAAAGGTCCAGATGAGTCCGCCCAGGCTGCTGACCACCAGCAGCGGTCCTACCACAAAAGTGAGCAGTGCGCTGAGCCCCAGGCGCTTGGAGAAGAGAAGCAGCAGGAACACGGCGAAGAGGCATCCCGCTATGGCCGATCTCGTTTGTGCCACGATCATCGTAGTCAGGCTTGCGGTAAAGAGCAGAATGTACCAGGCGCGACCGGATTTTTTCCCCGCAATCGGCAGAAGGCGGCATAAGGCGATGAGTGCAAGGATACCGGCGAAGGTTCCAACGTCATTGGAGCTCACCGCCGGCATGACGCCTTCCAGTCGTATGCCTAATACTCCCACCCCAACGTCCTTTCCGCTCGGGTATAGAGCCTGCTGCGGCCACAGGAGAACCCCCAGCCACGTCGAGAGCAGAAGTATCCCGTAGAGCATCCAGGTCCAATTGAAAAGGCTCTGATATGCCTTTACGGACTTCACCGTGGCGAGGATCGCGCCAAGCACAGCAATATCAAGCAGATATTCGCAGGATTTGTAGAAAGTCCAACTGGGGTACACTGACCAGACGGTTGATGCCAATTCAACCATTCCGAATGCAGCGATCACTCCAACATACCCTCGGAACATCGATCCCAACCAGGCGGTGCGGCGGAGCGCTAGCCGGATGAGCAGGGCCGCCACCACAATCAGCTCGACACCCATGCGGTAGAGCGCCCAGGCGTCAACTGGATTTTCCTTGATGTCACCAACGCCGCGAATCCGGAAGACGAGCGCGCTTGCAAAAGCCAGGAACCACAGGCCGTGATACCACCTTAGTTGGGGCTTCAATTCCTTCAAGAAGTGCACAGCCCAGCGCAACCCAACAACGAGCCCAATCAGAACAAAAGGAACACAGAGCAGACCCAGAATGGCGAACAGGCTGTGACGCGCCACCACTCCGCCAATCGCCAGCATGGTGAGCAGCCCAAACAACCCGAGGAGCGCGGCTGCCCATACCCATGCCAATACCGGCGTCCGCTTGACATAGTGTTCTTCAGAAACCTTCAGTATCCCGCTACGGTGTTTCATGCGATGTGACGTCCCACCTCAGAGTCTGTGGAGGCGAGGTTTGCCAGGTCGGAGCTGTGTCGCATGGCTGCATTGTCTGTTGCGAACCGCTTGGGTCGTTCGCCAATGATTTGCTCGTACCAACTGCTCATCAGTTCCGCGCGCCGGCGCCAGGTCTGGCTGCGTGCGAATTCCCATGATGCGAGTCCCATTTCCATCCTTGCCTTCGGAGAGCAGGCCAGAAAGTGGATGGCGGAGGCAAAACGGGAAACTATCTCCCTCGGATCTGAGACCGGGATTTTGATGCCGGCCGTGTCCGGAACAAAGGCTCTCACCCCCTGGTGGTCGAGAGCGATAATCGGCAATCCGCTGGCCATTGCTTCGAGCACCTGAGAGCCGAAAGCATCACGCACGCTGGTAAAGATGAATGCATCTGCCGAACGGTAGAGCGCAGGCATTTGCTTGTAATCAACTTGCCCGAGGAATTCAACGCGGCTGCCCAGCCCGAGCTCATGCGATCGAGATTTCCATTCCTCTTTCAAGGCACCTTTGCCCGCCACCATCAGCCGCACGGAGATATCTTTGCATTGCGCCAGAGCTTCCAGCGCCAGAGGGAGGCATTTTCTTGGTTGCAATCTGCCCGCCCAAAGCAGGCTGAGTAGCCGTCCCGGCACCCGCTTCGGAGCTTGGTCCGGAAGAAAATCTTCCGATATGCCGGTGTCGAGGAACAGTCGCACGCGACTCGCACCGGCCTTCGCCAATAATTGTGCCGTCTCGTCATTGGTAGCCAGGATCATCGCTGACTTGCGCACCGCCTTCCGAAGGGCAGGCCGAAACGTGATCAGCCGCATTCGATAGTCGCGCAGCCACTCGGCCTTTGCGGCACCGCCGAGATAGCTTCTGACGCTGGGCGGCGTCACTTGTCCACCACCAACAGGCCCCCAAACGAAAGGGACGGGAACGCGCCAGAAAGGTGGCGGCTCGCTTACAGTGCCCCAACTCACGTGGTGAACAATGTGAAAGCCAATCTGCCTCTGAAGTCTTTGCGCTTGGCGCAGCGCCTCTTTTTGCCATAGGATGTACCGCCACGCGCTGACGCGCTTGTGACGTGCCGGATCCCACGCGAGCCGGCCGGGAAGTCTGACCCACACGAAGTGCAGGTTAGGATTGGGATGCAGCGCGAGAAATGACTCAATCTGCTCCCGGCCCCATGGATGCGTAAGAACCCACACCTCATGTTTCTGACTCAGGTGCCAGGCCCAGTTCCATGTGAATGCCGGCTCTGAGCCCCAGTTTGGGTTGCAGGCGTGACCAATAAGGAGGACTTTCAATGTTTCCTCAACATTCGCAAAGTGAACCGGCCTTTGAGAATCAGGCTCAATTAAAGACTTGCTCGAGGTCTCCCAAAAAGCTGAATAGCACTCAGTTACGGAGCGGCGACGAGTTGCCTATTGGCTCAAGCAGGATGGAGAACACGCCCGTGTTCAGTGCCTCGGTGCGCGATTCAATCCGTTCAAGCAGCTTTTCGGTGGATCCGGCCCAGTGGCGCCGTTCTCTCAACCATCTGCTTGCCCAGGGCTCGTCCCAGATTCTTTCGATCAGCACACCTGAGGAATAGCCCATGTCACGCAGATGCACGATCATGTCGTGGGCGCGTTTCCATTCAAATGCGAAGGGGTGAATTTCAACAAGGATGCGCGGCTTATGCTTCCTAAGCAAGTTCTGCGCTCCCTCCAGCGCCATCAATTCGCCCCCTTCCACGTCCATGCGCAGCACGGTGGGGTGAAATTCTGGAAACTCATCGAGGAGGTCATCCAGCTTCTTGGCGGGGACGGTTGTTGGCCGCGCCTGCAGCAGATTTTGCTCACGAATAACACTCCCCCAGCTCGGTATTTCCGATCCGTAAAATTGGACAGCCTTGCTTTGGTTGCTGATTGCCCAGGGATAAACCCGGATGTTTGTTAATCCCGAGCGCACCACGTTTCGCTGCAGGATGGTAAAGACATCTCGGGCTGGTTCAAAGCCTAGTACCCGGCCGGCGGGGCCCACAGCCTGCGCGGCCAGAATCGCGTAGTAACCGAGATTCGAGCCCACATCCAGGACGTGATCGCCGTTTCGCAGATGGTCCAAATAGACTCTGGTGCAAACCGGCTCGTGGACTCCCAGCAGCAAAATCTCCTCGCTCAGCCCCTTGCACGACGGGTGCAGCTCAAATTCCTGGTCGATAAAGTCGACGGTTATCGGTTTTACGCCCCTCCGTGCGTGCCACCTCTCACACTTCCTTTGGAAAAGCGTGAATTGATACCGCCAGAGGGCTTTCCGCAAAACAAAGCCGGCTCCATGCAAGTAGAAAAATTGAACCGCCTTCTTAAGATACTCACTGGCTTTGTTCCCTCTTTCCTCAGCGGCCTCGAGGCGTACGTACCGTCCGCCATCAATATCTGGCGCAGCGGCGCCGGGCGTAGGGTTTTTGTACAAGCCCGGGACGTAAGCAAGTTCGAGTCTCCGACGTTCTGACTCAGGCATCGTTCCTCCTAATAAGGTTTGATCTTTTGCTGGAAGTGGTGGCATAACGATCGGGAAGTCTATGTGCTAACTGCGACGGGAATGGGCAAAGTCTCTCGGCAAATCCAGCCGGTGGGTGATGATTCTGGGTTCCAGGAAAGTTCTGTAGAGTTGCGCATTGATGCCGCCGATCCAGCCCTTTCGCTGTCGCCGTGTCAGCAGGCGCGAAAAGTGGTAATAAAAAACCCTGGCCAACGCCAGAGCTTTCACGAATTCCAGGACGTCCGTGGGCGTTGATCCATAACCCTGCCAGAAGGACTGTTCCCACGAGTGAATCACTGACTTCGGGATAAGCGGGTTCAACAGCATCGCTCGCAGATCGGCGACCAATGCAAACAGGTCATAATAAATTGGTCGAAAGCCAGACAGCTCAAAGTCAATCACGGCGAGCTGTCGCTCGGCTGTGTTCCACAGCAGATTCGACAGGCAGAAATCGCCGTGGGTGAGCGCCACCGGTACCTTGAAGCTGTCGTTGGTTGCTCCATTCGTCAGCCAGCGCTCCAGGATTCTGGACGCCACACCTTCATAGTGCCCGGCGTCATCCTGGTTCTGTCGTGACGATTCGATGACGGTCTCGATGAGGTCACGTGCTGCAACCACCTCCATCCCCTCCTGGGAAGCATCGTGTACTCCGCGCAGCCAGTTTCCGGCCTTCAAAAGGGCTTCGGCGCCAGCCTCTGCCATCGAGCTTCTCCATCCTGACCATTTCAAGGCACGCACCAGAGACGTTCCGCCCGCTTCTTCCCAGACGATGGTTCTTGCTGCCAGCGATCTTCCCAGCGGCAGCGGCACCGAACGCCCGCCCGAAAGCCGAAGCATTTTGAGAGTCATATTCCATTCAGCATCGATCTGTTCGGTAATGGCCCTTACGGGCACCGAGGTGCGTGACGATGCTGACTCCCAGGGCGCCCGAAAACGCGGAGGGATCGGATAAGGATCGGCGAGCAGTATTTTTGCAAACAGCCTTTTTCCTTTCCATTTGCCGGAACAACATACCGCCAACTTGGATGTGTTATACCCATACCGCTCGATGATCACCGATTGCGTTCTCGCGCAAAGCGCGCACGCAATCCTTTCCCGCAGATCGTTTGGTCCTCGCACTGTCATTTCCGTCCTGGCATTCATTTCACCCGGCGGTCGGCCTGGTTGCTGGCGCAGATAAGAGCCGTCATGACTAAACGATCGTGGTTTGATAACAGTATTCAATTGGTTTCCCTCGGTTCTTGTATTGGCCTGGAGTGTCGTATGGCCTGCTCATTTGTCGTCAGGGCAGGTTAAGGCTTCAGGAAGTCGGGCGCAGGCTGGCGGCGATGAAGCATCGTGAACGTGACGATCAGAGCGACCGCGCTCGAGGAAACCATCCCGATGATCGCCCCCCAAAGCCCGAACACCCACGTGAGGGGGATGCCGGCAACGACATCGACTACGCTTGCGGTGCCATAGGCTCTAAACACTAACGCGGGCGCGTGCATCGCTCGCAAAATGATCGCCTGTGAAGTCGCCGAGATGCGAAGCACTGACGAGACGCCAAGCCAAGGGATCAGCCCGACGATTCCCATATACTTGCCTGCGTAAAGATGTCCCACGATTTGCCAGCGGAAGGTAACCATCATCAACCAATAGAGTATTGTTCCTCCTGCATATACGATGGCAAGTTTTGCCGCCAGGCGGTGCGCGCCCGTCGAACTATTCCCATGATGAACGCCCGCTGCATACGGGAGCGTCAGCATTGACATCGCCACGAACGCCTGAGCGATAGGAGAAGAGAAATTCGACAGCGCCTGGAGAGTGCCGGTTGCTGCCAGCCCATGGAAGCTTCCAAGAATCGGAAAATAGATGGCGGCGGAAAACCACACGGCCAGAGCACTCCCGAGTGCCCATCGTCCATAACCCCAATGCCGGCGGACCACCTCAGACAATTTCATTACGCCCCGCCGGGGTTTCAGAGCGAATCCCAGTCTGCCCAGCATCAGCGGGCCTGTAATGCCCGCGCCTGCAGCGATCAAGAGGAAGGCCGCCAAAGGCGAAAGCCAACCTCGATAAAAAACTAGCGACAGCCCGCCAATCACCACAGCGAAGTACCCGAGGGCTCCCACGGCTGCCTGGCGGGGAGAGAGCTTAACGTAAAATCCTCTGCGCGCCAGCGAGAACAGGAGCATGCAGGGAGAGGCAATCGCCACGCCGATCAGGGCCGCTGTGAGGTGACTGCGGGGTGAGACCAAGCTCAGCACCCATGCGCATACGCCCAGGCCCAGCACCGTTACCGCAGCGATTACGCCGTACACCCGAAGCAAAACCCCAAGATATTCATGGTTCGTGTCTCGATAGACGGAAGAGCCGAATACGCTGAGCGGTTCAAGGATCATGGCCGAATAGCTTACGGACAGGAACAGAAATACCTGAAACGCGAGCGCGTACGCTCCATACTCGTGCGGCGCCAGATTACGCGCCAGCAGGATGCCAACAATGAAATTCGCCCCGGATATCAGGCCCTGATCGACCAGAGCGAGGACTCCCTTTGGAGACCATGTCCGGGCGCCTGCCCACAGCACTCGTCGGCGCGTGGCGGGCAGGTTCAGCGGCTCGTGGACCAGAGTTTCATTCAACGGCGTGTTTAAGGTATCCGCCATGTTGGCCGTGAAAAAGGAAGATGAGGCTCGTTGCGGCGTGCTTGGCGGAGCAGGCAAGGAGTGGCGCGTCCCCAGGACTAAGGCGAGCCCGCCCTGGAAAGCCGCTGCCTACGCTTGCCCAGACCGAGGCTGAACCGCCGAAACTTCGCAACGCAAGCCCGAAAAATCCGTGTGATCAACTCTGCGGCCCGAGAGACCAGCATGGCAGCAACGGGAAGCGGATCGTCGGCACAGATGAAAGCAGCTTCTTCAACGCCCCGGAAGGATCGAACCCAGCCCGCCAGATTCAAACTCCCCTCGCGGTAATAGCGATACGACGACACCAGGTCGAGATCCTCAACGACCCACTTCCGTCCTTCCCTTGCTGGCGACGCCACCACCTCCTGGCCTGTCAGATTAAGGTAGAGGGCGCGGGCAACGTCCATGCCGGTTTCACCAACGAACAGGCGGAACGTCGCTCCGATCCTGGGATTGATGTCGAGGACCTTATACTGATCATCCCGCATATCGTAGCGATACCCGATGTCCAGTGTGCCTCGATACCCGATGGCCTTCATAAAGCGTCTGGTAGTCTCCTCGACAACCTGATTGCGGAGGCAGATCCCCAGGCTGGTTGATCCTGTATGGACGGGGCACTGGCGGAGCTTTTTGCCGGTAAAGCCCACCAGGCAATCCGAATCCGCATTGAAATATCCGTTGAACATCCAGACCGTGTCGTCCCCGCCGGGAATATATTCCTGCAGCATGAGGTTAGGCCGGTGGACGTCTTCGGCAGCGTCGTAGAATTCCAGAAGGCTTTCTTTGGATTCCACAATAAACATCTTCTTTCCCGTCCGCTCCCACAACCGTTGGCCATCAATCCCCTTCAGCATGATGGGGAAGCGGGCCCGTTCCAAAAAGGTCAATACCTCTTCACGAGAACCCGGGAAAACTGCATCAGGTGTGGGAATATTGTGGCGGCGGGCGAGGTGGAACATTTCACGCTTGCTGGCGAGGGAATGCACCAGGCCGGGCGGCTGTTGCGGGAAAATGAAATTCTTCGCGAGCATTCCGGCGTGGTCTGCAACAAAGTTCGCTGTCCGATCGGTGGTCGGAATCAGGATGCAAGGAGTCCCAATCTTCCATCGAACCTCCGCCATGTACTCCAGGGACTCCGCTGCTGGACGATGCTCGATGTCCCATAGAAAGCGGCTCCGGCAATATCTGGAACGGAATGTGGGTGCCCACGGATTTGGATCGACATTGTGAACAGGCACCCCGAGCCTGCCCAGGCTCCGCATGATATTGAGGCCGCCATGGCTGTCGGACCTCAGCACGACGACCGGCGTGGAAGTGTCTTTAATTGTCACCATCGGTTGTATGTTCGCGGGCTTGAATCTATGAACGTGGGGGCGGCAACTACGAGACCATTTTCGTAAGCAGGTAAAGCAACGACTTCACCGTTTCGCATCTCATAGCTGCCACGCAGGTCATTGATGTGCGAGAGAATGAAACCAAGGTCCTGGGTTTGCCCGCTCCGCCTGAGAAAATCTGCGCTTTTGCTCTTCAGCGCGGCTTCGGGATGTTCAGTCGCCCAATTCTTGATCAGGCTTAAAGTCGCCTCGTCGGCAGGTCCATAGCCCATCTCAGCAAGATCCCTTGCGATCCATGCGCAACACATCTGATCTTCCAATCTGAACTCGCCGCGGCTCCCGGCGCCGATCACCGCCACTCGCGAGTGACGATCGCCGACGTGACGAGCCACATAGCCGTAGTTTCTAAAGCAGGCCAGATGGACGGCATCACGCCCTTCCGCCAGAGAGATCAGACGCGTTCCTGATGAGGAAAGCAGGATTACCGGTCGTCCTGTTAAGTCGCACTTGTCAAGCTGTGCGGGGCTGTTGTTTAATTCGAAGCCCGGAGCAATCGTGCCGCCAATTTCTCCCGCCAGCAGAGGAGCTTTCAGCTTGCCTTTCAGTTCAAGCGCAGCCTCCAGCGACGGTACCGGGAAGCAGTGACCGCCTCTGGCGGCGATGGTGATCGCTGATGTCGTCGCGCGGATCACGTCAACCGCAACTACCGCGTAGTCTTCAGGGTATTTCAGCACGCTTTCCGGAAAGCAATCGATGATAACTTGTTTTTGCATAGGGGTTTCACGGCTCCAGGTGGTGCGGCATCATATCTTCCGAACGGGCCGCAGTTTTTCCTCCGCAAAGGCATCGGAGTGGAGCCCTCGCCTGTAGATTTCCACCCGCAGGAGTTCTTCCAGGCGCACGTTGCAAAGATGGACCTCCCGGCCAAAGTGGTTGAGCAGTGCGAACTGGCTGGGCTTGTTGGGCGCTTCAAACATCAACTGGTTGAGGCTGAACGCGGAAGCAAAGCGATCCGCGAATCGCGCGTTGAATATGCCGGTTTCATCGAAGAGCCCGACGCCGCAGGCGCTCTCTCTTGCCTCCACGACTAGCTGCAGCGCTCCACTGTCGAGCCAGCGCCGGCCCTGTTCGATAAGCTCGGCGATATTGCTTTCCGCAAAAGGTCCGGTGTGCTTCTTCCCGAGTTCAAACTGAACGTCCAGGCCTCTCAGCGCGGCCATCCTGATAACTTCACCGGGCATCAACGTCATCTCGGTGAACCCTTCGCCACACTCGATCCGGGTAACCCCAATGTCGGCGCAAAGGTCCATGTACTCTGGAAGGGCGTCTTGCGCGACGGCCACTTCGAACGGTCCCCCACCGGTGACCGTCGGCACCTTATATCGCTTGGCGGCGGCTACTTTTTTCCGGGTGGCGTTTTCGTTTGCCACCATCCAGCAGGCCATGGAAATCTTCAGAATTGAGAACAGATGCGAACTCTGTTCCAGGTGGCTTTCAAGCGTTGCGGGGTCGTATCCCGGGTCGAATGGGCTGGTCAACGGCGGGAGAGCGGGGACCCCGATAAGCTTCAAATAATCGGCCGTATGGGCTTTTTCGGGCGGAGCAATTTCTCTTAGCTTTTGCACTTGCATAGTTCTAACTCCTGTCTGGTGCCGCTATCTAGAGCACTTATGGTTTCTGCGCCAGAACAACATAAACGACGCCGCAGGATCGAATTACCGGAAAGGAGTGATCTGCGAGGGATTGTAATTTCTGATGTAGTTTGATGGCACGCGGGTTCGGCAAGAGTCGCTGCTTAAACATGGTAAAGGGCCCGAAGCCCAGGGTTTTTCCTGCCAGCTTGCGAAACCCCGCTTGGCGGATCAGTGAATTGACTTGCTTTAATGAATACCTGTACTGGCGCGGCCGTGAACGTCTCCAGACCTTGCGCTTCTCCAGGATTTCGGCAAGTCGCCACCGCACCGGCCGCAGTCCTGGAAAGCATAGAGGATCAAGTACCTGATCAAGACACCAGCGGTTGGTGGCTGTGATGATGACGTAACCGCCGGGCTTGGTGACGCGAAACAATTCCATCAGCCCTTTTAGTGGATGCTCCACCCATGCGAACACGCCTACTGCGAGGGCCAGTTCAAAGTACTGGGACGGAAAGCTTAGTTGACGTATGTCCGCCGAACTCACCTCGATGCTCGCACTCTGGCCGGCCTCATCCGCCGCACGGCGCGTAAACTCTAACATGCCCTCGACGGTATCAACAGCATTGACCCTGTATCCTTTTTTCGCCAGGGCAACACTGGTTGAACCCGCGCCACAGCCGGCTTCCAGGATGCGCGACCATAGCGGGAGTCCGAGTTTGTCGATCATCGACAGCACTGCAGCCCGCCGCTCGCGATAGATGACTGCACTCAGGGTGTCAGCTTGATAGACCTCCTTCCAGTACCACGACTGTTCATCGAAGAAGGCGTCCACGGCATTTCGAGGTCGGTCAAGCATATCGGCTGAATTGACGCGCGTAGTTCCGGCCCCACGCGTCTTTGCAAGGTTTGGAGCGCAGTCTGGATAGTGTTCACCCGCGTCCGGCAAATGCATTTGCCTGTTATCTGTCATCAGAATCCTGGAAGGGATGCGCCATTAGGCGGCAATCAGGCAGCGCCGGAGCCTCTGAGCACGGCAGGAATCGTTCCAGCGAGGATTTTGAAGTCGAGCCACAACGACCACTCGTCAATATACTGCATATCCAGTTCCATCCACTTTTCGAATGGTATGGAACTTCGGCCATTGACTTGCCATAAACAGGTGATGCCAGGCCGGACGCTGAACCTTCGGCGGTGCCAATCCTGTTCAAGACCATCACAGTCACGGAGCGGCAGGGGCCTGGGCCCAACCAGGCTCATATCGCCTTTTAAGACATTAAATAGCTGCGGCAATTCGTCGATGCTGGCGCTCCGCAGAAATTTCCCAACAGGCGTTATACGGGGATCATTCTTAATCTTGAACACAGGACCGCTGACCTCGTTCATATCCTCCAATTCGGCCATTCGCTTTTCGGCGTCGGGCACCATGGTCCGGAATTTGCAAATCCAGAATTGGCGTTTGTTGAGTCCCAGCCGCTTTTGGCGGAACAAAACCGGCCCGTTCGACGTCAGCTTGATCAGAATCGCGGTTATCACCAATAAGGGCGAGAGGACGATCACCATTGCAGACGAAATTGCCAGGTCTATCGCGCGTTTCAGAAACACCGGCCAGCCATCGAGCGGCCCCGTAGACAGCGTCAGCAAAGGATCACCGGCCAGCTCTTCAGCGGTGGACCGCGCCTTGCGCAGGTTGAAAATTCTGGGGAGAAAGCGCACAACGATTCCCTGTTCTTCGCACAGAACTGCGATCTTGGCAGCGTCGCCATAAAAAGACCGTAGGGGCAGCGCTATCAGGATTTCATCAACGACCGTGTTTCGGACGAACTCTGTGATGCCCTCAAGATCGCAGACCAGGCGCTTTCCGGTTTCTTCGATGGCCTTGAGCCCTGGCCATTTCACATCCGCAAAGCCGATCACTCGATACCCAAGCTCGGGCCTGGATTCAATTCTTTGAGCAAATTGGACGGCGCGGGAATTGGTTCCCACCACCAGCACGTGGCGCAAGTTGTGCCCGCGCTTGCGAAGATCATGCAAAAAGTAACGGAAAACCAGACGGCTTAACATGATGGTCGCGCTGCTGGCGGCCCACATCAGCACGATGAATGCCGCGCCTACCAGTCTGATGTGGAATAGCATGGCGGCGGCGCCCACGGCGAGGGTGCAAAGCGTTGTTGCGCTCAGCGTGTCCATGATATCGGACTCACGTGTAACCATGCGTCGTGATTCATAGAGGCTGAAGGAAGCAAGAATGACGTGCCAGATGATAAGCAGCCCCAGGAACAAAACAAAATTCTGTACCTTGACCCGCATCGAGAAGAATTCTGAATATGACAGCCCGCTTTGGTACAAGGCAGGCATGGCTGCCACCAAAAAGGCTGCGACCAGGACCGCAAGGTCGAAAAACTTGAGCATTGTCAAAAGCATTTGGCGACGTACACTGCTCATGATAAGCACCGTTCCGTTTCTGAGGAAATGTGAGTTTTGTGAATGGTTTGCGTGATGGCAGCGTTATCCAACGAATCAGTTGTTCTGCGGCAACTGCTTGTCACCGATCGGAAAACCAGACCGGCTTCGCGCCCGAGGTTGAAGCGGCAGACTATATATCGGCCGCGGGCGGAGCGCCGGTGTCTGGACCTCGAGTCACGCTGGACATATCACCTCCACGCCGTTGCGTTCACTCCGAGTTCCGGCGCGGTCGCGATGTGCGGGGCCGGCAATGCCTCGGGAGTCGCAGGCGCCACGTTGCGGCCGATGGAGATGTATTCCAGTCCGGCGAGCCTTGCCTTTTCAGGATCGAGTGCGTTTCTGCCGTCCAGTAAAATGGGCAATTCCATGCTGCTTGCCACCCGCCGCAGATCCACGGTTTGGAATTCCTCCCATTCCGTCAGCAAAAGCACCGCATGAGCGCCTTCACTTGCCTGATAAGGCGACGAGCAATAGGTAATCTGGCCTGCTTGTTCCGGCAACACCTGTCGCATGCGTGGCATCGCCTGGGGATCGTATAATCGGAGACGAGCCCCATCTTTAACCAGAGCTTCCGCAATCCTCAGGCTCGGCGCTTCTCGAATGTCATCGGTATTGGGTTTGAACGAAAGTCCCCAGACGCCGATCGTCTTTTCCTGCACAATCCACAGAGCCTTGTAGAGTTTGTCCAGGAATCGGTCAACGCGCTCCTGGTTGATTCTTTCAACTTCCCGCAACAGGGATCCCCGGACGCCGTGCTTTTCCGCAAGGTAAATAAACGCGCGGAGGTCTTTTGGAAAGCAGTAACCGCCATAGCCAATTCCGGCGGACAGGAAGTCAGGGCCGATGCGAGGATCCAGGCCGAGGCCCGAAGCGACCATGTTCACGTCTGCTCCCACAGCCTCACAGACGTCGGCCACCATATTGATGTACGAAATCTTCATTGACAAAAAGGCGTTGGCAGCGTGCTTGATCAACTCAGCCGTGGTCAGGCCGGTCACAAGCATCGGTCGTTTTAAGGGCCGGTAGATGGCTTCCAGAATTTCCTGTCCCCGCGCGCTTTCCACGCCCACCACAATGCGGTCGGGGCAAAAGAAATTGTCGACCGCTTTTCCTTCCTGCAGGAACTCAGGGTTCGAGGCAACGTCGAAATCCGGAGCAGCCGAGCCGGCGTCGATCTCTGGAGACGCCGCAGATTGGTTCAAGCTGCCTGTCTCGGATCGCCGTTGCGCCATCGCAAATCGCAGAATGGTGCGCTTGATCCACAACGAGGTCACTGCGGGCACGGTGCTCTTTTCCACAATCAGCTTGTACCCGTTCAGGTGTTGAGCAATGAGGCGGGCGATGACCTCGATCTGGGAAAGATCCGCCTCCCCGTCCTCGCGTTGCGGCGTGCCAACGCAGATGAATAACACCGTGGCCGCGTCGATAGCGCTGGCTACATCACTGGTGACGCTGAATTTTCCGGTTGCCAGATGCCGGGTGAGGAGCGTCTGCAGCCCGGGCTCGTAAAATGGACTCTTCCCGGCTTTCATCTGGCGGATCGTATTTTCATCCTGATCGGCGCCGATTACTTCCCAGCCCAATTCCGCCAGGCACAACGCAGTCGGCAGGCCGACGTGCCCAACTCCGATGACGGCAATCTTCAGTTCTTCTGGTGTGTACTGGCGCGTATTTTTCCCCTTGGTCATTGGCTCATTCTCCCTTTCAGTTGGAAATTTGACGGTGAGCGCGTGCGTCACGCGATGATAAAGAGACTAGCTTGGTTTACCGGATGGGTTCGAGGTCGAAGCCGCTGACCTGAACTGCAAGTGACCTCTGAATTAAATCGATAGAGATCACCACGCTCCAATCGGAATTTTTGGCCGCAAGGATTCCTTCGATGCCGTCGAGATAGCCGCCTCGAATTCTGACTTTCTGTCCAACGCACAAGAACGGATACGGCTCAAAGGGAATCCTGCTGGAAAGCAAGGCCTGAACGTTCTCAATCTCGGGGTCGGGAATCGGGATGCCTTGTCCCTGCACGCCCACAAAACTTACCACGCCGCTGGTTCTCAGCACCGAGACGCGCACCCTATCCTCACTGGGAATTCGGACGAACACATACCCGGGAAACAGGGGCTGGTCGATAACCTTGCGCCGGTCGCTCCAGGTGCGAATTTCTTTTGTGATCGGCAGGAAGCACTTAATCTGCAACTCATCAAGCTGCGAAGCCACCTTCTTCTCGCACTTTGAGCGGGTGTGGACTGCAAACCACGCGCCAGGCACAGGCAGCGGTCCCGTTGCTGCGCATGCCGAGGTGATTTTGTCAGCACAGGTTAACAGTTGCATAGCTCCGCCCCTTGAGTCCCATAGCGGGATTCCAAAAATTGGATTCGGCTTGTTTACCCGTAGCCTTATGTATCGGTGCCCCACGTCTTGAGCGGGGCAGCCCCAGGTTCCTAAACTCGGTCGTACAGGAACTGGGGGATCGGAAATGTGCGCTTATTCAGGACAGCACCCAGCACGCGCACCTGAGCAGCTTCAAGATCTTCTTTGGCAATTCGTGCCACTTCTCGCCGCGTCGCATTGGACTCCAGGACCAGGACGACGCCGTCTGTGAGTTTGCCTAGCAGGATTGCGTCGGTATGCTCGCTCACCGGCGGCGAATCAATCAGCACATAGGCAAACTCACTGTGCAGCTCCTTGATTCGCGCCTGCAAATGCTCAGCTTTCATGCCCGCGCTCAGATGTGATCCCATCGATCCGCAGGGCAGAAGCCACAGGTTGCTGCCGGGCAGCTTCTGGACAAACTGGCTGATCGGGCCTGGCTTAAACACGGCATCCGTCAATCCTCGAAGGTTTTCCATCCCAAAGCAGAGATGGAGCGCAGGCCGACGCACGTTGGCGTCCATCACACACACCCGCGCGTCCACCTGCGCGGCGATGGCTTCGGCTGCTCCGGCACAGATTGAAGTACACCCTGTGCTGTTCTCAACCGCCGTGAACACCACCATTTTTCGCTGGTTGTGATCCAGCAGGAAGATTCTCTGAACGAGTTTGATCAATTCCTCTCGCGATAGGGTGCTGGCATCCGGCGGTGGCGACACTCGCTCCGCACGGGGGAGAGGCTCTCGGTCGAGTGAGAACGAGTCCCACTCTTTTGACGCGCGTTCTAACAGCTCAAAGTTCCTGCTCACGATGCCTCTCTCTCTTTCGCTGGTTTCCCGTTGGTTTTCAGCTTCTGGGCAGCCGGGGTGTTGCCGGCAGTGGGCTGAGGCGCCTGCGCCGGCCACCTAATCTTTCGCGTCAGGATGTCTCCTGGCTTAAGGACAAAACTGCCCTGGAAAGGGCGCCTGCTGCCGGTCGGGACCACCTTGAACTCGTGCTCACCCGCATCGAGTGCAGCCTCGACTTCGCTCGGACCATACGCCTTGCCGTCGATGAACACCTGCATCCCGGGTGGTTCGGTGTCGATCACGATAACGCCACGCGGCAACTGCAGATCTGCGGTCACCCATCGCTTGTTCCCGGCGCTAACCCGCAACACCTTGTACCATGTCTCATAGCCTTCTCGGGAAACAGAGATCCGATACATGCCCTCAGGCAAATCGAACATGTGGGGTGTGCGCCAGCTCGGATTCGTCTCTCCATTGATGGTGACGATGCCGCCCCGCACATTCGACTCGAGAACGATCGTTCCAGTTGGGACCGATGCGGGATCTGCCGCCAGGACACTATCGCCGTTTCCGGACCCTGGCTTTGCCGGCACCGGGCTATTGCCGGCCGCTGCGGCTTCGTCGGTATTGGCCGCGTCAGATGACGCCTGGTTCTCGTTGCCGGCTCCGGTTGAATCGGTTTTAGCGGCCTCGATATCCACCGGAGCGGTTGCTTCATCTGCGCCCTTGCTTACCGGTGCCGGAACGCCATTCGCATGCGTATCGGCGCCAATCACGGTGGTTTGAGGCTCCCCCGCTTCGGACGAACCGTTCGTCTTCGCAGATTCAGTTCCGGCGGCACTCTTTGCTGTGCCGACCGCCTTTGCAACCAGCCCCGTGATAAGGTGATTTCGTGCGCCCGTCGGCAACTGCGCCCAAAATAGTTCTCCCGCCAGGACCAGCATCAGCAAAGTGAGGGCCCAGAACGGCCAGCGCGGCGCCTGGCGCCTGGGCCATCCCCCACCGACCATGCCGGGATATGTCGGGGGGGAATATCTGCCTCCTCGAACGAACTGCTCCTTGTCTTCTCTCTCCAGTCGGATGCGATTCAGAGTTATCCCTTCGAGGCCCAACGTCCCATTAAACGATTCGCGGCGCACGTTTCTCTGGGGTTCCTCGTGGGTGTTCTTGAGGGTTTCCAACTCGAGATCGCCGTACACTTCCTCGATGACCTCGCGGTCGATCATTTTTTGCCCTTTCGCGTATCCAAGTGAAAGGGCATGGAAGCAAATGTTGTTAATGTTGCGCGGAATGCCCTCGCTCAGGTCGGTCACCATGGCAAGAGCTTCGGGCGTAAACCGTCGGCCGCCTTTGTATCCGGCTACCCTCAGGCGGTGATCGATATAGTCGGCAACTTCTTGCCTGTTGAACGGCTTCAGCCTGCAAATGACCGAAACGCGCTGCATCAGTTGTTCCAGGTCCGGCCGTGCCAGCTTATCCGCGAGCCCAGGCTGTCCCGCCAGCACGATCTGCATCAGCTTCGAGCGCGATGTCTCAAAGTTCGAGAGCATTCGCACCGATTCGAGTACGGGATCTTCAAGGTTCTGCGCTTCATCAATGACAAGGACGAACTGCCTTCCCAGGCGTGCTTCCTGGACGAGTATGTCGTTCAGTTGTCGTTGCAAAGAGCTCAGGTCCCGGTCATCGGGGACAACACCAAGGTCGGAGACGAGGTTAACCAGGAACTCCCGCGTGTTCCCCTGCGTCTGGAACAAAAAAACGGTCCGGGCGGAGTTTCGGAACCGGTCGAGGAGCTGGAATAGCAGGGTCGTCTTCCCCATTCCCGGCTCGGCAATCAGACTCACAAAACCGCGGCCCGTCTCGATACCATAGATCAGAGAGGCCAGCGCCTCGCGGTGCGAGGCACTCATGTAGAGGTATCGAGGATCCGGCGTCGTACTGAAGGGCTGTTCACGCAACCCGTAATATTTTAGGAACATAAGATCTGTCTTTAAACCTCGTTCTCTTTCGAGCTACGCCGCCCTTCTCGTTCGGTCGAGGCGTCTCCCAGCGACCATCGCCTTACATCACCGGCCATGGAAAACCGCGAACCTCGCGCATTTTTCGGCAGCGCGGCCAGCACCGGCACCTCGAGATAGCGGATGACTTCATCCGGAGTTCGGAACGATGGGTTCAAGTAGTCGACTCCAAACGCACAACCCATGCTGATGATCAGCGCCAGAACCCCGCCCGCCAGTATGACCACGGCCGGTGAGTTTACCGGCAGAGAAGGCAGCGCGGCGGTCTCGGCGACACTCACGTTAAGGATTCTTTTGCGATCCAGCGCGTCTGAAATTTCCGACTGCTGACTCTTGTCGAGGTACAGCAAGTAGTTCTGTTCCGCGGTCTTGATGTTGCGAAGCAGGTCCTGCTGCTTGATCTGTTTCTGGTCAAGAAGCACGGCCTGCTGGGAATACGTCTGCACCACGGGAGCCATGGCGGCGGCTTGAGCCCGCAGGGCCGCAAGCTTTGCTTTGGCTTGCGCCAGCTCGGATTCCAGCATCTGATACGTCTGGTTCTGGTCCGTGGTGTCCTGCCGCATCGGAGCCTTATCCGCAGCGGCAATGCTCTCTTTCACCTGCCCGATTTGCTTCTCGATTTCCTGTACCGGTCGGTAGGTGGGTTTATATTTTGACAGCAAATCAGTCCGTTGGATTTCCAGATTCTGCAACGTCGATTTCAAGTTGGCCATCAACTGCGGGTTCTGCCCCCTAACCTGCTGTGTCGTTATTCTGGGCGGCGTTCTGGCTAGCTCAGCGCTGATGGCCCGCATCTGTTCCTGAGTGCTTTGGATCTCTGCCCGCGTCTGCTGCAACTGACCACCGAAGTCGCTAGCCTGCTTCAGCACCAGGCTCTTCTCCGCCTCAGGGTCGGGCGCATTTTGCTCGGTGTTAAAGCTCGCCAACTGCGCTTCGGCATCGTGCAGGGCATCTTTGTAGTGCTGCGTCTGTTTCTGGAAAAACTCGGATGCGCCGGCCGGACGGTAAACGTCTACGTGTTTGGCGACGTAGAGCTCATCGAGCTTTTGCAGAACCTGCTGAGCTTCCGCTGGATGATGTGACGTGTACTGGACCTGGATGATGTTCGAGTCCGGCAATGGCTGGATTTCAAGATGTTTTCGCAGCCTTTCAACGGCCTTTGCCGTCTTGGAACTCGGATCGCCCCACGATGGAATCCAGCCGCTCCAGAAATGGCGCGAAGAGGAATCGAGGCCGCATTCTTTCACCACTTGCGCAAGCAAGTCGTTACTCTGAAGCAGCGCCACCTCGGTATTGATGTCGCGCTCCCTGGCATGATCGTCGCTATCCACCCGCTCCGAGCCCACATCGGTTGAAACGATATTATCTCCCCGCTGGTGTTTAACCAGAATTTCAGTTCGCGCCCGGTACTTGATGCCGAATAACACCACAGCCAGAACCACCCCTGCAAACGTCGCCAGGAACGCAAACACCACCACCCGCCGGTTCCTGAACAGGATTCCCAGTACCTCGCGCGTCGTGTTCGGAGCTCGTTGTGTGTGTAACGGCCCCTTTGGATATGGCGTGATGCTCTCTTCCATCACAAGTCTCCTGGTCTAAATGTCGATAATCACCGCAGGTAGTAGCTCAGCGTCGGAAGCTGGATGAAGGGCTTGATTTTCGACAGCGTGTTCTGGGGAACGTAAATCATGTCTCCAGGGTGCAACTGCAGATCTTCAGCCAGGCTCTTTGAAGCCAGCATTTGCTTCAAGTTGACTTTTGTCGCGGAAACCCAATTATCCGAAACCCGCCGAAACAGGATGATGTCATTGCGCCTCCCTTTCGAAGTGAATCCCCCCGCCATCGCCACCGCTTCGGACACCGTCGTGGCGCCGCGTAGATCATACTTCCCAGGGCGGTTCACCTGTCCCAGAGCGAGGAAGTACGGGTTCTGAAACGTCTTCAAAGTAATCGAGACTTCAGGATTCTGAAGAATCTTTCCGTAAGCCTTCTCGATAGTCGTCTCAATTTGGGGTACCGTTTCGCCCCCGACGTGAACTCCTCCCGCATTTCTCAGCGAGATGTAGCCGTCGGGATTTACCGTGACGGTTTGATTGAATTCAGGCGTGTAGGGGAAATCGACTTGGATGACGTCGCCGCTATCCACCTCATAGCGTGGATCTCGCCGCTGCAATTCGGGCGAGCCGGAGTTTGCCGTGGCGGGGAGCTTGTCAACACCGTGGGCCAGCGCCTCGCTGATCTGATCGGGGGGCGGTGAACTCTGGCCGTTCTTTTGGCCCGCTAGCATGCCCGTCACGCTAATACTGGTGAAGCAGGCAAGCATGGCAGCTACCATAATCAGGTTCTCTTTACGTGGACCCATACCCAGACTCCTGACATCGAGTTATCATGCTGTTGCTGTCTCGCAACTTATTTTGTTGCTAACGGTTAGGCGCGTCCCTCAATGCCAGGACATTCCTGATGAGGTGGCCATTGGTCCGTCGACATGAGTTGTGCGGAACCACCGGAGAGGACATTTTGACCGCGCAATTTCCCGGCCGTCCGCCGGTCATATTGCCTGAATAGCGAAATTGTGAGTGAAAATACAGTGTGGTAAACTTTTTCAAGGCCATGACGTTCTCTCCGTTCCAAGCTTTGGTCGTTATGGCTCCGGGTGCGTGGAAACTGCCGGTTTTCACGCACCTACCTCGCCGCAGACGCGCGTCAGTTTCGCGCGGTGCAGTAAATAACCTTCCTTTTCAGCGTTCGAGTTTCTTCCTCTTTCTCGTCTTCTGTAAGGCCCTAAATATCAATGCGATTCAATTTTCTTGCGCACGTTTAATCCGCTGGAAGTGCCTTGTTGAACCCGCTCATCTCGTGTGTGGCTGTGCAGAACAGTTTACCGGGAACGATGACGTAAGATTCACCACGTTCAGTTCTGGTTGCCCTGCCAGTCGTCTGATTAAACCGGCTCTCTGTAGTTTATAGATGCCGGCAGAAGTCCGATGGATTCGTTTTGGCATCGCCAGCTCAATTCCGATTTCCCCGCATTCCTGCAACAGCTTTGAACTTGCAAATGGAGTTCCGTTTCTCTCTCTCACATAAGCCGTTTAGCATGCCGGAGTTATGTCGCTGGGTTTTGATCCGCCTCACTGGTATGGGTAAAAATTTTCACAGTGGTGGAATTTTTGCGAGTGAAATCCAAAGGGTTATCCGATGAACTGATTTCGCCCTCGAGATTTGCCCGGTCAACTTTTCTTCACCCCCTCGTCACAGACGCCCAATTTGTGAGTCATTGACACTCAGAAATCGCGCCGCACACGTCCGCGACAATTCTCATCGACGCGAATCCTACCGCCGAACTGCGGGAAACCGTTTGCAAATTTCGGGCCCGTTGCGTTCACGATCGGGGGACCCCGCACAACTCTCGTATTCGCAATGGACGCGCGCCTTGCAAGTTCAGGTATTCTTCCGCTTCCCGTGGACCTGCGATTTACCTGAATCCAAAAACGATTTGAACGAACGATCCACTCGCTCGTTTTTTCTGACCGCAAAATTCTAGCGCTTTCCTAAACACAAGCATGCATAGGACTTGTACATACGTATATTCCCCTAAGTAATTTCCTTGACATCGTACGTAGTTCTTGGTAAAAGCTACTGTCGCTTTAGTTGTTCTTCAGGGTTGCTCAAAGGGTTGTTGAAGATGAGACTCTCCCAAGCAAGGTCACTCCCACCCCTTGACAAGACGATCCAGAAATAACGGTAACAATCAGGAGGAGTAGGTGTATTCACGACTAACGGGATTTATCAGAGGGAAAAGTCTGTCTGTTGTGATGGCTCCTGGTCTTGTATCGCTATTGTGTTTGGTGATCGCCGGGTGCGGGTCGAATCTGACGACGCTTGAAAAAAATTCTAACTGCGCGGATAGCGCAACTGGGTGCCAAGCCAGCCTGGCTCCCACCTCGACCTTGAGCGCTCAGCCAACTTCAGTCACCTCAGGCCAATTATCCAAACTGAGTTGGTCATCAGAGAACGGCACAGAGATGACCCTCGAACCAGGCGTCGGATCCGTGCCGGCAAAAGGCACCATGAGCATCCGTCCGACAAAGACCACAACATATACCCTGGTCGTGAAGGGCAGAGGGGGCAGTACTAAGGCGTCCGTCACAATCAAGGTGGTCACACAACCATCGGGCGGCTCAGGGGGCACAGGCGCCGGCGCATCAGGTGGTACCTCGGGTAACACTTCAGGCAGCGCCTCGGGTAGCTTAAGTGGCACAAGCGGCGGCACGTCGAGCGGTGGTTCGGGCGGTTCCACAAGCAGCAACTCCGGCGGCACCTCGGGTGGGACGTCCACCGGCACATCGGGTGGCGCCCAGCCGACTGCTGGCGTTCAACTCAGCCCAGGTGATGACATCCAGGCGGCCGTTAAAGCCAATCCCACCGGGACAACTTTCGTACTGAGTCCGGGCGTGTATAGGCTGCAGAGCGTAATTCCCAAGAATGGGGACGTCTTCTCGGGTGAGAATGGGGCGGCGCTCGTCGGCGCGGCAATCCTCGATTCATCTTCCTGGCGCTCTTCTTCATCAAGCGCCTGGATAGCCGACACGAGTGGCGTTACACCTCTAGCCTCTCCCCGGGGCGCCTGCGACTCGAAGCATCCGGCGTGCATGTACCCGGAAGACCTGTTTTTTGATTCGAAACCTCTCCACCGAGTGACCAGCCTTTCCCAGGTTGGGCCTGGCTCATGGTATCTGGACTACGGCACGGAGAAGGTCTACGTGGGCAGCGATCCCGCC
>DASUJZ010000085.1:0-23861 GCA_036278995.1 Terriglobia bacterium | reverse complement strand
TATGTCATCATGTAGCGTTGCAACGGTTCCACATACGTGATACGAGGATCCTCGCAGCCGCCACTACCGTCGGGCCGCCGCTCATAATCAGCTTCCGGCTCCAGTGCGATGCCCAATCGCTCGACGCCTGCCGGATTGCCGGCCTCATTGAACCGCACTCGAGCAATGCCGATGCGCGAGTAATTGCCCTGCGCGACCAGCCGCGGGAAGAGGTAGAGCTCTCCATCGGGGCCACGAACCGCTGCCGGATTCAGGACGCCTTCGGTTTCCTGGGGATTGCCAGGTTCCGGTTCCATCAGCATCCCCAGGCGCTGTAACTTAAGTCCACTCATCGACTTTCCTCCCAAGGTCACGCCGGCTGATCACCCTCTAAACAAGCGATAATGGCTTCGGTAACCCGTTTAGTTTCGTTGGGACCTCCAACTGGGATGGAAACGACACCTGCTTCTTCGGCCGGATAGTCGTTCCCTCCCACGAACAAGGCATCACCTATAAACATCATCTCTTTCAACGAAATGCCCAGGATGTCGCGTAGTTTTCTGATTCCGTAGGCTTTGTCAATGCCAGGTTTGGTAACATCAATGGATGTCGCGCCACCCATGCGGACAGAAAACTCGGGAATAAAAGTGTCAAGGATCGCCTTGATCTTCTTCCGCTTGGTGAAATCGGCGTCCCATTTGTTCTTTTCTTCCAAGGGGGCCTGCTGACCTAATGCGGAAAAGGTTATCTGGCTTCCCCGGTCTTCAATGACCTCTCCCCAAATCTTCCCGACCTTGAAGCCCGATGCTCCGACCGCCTTCTTTAGAGACCCGACGATTTTCTCTTTTTCATCCGCGGTGAAATCTTCTGAATAGATCTTTTTCCAATCCCCCGTGTATTGGAAGAATTTGGTTCCACATGTAGGAAGGAGGGACAGATTCACCAGCCGTTCGTCATGGGGAAGATTGGAGAGCAATTGTTTTTCAAACTGCGGCCAATCGCCTCCGGAAATCACGGCCACTTTGACGATCCCGAGAAGGTCATGCAGCAGTGCCGACATTTCGGGATCAAGAGACGATTTGCTTTCGGCAAGTGTGCCGTCCAGATCATAAACAATCAGTTTTTTCACGAACCTTGCACCTCCGAATTCTTGCGATCTCAAGTAAAACTTCCCGCCTTATCCAGGCATCCCGTTGTTGCCCAATCAAAAGCTATTCCGGTAGCGCAATTTCCAACAAGCTCACTGCATTGCGAGGCCGAAAAGCGCACGCTCCGACCACCGCCGGCAAGAGCCATACATCGCCTCTCCCGGCTTCATAATTGGCGCCGCCGTGCTCGACCTGCCCCGCGCCCTCGATGCATACCAGCACGCGGGGCATACCCGCGGCACCGACGGTAAAAGACGATTGTCCGCGCAGGCGCCACAACCGGAAATGTTCACAATCAAAGAGTCGTTCGCGCTCCACCGGCGTTTTCCCTTCAACCACAGGCGCCACCAGACCGGCTGCATCCTCGGCAAAATCAATGCAGCCAAGCGCTTGTTCGACTTGAAGTGCGCGCGGCTTGCCGGTCTTGACGTCAACATGGCCCCAGTCGTACAGGCGAAACGTCACGTCGCTATTCTGTTGAATCTCGAACACCACCACGCCGCCACCCAGAGCATGAACCGTCCCAGCCGGTATGAAGACGCCGTCGCCCGGCTTTGGAGTAAAGCAGGCGAGGTCGTCCGCCACCCCACCGTTCGCGAGTGCCTGCCGCAGATCGTCCGCTGTCGTACCAGGCTTCAAGCCCGCATAGATACGGCTCTTTGGTTCCGCCTCCAACACGACCCATGCTTCGGTTTTCGCGGTCTCGCCCGCAGGTAGCAGGTCCGCATTCGCCGCCGTGGGATGCACCTGGACGGAGAGCATTTCATGCGCGTCGAGGAACTTCAGCAGCAGCGGGAATCGGTGGAAACGCGAGGCCAGCTTTCCCAGGGTTTGCTCAGGAAACTGCTCCAGCACTTGACCGATGCTCCGCCCTTTGAGCGTTCCGTTGGAAACGGGGCTCTGATGGTCATCTCGGTCGCTGAGGATCCACGCTTCGCCGATAGGACCGTCGCCCGGCAGCGGCACGGAAAGCAGGTTGGCCAAACGCCGCCCGCCCCAGAGTCGATACTGATAGATGGGTTCGAACCGCAGTGGGTACAACAGTGTGTCACTCATGGTGGTTTGCTTTACTCTCATCCATCGTCAGCAGGCCCTCGTCACCAGTGATTGGGCCTGCGTCGTAGCTTTAAAGCTCGCGCCTTCATATGCAGTAATTCCCTGGTGCAAAAGTTCATAGGGCTCGATTATTTCCCGACGGCACCGGACAACGGCTGCCGCGGTTGGCTGCGAGGCCGCCTTGTCAAGTCATTGCTCATCACATAGACAATCATGGCCGCAAGCATCAAAAACAAGGCGACCCAGAAACCCCAATGGCGATGCGCGCGTTTCCAATAAGGACCATGACCTTGATGGACACCGCCGCCATCCGGCCCGCCGTGTTGCTGGTGAGTGCGTTTGTTCGCCCTCATGGGTTCCGTGCCTTCCCGATATCAGCGCCCCCGGATGCTCTCAGAGCTGCTTTGTTCCTGCTCATGCCGTTTCCATCGCGGCCTTGTATAAGCCGCGGCGCGCAGCCCGGTTGCACATGGCCCGATGATACAGAGCCTGTTGTGCCTCCAACACGCGGGCTTCCTCACCTTGCCAAATCTCCAAAGCCGGTTGCTGAATGGCGCGGGCAAACGAAAACGCCAACGCCCAAGGGAGTCGCGACTTGAATCTGACATTCATGGCATTCAAACGCGCTGAGGCCAGTTCGGCGGATTGGCCGCCCGACAAGAACGCGATCCCCGGAACGGCAGCGGGGACGGCCCGCAAGAGACACCTCACCGTGGCGTCGGCCACCTCGTCCACCGCTTCTTGCCTGGGGCAGGTCAAACCCGGTAGCACCATGTTGGGCTTCAGGATCATGCCCTCCAGAACCACCCGTTGTGTGTAAAGCTGATTGAAAACCATTCGCAGGACTTCCTCTGTTACTTCGCTGCACCGCTCCAGGGTATGCACGCCGTCCATAAGCACTTCCGGCTCGACGACGGGGACCAGCCCCGCTTCCTGGCACAGCGCGGCATAGCGAGCCAGCGCCTGCGCGTTGGCCTCGATCGAAGCCCGGCTGGGAATGCCATCGCTCACGGCGATTACAGCGCGCCACTTGGCGAACCGGGCGCCCATTTGTGAGTATTCAGCCAGTCGCTTGCGCAATCCGTCCAGACCTTCGGTTATTTTCTCTCCGCGATGACCCGCCAGATCCTTGGCGCCGGCGTCAACTTTGATACCAAGTATGATTCCCGCATCTGTAACGACATTAACGAAGGGAGTGCCATCTTTCTTCTGCTGGCGGATCGTTTCGTCGTAGAGGATCGCGCCGCTAATGCACTCACCGAGACCGGGCGTCGTCACGATCAACTCCCGATAGGCGCGCCGAGTCTCCTCGGTCTGGGGAATCCCCAATCGAGCAAATCGTTTGTTGCAGGTTGGAATGCTTTCGTCCATCGCCAGCAGCCCCTTGTCGCTAGCAACCAGCATCCTCGCGGTGTCAATAAGCTTTTGCGGATTCATCATTAATACCTCAGTAATTTCGTCAATTATCAATCGACCCAGGCGGAGGCGGATCAGTTCTGCGGCTCTTTTCAGAGCCCAACCGTCCGAGCGTTCTCTCGATCATTCGGGCCAACTTCGCTGCGGCCCCGGCGACGGCTTGGTCCACGCTCGCCGCCTGTTGAGTGACCGCGACGGGCTGGCGGCCTTCAAGTCGGGCCTCCATCATGCAACGCTTGCCGTTCTGGCTACCCTTGTGGCCGCTGTCGTCGCTCAGGTGGACCTCTACTCGCGTGATGTGATCGCTGATTCGGCTCAGAGCACTCTCCACTACGCCATGGACCTGAGCGGCCAGCGCCTCGTGGCCTTCGATGTTATGGTCGGTATTGAATTGGATCTGCATGGAGTTCTCCTTTTGTGATCGTGATTGGCTCAGTAGCCATATGTATCCGCAGTCTCGCCCGCCCCAGTATCCGCTTGGCCGGAGTGGCCAGAACCTGGCAATCCATCTTCCCAACCAGGGCGATCAGCTACATTGCAGCACGCCCGGCGGCAGGCGCCTGAGCAACCTGCGTCAGATCGTCACGGCCAAGCGCATTGGACTGCGCCAATACAAACTCTTCGGCTGCCGATTCCACAGAGGCAAAGTCCGCTTCAGTGTCATTTCCCGCCGCCCATTTCGTGAAGCTGCCACGTCAAAAACTCAATAATCCTTCAGCACAAATGGCCTAACAAGGCGCCGAACAGGTCCACTTCGCCGCCGCCCTCAAGTAACAATGGCACTTCGGTGACCTTGATCCTCACCAGCGATTTTCCCTTTCTACGTTCCGTCCGGACCCCATTTCCAGTTCCGGACTTCCGGCAAGTCTTCTCCGTGCTTATCGATGTAATGCTTGTGCTCAATGAGCTTGTCCTCCATCTGCTGCTTCAGGTAGGCGCCCTTAGAACCTAAGTCCGGCAACCTGTCAATCACGTCATGCACCAGGTGGAACCGGTCCAGGTCGTTCTGCACCCTCATGTCAAAGGCCGTTGTGATGGTGCCCTCTTCCTTATAGCCTCGGACGTGCAGGTTGCGGTTGGCCCTGCGGTAAGTCAGCCGGTGGACCAGCCACGGGTATCCATGGAAGCCAAAGATGATGGGCTTATCTTTGGTGAAAAGCGAATCGTAAGCCGACTCGCTCAGTCCGTGCGGGTGCTCGCTCTTGGGCTGCAGTTTCATCAGATCGACAACATTGATCACTCGGATTTTCAGATCGGGCAGATGCTGGCGAAGAATGGAGACGGCAGCCAGAATTTCCAGCGTGGGCGTGTCTCCGCAGCACGCCATCACCACGTCCGGCTCGCCGCCCTGGTCGTTGCTGGCCCATTGCCAGATGCCAATACCTTCCGTGCAGTGCACGACCGCTGCGTCCATCGTCAGCCACTGCGGGAGGGCGTGCTTGCCTGCAACCACGACGTTGACGTAATGCCGGCTGCGCAGGCAGTGATCAAAAACCGACAGCAGACAATTGGCGTCAGGCGGAAGGTATACGCGCACGATATCGGCCTTCTTGTTGATGACGTGGTCGAGGAAACCGGGATCCTGGTGCGTGAAGCCGTTGTGATCCTGCTGCCAGACATGGGAGGCGAGCAGATAGTTCAGCGAAGCGATCTTGCGGCGCCAGGGCAGTTCCAGCGTTACCTTCAGCCACTTCGCATGCTGGCTGAACATCGAGTCGACGATGCGAATAAAGGCCTCATAGCTGTTGAACAGCCCGTGCCGCCCGGTCAGTAGATATCCCTCCAGCCAACCCTCGCACTGATGTTCGCTGAGCATCGAGTCCAGAACACGTCCGGCGGGCGCGAGGAACTCGTCGTTGCGCTGTTCCCTGGCGTCCCACTGGCGATTGGTGGCTTCAAAGACCGCACCCAAAAGATTCGAGAGAGTCTCATCGGGACCGAAAACCCGAAAATTACGCTGATCCTGATTCAGCCTGGCCACGTCACGGAGGAACTCACCCAGCACCAGGGTATCCTGGCCGTCAACGGCGCCAGGCGAAGGCACGTTCACTGCATGGACGTGGAAGTCCGGCATGCGCAGGGCGCGCAGCAGAATTCCACCGTTGGCATGCGGATTAGCGCCCATCCGCCGGTCACCCTTCGGCGCCAACTCGGCCAATTCCGGGATGAGCCGCCCATTTTCGTCGAACAACTCTTCGGCCTTGTAACTTTTCATCCAGCTTTCAAGCTGCTTGACATGATCGGGATGCTCGGAATCCACCAGGAGCGGCACCTGATGTGCTCGGAACGTGCCCTCGACTTGCAGGCCATCGACCACCTTCGGCCCCGTCCAGCCTTTGGGCGACCGCAGGACGATCATCGGCCAGCGCGGTCGAGTAGCGTCATTCTTGTTCCGGGCATTGCTTTGAATTTGCCGAATGTCCTCAATGGCCTTATCCAAAGTGCCGGCCATGAGCTGATGCATCTTTTCCGGCTCATCACCTTCCACAAAGTAGGGCGTCCAGCCGCAGCCTCGCAAGAATTGCTCCAATTCCTCATGCTCGATGCGGGCCAGGACGGTCGGATTGCTGATCTTGTAGCCATTCAAGTGCAGGATCGGTAGCACGGCTCCATCAGTAATGGAATTGAGAAACTTGTTGGACTGCCACGCCGTCGCAAGAGGGCCCGTTTCTGCTTCACCGTCACCGATGACGCAGGCGACGACCAAATCGGGATTGTCGAACGCCGCCCCAAAGGCATGGTCAAGCGAGTACCCCAGCTCGCCACCTTCGTGAATCGACCCCGGCGTCGTCGGTGCAACGTGGCTTGAAATCCCGCCGGGAAATGAGAATTGCGTAAACAGCTTTTTCAGCCCGGCTTCGTCCTGGCTGATGTTCGGATAAATCTCACTCCAGGTGCCTTCGAGATAAACGTTTCCGACAATCGCCGGACCGCCGTGGCCGGGACCGGCGATGTAGAACATGTCCAGGTCATACTTCTTAATGACCCGGTTCAAATGCACATAGATAAAGTTCTGGCCCGGGGTCGTACCCCAGTGTCCAACCACCAGGGGCTTCACATGCGACAGTTTTAGCGGCTCCTTCAGCAACGGATTGTCGTAGAGATATATCTGGCCCACCGACAGATAGTTGGCGGCGCGCCAGTAGGCATCCATCTTACGGAGCACATCCGGAGGAAGAACGTTTGCAGTTATGTGGAGCAGTTCCGGGGAAAGAGTTTCTGTCTTCATGATTTAATTCTCCTTTTTCCAGCCAAGGCCGGGAACGCAACAAACCGTCTTGGCGATCATGCGTTCTTCGTCAGTGAGAATGACTCGGACCGCAACCCGGCTGGCCGCCGCGGAATTTACAGCCCAATTTGCCGCGTTCCATTCTTCTTCGAATTCGAATCCAAGAAATCCCAACCCATCGCAAATCCGGGTGCGGAAATTGGGCCTGGACCCACCGACCGGACTCAAGCGGCTTTGAGCGCTTCGCTCTTGGACGCGATGCACTCCATCAGGTCTTCCCATGACTTAACGAACGATCCGGCCCCTTCTTCCTGAAGTTGGGCGCCCAAGGTGTCAACATCAATTCCCGCCTTTGCGAACTGGTCCAAAACTTTTTCGCCCTCTCTGCCGTCCGCCGCCATGATCGGGCCGAGTTCACCGTGATCGGCGAGCGCTTTCAGCGTGCCCTCGGGCATCGTGTTCACCGTGAACGGCGCGGCCAGTGCCTGGATGTAAAGGGTGTCGGACGCCTTGGGGTCCTTGGTGCCGGTGCTGGCCCAGAGCAGCCGTTGCGGCCGGGCGCCGACATTGTAAGCACGCTGCCAGCGCGGATTGCTCAACAGATCGAGGTACGCCTTGTAGATGCGACTGGCCACGGCAATGCCAAGGCGGTTGTGCAGCGCCTTGGGTGCTTTGTCCATCACTGCGACGTCCCAGCGGCTGACAAACATTGAAGCCACGGAGCCGACACATGGATTCAGCCCGGCAGTGATACGCCGCTCGATACCGCGCAGGTACGCTTCGGCGGCCGCGACATATTGTGCGCGGGAGAACAAAAGTGTCACGTTGATTGGCACCCCCGCGAAGATCGCCTGTTCGATAGCGGGAAGGCCCTCCTGGGTGCCCGGAATTTTGATGAAGAGATTCGGCCGTTCGGCGCGGGCGTGGAGAGCCTTGGCCGCCGTGAGGGTTGCGGAGGTGTCATGGGCCAGCAGGGGCGAAACCTCCAGGGACACCCAGCCGTCCACACCATTCGTCAGGTCATGGGTCGGCCGAAACAAATCAGCGGCCTGCCTGAGGTCCTCCAGCGCCAGCTCGAAGAACAGCTCCTCGCCTGACTTGCCTTCCTCCACTTTCTTTCGGATGCCGTCGTCGTAGTCGTGACTGTTCTTGATGGCGTGGTCGAAGATCGTGGGGTTTGAGGTGAGCCCGGTGATCGAGAACTCCTGAATGTAACGACGGAGCGTGCCGCTGGTCACGAGACCCCGGGTAATGTTGTCGAGCCAGAGGCTCTGGCCGATTTCGTGCAGCTTTTGGGTCGCTTTCATCATTTCCCTCCTGGACAGAACGGTGCAGCGCTGGTGTTGGCGGATTGGCCGACTGCGATCAGGGCAGGCTGAAAAGAGACGGCAAGTTCATCCTCCGGATTACTTCTCGAGGCTGGGGTTGTGCCAACACCCGTCTGAGGCGATGATCGCATCAGCCTTTTTCGGACCCCATCTGTGTCGCTTGTAGGGGCACACCGGGTGGTGGGTCTTCAGAACTGGATCAACCACCGCCCAGGCGGCCTCAACCGCATTTTCACGGGTGAAAAGAGCTCCATCGCCGGTCATGGCGTCGCCCAAAAGCCTCTCGTAGGGCGTTTCCTCTCCGGGCTGTTCTTCGAACAAGTACAGCTCTCGTTGGTCCCCGACGAACTCCTTTCCTGCGCGCTTGACGCGAGCGGCGAGCGCGACGGCGGATTGGGGGGAGAGCCTGAAGCGCAGGTAGTTGGCCCGGCCGGTCGACGGCGCGGAGTCGGCAAAAAGCCTTTGCGGCGGCGGCTTCAATTCCACCAGGACCTCGGTCGCAGTCTCAGCGAGGTATTTGCCGGAACGCAAGTACCACGGCACCCCAGCCCAGCGCCACGAGTCAATGAAAAGTCGTAACGCGCAAAAAGTTTCGACATCAGAGTCCTTTGCCATGTGCGGTTCCTTCCGGTAGCCCGCATACTGGCCGCGCACCAAGTCATCGGGCGCCAGAGGCCGCATGGCCTGAAAAACCTTGGCTTTCTCGGTGTGCACGGCTCCAAAGTCCCTGCCGGCCGGGGGCTCCATGGCAAGGAGTGCGACAATCTGAAAGAGGTGGTTCTGAATCACGTCGCGCAGACAACCGGCGGTTTCGTAAAACGCTCCGCGGCCCTTCACGCCGAAATCCTCGGATAAGGTTATCTGGACGCTGGCCACGTAGTTGCGGTTCCAGATCGGCTCCAGGAACGAATTGGCAAACCGGAAATAGAGGATATTCATGATCGCCTCTTTCCCGAGGAAGTGATCGATGCGGAAGATTGAATCTTCCGGGAACACCGACCGGGCGATGCGGTTGAGCTCCCTCGCAGAGGCCAGATCACGTCCGAACGGCTTTTCGACAATGACGCGTGCATGCTTGGACAATTTCGCGGCGCCAAGCCCTTTGATGACGGTCTCGAAGAGCGAGGGAGGGATGGCCAGATAGTGCGCCGGACGGTGAGCGCTACCCAGAGCTTTTTTCAGCGCCGTAAACGTGGCCGGATCTTTATAATCCCCACTCACATAACTGAACAGGGACAGAAGATGGCGGAAGGCACGCTGGTTATCGATCCCACCTGATCGCTTGATGCTGTCCGTTACGCGATTGCGAAGACGCTCCAGACTCCAGTTCGGGAAGGCGACACCGATTACCGGGACCTTAAGAGCGCCTCGTTTCGCCATGGCATAGAGGGCCGGGAAGATCATCTTGTGGGCGAGGTCGCCCGTCACACCAAAAACCACCAGGGCGTCGGAACGGGATGCGACCATCAAGCGCCCACTTTCTTGGTGGCTGCCTTTTCTTCATGGCCACCGAACTGGTAACGAAGCGCGGACAACAACTTGTCGGCGAAGTCATCCTGGCCGCGCGAGCTGAATCGCGCATCCAGCGCGGCGCTAAGGACAGGGGCCGGAACCGCCTCGTCGAGGGCCGCCGCGATCGTCCAGCGCCCCTCCCCCGAATCAGACACCCGGCCAGCAAACTTCGCCAGGTCCGGGCTATCGAGGAGTGCCGTGGCGGCCAAGTCCAGCAGCCACGAAGCGATGACGCTGCCGCGGCGCCAGACCTCGGCGATATCCGCCAGATCCAGGTCGTATAGGTAGAGCTCAGGGTGGCGCAACGGCGTGGTTTCGGCATCCGCGTTGCGCTTCTGCCTGCCGACATTGGCATGGCGAAGGATATTCAACCCCTCTGCGTAAGAGCCCATAATGCCGTACTCGATGCCGTTGTGAACCATCTTGACGAAGTGGCCGGCACCACTTGGACCACAGTGCAGGTAGCCGTGTTCGGCGGTGCCGCCAAGCTTCTCGCGACCGGGCGTGGGTGGCGCCGCATCTATGCTGGGAGCCAGGGCGGCGAATATGGGGTCGATGCGCCGAACCACCGTTTCATCACCGCCTATCATCAAGCAGTAACCGCGCTCTGCCCCCCAAACCCCGCCGCTGGTCCCCACGTCCACATAGTGGATGCCATTCGGCTTCAATTCGGCCGCGCGTCGGATGTCATCGTGGTAGTAGGAGTTGCCGCCGTCGATGACCACGTCGTTACGATCGAGGAGCGGGATAAGGGTCTTCAACGTCGGATCGACCACGGCGGCCGGCACCATCATCCAGATCGTGCGGGGCAACTTCAGCTTTTTTGCGAACTCTTCCAGAGACTCTGTCGCGACCGCCCCTTCTTTGGCCAGCGCCTGTGCTGCTCCCGTGTGGAGGTCATAAACGACGCAATGGTGGCCGGCCCGCAAAAGGCGCCGCACCATATTGGTTCCCATCCGGCCCAATCCGATCATGCCTAATTCCATATAGTTTTCCTCTCTCTAATCAAAATGTCCCAAATGATTACTTCAGGGCCCGACTTCCTGGTTCTCCAGCACCTGAACTTTCGCCAGGCGGCGCTCGTGGCGTAGAGCGCCGATGAAGCGAGCAGCCAGAAAAGTCTTGATCAATTCCCAGGCGAGCGCAGAACCGATCACTCTCTCACCGAGGCAGAAAACGTTTATGTCGTCATCTTCGACGCCCTGGTGGGCGGAGAAAACATCATGGATGAGGCCGGCTCGCACCCCGGCAACCTTGTTCGCGGCAACCGACGCCCCCACGCCGCTGCCGCAGATGGCTACTCCGCGTTCAACTTCTCCCTCGGTGACGGCCTTGGCAAGAGGGATGACAAAATCGGGGTAGTCATCACCAGGGTTCAGTTCGTGTGCGCCAAAGTCAACAACCTCATACCCCAACCTACGCAGAGATTCCGCCAACTGATTTTTCAGGGTGAACCCACCATGGCCCGCGGCAATTCCCAAGCGCATCATGATTTCTCCCTGGTGTGCTGGAGAAGGCTATGGGTTTGCTTCAAGATATTCTCCACGGTGAAGCCGTAGTGCTCCATCACGACCGGCCCCGGAGCTGATGCTCCGAAGGTGTCCACCCCGATCATAGCGATCTGGGTGCCGACATAGGATTTCCAGCCAAGGGACGCGCCAGCCTCGATGACCAACAGGGGCACGCCCGGTGGCAAAACCTTGTCCCGATACCGGTCCGGCTGCATCGAGAAGATGTTTGTGCTCGGCACACTTACCACCCTTGCCTGGACACCCTCGCTCGCCAATCGATCACGGGCCTCCAGCGCCAGATGTACTTCGGAGCCGGTCGCGATCAGAATGACGTCGGGTCGTGTATCCGGGGGAGAGTCCGCCAGGATATAGCCACCGAGCGCTACTCCCGCGGGAATGCCGGGATAGCGGTCCACGTCGAGCACGGGGAGTCCCTGGCGGGTCAAAATCAAGGCAACGGGACCTTCCCGCCGCTCAATGGCCATGCGCCAAGAGGAAACGGTTTCATTGGCATCCGCCGGCCGAATGACCACCATGCCGGGGATTGCTCGCAATCCCACCAATTGTTCGACTGGCTGATGGGTGGGGCCGTCCTCACCCATGGCGATGCTGTCGTGGGTGAAGACATAGATCACCGGTAGGCCGGTCATGGCCGCAAGGCGCATGGGGGGACGCATGTAGTCGCTGAAAATCAGGAAAGTCCCTCCATAGGGGATGAGGCCGCGGTGCAAAGCCATGCCGTTCAGGATGGCGCCCATGGCGTGCTCCCGGATGCCGAAGTGCATGTTGCGCCCCGCCCGGCTCTCCGGCTCGAAGCTACCTGCGCCGCGTATGCTCGTGTGGATGCTGGGATCAAGGTCGGCCGAGCCTCCCATCATTTCGGGCAGGCGAGTAGCTAGAACCGCAATCGTCTTTCCCGACGCGACACGTGTTGCCATTGGGCCGTCCGCCTGGGTAAATATTGGAAGGCTGCCGTCCCATTCCTTGGGAAGCCGCCGGTGGATGACCCGCTGGAAATCCGCCGCCAAGTCAGGGTATTCCTTGGCAAAAACCTCAAAACGCAACTCCCATTCCGCCTGCGCGGCGCCTCCCCGCACGATCGCCTTGCGAAAATGCTCCAAGGCCTTCTCGGGAATATGAAAGGGAGGTTCCACGGGCCAACCCAGCGCCTCTTTGGTCAAGCGGACTTCTTCCACACCCAGCGGCTCGCCGTGGGCCGCCGCGGTGTCCTGCTTGTGGGGACTGCCGTACCCAATGTGGGTGCGAACTTGAATTAAGGATGGCCGGCCCGTCTCTTCCCGGGCAGCCTTCAGCGCGGAGGCCACTGCATCGATGTCGTTGCCCTGTTCGATTCGCTGGACATGCCAGCCGAAAGCGGCGAAACGGGCCATACGGTCTTCGGTAAAGGCCAGTTCCGTATTACCTTCAATCGTGATGTGGTTGTTGGCATAGAGGACGATGAGTTTGCCCAGCCGCAGGTGACCAGCATCGGATCCAGCCTCGGAAGAAATCCCTTCCTCCAAGTCGCCATCGCTGGCCAGAACGTAGGTGTGGTGGTCCACGATCGTGTGACCCGGCCGATTGAAACGTGCTGCAAGGGCCACCTCGGCGATGGCCATGCCGACGGCGTTGGCCAATCCTTGCCCCAAAGGGCCGGTAGTAGCTTCGATGCCGGCGGTCTTGCCATATTCCGGATGGCCCGGCGTACGACTTCCCCATTGGCGGAACCTTTCCAGTTCTTCCAGCGGTAAGTCGAAACCCGTTACATGAAGCAGCGCATACAGTAGCGCACAACCATGCCCGGCCGAGAGAACAAAGCGGTCGCGGTCAGGCCAAAGCGGATCACGCGGGTTGAACTTGAGTGAGCGGTCCCAGAGTGCGTAAGCCATGGCCGCCGAGCCGAGGGGCAGCCCAGGATGACCTGAGTTAGCCTTCTGCACCATGTCCACGGCCAGGAAACGAAGCGTGTTGATACACAACTCATCCAATGCCGACGGAGCGAGTGTCGCCGAGAGGGTCATCGAAGGTGCCATGGTTGCGCAGTGCCTCCTCTTTCTGTGACGGAATATAGTCCGGCAACGAACGACAAATCGTGCGGAACATTGATGCCGGCCAATCCACTATGGTTTCAATGCTTGACCCGGGCACCCGGTGTGCTGGCATTCGCAGGTTATTTCCAAAAGGCCCACCGCACCGGCACACGAGTCACTACAGTGTTGTTCCCCGTCTGCGGGTATACAGGTGCAAGCCGGATGTGCGCATTTAGACGTCGCATTCATGGAAGCTCTTTTTGTCGAACGTGCCCTTCTCTCCAGAAGCAAATCTAGTGTGGAGAACCTGGGGTCATCGCGTTGAGCAAGTGTCCGTGCTCCCCTCGGGAGCACATTTGTCCTCGCCCACTACGCAGCATCGCACCGGCGGAAATAATAGTCTGTTCCATTTTGCTCATCATGGCCGGATATGTGGAAATTAGGCCGAATGGTGAACCTTGGACTTCTCCGTGATCCCTGAGCGCTCTGCTGTGAATCTTTTCTTCGCGGCGCGAAGTGCATCGAGGGTTGAGCAGAACAGAGGCCGGCCGAAATCGGCGATCGTTGCGCCTCCTCCCTGAGTTTCCGGTAGCGCCGAATCAGGGTGTTGGTTGAGCTATCGTGCTGGAGATGGGGCTCATTCTTGGACTCAAGTTCGGGGATGATGCGCTGGGCAAGCACTTTCCCCAGCTCGACCCCCCACTGGTCAAACGAATCAATCTGCCAGATGGCGCCCTGAGTGAAAACGCTTTGCTCGTACAACGCGACGAGTTTCCCGAGAGCCTCCGGAGTTAGCCGCTCCAGCAGGATGGTGTTGGATGGACGGTTGCCCTCAAACGCGCGATGGGGTGCCAGCCAGGCAGGCGTGCCTTCGGCTTGGACTTCCTGAGGCGTTTTACCAAAAGCCAGCGCCTCCGCTTGAGCAAAGACATTGGCCATCAGGATGTCATGATGGCGGCCCAACGGGTTAAGCGGCTGGGCAAACGCGATAAAGTCACAGGGGATGAGCTTGGTCCCCAGATGGATCAGTTGGTAGAAGGAATGCTGGCCGTTGGTGCCCGGCTCCCCCCAGTAGATTGGCCCGGCCTGGTACTCAACCTCCGTTCCCTCAAGCGTGACGTGTTTGCCGTTGCTCTCCATCGTCAATTGCTGGAGGTAAGCTGGGAAACGTTTCAGGTATTGCTCATACGGCAGGACCGCCATGGTCTGAGCGCCGAAGAAGTTGTTGTAATAGACGGCCAGGAGTCCCATGAGCACCGGCAGGTTTCGCTCGAAAGGTGCCGTACGGAAATGTTCGTCCATTTGATGAAAGCCGTCGAGCATGGCACGGAAGTGGTCCGGCCCGATGGCGATCATTGTCGAGAGCCCGATCGCCGAGTCCATCGAGTAACGCCCGCCGACCCAGTCCCAGAACTCAAACATGTTGCTGGTGTCGATGCCGAACTTCGCCACCTCTGCGGCGTTGGTCGAGACCGCGACGAAATGCCTGGCAACTGCGGCAGGATGTTTCAAAGTCTTGAGGGCCCAGTCACGGGCCGTGTGCGCATTGGTCATCGTTTCCAGAGTCGTGAAAGTTTTCGACGAAATGATGAACAGAGTCTCCTCGGCGTTGAGGTCGCGTGTGGCCTCGGAGAAGTCGGTGCCATCAATGTTGGAAACGAACCGAAAGGGCACGTCCCGCTGACAGTAGTGTCGAAGGGCCTCGTACGCCATGACTGGCCCCAGGTCAGACCCGCCGATGCCAACATTGATGACGTTGCGGATCGGTTTGCCCGTGTGCTCCTTCCACTCCCCACCGCGCACCCGGTTGGAGAAGTCCGTCATCTTATCAAGGACAGCATGCACCTGAGGCACCACGTCCTCGCCGTCCAACACAATGGATTGCTATTTGGGAGTGCGCAGGGCCACGTGCAGGACGGCCCGCTTCTCCGTGATGTTGATTTTCTCCCCTTGGAACATGGCATCGATGCGGGAACGCAGTCCGGACTGCTCAGCCAGTTCCAGCAGGAGTTTTACCGTCTCCTCGGCGATGCGGTTCTTTGAGTAATCGAAGTAGATTCCGACAGCCTCAGCCGTCAATCGCTCCTCGCGTTTGGGGTCTGCCGCGAACAGGTTCCGCAGATGCAACTTCTGGATCTTCTCGTAATGGGCCTCAAGGGCCTTCCATGCCGCGCGTTGACGGAGTGGTGCGATGGTTGCTGCCATGTTTGGTTCCCCTTCCGATATTTATTTGTCCTTCATCGGCCGCTTGCGACTTGAGTCAACAAAAACTCTCCATTCGCTGGTCTCCCGCTCCGCTGATGCTCAGCCAAGCTTCCGGGGCGCTGATAGGCTTCCCTCTTCCCCGGGAGTTTGGGTATCAATCGGCTGTGTGTTACGTTCATCATGTTTATTTTTACGGGCACGCTACTTTTTGATGGCAAGACCCAAAACGTGGCACACTGCGTTTGCGATTATCCATTCCTCGTCCGTATGGATGACGCGAACAGGGACCCGGCTCACCACCGCAGAAATCACGCCCTCATTTTCTACATTTCGCTTCTCTTCAAGTTCGATTCCAAGGAATCCCAGCCCGTCGCAAATCCTTGAGCGGACTATCGGTGCATTCTCTCCGATGCCACCCGCGAACACCAGCGTATCCAGTCCGCCCAACGCCGCCGCGAATGCGCCGATCCATTTCCTGACCTGGTAGCAAAACAGCGCGACCGCTTCAGCCGCCCGCGCGTCTTGAGTTTCGTACTTCAGCAAGTCGCACATGTCGGAACTGGTCTCCGACACGCCGAGCAGGCCAGACTGGGAATTGACCATCTCATTGAATTGCTTCGCGCTCATTTTTTCAGTGCGTGCCAGATACCAAACCAGTCCGGGATCAAGATCGCCGGAGCGGGTGCTCATCGGAACCCCGGCGGCAGGGGTGAAACTCATGCTTGTGTCCACGGATTTTCCGTCACGCACCGCCGTCAGGCTCGCACCATTGCCGAGGTGGGCGAGGATGACCCGGCCTTGTGCCGCTTCCGTTCCAGCCAGGCGAGCCAGTTCTCCCATTAGGAACTCACACGATAACCCGTGAAACCCGTACCGCCGAACCCCCTGCGCTTCGTAGCGGCGCGGGATCGGCAACAGCCGCGCCATACGCGGCAGGTCATGGTGAAAAGCTGTGTCGAAACACGCCACTTGGGGCAGGTCAGAAAAGCGCCGATGAAACGCCTCGGTCAACAGGATCTCCTCGGGCAAATGGTCAGGATCAAATGCACTGAGCCGGTGCAGTTCCTCAACCATTTCCGCAGTGATTCGCTGCGGCTTGTAATACTTCGGCCCGCCATGCACCACGCGATGCCCCACCGCGGTCAATGCATCACTCCCGCTGCGTTCCTCGATCCAATCCATCAGAGCGTCCACTGCCGCTATGTGATCCGGCGCCGTCACTGGCCGTGAAAAGTTGTCCACCGCGTTCAAGCCTTTCACCTGCAAGGTGGCCTCGGGCAGTCCAATCCGCTCAATCCCGCCCTCCAGAATCCGTCGGAGAGAGTCACCAGCCTCGAACAGCGCGAACTTGATACTCGACGAGCCACCATTGATCGTCAAGATGCGTGGGTTAGCTGGTTTCATGGACGACTCCTTCGTCATTCTGCAATCCGAACGAAGCCAGTTTCGCGCACGTGGACCTGTAATCCGTGTGAAGAATGCCGCGAACCCTCAACCCTTTGTAGAAAGCTTTGGGCGCAAAGAAGGCGAAGTTAACGCGCCCCCGGAATTCATAAGTTTTCAAAGGCAAAGGAACACCGCTCCGTACTTCAGTGCGTTCGGAAACCTCTTCCACGTAATCGTGCAGCGAGCGTTCAGACGTCTTCATGCTCGCATTGAATCATCCTCTGCCACAGGATTCGTGCGTCTTCCAGCGAAATCGCAACTCGTCGCAGTGCGGTATCACTCGCGCTGTAGAGTCTGCCGCCGGGCGTGTAGCGGGCGCCCGCGCGCAATAGTCGTAACCGCTGGCCGCCCGCTAGTGTTGTGCGTCTAACGCTTCTATACAAAGGCTGATGTCCTTCACGATCTCACAAGCCGGTGAGGTCCTGATGAAATAGTGAGGATGACGGTCATCCTCAGGAAGAAACCTCGCCGCATTGTATAGTTATGTACGACGCACAACCTTATTTACCGAACGCGGCAATGCGATGTCGAGTCTCGACAATCCCCATCGTTCATTGAAGTCATTCTTGTTTTCTGATCTCGTTTTCCTTCTCTTTGTTTGCGCGTTCCTGGCCCAATCCCATGGTGAGCGCTGTCATCCCTGCAAGGCCGCCCAGTTGCATCGTTTCCACGGCAGTGCTCGGGACAATAACGAGCGTCGCGTTCTCCTTCAACCCCTCATAAAGCATGTTCATCGCCCTCAGATGTAATGCGATAGGATCGTTGGCATAGGTTTTGGCCGCCTCTGCAAACTTCTCCGCCACCTGTCGCTCTGAATCTCCCAGAATCACCCGTGCCTGGCGTTCTCTTTCTGCTTGGGCTTGCATCGACATCGCATCCTCCAAGGCCGGGGGAATCAGCACATCCTTGACCTCCACCGAAATAACGTTAATGCCCCATGGCTCGGTGCGCTCGTCAATGATCTTCTGGAGTTCGTTACTAATTTTGTCTCTGCCTTCCAGCATGTCCGAAAGCATGGTCTTACCGATGACATCGCGCAGAGCCGTTTGGGAGGCCCAACCTATAGCGCTTTGATAGTCGGCTACATCCAGGGCAGCCTTCTTGGGGTCCAAAACTTTCCAAAATAGCACTGCATCTACATCCACAGGTACGGTATCTTTGGTCAGTGTCTTTTCTGCCTTGAAAGAAGAGGTGATCACGCGGGTATCGATCCAGTATGGTATCGCGTCGATGACCGGGAAAATGAAAAACAGTCCCGGCCCCTTGAGGGAGCGGAACTTGCCTAGCCGCAATATCACCCCCTTGTCCCACTGATCCGCAACCTTAATTGAGAGAGAGACAAAGAGGGCGATCACAAAGGCAATGACTCCAATCCAGGCGCTTCCCACGTTAGCCGTGGCCCTGTACATGGCAAATGCTAGTCCCGCACCAATGCCAAGGATTACGATGAAGATCAATGCTGCAAAAGAACTGCCTTTTCTCATTTCTATTGCCTCCATGATTCAGGTGCCTGAATTTGATGGCCGTGGATTATTTTTCTTGAACTTGTTTGTCAATTCGCAACCCTCCATTCAAAACGTAATCATCGCTGCCACAGGATTCGCGCGTCTTCCAGGGGCACCGCAACGCCGTCGCAGTGCGGTATGACGCGCGCCGTATAGTCCGCTGATGGGCGTGCCGCCGAAACCGATGCGCGATAGATTCCCCCTCGCTGTTCGCCAGCTGGTGGCTGGACGCACGCCATCTCCTGCCGGATCGGACTACTGCCATTGATCCCATCGGCATACAGCTCGACTCGCACGGCGTTCGGATCGAGGTCATTGCGATACACCTCTACCTCAAAGATGTGCTGGGTCGAATTCGTCTGTACCTTCACGTCGCCAAAGCGTAGCGTGTCCCATTTCTGTTTCAGCATCTGTTCCCAATTGACCACTTCTCTGCCTACCGCGCCTTTATCGGCAGCGCGCTCACGGTAGGTCGCCGCAGCCGGAAGGTAGTGTTGCTCGGTGTACTCGCGCACCGCGCGATTGGCAGAGAAAAGCGGTGTCAACCGAGCCATGCTTTCCCGCATCCGCCCAACCCAGGCGCCAGGGATGCCGTTCTCCTCGCGGGTATAAAACTCCGGAATCACTTTCCGTTCGAGCAGGTCGTAAAGCGCTTCGGCTTCGGCCGTGTCCCAGGCCGGGTCGTCGCCATGTTCCCGGCCGTCTCCCAACGCCCAGCCAACCTCCGGCGTATAGGCTTCCGCCCACCAGCCATCTAACTCCGACAGATTGATGCCGCCATTGACGAGCACCTTCATGCCGCTCGTTCCGCTAGCCTCCCAGGGCCGCCGCGGAGTGTTGATCCAGACGTCCACGCCTTGTACCAGGTGTTCGGTCAAGAGCATGTCGTAGTCACTCAGGAAGATCACATGGGGACGCACCTCGGGCCGCCGGATGAAGCGTATCCATTCTCGGATCAGGTCTTGCCCTGCCTGGTCCGCAGGATGCGCTTTGCCGGCAATGATAAGTTGCACAGGGCGCTGGGGATCGCTCAGGAGACGAAGGAGTCGCTGTGGGTCATGCAGCAGTAAGTTCGGCCGCTTGTAAGTTGCAAAGCGGCGTGCAAATCCCAGTGTGAGGGCGTTGGGATCAAAAAGATGCTTCGCGGCTTCGACCTCCGCGGCCGGCGCGCCTGCAGCGGCCAGGTCCAAGGACAATCGTTCGCGAGCGTACTCCACAAGAGACTTGCTGGCAGCGGTCCGAAATTGCCAGAGCTTGGCGTCGGGAATACGGCGAATATCCTGCTCCAATGTTTCCGTCTTCCCAAGCCAGCGATCCTTTCCGCAGCTTTCCGTCCAAAGATCGTCGGCAGGAGCCGAATCCCAGGTCGGCATGTGGACTCCGTTGGTTAAGTGTCCGATTGGGATTTCGTCCTCCGGCCAGCGTGGAAACAGAGGCAGAAAGAGGCGCCGGCTCACCTTCCCGTGCAAGCGGCTCACACCGTTGACTGCCCCGCTTCCGCGGATTGCCAGATACGCCATGTTGAAACTCTCCGACGAGTCGCTTGGGTTCTGGCGGCCCAAGGCCAGCAAATCATGGAGCGTAACACCGAGCTTCTGCTGGGCATACCCACCGAGGTATTGCTCGATGAGGGCTGGAGAGAAACGGTCAAAGCCGGCCGCCACGGCCGTGTGGGTGGTAAAGAGATTGCCCGCCCGTGTGACCACTAGTGCGACTTCGAAGGGCTGCCCTGTCTCTTCCATAAAGGTCCGGGCGCGTTCCAACACGGCAAAGGCCGCGTGCCCTTCATTCAGATGACAGACCTCCGGCTGGATCTCGAGCGCCCGGAGCAGCCGCCACCCGCCAATCCCCAGGAGCAGCTCTTGCTTGAGGCGCAACTCCGGTCCGCCGCCATACAGCTCACTGGTAATCCCGCGATGAGCGGGAAAGTTCGCCGCGTCATTGCTGTCCAGCAGGTAAAGCTTCACTCTGCCGACCTGGACCTGCCAAGCGCGCAGCCAGACCGAGTAACCAGGCAAGGCGATCTCCAACCGCAACCACTCGCCGCTCGGGTGGCGCAAAGGCGTGATTGGCAACTGTCCGGGGTCGTTATATGGGAAAAGGGCTTGTTGCGCTCCGTATTTGTCGATCACCTGGCGAAAATAGCCTTGCTGGTACAGCAGTCCCACGCCCACGACAGGCACGCCGAGATCGCTGGCGGCTTTGAGCTGATCGCCGGCTACATTGCCAAGCCCGCCCGAGTAGATGGGCAGAGCTTCGCTCAACATAAATTCCATGCTGAAATACGCGGCGCAGGTCAGCGAACCCTGCGGATAATTCTGCTGAAACCACGCGGGCGCTTTCGTCGCCTGCCGACTGACTTCGACCAAACCATCAACGTTTCTGCGAAAAACGGGATCGGCCAATAGACGCTCGATCTGGTCGCGCGAGACCGTCTGCAGGACCACCCAAGGGTTATGCGTGATCTCCCACAGTCTGGGATCAAGCCGCCGCCATACTTCGTCGGTGGCATGATTCCACGACCAGCGCATATTCAGGGCAAGCTCAGCCAGGGAATCGAACCCCTCGATTTCCTGGGGTAGTAGACCGTATATGGGGTGGCTGGTCCGGGTTTGTTTACTCATGATTTCTCGCTTGATTTCGGCGTGTCGCCTGTTCTTCGATACCCTTGCGGTTGGCGATCCAGCGCAATGCGCGCCCCGTCCGCAAGCACTTCTTGCCTGGCCAAGGCCCCACACAATCGCATGACCGGACGTAACCGGGAACGATTCTCCCGCGGTCTTGGACATATCGTGGTTAATGACCATCCATGCTCGTCTCGGATCGTGCCTAGGATGCTGGGGGAAGTGAATTGCCTTTCACCCACCCCCTCGGCCCATAATGCGGCAAAGTGGACACCGCCCTTTCCAGGGAAGTAGGCAGAGCCATCTTTTCGGTCGATAGCATCATCCCAGCCCAAGCCGTCAGTCCCACCAGCCAGCCTGGAGTCTTGACATCCTTGCGCCCGGCCTTTGTCGACTCGCCCTGGTGTGCCCACCCACAGCCCTAATAGCGTTTGGGCGGGATGTCCTCAGTGCGGCCTTGATCCTGATGGGAGCGCACCGGCCTCTCGGGGTGGTCCTCAGCATCCTCAACACCTTCCACGATCCCGGCCTCGTAGGGCTGATCCGTGTCAGAGAGTTCCTCGACACTCTCATTCGCAGCATCCGCCTCTTGTGAGAGACCTTGAGTATCACCCGATTGCCCGCCGCTGTCTGAACCCACCTGTCCAGGATCGTTTCCGAGTTCATCGAGCCGCGCTTCGTTATCGTGCAAGTTACGTTTCACCATGCAAACCTCCATTCCTGGCCGTTCTTATGGATAACCTAGCGCCTCGTCGATGCTGCGCAGATGCGAATCGGCCGACACTTGTTCCCTCCCGGCTTGCAACGTTTCTGCATCCATCACCGCTTTCCTACCGGACACCTGTTTGGTTCCGCCTACGCCGGGCTAGGACAAGTCTTGGGCCTCCGGCCTGAGAACCAGAACGCCAAGGGGCGGAAGCGTCAGGCTGAGCGAGTAGGGCCTCTCATGCAGCGGCAGGGGAACCGCTTCCACACGGCCGCCGTTTCCCATGCCGTTCCCGCCGTAAAGTAGAGCGTCGCTATTCAGGGCTTCCCTCCAATCGCCGTTCACCGGCGCCCCAACACGATAGTTGTGCCGAAGCACGGGAGTGAAATTGCAGATGAACAGAGTTACGTCGGCAGGATTCTTTGCCCGTCTCAGGAAAGAGATGACACTTCCTTCAAAATCACTGCAATCCACCCACTCAAATCCAGAGGGTTCGAAATCCACCTCGTACAGTGATGGTTGCCCCCGGTAAAAAGTATTCAAATCGCGCACCCACCGCCGCAAGCCGGAATGCAGCGGATGCTCCAACAAGTGCCAATCCAGGCTGCTGTCGTGGTCCCATTCGTTCCATTGGCCAAATTCGCTGCCCATGAACAACAGCTTCTTCCCGGGATGGCCCCACATATAGCCGTAAAGGAGCCGCAGGCTCGCTAACTTACACCAGTCATCGCCTGGCATCCTGGTAATCATCGAACCCTTGCCGTAGACCACTTCGTCGTGCGACAGGGGCAATATGAAGTTCTCCGAGAAAGCGTAAACCAGGCTGAAAGTGAGCTTTTGTTGGTGATAGCGGCGATAAATCGGGTCCATCGACATGTATTCAAGAGTGTCGTGCATCCAACCCATGTTCCATTTGAGGCCGAAGCCGAGACCGCCGAGATAGACCGGTCGCGACACCATCGGCCAGGCAGTGGATTCCTCGGCCACCATCATGGCGTCGGGATAGGCGGCGTACACTTGTTCGTTCATTTGCCGCAGGAACTGAAGCGCGTCAATGTTCTCCCTTCCTCCATACTGATTGGGAATCCACTGTCCTTTCGGGCGTCCGTAATCCAGGTACAGCATCGAGGCGACGGCATCCACGCGCAGGCCGTCGACGTGATACTTGTCGAACCAGAATAGGGCATTGGCAATGAGAAAACCTCGAACCTCGGCACGCCCATAGTTGAATACGAACGTGTTCCACTCGGGCTGCTCGCCCTGCCGCGGGTCCGCATGTTCGTAGAGATGCGTGCCATCGAAATAACCGAGCCCGGCTTGGTCTTTGGGGAAATGTGCCGGAACCCAATCGACGATCACTCCGATATCGCGTCGATGAAGGCAATCCACCAGGTACATGAAATCCGCGGGCGTGCCGAAACGGCTCGTTGGTGCGTAATAGCCGATGACTTCATACCCCCAGGAGCCATCGAAGGGGTGCTCCATGACGGGAAGAAACTCGACGTGCGTATAACCCGCCTCATGCCCATAGTCGGCGAGTTGCACAGCCATTTCCCGGTAAGTCAGCGGGCGGTCTCCCTCCTCCGGCACCCTCCTCCAAGACCCGAGATGGACTTCATAAATCGAGACGGCGCAAGCCAGACCGTTTCTCTTTGCGCGGTTCGCCATCCACTCACTATCTCCCCACGAATAGGTGCTGAGGTCCCACCCCCGGGAGGCGGTTTGCGGCCGGATTTCCGCGGCAAACGCATACGGATCGGCTTTATCTACTTCATAACCCTGGTACTGGGACGAAATGTGATACTTGTACCGCGCCCCCTGTCCCACGTCCGGTACAAAGCCCTCCCATATCCCCGTCGTTCCGTGCGATTCGAGAGCATTCAATCGGGGGTTCCATCCGTTAAAGTCCCCGTTTACGCTGACCTGCTTGGCGTTGGGCGCCCAGACGGCGAAATGAACGCCGCGCTGCCCGGCCACCTTGCCGAGATGTGCCCCCATCTTCTCGTAGGCACGGTAGTGCGTGCCTTCCTCCAGCAGATGCAGGTCGTAGTCGCTTATCCATGGAGCTTGCGTTGAGCTTCGCATAGCCTCTCGCCGGATCGACAGGGTGACTATAATGTCCAGTTGCACAGCCGCCCACACCTCACTCTTGGAGGCTTTTGCACG
>DASUJZ010000084.1:0-73576 GCA_036278995.1 Terriglobia bacterium | reverse complement strand
GGCATCTGGTCGTCATAAACACCAAAGCCCAGATTGAATCCAAAGTTCTTCTTCAGGACGGCTGAGCCCACAAACGCCGCCGTATCCCAACCCTGCTGCTGCAGGATTTTCGCCAGGGTAACTGAGGACGCGGGCAGAACGAATCCGCCCGTGTCGCGAACGTGGTGCCGGGTGGGATACTCGCCCGTGAAGATGCTGGCATGGGATGGCAGAGTCAGCGGGGCCTGCGCCACGGCCTGCTCAAACAGCACCCCGCGCTCGGCCAGCGCGTCGAGCGTCGGCGTTTGGATATCCCGGTATCCGTAACAGTGGAGATGGTCCGGCCGCAGGGTATCGATGGTGATCACCACCACATTAAGCGGCCGTAACTTCGCTTGCGCTTCGCTTTGCGTTTGATGCGAGGAGTTGCACGAGGTGAAGGCCAGCAGGCTTAGGAAACAAAGGCCCGCGCACAGGAGCGCAATCCGCCAGCCAAACTCGCCATGCCGGGAGTGGGCCTTCAGCCGCAGTCCTGCGCCGAGAGGAATGATCAACCGGCGCTTCATGACCCAGTATGATAACACGCGGAGCGGATGGCTGGCATCCGCTCCGCGGTGCGTAGCGCCGGTATTCCTCCCGGCACGTTCCCGACCTGCCGACCCGCCGTGCAGGATCGGCGTTACTGGATCGAACAGCCCGCATGCGAACTAAAATTCGATTCGACCGTCCAATTGGACAGTACGACCGCCGCCGGTTCATAGCGCCGTGCTCATTGCCCGGCGCGGCCTTGGTTGTAGGCGGGATCCAGAGCGGAGCCGGCCTTCCCGGCCCAGGTGCTCCTAGCATTCGGGAATCGACGTTGGAACTCGGCAAACACCTCTGAAGGAGATCGCTCGACGTAATCCGATGGAATTGCGAATAGTGCCGCGGATGGTTCCCCTTCCGCAACGAAAGTAACCTCACGCGTATTCCAAACGGTCCGGTTAGCAGCAGCCTGCGGAGAGGAGGACTCATCCATACGAAGGCAGCCGAGAGCCGGGGCCTGCCAGGATTCCGAGTAGTCGGCTGTGCCGTCGGGCCATTCCTTGCTGTCCTGAACCTTAACAACGTCGTAGCCGATCAACGTGGAATGCTCCGACGTCGCAGATTGACACCCTATTGCCAATCCATTCATGAAGGAGAGGGAAGCCTGCGAGAGGGGGTAGGTTGTAACGGATTGCGTCATCGGATCAATACTCACACGTCGGGCGGAGGCCATGTCCACCACGACCCTGATCTCCACCGGATTATTGTTAGGGTCCACCCGCCTGATAACTTCAGCCGTCGAGCCGTCCGAGCGCACTGCGTACATCGTCATTTGGGTGTTCGGCCAGGCAGCGGCTGAAATGGAGGCATCGCCAGGGTGTCGATGCTCGACTATAACTGCGGTAAAGGGCCTTCGGGCTGATGATTCGGCCCTTAGTTTTTGGACGTGGGCGACGCGGGAAACCAGAAATGAGAGGGACCCGACCAGGAGCGTCGCAAGTCCGAACAAAACGGCTTTTTTCATCCTTGTATCCATCTTCGCCTCCTTACCACCGGCACCGGCTGTCAGTGCCCAGCCTAAGCTCGTCTCGTGCTGCACCCACTCCACCGGGAGCCTGTCGGGGAACGGGGAAGGGTGCCGAGTCTTCGGCTGGAGTCTAGCAAATCCCGGCACATGCTAAGAATATACCGCAGTAAGCTTGGCCTACGCAGTAGGTTTGGTAGCCAGCATTGCAGTATAGGCTCAAACACGAGTCGTGCTCGCACGCGTCGGGGCTGCAACACGTTCCGGTGTAGCACCTATGCATATAGTTGTGGGCTTCCGGGTTATACCCAGCGTCGCAGCACTGCTGCGCACTTGCCGTCCGGGCACCCAAAAGGAGGCCCAGACCTAGCACTGACGCGAACCACAGAACTAGGGTGATGTTTTGAAGTGCTTTCATAAAGTTCCTCCGTGACCGTCGCCTGACTAGCCCGCCACTCTGAGCCCGGGCGAGTCGCTCGAAGCGGCAATGATCAAATTATTGTTTAGCGATTGATCAGCAGTCAATGTGAGATGCTAGACAGTTTGGAACTAATAAGGACAATTGTGGAGGGGTTCACTTCAGCCGTCCTGAGGTATTCAACGGCGAGGATTGCCGAAGCTTTGTCGGCGTGTGTCCGCAACTCGTCAATACAAAGCGGTCAAACGATCTAGTCGAACTAAAGCCAAGCATGAAGGCAATCTCCTTGATGGACTTGCCGGGCTCGCACCATAGAAGCTCACAAGCACTGCGAAGTAGAGCTTCACGTCGGAACTCGCGGAAGCATTTTCCTGTGGACCCGCGCACAGCCCTCTCGATCGTATGCCGCTCGATGTGCAGCGCGCGGCAGAGGTCAGCGAGCGAACTGCTCGGATGTACCCGGAGGTGCAACTGGACTTGCTCAAAGACACCTCGCGTGAGGTATGCCATGGCAACCTGCCTCCGAGGTGCCGCCGCCCACACTGTCTACAGGCCGTTGGTTTAAGATTCCTTTCTTCCGACCGCCGAGCGCACAGGCCCCGGTTTGGCTTAGGCGGGTTAGAGCCGACTCCGGGAAGTGCGCCTCCCTCGCCGTGCGCTTAAGTATTCCTTTGCAGAGTAATTCTCGAACCGGCACCAGGTCTTCGCCCTGGAAACTTGTCCACAATCTACCCCAGAACGATGATGGTGTCAACGGGAGTGCTCAACAGGTAGGTAACCGCGCCAGCAGAAAAGCGGGAGCGGATGGCTGGCACCCGCTCCGCGGTGCGTAGCGCCGGTATTCCTCCCGGCACGTTCCCGACCTGCCGACCCGGACGCCGGCGCAAGGAATCAGACAGTCAGCACGCAAACTAAAATTCGATACGACCGTCCAATTGGACAGTTCGGCCGCCGCCCCTGGCATACAACGCTCCAAAATCTGGGGCTGTGATATCCAGGGACTGAAACTCGCGATCGGTTCGATTGAAGGGATTGGTCATCGTCATACCAAGGCCAAAGAACGTCCCCTCACGCTTTGTAAAAGGAAACTTCTTTTCCAACCGGAAAGTTTCGCCCGCGCTGTGCGGGCCGCGTATGGTCGGCATCTCTCTGGGGGCTGTGCCTACGCGCAAGGGTATCCCGTCTGCCGTTTGGGGGACAGGAGCAAAAGCCGCCGGATTGAGGTACGGCGTGGGATTGGTCACGTCGACATTGCTGGGGGCTCCGCCCAGGGTCAACCTTTGGCCCGGGACGATATCCGGCCGAATCCCGGCGGCGATCCCAGCGGGAATCAAGAGACCACCCTCTGAGATGGCGAGCGCACCTCCAGCCGAATAGTGTTGGATGGCCGACAATTGCCACCCTCCGAGGACAGGGTTGGCCCAGTGCAAATCCCAGTGCCTCCCTTTACCAATCGGGGTCTGCCACACCCACGTCAACTTGAAATCCTGGGGAAGGTTAAACGAGGTAACGGACCTTTCCAGATGGCGGTTGGAATAATCCTGCAAGGTGGCATAATACGCTGCCGGCCCGTTTTGGTCCACGTAGCCAATGGCCTTGGACCACGTGTAAGCGGCAAGGAAGCCCAGTCCTTTGGTCAGGTGTTTCGTGGCTGTTACCTGCAAGGAGTTGTAATTGTTGTTGGTGTTATAGGGGAATTGCTCCTGCACGCTGGGGTACTGCGGATAGGGCCTGAGTGCCTGAGATACGCTCAAGTCAGTGGGGAAGCTGGGATACGGCAGGAACTCTGGGTGCGCACTGACGGGGTCATTGAGAACGTCTCCCATGGCAAGCAGGCTCGAAGGCAGGCCGTTGTATTCGTTCCAGGCCGTGATGCCTCCCCAGTCCCGAGTTCCTTTGTTACCAATAAACGCCACTTCCAGCACCGTCTCCTTGGGCAACAGGTATTGGACCGTGAAGCTGTAGTTCTGCACGTAGGTCGGGCGGTTGGCGTCCGGCGCGGTGGTCGTTGCCGTGGAGTCGTAGTTTAACTGACTCGGATCCGTGTTGGGTAGCGGGTCCGCAGCGGGGTAAGGATTACTCAAGTAAGTTACGGGATCGTCCACGAATCCGTTTGGGTTCGTTCCAGCCACCAGATTGTCGGAGCCATTGAACCCGTTCAGAAAACCTCCATAGCCCCAGTTGTTGGCAATGGGTGGCGTATTGGTTATCGCGTAACCCGCACGAATCACAATCTTGTTGCTGAGTTGATATGCCAGTCCGAAGCGCGGACCGAACATTTTCCAATAGGTGTCGTTGACGCGGGACCGGAACACCAGCGCGCCCGGCTGGTTGTCCGCGCCAGGGTTGGGAACGGTCAAGTCAACTTCGGACATGCGGCCGGTGCGCTCGAAGAACGGCGGAATAATTCCCCACCTCAGCCCGTAGTTGACCGTCAGCCTCGGGGTCATTTTCCAATCATCAGAAAAATAGAGCTCGTGGTAAGGCTGGCGGAACGCTGAGCTGATACCAGAGACGCCGTGGCTGGAGCTATTGACGGCGCCGACCAGGAAGCTCGCAAATGCGTGCCCCGTGGAAGCATCGAAGCCGGGCAGGTCTGTGTTTTGCGGTGTGAACGTAAAGCTGCCGGCATCAGACAGAGAGTTGTCGTTATAGAAATAGCGGCTGTACTGGTACCCGAATTTGAAGCTGTGCGCCCCTCGGATCCAGGTGGCGTCATCCGCGAAGACCTCGCTTCCGTTTTGACTGAAATCCACGAAACCAACGCCCATCCGGGCAATGTTCCCGCCCTGCGCTTGAGTACCCGAAAATCTGAAGACAGGGCACATCGTGTCGGGCAGGTTTTGCAGCCCTTCCGTCGCCGCGCAGCCATTATTCACGGTGTCTGGGAGCGCGCCATTATTGTTCGTGAACCGGTTGTAGCCCAGTGCGGCGCGGTTCAGCAACGACGGCGTAATGGTGGTGGTCCAGGATAATCTGCCCATGTACCCCGGCGTAGTTTGCTGCTGCCAACTCTGCGTCAGAGGGCCTGGGAAGGGCAGGAACGGCGTCCCGCCATTGTTCTGCCGGTTGCGGTAGCTGCGGTTCCAATAGCCCGAAAGTCGGTTCTTCTCATTGATCACGTGATCAATCTTGATCCCGATGATGTGCTCATCGAAGAAAGGTGAGCCACCAATCCTGTTGATGTTGTTGACCATTTTGTCGTACTGCGGGTCGACGATGCCTACGTTATTCACAATGTTCGCGGCCGCCGGGTCCCATACCGAAGGATCGATAATGTTGCCCGGGAAGGGATCGCGGACAACCTGGCCATTCACCGTCCTGGTGGTCCTGGGATCGTAGATCTGTCCAAAGCGGATGGGCCGGCCCAGAGCATCTGTGCCGATTATGGTGCCCGACTGTGCGTTACCCGTCCATGCGGGATCCAAGAGCTTTGAAAAATCGCCCGCCTTGTATTCCGTTGGGGCCACCGTTCCGAAGCCCCTCGACACGAGATTGTTCAAGGAGTCATGCTCAAAGTTCGTAAAGAAGAAGGTTTTGTCGTGGCCATTGTAGATCTTGGGAATGATCACAGGCCCGCCCACGGAAAACCCGTAATTGTTCAGACGATTTCTGCTTTTCTTCCCGCCCGCTGTTTTGGTTTGGAGATCCAGGGCGGCCAGCGCTTCGTTCTGGTTGTAATAGAACAATGACCCGTGCAGCGCATTGGTCCCGGATTTGATCGTGAAATTTGCGACGGCAGTTTGTCCGCCGTTGTATTGGGCGCTCATCGCGCCTTCCTGCAGTTTGAACTCGCCGATGGCCTCTGCCGAGGGGCTGAATTCGTTATTGTTGCCTCCGGAGAGATCGGAGCGGCCAACCGGAATGCCCTCAATTAGAATCTCGTGAGAGTACTCCTGCCCGCCATTGATCGATCCCTCGAACGTGCCCCCGGTCGTGCCGGGCAGACTGTCGAAGATGAATTCCTGAATTTGCCGCTGGCCGTCATCAACCATGATGGGCCAGGCTTTGTATTCGTCCGCCGTAATGTAACGGCCAATTTCGGCCGAGCCCGTTTCGAGGAGCTCCGGCGTATCACTCACCGTCACCTGCTGGGTGACCTGCCCCAGTTGGAGCGTGATATTAACGGAAAGGACCTGTGCAACGCGCAGGATGATGTTCGCCGCTGTGGCGGTTTCAAAGCCCGGGGCGGACGCCCGAATCGAGTACGTCCCGGAGGGAAGGTAGGGCAAGGTGTAAACGCCTGCTGACGTGCTGGTGGTATTTGATTCCACTCCAGTGGCGTTGTTGGTCGCAATCACTGTGGCGCCAGGTACGGCCGCACCCGCTGGATCCAGAATAGTGCCGTTGATTGTGCCGACGGCACCCTGCGCCCATGCTCTTTGCAGCATTACGCCGAAGAAAACCACCAGAACCAAGCACAACACTTTCGCTAGCGAACGCATGGTATTCCTCCTTAACCCACAGATTCCCCTCTGTGGTACTTTGCAACTTGTTCCGTTTCGATTCGACCAACCCTACGCAAAGAGGAAAACAGGCTCGTGTGCGAGCAAGACCTTCGGATAGGTAATGTGTGTCCCGTCAAAGTTATCGCACCAATGACATTGCTTAGTGCGAGTATCAGAGCGTTGGTTATGAGCAATCGCGCGCACCGCAGCGCACAATGTAATATCAGTGACTTACCCAGGCCAAAATATCCTACAACACCATCTAAAAGTCAACACTATTTTCAGATTGGAAAGAATCCGCGAGAATTCGAAAGGATTTGGCCGCCCGTAGCGGTTTTGTAGCGCCGGCCTTCAGGCCGGTATTTGCCGATCCCCGCTTCCCAATAGGATCACCGCTACCCTGGGGAACCAGAGGATGCGTCCGGCGCACGGCTCTACCGGACCACCTGAAACGTAGAGGTTGCAGTCTGGTGGGTATACGCTCCGCGCACCGTCACCTGCCATTCTCCTGGTTGGTCATCGAGCGCCAGAGCCACGCCGAACCGCCCCTCACTGTCCTCGATCGGCAGGTTCGTGCCGTAGTAGGAAACGATCTTCCCGGCCGGATTCCGGACATCCACATGGACGGCCTCCGGGAAACCGCTCTGCCCGTCCAGCATTGAGAGTTGTATGCGAAAAGCCGCCGCGCCTCCGGCCTTCACCTGCAAACTTCCCCCGCCCTCTGTGCCGCCCGCAGTGACGCTTAGTTTGCCAATCTGTTCCGGGGAGAGAGCCAGAAACAGCGGCTCGCCGTCTGTGAGCGTCCCCTCCACCTCAGAAACCTTGCCCAGCAGGCGATGCTCTCTAAGGTTGTAGACGTACCGTGGCGACGGCAGGCGCAGGGTTACCGCCCCTTCATCCCGGCAGCCGACGCCCGGAAGCACCGCGAGGTAACGAACCTGCCCCTTCCTGTATCCTACAATTTCCGAGCAGCCGATCCGCTGCCCGGCGGGATTGCGCACGTCGGCCACGGGTTCCGCTCCGCCCTTCTCCAGGTAATGCTCCAGCAGCTTCAGCATGGGACCATTCTTCCCCGCCTTTCGCAGCCCGCGGTAACCACTCATCCAGAAATTCAAGGTCACGGCCCGCCCTGCGCCGAAGGAATTCTCAATCAGGAACGGCGTTCCCCCTTGGCTGAAGCCCGCCTTGCCGGACGTAACTTTCAGGTCCGCCTCGGCCGGAGTAATCTCCGCTTCAGTTCCCTGCCCCTCCCACGGCGCCCGCAGATAAGCCGGCCCTGAGTCCTTCACTTCCGCGCTCCTCTTCGTATGCTCGACGCCAAGCACGTCATCAATCAGTCCAGCCGACTGCCAGCGAGCGTGGCCGTCCATCAGGCCAGTCTGCCCATCCGCGATCAGCAGGCCGCCGCGCCTCACGAACTCCCGAACGGCAGTCAGTTCCCGTTTCGACAGCGCGATGGAGTCCGGCAGGACAAGCACTTTGTAATTTGCCAGGCTCCCCTTGTCGATCTGCTCAGTGGTCACAAAGTCGTAGGCGTATCCGGCATCGCGCAGCGCCTGCAGCCAGTTGGTTCGGTTCTCATGGAACCGCTTGAGGTTGGCGGAAGTTTTGTCGCCGCTGCTCACCTCGTCCGGATCAATATGGCCGTCGGTGATCCAGTGGCTGCGAACACTCAGCAGCGAATAATGGACGGCAATGCCGCAATTCTCGCGCTGGGCTCCGCGCAGCAGCAGCGCCAGGCCCTCATTGCGGAATTCGTTGGTCAACGCCGCGAGATCGCGCCCCTGCTCGGTCAGAGTCAAGTCAGCATTCAGCGCCGTGTAATGCCAGAAAAGCGAAGCTCCAGTCTGTCCGGCCAGCAGCCGGTGCCAGAGTTCGTGGCGCAGTTCCGCGCCGAATCGCTCATAGCCGGTAAAGCCCGTCATGATCTGCCCCGCGTGTATAGAGCGGTGCAGGTCATCCTGGTCGTCATTAGAGTACGGCTGCAGGTAGCCGACCACGTGGTCCAGCAGGTACCAGTTCACCGCATTGGACGGCCCAGGCGCCTGCGTGCCTGAGATGCTCGGCAGACCGCCCGGGTCCTGCGCCTTCACCGTCTCCGCCGCCACCTCCAGGGCGCGCGCGAAGACCTGCTCCATAAAGGTGCGGTGGTCCATCCAGCCGGCATAGTCTCCTTTGGCCTGCGCCTCGCGGGTGGTGAGCGGCATGACGTCATCCCAGGATTTGTAGTTCGTCTCCCACTCCTTGTTCAGTGACTCCAGGCTGGAATACTGGCCCTGCAGCCAGACTCGAAGCGATGCAAGCGTCGGCTGCGACCACGAAAAGTCCAGCGGATCGCCGTAGGAAGTCAGCGAGGATTCATCCGCCAGGTAGTAGGCAAGCGGCGCGTAGGGCTCATCCTCTTTCATCGAATCCACAATGGCGGCCCGCAGCCTTTCCAGCCACTCGGCGCTCGAAAGGTCCGGCTGCCGGATCAGATATTTGGTGTCGTGGGTCTTCAGATACTGGGTCTTCTGCTCCAGGTAGGGCTTGCGCCGGTACCAGTAAATTCCAAAGCCGGGTGCGTGAACCTCTGAAATCAGCCTGAAATTGTTTCGCGGGTTGCCCACTACCGTCACGCCGATCTTGCGAAACTGCTCCTCAAGCGTCGGCTCCCATGGTTCATAGGAAGGCGGACCGTACCACGGCAGAATCAGTTCATACGCGCCAAACTTGCGGTCCAGGCTGACGAATTCAACCCGCGTCTGCGATTGATCGACGACACTCTCGCCAGCCGGGCCGCCCCCAAGCGCCGCGCGCACCCATCCGATGTTTGTGGTGTAATTTCCCACCGGCAACGCGGCGTGGATGACGCCCTCGCTCCCCTCGGGAACCGCTTCCATCACCGAGCCGACGAGGCGCCGGCAATTGTCGAGCAACTCCACGCGAATCTTCGCCGCTTCACTTGCCTGTGTTTTCACAGTCACCTGCATCCGGTCGCCGAGCGCGTAGAATTTCTTGTCCGTCACGATGGAAACAATTCTGTCCGGCTGCGGCACCACAAAGGACGCCGAGCCCCAGGCGTAGCGCTTGCCGTCTGCGGAAAGAATAACGTCTACGTCATTGCGACCGGCTGAGGCGGCGCCCGGCACGTCCAGCACGATTCTGTTCCTGCCTCGCTTCAGCCGTAGAGCTTTTACGGCGCTCCCCTGCTCGTTGCCCCATTGATTGATGACCTTCACCGAAAGCTCACCCTTCCTGATGGGCGCGCGGTTATCGAAAGCGACGGCAAGCCTATTCCCGCCCGCAGCGCGGCTCTCCACGCGCAGCGGAAAAAGTTGGACCTGCGGGTCCTCGCCGCCAGCCCACATTATCGACCGGCCGAGCAGCGAATAAAAATACTCCCACCAGTGGTCGTCCTGCTTGCCGAGAAAATTCCAGTCGATGTCAGGCGAGAGCCCGTGGTTCACATAGCCGAGCGCCACCACCCTGCCCTTCCCGTACATTTTCGTGGCCACAATGGGCTCGCCCTCGGGCCCTTCCACCAGCAGTTTCGCGTCCGGACCCAGTCGATATTTGTAATGCTTCAGGTATTCGGCGGGAAAAGAATCCAAGGGGACATTATCCGTGATAAAGCTCTCCGCCACTGCCTTCCATGCGCCGCCGGTAATGGCATTGGGAAGAACGTGCAGATGTCCGCTGCCGTCCAACTGATCCGAGAGGCAATCAACCAGCGGCGACAAATCCCAAAGTTTTCCACCGGGAGCCACCGCAACATCAGGCGCGTGGATGTTCAGCGGCTGTGCCACCGGCGGCTCGCCGGGCGCAGGAATTCCGGTGGTGGGGTGGATCAGGACCAGGCCGGCGCCTTCCTGCACGCGCTTCAGAATCGCGTCGCGGGCATCCTGCGGCAGCCGGTTCCATCCGAACAGGCTGGGCAGAACAATCACGTCATAATGGGCGCTGCTTTCGAGATCTTCAGAAAGATATTTGTACGTCAGCTTGTAATTCCGCGCTTCGTAGTTCTTGCCCGTTCCCACCGTCCAGGTATTCACGTCCCAGGCGGTGTCAATCATCACCGTGTCATAAGTAAGGGGAAAACGTTCCGCCAGCTCCACCAGCGTCCGCCCTTCGCTGACGCTGGGCACCACCAGCGCGTGGACCGGGTTTCCGCCCCACGGCTGCGCCCAGGCAACGTGCGGTGTCTTCACGTCAAGGGTAAAAGGGGCGTCAATCCGCTGTTCAGGCTCGGCCTGCGCATCAGCGGCTGAACTCACGCTGCGCGCGCCAACCCAGACGCAGCACGCCGCAAGAAACAGACCGGCTGGACTTCGAGCGATGCGGAAAACGGATTTCGACATTTTCATGGTGATTACCTGAAATACCCTTGGAAGTTATCTCGGAATTGTACTTCTCGCGAAACGCTTGAGGATATACCTCGCTCCGCATCGAAGCAAGGACGAATCGAGCCGGGTGGCATAGAGTCTGCGGGGCTTCAGACTCTGCGGCTTTTGATTTGTGAACGAATGCGCGGCGCGTTATGCTGGGCGGCATGTCGCGCCTGCGCCGCGGCTGGAGCAGAGGCGATTTCTGTCGCTGCGATCCCCAAGGGAATGGATTGAAGCCGGGCGGAGCGGACCTGCGAGGCTGAGGTCACCGTTCCGTTCTGGAATCTCAAATCTGAAATTTCAAATCCCATGAGGCGCGTTGGGCGAGTGGCGCAGACATTGGTTTTCCGCGTTCAGCGAAGCTGAGTGGGGTTAGAATGGGGCGGTGTGATGACCGCGTTACAGCAAGTTCGTTTGCGAATGGCAACGGGCTGCGGGCATCAGTTTCAAGAAGAACCTCGCGCTCCGCGAGACCGCAGATGCTACAAAGCGAGCGTCTGGGCCAGCCCCGTGGTCAAGCTGGAGGTTCTATTTTCTGCATGATCGTTCGCTGTTGCCCCGTAGGCGCTCATTCTGTGATCGCAGACATGCCTGAATACGGCACCCATGCGCCGCCCATGGGAATTGAGTTTTTCGTATAATCTCCCCGAGCAGTGCCTATGAGCAAAGGCCGCATGGAAGCGTTCAGTGACGGGGTGCTGGCCGTCATCATCACCATCATGGTGCTGGAAATGAAGTCCCCGCACGGAACCACACTTGCGGCCATGCGGCCCCTCATTCCCGTTTTCCTCAGCTACGTCCTGAGCTTTATTTACATCGGCATCTACTGGAACAACCACCATCATCTGCTGCACGCCACACAGCACGTCAATGGTGCAACGCTGTGGGCCAATCTTCATCTGCTTTTCTGGCTCTCGCTCGTTCCTTTCACTACCGCCTGGATGGGAGAGAATCATTTCACGCCCTGGCCGGTCGCAGTGTACGGCATCGTGCTGCTGCTCGCGGGTGTCGCCTACTTCATACTCACAAAAACGCTGATCTCCCTCCACGGCAGAGGCTCGACCTTAGCAAGATCGATCGGCAGCGACTTCAAAGGCAAAATCTCAATTGCAATCTACGCAGCGGCGATTCCACTGGCGTTCGCTCGGGCATGGATTGCCGGCGCCTGTTACGTTATCGTAGCCATCATCTGGCTGATTCCCGATCGGCGCATCGAAAGGGAAATCGCCCAGTAAAGGACTTGAGCGGGTCGCGTCCCGACTTGCGGGATTCCGCAGTTTGCGGCGTGTGCGGCCCCCTGGAGCCGGCTAGTTATAGCCAGTATAGGAAACCACGGATACCCGTGGGATCTAATGTCAAGCTAAACTCAAAAGATTCCCTCATATCGACCGCCTTAGTATGGGAGCTTGAGCAATCTGGGCTCAAAACAATGCGCATATGTGATTTGATCTCCCAAATCATCCCCGATAATAAACCGTGCGTATCTGTTAGGTCCTTCCCGTCGAACTATTTCGGCACGACATGGATCAAAGCACCGGGATTCTCGTCTTCCAGCATCCACAGCGAGCCGTCGGGGCCTTCTTCCACGTCGCGGATGCGCTTGCCCACGTCCCAACGCTCGCCGGGTTTCGCGCCGCCATGCCCATCAAAGATGATGCGGTCGAGCGACATGGTCCCAAGGCCACTGACGAACCCGCTGCCGTTCCATTGCGGAAAGGTTTTGGTGCCTGTGTAGAACATCAGATTGCCCGGCGCGATCACCGGCACCCAATAAAGGACCGGCTTCGTCAGATCGGGCCTCGTGTCGGGACTGGCAATGGGCACGCCGTCATAGTTCATCCCGTAGCAGACGAGCGGCCACCCGTAGTTCTTACCCTCCTCAATCAGGTTCAACTCATCGCCCCCGTGCGGGCCATGCTCTACTTCCCACAATTCTCCTGTGGGTGAAAACGCTAGACCGTAAGGTGTGCGGACTCCGGTGGCCCAGGTCTCAGCCGGCGTCAAATTCTGGTCGCGAAACGTATAAGTGCTTACTACCGGCGCGGTCTTGGCCGCTTCCGTATCGCGGGGCGGATCGATCAGAGGAATCGTGGCTGCACCGGTTTTGCCGAAGTTGGGATTGCCGGGAGCGGGCTTGCCGCCCAGCGTCAGACGCAGGATTTTGCCCACGGGCTGGTTCGGGTCCTGCGCTGGCGTGAAGCGCTGGCGGTCGCCAACGGTGAGGAACAGATACTGGCCATCGGGCGAAAAGGCGATCTGCGCGCCTTCCTGGCCACCCTTCCCTTTGGGCATCTGGCGCCACAGCACCTCGAAATTTGAGAGTCTCGCCGAGTCGGGCGGCAGCTTCGCGCGGGCCAGCGTCAACCCGCACCCATAATCACCCGGTTCGCAGTAGGTGAGATAGATACTCTGATCCGTAGCATAGTGCGGCGAAATAAAGATACCCAGCATGCCGTTCTGGTCATGCCAGTAAACCGGGGGCGTATCCTCCACCAGGGTCTTTTCCCCCTGTTGAGTGACGAGCCAAACAGGCCCGACTTTTTCGGTGATCAGCATGCGGCCGTTCGGCAAGAAGGCGATCCGCCAAGGATATTCAAAGCTGGCCACCGTGGTCATGTTGAAGGGCAAGCTCGCTTCGGGTTTCAGATCGCCCACATTGGTTTGTGCATAGACTGCGCTGGACAGCAGCGCAATCAGAAGAACTGTCTTCGCTAACTTTGCCATTTGTATGCCTCTCGCTCGAATGGTCTAAAAAATTCTACAAAACAGGGCAAACTTGCAGCCTTCAGAACCGACTTGGTATTTTGTGTCAGCTAGCTGGCAGCGCTGACCTCCGGGTTTGAGGTCCGAGGTTCTTATCTTCAGGTTCGGGTCCATCGTTATGCACTCCTCCCTTTTAACACACATAAGTCTACGTCACTAGCGCCACGCCCCTGATATCCGAACCTGAACGCACCCTCATTAGGTTGCGAATCGCGCGCGGAACGACTACTCTTGCCCGCAGCGGGCAGTGCTGACGATTGCAACGGCAACAGGCAAAGTCTAGCGACCGAAGCGGTGCTGCTCCACCAGATAACTGCACCGCACAATTCAGGGAGTATTTGTCATGGGTTTCAATTCTCCGCGCCGGATGCTTCTCACAATCCTCGGCCTTTCGTTCTTTTTTTCCGCAGCATTCGGGATGGCGGCCCAGCCGGGTCCACAAGAGCAATTCGAACGCCAGTTGGCTGCCATTGCCTCTCGCTTTGGCGGCAAGATCACTTTCGCCGTTGCGGACCTCAAGACTGGCGAGGCATCCGGCCTGGCCGCCGATCAGCCCGTTGCCACGGCATCGGTCATCAAATTGCCGGTCATGGTGGAGGCGTTCTATCAAATTCAGGAGGGCAAGCTGCAATGGTCGCAGCCCGTGGAGGAAACCGGCTTCGACCGCGTACGTGGTTCCGGAATTCTGCAGGACCTCCACCAGCAAATCGGACTTACGCTGGGCGACGCCGTCACGTTGATGATCGACTTAAGCGATAACACTGCATCCAACATCGTCATTCGCACGGTCGGGATCGATTCCGTCAATGCGCGGATGCGCAAGCTGGGGCTCCGGCACACAGCTCTGAACGGCTACGTTTTCCATGAAAAGGACGCCAAAAACGAGGATGCGAGGAAATTTGGCCTTGGGGTCACGACGGCTGACGACATGGTGCATCTGCTCACCGTGATCAAGCAGCACAAGATCCTCACGCCCGCGGCCTGCGACCAGATGCTGACGATTCTGGGCAAGCAGCGCGACAATGATGCCTTCCCGCGCTACACCAGCAGCCTCCCGGGCGTTACCTGGGAGCACAAGACCGGAGCGCTTGATGCCGTCCGCAACGACATCGGGATTGCCGAAACGCCCGCTGGCCCCGTCGTCATGGCGGGCTTCGCCTACGACTCTCCCGACCACCAGTGGACGGCCGACAATGCCGCCCTGCTGGTCCTGGGACGTCTCGCCCAGGCTGCTCTCGCGCATTTCCTTCCCGCAGCAGCAGCGGCCGGGACGGCGAAGTAGGCCAGACATCGAGAGCGCGCGGAGATATCCTCCCATTCCACCAGGCAGCCCGGTTCTGGTACAATTTCCATCAGCGATGTCTGTCCAGCCGGCGACCCAAAACGGCACGAATTCCCATGCTTTTCGGCCTGAAAAACGCCTCAAGCTGGTTATCTTCTTCGTCACCTCTGTGTGCAATGCAAAGTGCCGGACTTGCTTCTACTGGGAAGAACTCAACCAGCGGGGCGACCTCACCTGGGACGAGATCCAGAAGCTTTCCCGAACCATGCCGCACTTCACCGATCTGTGGCTTTCAGGCGGCGAGCCTATGCTGCGCCGCGAACTTGCCGACATCCTGCACTTGTTCTACATCAATAATGGAATCCGCTGGGTGAACCTGCCAACCAACGGCCTGCTTCCGGAGCGCACTGCCGAGCGGGTGGCGAAAATCTGCACCGACAATCCAAAGCTGCAGCTTGATATTAACGTGGCCATGGACGGACTCTATGGCGTACAGGATTCCATCCGCTCCGTTCCGGGCAATTTTGAGAAAACTTTGCAAACGCTTGAAGCCCTCCAGCCCTGCCGGGAGAAATTCGCCAACCTGCGCGTCAACATCAACACGGTGATCTGCGCAGAGAATTTTGACAGCGTGCTGGACATCGGCCGCTTCGTACGTGAGAATTGCCGCGTGGATGGCCACTACTTCAACATTATCCGGGGCAGCGCCAAAGATCCGACCCTGAAGCGAATTCCAACCGAACGCCTTCCCGCTCTCTATCAGGAAATTCGAAAGATTTACGCCCACTATGCGCGTATCGCCACACGTCATCACAGCGGCATGGTCAATCGGGTTGGGCGGGCGTATTACGAAGGCGTGCTCGCATTCCACAACAAGGTGCAGCTTGAAAACATGGAGTCCCCTCACGCCTGGCCGATGCCCTGCACGGCCAGCGAAACTTCTATCGTGATCGACTACAACGGTGACGTGCGCGCCTGCGAGCTCCGCGGCAGGCTTGGCAGCCTGCGTGATTTTGACTGCGATTTCCAGAAATTCTGGCACGCTGACGCGCGGCGGAATGAACCAGCCGCCATTGCTCACGACCAATGCTGGTGCACGCACGTGTGCTTTATCCACGACAGCCTGCGCCATTCTCCCAAGGCGCTGCTGTACGACGTTCCGTTGAGCTATTTGCAGTCGAAGCTCGCGCGCTTTTCGAACGGCCATCACCACGACGATCGTCAGTGAATGGCTAGGCAGTGATGGGCAACCCTCCCGCCCGTAGAGGGCATCCTGAAAAATCTCTCGGCCGTTTTGGGGCACAAACTTTAGGCCAGTCTTCTGCGACCAGTGCATCCTTCGCCGGAGTCCACGCTTCCATTGCATGTGAAACATCAACAGCAAAACTGCGTAATACTTCAGGAGGGGAATCATGCATGGCGCAAAGCATCCCATTGGATCCCCAGGTTGGCTAATGCTCATCGGCGGGTCGATGTTTATCGTGGTCCTGGCCGTCTCAGCTTATTGGCAGTCGGATATACGCTGGCTGCACTTTTTCCAGGCGTGGATGTACATCGCAACCATAGTCCTTGGTCTAAGGGGTAACAGACTTGGTTATTTCATCGGAATTTCTGCTGCGGGGCTGTGGGATTATGTCAACCTGTTTGTAACGACTTTCTTTGCGAACGGCCTTGAGCAGTTATATCAGTGGGCTCATACGGGGCATCTTGCCCGCCCGGACGTCTTGATCGCCGTACCGGCGTGGTTCTCAAATCTTCTGGTTATTGTGGGATGCCTCTGGGGCTATTGTCTGCTGCCCACGAAGCGTCGGGGAGATACCATCATCTTCCCGATCACCTTTGTTCTGACCACCGTTTATTTCGCAATCATCATGGCGTTGTTTCAGCCTAGATACTTGGCAATCTTCCCTCGTCTGCTGCACCCAAGTGTGCCCTAAGAGGAGCACCAGGCGTCTCGACGGCCAAGTAGCATACAAGAACTTCACGAATGGGCGCCTGCGAGGAACCAGTTAAATCTGCCGTCATCGCCTGACCGCAACAATCACGCCAGTAGCCCAGTGGAGAGGAACAACGGCAAAGCGATCGTCACCGGTAAGTTGATTGACGAGGGGAGGCACCTTTTCCGCGTGGCCTGGCGGCCAGTTTGGCTGCGGCAGCAGGTCATCGATCACATAGAAGCCGCCGGGCTTCACCACGCGCAGGCAATCCTGAAGGCCCTCGTATTTCCCGAGGATTGCATCGGCAAAAACAAGATCATAAGCGCCCTCCTGCTGGCGCCTCAGGAACTGGAGGCCATCTTCAAGAACCAACGTCAGGCGGCTGTCGCTGCCCAGAAACTCGCGAGCCACGTCCTGAAGTCTGGAATCGAGATCCACGCTGGTCAAGGTTGCGCCGGCATCCATTCCAGCCAGAATCCATGCGGTCGCAACACCTGTGCCCGTCCCCACCTCCAGCAGGCGGCCGCCCGGCTTGGAAGCCGCAAGTGCGCGCAACAGGGCTCCGGTGCGCGGCTCAGAAGCCATGTCGAACCCCAGGGCGCGGGTCCGGGCTTCGATTCCCGCAAGCGCCCGAGGGGGCTGCACGAGTTCGAGTTCGTCTAATCCTTTGATGCCCAAAGGCATGGGGCCATTCTAGCTGTGCCAAACAAAAACTGCAAAGTCGATGGAAGGCGCCTCTGCCACTGGATATTGTGTCAATTTGGCACAAACTCAACAACCGCGCCGATTCCACCCCACACAACCGGGACATTGGCAGCTATGCTGGTGCAACCTCTTAAGCGGATATCCACTTCCTGCCGGCCAGTGTAAAGGAGTAAACTTGGAAGTCTACACCTCATGGGTTGGGTGAACGGAAGAGATCGGTGAAATGCTCGCTGGCGGGCGAGCGTATAAGTGCTGGTCATCTTTCGACTACAGCAAGCCAGGGGAGACAAGAGTTGCCATTCTCAGTATGTATGAAGAGGAGCACCGCGAATGGAAATCAAAAGAGTGGGCTCGCAAGCTTCCGTCAAAGGTCCTTCTGAATGGTTCACCGGTACGGTGCGGATCGATCCGCTTGTTCAGACGCCCGACCCGGCTCTTGTTCAAGGCGCCAGCGTAACCTTCGAGGCGGGCGCGCGCACCGCGTGGCACACCCATCCACTTGGCCAGACTCTCATTGTTACGGCCGGCTGCGGCTGGGTGCAGCAATGGGGCGGGCCGGTGGAAGAAATCCGGCCGGGTGACGTGGTCTGGATTGGCCCCGGCGAGAAGCACTGGCACGGCGCCACGCCGACCACCGCCATGATGCATATCGCCGTCCATGAAAAAAAGGACGGCAAGGTAGTCGAGTGGATGGAGAGCGTGACGGACGAGCAATACCGGAAGTAACTCCGCCGACCGTCACTAGAGAACGGGAAGAAAGTTAAGCCGCAACCGAATTGGAATTGGGCATCAAAACCAGAGAACCACGGGGCAGTCGACAGCCCATGATGTTCGTCATCGGCATCTGATTTATGGCGCCCGCCTTCCGGTCCCGACGCATTGCAGAGCAAATTTCGATCTAGGAGCTTGATTCCATGTACAAAGCGAAAGCCTATTCCGCTGCCAGTGCCACATCACCTCTTGCCTCGGCGGTGATCTCGAGGCGCGATCCGACGGAGAATGATGTCCAGATTGAGATCCTCTTCTGCGGCATCTGCCACTCCGATCTTCACACGGTCCGCAATGAATGGAGCGAGGTGATGCCCACCGCCTATCCCTGCGTGCCTGGCCACGAGATCGTCGGTCGCGTAATCACAGTAGGTTCCGCTGTGAAGAAGCTTGAAGCCGGGGACCTGGTCGCCGTGGGCTGTATGGTTGATTCAGATCGCACTTGCCCGGAGTGCCGCGCCGGCCAGGAGCAGTACTGCCCGAACGTAATCCTTACCTACAGTTTTCCGGACAAGCACCTCGGAGGCGTCACCTATGGCGGCTACTCCGACAGCATCGTGGTTGACGAGCGGTTCGTGCTGCGGGTCCCTTCCGGTCTCGAACTCGCCGGAGCGGCGCCTCTCCTGTGCGCAGGAATCACAACCTACTCGCCCATGCGGCACTGGTGCGTCAGCAAGGGGAAGAAAGTCGGCGTGGTCGGTCTTGGCGGGCTCGGCCACATGGCGGTGAAGTTTGCCGATGCGCTCGGGGCCCACGTGGTTGTTTTCACCACTTCACCCGGAAAGAAGGATGATGCGCTACGACTGGGCGCCGATGAAGTGGTCGTGTCGCGAAACTCCAATGAGATGCAGAAACACAGCGACAGTTTCGATTTTATCCTCGACGCCGTTTCCGCCGATCACGACATCAATGCCTACATCAACCTGCTCAAGCGCGACGGCAACATCACCCTGGTGGGCGCACCTTCAAAGCCTCTCAGCGTCGCCGCCTTCAGTCTTCTGATGAGGCGCCGCAGCCTCTCCGGCTCGCTGATCGGCGGCATCGCCGAGACGCAGGAGATGCTCGATTTCTGCGGCCAACACAACATCACCTCCGATGTGGAAGTCATCCCCATCCAGAAGGTGAACGAAGCTTACGAGAGGCTGCTGAAGTCGGATGTCAAGTACCGTTTCTCCATCGATATGGCTTCTCTGAAATCAGAATAGATGAGGGCGGGGAGGAAATCAGGAGTTGGAACGGACTGAATTCCTCGTCATTGGCGCGGGACCTTACGGCCTGGCTGCGGCGGCTTATGCAAGATCGCTCGGAATCGGCGTCACCATCATCGGGAAAACGCTTGACTTCTGGACGACCAACATGCCGCGTGGCATGTTCCTGCGTTCGGGACCGGACTGGCACCTCGATGCGCGCGAGGTCGCCACTTTTGAAGCCTACGTGAATCGGCGCGGATTGACCCCCGCCGAAACCAAACCCGTGGCGCTCGCTACCTTCCTCGACTACGCCAGGTGGTTTATGGGGGAACACGGTGTGGTTCCGCGACGTGCGCACGTCATTCACTTGACGCGATCCGATGGCGAATATATTGCATCGCTTGACGACGGTTCGCGCCTCCGCGCCAGGAAAATCCTACTCGGCCTCGGATTCGCCTTTTTCAAGCATTGCCCGCAAGAGCTCACCCGCAAACTGCCTCCCGGCTCATTCACCCACACCTGCGAAGCAGTGGATTTTGATAGATACCGCAGTAAGCGGATCCTGATTGTCGGCGGACGCCAGAGCGCCTTCGAGTGGGCGGCGCTGATTCGTGAGCGTGGCGCAGAAGAAGTCCACGTGGTTTACCGCCATGCCACGCCCGCTTTTGCGCAACCGGACTGGTCATGGGTGAAGCCGATGGCGTGGCGAACCCTCCATGACCATGCCTGGTGGAGAAAGCTCGCGCCCGGTGAGCAGGAGCGAATTCAAAAGGCATTTTGGATGACGGGGCGTCTTGTCCTCGAAGAGTGGCTCGCCGCGCGCGTGCATCAGCCCAACATCCATCGCCACGAGATGGCTTGCATCGATTCAGCCTGCGCGCAGGGCGACAGCACGTATGGAATCCGGTTGAGCGACAACTCAAGGTGCAATGTGCACCACATCATTCTGGCCACCGGTTATCTGCCGGCCATGGGCAACGTGGCCTTCCTGGACCGCGCGACGATTCTTGACCGGCTGGCGACCCTGGACGGGTTCCCTGCGCTCGATCCGGAATTCCAGACCAACCTCCCCGGCCTCTATATCAGCGGCCTCGCAGCCACGCGCGACTTCGGCCCCTTTTTCGGCTTCACCGTCGGCTGCCCCATCGCTGCTAAAATTATCGGCGAGGCGGTGGCGGGCTGACCATCCGAAGGCCACCACGTGCCCCGGACCTGCATCGACCCGCGGTGGCCCCTAACGCCAGGGCAGTTCACTTGTTGGCCAGGGCCGCGGCGTAATGGGGCCCTAGCTTCGTAATCGCTGCGTGAAGCTCTTGGTTGGTAGGGCTTACCTTGTCAAAGACGATTTCGCCCTTATCGTTGATCAATATAGTTCGAGGGACTGGTTCATCTCCAAATACCCTCTCGATCTCTCCATCGCCATGAAAGTTCTGCCAAGGATAGTGCATTTTCTCAATGTAGGCCTGCGCATCCTTCGCGATATCGCTCCGATCGATGGAGACAATTATCAGGCCTGTCCCTCGGGTCTGATGGTAGATCCGATCGAGCTCCGGGAATGCCTCGTAGCAGGGAGGACACCAGGTGGCCCACACGTCAATCAGGACCGCCCGGCCTCGATAGCTGCTCAGCGCGACCTGCGACCCGTAAAAGGACTTCAGGATGAACTTGTAGATCATCGCAGGTTCTGGCCGGGGAAGAGGTTGCAGGGGATACTGCTGAAATGCCGGAACCAGGTGCGCGGTGGGTGGCGGCGTAAAGTGAAAAGCCGAATCTGGTATGGGCTGGTTCAATTGGACTTGCGGAAAGATGGAAACTCTTGTCGCCGGATAAGTGACCGGAGGCGCTCCGAACTGATTAAGTGTCGCGATGTAGTTCTCCACAATCTTGCGGACCGTGAAGGAACCTTTCTCGATCCAGATCCAGAAGGTGTCGGGGTACGGTGCAGGAATTTTTCGGTCTTCATTTGTAAGCTGTATGGCATAGCAGTTCAGCCTGCGCCCTCCTAAGGTCAAATTCTCATCTGGCAGCCTTGTGGCAGATTTGAAACGCCCGCTATACCAAGCCACACTCTTTACAAGGTTTGCGGCCTCATCAATTTCCCCATCGTCTGGCCCAAGAACCTCGGGCAAAACAGGCCCTTTGCCGGTCGCCGGCTGGCGGACGTATGCGTTTTCCGTTGCATGGTAATAGCAGACGAATTTGCCGTTTGAAACCTGGATCGCTGACCCATCGCCGTCGTTGCCTTCAAACCAATATCGACCACCTGGGGCCTCGATGGCGGACGTTGTCGAAGTTGGTGGGTTGACGCTATGCTGGCTTGAAAAGGACTTCCGGCAGGTGATTCTGTAACTTTTGAGGTTTGAATATTGGCTTGTGGCACGATCCAATATAGCCAGCGCGCCAGCCGCACTTTGGGACTTAAGTTGACCCGCAGCAGGCCCCATGAGGCCCAGAAGCAAAAGCGGAATAAGCCTGCGAACTGTTTGTGAGCTCCGAGTTGTGCCAGCTCTTCGCACGTGCGGTCCGCCCGAGCGAACGACGGAATTTAGCGCCAGTCTAACACCACGCCAAATAGGTTACAATGGGCCCATCTCGACCGCTCTCAGGAGATTCCCGGCCCTCCGCGCGGTATGATAGTGATTGATGGCTGTACCTGATACCCCCGTAATCCGCTCGACGGGCAGCTCGTCGGCTGGGGTGTTTGCTGACCAGGCATTTTCGCGCGCGGCTGGAGCGCCGCTGATTGCCGGCAACAGCATCCGCTTGCTGCGAGACGCGGCAGAAAACTACCCAGCCTGGAAAAAGGCAATTAGCGAAGCCCGCCGCACGGTTCATTTTGAAAGCTTCATCATCCATGACGACGAGATCGGACGCGAATTCGCAGACCTGCTTGCCGAGAAGGCCCGCGAGGGCGTCCAAGTGCGCGTGCTGTATGACTGGATGGGCGCCCTCGTCGGCCGCAACGGGCGGAGCTTCTGGCGGCGACTACGACGCGCTGGCGCCGAGGTGAGATGCTTTAACCCGCCGCGCATTGACAGCGCGTTCGGCTGGTTGAGCCGTGACCACCGCAAGACCATTGTAGTGGACGGCCAGATCGCCTTTGTCACCGGATTGTGCGTCGGTCGGCGCTGGGCGGGGAATCCCGCGCGCGGGGTGGCGCCCTGGCGTGACACAGGTGTTGCCATCGAAGGGCCGGCGGTGCCTGAGGTTGGGAGGGCCTTCGCGTCAATATGGGCGGCCTGCGGTGACCAGTTGCCTGACGGTGACCTGAGTCACAGCCCTGCCCCTGCATCCACGGGCGACGTCGCACTCCGGATCGTGGCGACGCACCCCGGCGTGGCATCATTATATCGGCTGGACCAGTTTATCGCCGCCGTGGCTCGGGAGTCGATCTGGCTGACCGACGCTTATTTTCTGGGAACGTCGTCCTACGTCCAGGCGCTTTGCGCTGCGGCGGCTGACGGCGTGGACGTTCGCCTGCTGCTGCCCCGCGCCTCCGATATACCGTTTATCCGGGCCGTTTCGCGCGCCGGTTATCGCACGCTGATCGAGGCTGGCGTTCGGATTTTCGAGTGGAATGGCCCCATGCTCCATGCCAAGACGGCAGTCGCAGACGGCCGCTGGGCCCGTGTGGGATCAACCAATCTGAACATAGCGAGCTGGATGAGCAACTGGGAACTCGACGTGATTATCGAAGACGAGGAATTTGCGTCGGAGATGCAGGCGATGTACCTGGACGACCTGAACCATGCCACCGAGATCGTGCTGTCTGACAAGCGCCACCCCAGACCCGTAGTGCCGCGCGGGATACGATCGAGGCCCCGCGGGGCTGCCCGGGGCAGCGCCAGTTGGGCGGCTACGGGAGTGCTGCGATTCGGCAAGGCGGTAAGCGCCGCAGTAACCAGCAGCCGCCTTCTGGGCCCGGCGGAGGCTTCCCTGATGCTGTCGGGAGGCTTGGTGCTGCTGGGGTTTGTGGCTGTGGCGGTCCTGTTCCCCAGGATCATTGCCGGAGTAATAGCCTGCCTGGCCGCGTGGGTGGCGCTGACGCTCCTGGTGCAGGCATGGCGGCTGCGAGGTTCAGGGAAGAAGCCCGCGGAGGATCCGGTCGAAACGGAGGGCAGCCCGCCCCCTCCCTCGGAATCACCCTGAAGCGGGAAAAAATTGGCAGGAGACTCCGCCGGCTGTGGCCGATGCTGCATCTAATTAAGTAGGTGATGACGATTCAAGCAGGACGGCTTCATACCCTTCGCATAGCCACCTATAACATCCACAAATGCCGCGGGCTCGACCAGCGCGTGCATCCCCGCAGGATCTCCCAGGTGCTCGGCGAACTCGATGCAGACATTGTGGCCCTTCAAGAGGTGGTAGGGCAGGGGTCACACACGCATGAAGACCAGACCCGCTACGTGGCGGAGGCGCTCGGCTACCATTTAGTGTTCGGCGAAAACAGGCGCCACAACGGGGGTGCGTACGGCAACCTGCTGCTGTCACGATTTCCGATTGTCGGCTCGTGGAATTACGACATCACAACGCAGGGCCGTGAGCCGCGAGGCGTGCTGAGGGCGGACGTGCGACTGGCCGGCGAGCACGTCCTGCACCTGTTCAACGTGCATCTCGGCACCGCCTACCGCGAACGCGCCGAGCAGGCCCGCCGGATGGTGAGCCTCCGCATCCTGCGCAACGCCGCACTCACCGGAACGCGAATCGTCCTGGGTGATTTTAATGAATGGATTCCCGGAGAAGCCACCCGGCTGCTCTCCGCGCACTTCGGCTGGGCCCGCCGCCTACGTTCCGCGCATCGCCGGACTTACCCGTGCGTCCTGCCGCTGCTGCGGCTTGACCACATATACTTTGATGAAAATCTCGAGCTCCACCGGCTGGCGCTCCACCGCAGCCCCAAGGCGCTGGTTGCCTCAGACCATCTCCCTGTGTTGGCGGAATTCAGCCTGAAAAACCGGCCGGCAGCCTCTGCGCCCTGGCATGAGGCTTGCATCGATCAGGCAGAGCAGGCGCCCAGCATCCAACCGCAAGCTGCGCATTGTTCGCTCGACACCTAGGCTCAATTCTGCCTGAATCCTCTTTCCTTTTTTTCCAACTCGCGCTATTTTCTCTGGAAGTCATCTGGTTTTGTAAGGCTTCCAAGGTACCGATCCATTGGGCTGAACGGAATTGAACTCACGTCCCTGCCACGAGCTGAGGGAGGAGATACTGCCCGTCGGAGATGCCGATGGCGATCACTGTGAGGTGCCCATGAGCAGCGTCGCAAGCCAGCAAGTGTCGCTTGAGAAGCGCGTCCCGTTTACCGACACAAGGCAACAGTCATTCCTTCAAAAGCGGGTGGCATCCATCGATGCCCTGCGCGGCTTCGACATGTTCTGGATTACGGGGGGCGAGGAGATCATCCGGGCGCTGCACAGGGTGAGCCCCGGACCGACAACCAATCTGCTGAACACCCAATTCCAGCACGTCCGGTGGGCCGGCTTTCATTTTTACGACCTGATTTTCCCGCTCTTCCTTTTCGTGGTGGGCGTCGTACTTCCCTTCTCGGTTACGAAGCGCCTGGAGGCGGGCGCCAGCCGAGGCCAGGTCTACCGCCATTTGATCAGGAGACTGGTGCTGCTCTTCGCGCTGGGCCTGCTGTACAACGGCCTGCTGGATTTTGACTTTCAACAACTGCGGCTTGCCGGGGTTCTGCAGCGCATCGCTCTTTGCTACTTCTTTGCCGCTCTGATTGTGATGAACACCAACATCCGCGGCCAGATTGCCTTCTTCGCCGGCATCCTGCTCGCGTACTGGGCGGTAATGATGCTGGTTCCCGTGCCGGGTGCGGGTTCAGGAGTTTTGACGCCGGACGGCAACCTGGCCAGCTTTATTGACCGGCATCTTCTGCCACGCCCTTACTGCTGCTTTGCACAGGGCGACAATGAAGGGATTCTCTCCACCTTTCCTGCCATTGCCACTACGCTGTTGGGTGTGCTGGCCGGCCAATGGCTGCGCTCAAAGAACACTCCGAACCGCAAAACGGCTGGCCTGGCAATCGCGGGAGGGGCCACCCTGCTGGCGGGTTTCCTGTGGAGCCTGAATTTCCCTATGATTAAGAACCTGTGGACCAGCAGCTTTGTCCTGTTCGCGGGCGGCTGGAGCCTGCTGCTTCTGGCGATCTTCTACTGGATCATCGATGTGAAAGGCTACAAGCGCTGGGCGTTCTTCTTCACCGTCATCGGGGTGAACGCCATCACCATCTATCTGGTTTCGCAGTTGTTCGATTTCGGGACCGTTACCACCATCTTTGTCCACGGATTCATAAACAAACTGGGCGCCATCCAACCGCTTTTCTGGGCCGCCAGCGTCATGATGACGGGCTGGCTGTTTCTCTACTTCCTCTACCGGCAGAAGATTTTCCTGAAAGTTTGATCGCTGACTGGGCGCGACGAGGCGTGTTGTGGGCTCCCGCTGCCTCTCAAGGTGAAAATCCTCCGGGCAGTCGAATCCGCCGCGATCCATCCCGGATGAACCCGCCTCCTGGATCAAGGATGGTTCGCGGGTACCTTCCGGCCTCTGGACGAAGGCGCGGACCACCGAGGCTAACTTCGGTGGCCGCGCACCTCACGGGGTCGAAACGGGTGTTACACCCGCCGCGTGCTGGCAAACCGCCAAGATCACCCGATCCTAACCATTTCCTCGAGGGTCGCGACCGAGCTCGCGTGCTGCACAGTTACGAGTCTCTCCTCGACCTTGTCGGCCACAGGCTGGGCCAACCACCCGCCGAGGGCCGCCACCAGTTTCAATGCCGGGTAGATGGGATTCCACGGTAGGATGACCAGAAACAACACCGCTGCCACCCACTCCAATCCGGCAACCCACACCATCGCAATGCAGAGCATCTGCAACGCCAACCTTACCTTGTCTTCAGAATTAATCATTTCCGTATCCCCCTTTTGTTTCGAACTCACTCGTTCCCGCGCTGACCATATCTTTAAGTTCAATCGTCGTTCCGTCAGACTCCAAAAAACAGCCGGGGTCTGGCCCTTCCGCCCCAAACAAACCTGGGTTGCGCCTGACAATCACCAGATGGGGCGACACTGGTGTTAATGCGCAGCATAGTCCGCCCAGAACCTATGCGGCGTGCTCTGCGATACTCGACTATCTAGCGAATGTCAGATACTGCTCTGCCGAAGGCAGTCTTTCCGACTCCCCCGTTACTTCTGCGGACCCTTGACCCGAAAGTAACTCGGAAGCAGGACTGTCACAATCAGGAAATCTCCCTATTTGCGCTGGGGAGATTCCTGATGGAATCGACCCAAAATCGCCTGGCCTATTGTATCCAGCAACTTACCGGAAATCTCAGCAGCGGCCGCTCGAAATCAAGTCAAACCATGTCGTTTCAAATAATTAGGTATGCAAGGAGGACAATGGCTTGAAATTTGGGGCGTTGTGGGATAGCATTCCGCGACTGGTAGGCACCGTTCGCTCCGAGGGAGTGATGGGAGGAGTATATGGCACTGGAAGCCGTGCTCAAGGGTAAACGCGCACGTGCGGTTTTGATCGCCCTAATAGCTTCGTTGTTCACAACGCTGGCCGTGGCGGGCCAGCAGCAGCCGGCAGCAGGCAAAGCCGTTGTCAGAAGGCCCATCAAGGCTGTCGGCTACGAGGTTGGCGGGGGAGGAACCAGAGTTGACCTGGTTGGTACCCGGCTCTTGCCGGGCGCAAGCGGCGAAGCCCGGATCGAGGCGAAGAAGGGCATAACGGACATCGAGGCTACCGTCACAGGCCTGATTCGGCCCGAGCAGTTCGCCAGCGAATTTCTCACCTATGTCCTGTGGGCTGCCTCCCCGGACGGCCGGACCGTGAACCTGGGGGAAATCCAAGCCAGCAAGGCCGGCAACGGCCAAATCAAGGCCACCACGCAGTTTCAGACTTTCTCGCTGTTCGTCACCGCCGAGCCGTATTTTGCTGTCGGCCGTCCCAGTGAACTGATGGTCCTCGAAAATCAGCCTCGCCAGAACACCAAGGGCAAGGTGATTGAAGTTAAGGATTATCCTCTGCTGGAACGCGGCCAGTACGAGAAATTGGGGAATCCCCTGGCGCTGTCGCTTGATCTCAGGCACGTTCCGCTGGAAATGTACGAGGCGAGAAACTCGATTGAAATCGCTAAATCGCGCGACGCGGCAAAATACGCCCCCGAGATCTTAACGAAGGCGGAAAACAGCCTGAAAACGTCAGAGAACCTGCTGGCCAGGAAAGCAGGCAAGAAGCAGATCATCTCACAGGCCCGACAGACGGTGCAGTTTTCCGAAGACGCTCGCGCCCTTGCCGTAAGGCGGCAGGAGGGGGAGCGCGTGGAGGAGGCGCGCCAGGCCGCAGCCGCCAAGGCGAGGGCCGAAGCTGAGGCTAAAGCAGCAGTGCAGGCCGCAGAAGCCAAGCGCAGAGCCGATGAGGAGGCTCAGCGCCAGGCGGAGCTTGCAACAGCCAGAGAAGCGCAACTGAAGGCGGAAACCGAAGCTATAGCAGCGAAGGAAGCGGCAGCAAGAGCCCACGCCCAAGCCCTGGCGGAGAAGGAAGCCGCGGCCCGGCAGGAAGCCGAACGCGCCCGACAGGATGCTGAACGGGCCCGACAGGTGGCGCAAGCCCTGCGCGCCCAATTGCTGGATCAACTCAACGCCGTGCTCGAAACCCGCGACACTCCCCGAGGCCTGGTAGTTACCATGGCGGATGTGCTGTTTGATACCGGGAAATACAACCTGCGCCCGCCAGCCCGGGAGCGGTTGGCCCGGCTCTCAGGAATCGTTTCCTCTCATCCAGGACTGGTGCTCCAGATTGAAGGGCATACGGATAGCGTCGGGAGCGATGAATTCAACCAAAAGCTCTCCGAGCAGCGGGCTGAGGCGGTACGAGGTTATCTCATCGAGCAGGGTCTCGACCAGGGAACCATTTCGGCCGTGGGGCTCGGGAAAACCATGCCGATTGCCGACAACAGCACCGCTGAAGGGCGGCAGAAAAACCGCCGGGTGGAAATCATCGTTTCGGGTGAAGTAATTGGAGCAAAGATCGGCAGCAGCCACGCGCAGTTGAAATCCGACGGCCAGAGCGAACCGTAACGAGCAGCATCGGGGCGTGTGTTTTCAGGTCAGCGGCTGGCTGACCTCTTCACGCGCGCGATTTCCGCAAGCGCCTTCGTGTAAGCTTCAAGCCTTTCAGGCACGGTCTGGCTATAGACAAACTGGCCCTCGCGGCGGCAAGTGATCAGGCCCGCTTCACTGAGAACCCTGAGGTGGTGGGAGACGGTCGCGGCAGTCACATTTCGCATGGAAACAATCTCGCCGCAGTTCATGTGGTCAGACGCCGAGATGGCCTGAAAGATTCTCAGGCGGGTCTCATCAGCCAAGGCTTTCGAAATTTTCTCGATCTCCGCGCAGTCCATGGGCCTACTTCAAAGTCTAATCAAGACAAGCCGTTAACACCAGACCCAAAAGTGGCCAGGCGGCCATTTTTTGCCATTCCGATTAAAATCCTGTAACCAGATATTTCGATAGTCATCAAACTGTCTAACTCTTCACGGCCGGGCGGGTTGTTTGGACGCCAGGTAGACAGGTCGGGAGAAATTTTGTGGAAGCAAAGGAGACTGCAATGAGGCGACTCGAAGGAAAGGTAGCGGTGGTTACGGGCGGCAACAGTGGTATTGGGCTGGCCGCAGCCAGGCGTTTGCAGGACGAAGGCGCCCGAGTGGCGATTTCGGGCCGAAACCGTACTACGCTGGACGAGGCGGTTAAGACAATTGGAAACGGAGTTGTGGCTATCCAGGCGGACGTCTCCCGGTTTGAGGATCTACACCGGCTCTACAAGGAAGTCGAGGAGAAGCTGGGCAAGATTGACATATTGTTCGTGAATGCCGGAATAGCGAAATTCGTGCCTCTGGCCGAAACCTCAGAAGCCGTTTACAACGAGCAATTCGACACGAACATCAAGGGAGCGTACTTCACCATCCAGAAGGCTCTGCCCCTGTTGAACGATGGCGCCTCGATCATTCTGAACACCAGCGTGGCGGACAGCACTGGCACGGTGGGAGCCAGCGCCTATTCGGCCACCAAAGCTGCATTGCGCTCTCTGGCGAGAACGGCGGCGGCGGAACTGGCCGGACGCGGGATCCGCGTGAACACGGTTGCGCCAGGCCCGATTGTTACTCCGATTTTTGACCGGACTGGCCTGCCAAAAGAAGAGGTGGACCAGTTCGCAAAGGAAATCATCGCAAAAGTGCCCATGAAGCGATTCGGCCAGCCTGATGAAGTAGCGGGCGCTGTGGCTTTCCTGGCATCGCAGGATGCCTCTTACATCACGGGTGTGGAAATCAATGTGGACGGAGGACTGGGGCAAATCTGACGAAGCTCGAATAGCGTGCCCGGACGACTGCAGCTTCTGCTTACGCCAGAGCTTACTTCACCACGCGCAACTGCGGCCAGCGGGAACGCTGGGGCTACTGCCCGATTATGCCAAGGCTTTCTTGACCACGCGCAGCAGGCCCTGCATGGAACGCTTGGCGGTCTGCTGATGGGTCATTCCGGGAGCCTTGAATTCGCATTCCAGCGACATGGTTCCGCTGTAGTGGGCGCGCGCCAGCGCCCGCAACTGGCCTGCGAGATTGATGACGCCCTCGTCGGCGAAAGTTTCATGGCATTTTTTGCTGCCGGGGCCGCACTGCATCCCCTTCAAGTGGAGATGCCAGATGCGGCTCTTATCGAGGGCGTTATAGCCGTCCGGGTATGATACCTCGCCGTGGCTGTAGCCGTTGCCCACGTCCCAGTTGAAGCCCACCGTGGAGGCCGGCGTCTTTTTGAGAATCGCGGCGGTCTCGTGCCCGGTCGCGCCGTTGCACGATTCTTCGTTCTCAATCACCAGCCGCACACCTTCCTTCCTGGCCACCTCCGCGGCTTTGGACAGCTCTTCGGAAATGCGCGAATAGATTGTTCGCGGCTCGGCAACGCGCCAGAAGGTGAAGCCGCGCACCTTGTCGGTACCCCAGGCGTGGCAGCGCTCCGCAGCGCGCTTCAGCAGGTCCATCTGGCCCGAGTAGGGATAGGAGTCCTTCTGGTTGCTCGCGGGCTTGGTGCCCGGCAGCGCACATTTGTAGAGAGCCGAATCCACCACCGAACATTTGAAGTTGTACTGGTCGAGCAGTTGCTTCACTCGCTTGATCTGTTCCGGCGTTGCCTCGGTATTGTATTTTCCCCAAAGGGCGCGAATCTCAACCCACGAGAGCCCGTAGCCCTTCATTATTTTCAGTGCCTCGTCCAGATCCGGCGAAAATCCGTCGCTGATGGCTCCCAGTTTGAACCCGCCGAACGACTGCGCGGGCAGGCCCCAAGCCTGCGCGCCTTGCGCACAAAAAGCGGCCCCCGCCGCGAGGACAGAGTTCTTCAGGAAAGTACGGCGCTGCATGATGAAACCTCCGGATGGATGTTCTGCAACTGGACGATCCGAAAAGGTCGCCCAAAACAGAGAAACAGTATACCGCCAGTCTCTTGCGAGCCGATCAAAGAAAAGCGGTTTGGAGCAAGCCGCCTTCAGTGAATCGTGGATAGCAGACAATTGGTGACGGGGAAGAAATTATGAATTATGAAGGACCATTACCCCGCCAACCACTAATCACCAACCACTAACCACTGCTTCATTCATAGCGCAGCGCCACCATGGGATCGACTCGGGCTGCGCGGCGAGCGGGAATGTAGCAGGCAAGCAGAGCCATGCCAATCAGGATGAGCGAGACGACGATGAACGTCAGCGGGTCGGCGGGTGTCACACCATAGAGCATGCTGGAGAGAAATCGCGTGAGCAGCAGAGCTGCGGGAATGCCGACGGCCAAGCCTGCGACCACCAGCCTGGCGGATTCCGCCAGCAGCAACTGCAAGACACCGGCGGGAGTGGCCCCGAGCGCCATCCGAATGCCAATCTCATGGGTGCGACGGGAAACGGAGTAGGACATCACGCCGAAAATTCCCACCGAGGCGAGCACCAGCGCCAGCGCGCCGAACAGTCCCAGCAGCAGCGCCCGAAATCTCGGCTGCGCGACCGATGCCTGCGAATCCATGGCCTGCGGCAAGCTCACGACGTCGGTGACAGGCAGGTTCCTGTCAATGCCGCTGACCACGCGGCGAATGGAAGCGGCGACGGCGGCTGTATCAAGCGAACTTCGCACCACGACGATTTCCCCCCAGAAGGGCGCCTGGGCGAACGGCACGTACATCATTGGCCCCGGCGCCTCACTGAGCGCCACATCGCGGATATCGCCCACCACTCCCACGATCTGCCGCGAAACCACGTCGTGGGGCGGGAAGCCGAACACCAGCCGCTGCCCAATCGGGTCCTGATGAGGGAAGAATCGGCGGGCGAATGTCTGGCTGATGATGGCGACACGCGACGCGGAGGGGACATCCTGCCGGCCGAAAAACCGGCCCCGCAGGAGCGGAACTTCCATGACGCGGAAGTAGTCTGGGCTGATGGCAGCGTAGTGGGCCTGGCGGGAGGCCCCCGGCAGCGCCGGACGGTCCGGAATGATGAACGCGAAATTGACGGAGTCGGTGGCGATGGGCAGCGGAATCGCCAGCGCGGAATCGCGGAGCCCTGGCTGGGCCTGAATGCGCTCTAGCGATTCGTTGGAAAAAGCGGTCCACTGCGCCGGCGTCGAGTATTGATACCTGGGCAGCGAAATTTCCGCCGTCACCACGTGCCGGGCATTGAAACCGGGATTGACGTTCATCATCGACGTAAAGCTGCGAATCAGCAGCCCTGCGCCAACCAGCAGCACAACCGAAAGACCAAATTCCGCGGCTACCAAGAGGCTGCGAAAACGCCGCCGGCCTCCGCTCTCCCCGGCGCGCGCGGCGCCTTCTTCGAGATTGGTTCGAAAGCTGGACCGGGCCGCAGCCAACGCCGGCGCCAATCCAAAAATGAGACTGGCAGCCACAGAAAGAGCCAGCGCGAACAGCAGCACACCATCATCCACGCGGATGGTTTCGGCGCGCGGCAGGCCGGGTGGCAATAGAGACTTGAGACTCCGGACGCCCCAGAATGCAATCAGGATTCCGGCAAGCCCTCCGAAAAGGCCCAGCAGCGCACTTTCCGTCAGGAGTTGCCGCAGGATGCGCGACCGCCCGGCGCCCATAGCCATCCGGACAGCTATTTCCTGCGTGCGAACGGTGGCCCTCGCCAGCAGCAGGTTGGCGACGTTGACGCAGGCAATCAACAACACCAGTCCAACAGCGGCCAGCAGAATCAAGAGCGCGGACTTCGATGCGCCCGTGATGGCTTGCTGGAGCGGCTCGACGCGAATCCTGAAGCCTGTGTTGGCCTTCGGGTATTTCCTGGCCAGCCTTGCACTGATTGCGTCCATATCCGATTGCGCCTGCGAGATCGAGATGCCGGGACGCAGCCGCGCCACCGTAACCACCCATCGAAGCAGCGGGTCTGGCATGAAGGTGCTGAACAGCGGATCTTGAACCGCCGGAATCCAGACATCCTCGTCCTCAGAGCGAATCGGGTAGCGAAAATCTGCCGGCATGATGCCTACCACCGTGAACGCCCGCATGTCCAGATTGATGGTTTTGCCAAGGATGCCCGGAGCGGCCGCAAAACGGCTGCGCCAGAGGTTCTCACTGAGCACCACAACGGGAGCGGCGCCGCGGACTCCGTCCGTCTGGAGAAAGATGCGGCCCGCCATCGGTCGTGCGCCGAGCAGAGTGAAGATCTCCGGAGTAATCACGATGGTGTGCACTATTGTCGGCTCGCCTGCCCCGGTGAGCGTCAGGTCGTGGGCATTGGTGCCTGCAATCTGGCTGAAAACGGTATTCTGATTGCGGCACTCGGTGAAATTAGGGTAGGAAAATGCGGCGGCCGCATTTCCCTGCTGCGAATTCAATTCAACCAGGCTCACCAGCCGCCCGGGGTCCGCGTAAGGCAAAGGCTTCAAAAGCACCGCATTCACCACGCTGAAAATCGCTGTGTTGGCGCCAATGCCGAGCGCAAGAGTGAGGATGGCAATCGCACCAAAGCCAGGATTCCGGCGCAATTGGCGCAGGCCGTACTGAATGTCTTGCCCGAGTTCACTGACGATGCGCACGCCCCAACTGTCACGGCATTCTTCTTTCATCTGCTCGATACCTCCAAACTCGCGAAGCGCTGCATAGCGCGCTTCTTCCGCGCTCATGCCGCTGGCGATGTTTTCTTCAATCAGCTTCTCCAGATGAAAGCGCAGCTCGTCCGTGAGTTCGCTCTCAACCCGCTGATTTCGGAACAGCGATCTCAGTCGAAGCGGCAATTTGTAGATCCAGCGCATGGTAGAAAACCAGTGGTTAGTGGTCAGTGGTTAGGGAAGAGCAGAGTAGCGGTACTTTCTTTTACCACATCGGCACTGCCAGACCGATTTGAAATCTCAAATTTCAAAACCTAAACCATCGTACAGAACTCGGGCCTTCCCCGCTTGCCACTGACCACTAATCACTAACCACTGCCTTACTCATACCGCAGCGCCACCATGGGATCGACCTTCGCCGCCCGGCGGGCAGGCAGATAACCCGCGAGCATGGCGAACGCCAGCAAAAGAAACGCGGCGACTGCTATGGACAGCGGATCGGCCGGGCTCAGTCCAACGAGCATGCTTGAAACCAGCCGACCGCCCGCCAGCGAAATCGGCAGCCCTATGAGCAAACCGATTCCCACCAGGATCAGACTCTCGCGCATCACCATCCACAGCACACTTGAGGTCCCTGCGCCCATGGCCATGCGAATGCCGATTTCGTTTGTCCTTCGGGTCACGGCATAGGACATAAGTCCGTAGATGCCAATGCAGGCGAGGAAAACCGCGAGTAAGCCGAAGAAAGCCGAAAGCCGGGCCACTAGAGTCTGACTAGCCACGGATTGGCCGACCTGTTCCTCGAGTGTGCTTTGGTAGGTGATGGGAAGACTGCGGTCCACCTCGGCCACCGCCCGGCGGACTTCTGCGATAATCGCCGACGGGGCGCCCGTATAGCGGACCTCGAAATCTTTGTAGTAGCCGATATTTTGGGTGTAAGGATAATAAGCTGCCGGCTGTGGTTTTTCATCCAGGCTGACGTACTTTGCATCGCCCACCACGCCAACCACTTCAATGTTCCCGCTGCCTTTCGGATCATCCCCAACGCCAAACCGGCGGCCGATAGGCGACCCACCCGGAAAATATTTCTTTGCCATTATTTCGTTAATGACGGCGACCTTCGGCGATGTTGCCGTGTCCTGCGGACCCAGTACGCGGCCAACGAGCAGAGGAATCCCCATCGCGGCGAAATACCTGGGTCCCACAACATTATGCACGATGTTAGGATCTGCATCTTGCGATGCGCGCCCCTGCACCACAATCCCGGTGCTCCATGAACCCTGACTGAAGGTAAAGAAAGAAACACTTGCAGCGCGCACTCCGGGCTCCGCGCTTACCTTCTGCTCGATCTGCTGATAGAGATTGGCAAGGTGGGAGTCCTCTTTATAGCCAACCGCCGCCGGATCGATTGCGAACAAGAGCACGTTGCCCTTACTGAATCCCGTATCGACGCTGGCGAGCGTGATGAGAGTACGCAGAAACAGACCAGCGCCGACGAGGAGCACAAGGGACAGAGCCACTTGGGAAACGACCAGCGATTTGGCCAGGCGGCTGCGGCCGGCTGCCGGGGCTCCGCCTCTCGCTTCTTTAAGTGCCGGCGTCAAGTCCACTCGCGTGGCGCGAAGGGCTGGGACGGTTCCAAACAGGAGCGCGGTGAGGCAGCAAACCACAAACGTGAAGGCAAACACACGGCCATCGGGCGTAACACTAAGCGGTAGCGGCGACTGCCCCGTGGATACCATTGCCAGCAGCGCTGCGCTGGCCCACGAGGCGAACAATATACCCAGAATCCCGCCGAATAGAGCGACCATCAGGCTCTCGGTCAGCATCTGACGAACCAACCGCCGCCGCCCGGCTCCGATGGCCATGCGAACCGCGATCTCCCTCTGCCGGGTGGTCGCGCGGGCCAGCAGGAGATTAGCGATGTTGACGCAGGCGATCAACAGCACCAGCCCGACAACAACCATCAGCACCTGCAAAGGCAGCGAGAACTCGTTGCGAAGGTGGGAGAGACCACGCGCCGCGGGCGTCAGCGGGATGTGAGCGCGTGCAAGGCGCTGCCGCTGATCCTGAGTGAGGACGGGTCCGGCAAAGCCGTGCCAGATTTGCCGGGCAAGCAGATTTACGCCGGCGTCGGCTTGCGCCACGGTGACACCGGGTTTCAGGCGCCCAAGAAGATAGAGCGATTCGAACCATTTATCGTCAAGGCCGTTCCAGCCGGGCGACACCTGCTTCTCCATGGACAGGGGAATCCAGAGATCGGGTGACTCGCCGACCTCGGTGCCAAAGAATTCAGGCGGAGTGACGCCGATAATGGTGTAAACCGTCGATCTGAAGGTCACCGTCTTGCCCACAATGGACGGATCGCGCGAGAAGCGCCGGTTCCACCAGGAGTAGCTGGCAATTGCGATGGGGTGCCCTCCGGCCGGTGCATCCTGCGCTTCGGTGAAAGTCCGACCCATGATCGGCCTGACGCCCAACATCGAAAAATAAGTCCCGGAAACGAGTTGGACGTTCATGGATTCGAGACTGGCGCTCTGTCCGACTTTGCCGTGCATCCGTTCAAAAAGCATGCTCAGAACCGCGCTCGTTTCCGAAAAGACCTGATTCTTTTGCCGAACCTGGAGATAAAAGGGATAGGAATAGCAATTTGTGTAGGCAAACGCCGAAGTGTTACCCCTGGCGCGGCCCGTTCCCAGCAACACGAGCTGGCCGGGATTCTGGACCGGCAACTGTCGCAGCATCACGGCATTCAAAAGGCTGAAGATGGCGGTGTTAGCGCCAATACCGAGAGCGAGAGTGAGGATGGCAATCGCGGTAAAACCCGGATTGCGCGAAAGCTGGCGCAGACCGTAGCGGGCGTCCTGTGCTATTTCGTTGATCAGGCGCACACCCCAACTGTCACGGCATTCTTCTTTCATCTGCTCGATACCTCCAAATTCACGAAGCGCTGCGTAGCGCGCTTGGTCTGCGCTCATGCCGCTGGCGATGTTTTCCTCGATCAGCCTCTCCAGATGAAAGCGCAGCTCGTCATTGAGTTCGTCCTCAACCCGCTGCTTTCGGAACAGCGATCTCAGTCGAAGCGGCAATTTGTAGATCCAGCGCATGGGACAAAACCAGTGGTTAGTGGTTAGCAATCAGTAATCAGCGTTCAGCCCACCAACCGGGTAGCGCGATTTGAAATCTCAAATTTCAGATTGCAGATTTCAGAACCCTAAACCCATAACCCAGAACCGATATCCCAGAACTGACCACTATCCACTAATCACTGCCTTACTCGTACCGCAGCGCCACCATGGGATCGACCTTCGCCGCCCGGCGGGCCGGGATATAACACGCCGCGAGCGCGGCCAGCGAGAGGACTCCCACAGCCGCGGCCATGGTGACGACGTCGCGCGCTCCGACGCCGAAAAGCATGTGCTGGAGCAGACGTGTCGAGGCCAGCGAAAGAACGACTCCGCCCATAACACCCACTGCAAGCACGGCGATCACATCGACCATCACGAGTCTCAAAATGGACGCCGGCTGCGCGCCCAACGCCATCCGGATGCCAAACTCGGCCTGGCGCTGAGCCACCTGGTAGCTGAATGTCCCGTAAATTCCGACCATCGCCAGAAGCACAGCCAGTGCCCCGAAGAAACCGGACAACAGCGCCAGCGTTCGTTCCGGGATGATCGAATCGTTCACCTGCTGGGCAAGCGTGTTGAACTCGAGAGGAATCTCGCTGTTTACCGCTGCGAAAGCCGCCTGGACACTCCCGAGAAGAGCCGAAGGCGGCATGGCCGTGCGCAGTTCGAATTGACCGGCGCTTTCAAGTTGCTGCGTGATTGGAAAGAACGCCGTGGGAGGAGTGTCCTCCCGCAACGAAAGATATCTGGAGTCCCGAACCACGCCGACGACTTCGATGGGCGGGCCCGGCTGACCGGAACTCTGTTCGATCCGGAAGGTCTTCCCGAGGGGATTCAGGTGCGGAAAGAACCGCTGTGCGAGTGTCTGATTGACAATGGCAACCGCGGGAGCGCCTTTCCTATCGCCGGCGTTGAAATTTCTACCGGCCACCAACTCCATTCGCAACGTGTGGAAGAACCCCGGCGAAACAGAGTTGAAATCAGCCTGCGCGTTGTCTCCGGTCAGACCGCTGGACCACTCCGTGCGGATGACGCCGTTCCATCCGAAGCCGCTGATGGGAGTGAGCGCGGATCTGCTGACGGAGGTCACGCCTGGCAGAGCCTGCAGCCGGCGCTCAATGGCCTCGTAGATGCCAGGCTGTTTGTCTGTGGGCACTTTGGCAACCGAGAGATTGGCACTAACCAGGAGGACGTTGTTGCGATCGAATCCGATATCGAGCGTGGCGAGCTTGACGAAGCTCCTAAGCAGCAGTCCCGCGGCCACCAGCAGAAGAAGGGAAAGAGCAACTTGGCAGGCGACGATCCACCTGCGCGTGCGGAAGCGCACGGGGCCTTCCATCTCCACGGCCTCACTGCCCTTCATCGCCGTGGTTAACGATACGCGCGTAGACCGGAATGCCGGCAAAACCCCAAACAGGATGGCGGTAAGCAACGCGACGGCTGCCGTAAATCCAAGCACCCTCCCATCGAGCGAAAGATCCAGGAACACCTGGTTCTGGGCAGTCGAGATGTAGCGCACAAGCAAGGCGCTGCCCCAGCGCGCAAAAAGCAGGCCCAAAAGCGCGCCCGCCGAAGAGATCAAAACGCACTCGGTCAGCAATTGACGAAGCAACCGCCGGCGTGTGGCGCCCAGCGCGCGCCGGACCGCGATTTCCTTGTGGCGGGCAGCGGCACGGGCCAGCATCAAGCTGGCAATGTTGGCGCAGGCAATCAGGAGTATCAGGCCGACCACCGCCATCAGAATGCCGAGCGGCTGCTCGAAATTCCGGCGCAAAGCAGAGGTGCCCGTAGCGGCCGGAGCGGCAAGAAGGCCCTTCCCGGTTAGGCCTTTTTGCATGCTCGGAGACCAGTCTTGCGGCACGGCGGCGCCAAAGATCTGCGGCGAAAGCACCGCCAGGCGCGCGTTTGCCTGGCTCCGGCTGATGCCTGGCTTGAGGCGACCGGCGATCATCAGCCACCACCAGTCACGCTGGTCCAGCCGGGAGGATTTCCCGCGGCCCCTGTCGAATATTTCCGCAGAGCAGATGGGCAGGGCCACGGCGAATTTTTCGCCCACATCCATGCCGTAAAAGCCGGGCGGGGCGACACCAATTACCTCGACGGGATGGCCGTAGAGCGAAAGCGTGCTGCCGATGGCATCGTCGCTTCCGCCATAATGCTCCTGCCAGAAACCGTAGCCCAGCACGGCGACGGCGGGGCAACCGCGCCGGTCATCAGAAGCAGTAATCAGGCGGCCCGCGGCAGGGTGAAGCCCCAGCGTATTGAAGAATCCGCCGCTGACCCATATTCCGTTCACGAGACGGACAGCCCCTCCACCCGCAAGGTCGAATGTGTTCTCGCTCCACGCGAAGGCGCCTGAAAAGACATCCTGCCGATCACGGACCTGCTCCCACAAGGGGTTTGTGAAACTTCCGCCCTCGCCAGCCCACCGCGGGTCCCGGTATTGCACTTGCATCAGTTCGTCAGGCTTGGACACAGGCAAAGTGCGAAGCAGCACAGCATTGACCAGGCTGAAGATGGCGGCGTTGGCGCCGATACCGAGCGCGAGAGTGAGGATGGCAATCGCAGTAAAGCCGGGATTCCGGCGCAACTGGCGCAGTCCGTAGCGAAGGTCTTGTGCTATTTCGTTGATTATGCGCACTCCCCAACTATCACGGCATTCTTCTTTCATCTGCTCGATACCTCCGAATTCACGCAGAGCTGCGTAGCGAGCTTCATCCGCGCTCATGCCGCTGGCGATGTTCTCTTCAATCAGCTTCTCCAGATGAAAGCACAGCTCGTCATTGAGTTCACTCTCAACCCGCTGCTTTCGGAACAGCGATCGAAGCCGAAGTGGAAGTTTGTCAATCCAGCGCATGGGACAAAACCAGGGGTTAGGGATCAGGGGTTAGTGACTGGCATGGTAGCGCAGTGCTCCAGTTTTTGAGGTCCGCGGTTCTTTCCCAGTTCTCAGCTCGGCCGCGCAGAGTGGTTCTTGAACGCTGTAGTTGTCAATTAGAAAAGCCCCACAGAGTGGTTCTTCAACTCTCCTCGACCTTGAAAAAGCCCGCCGCTAGTGCATTTCTGCTCACGATGCTTGCTGTCAGCTCAATTTGAAATCTCTGATTTCAAATTTCAGATTTCAGATTTCAGAAGCCAAAGAACCCTGAACCACCAAGCCATTCCTCACTCGTAATTTGTAATCGCGCTACCGTGACACCAGTCACTCTAAGCTCCGACATTCATCCTTTATAATTCAAAATTCATAATTGCATTCAACCGCCAATGGGCGGGTAAACCCGCCGCTACGCCTTTTCCAGCACCAGGCCGATGGCGGTGGAGAGGCGTTTCCAGTTGGCTTCTTCGTGCTCCAGATATTTGCGGCCCGCCGGCGTCAGCGAATAGTACTTGGCGCGGCGATTGTTGTCAGACTCTCCCCACTTCGCCCTGATCCAGCCGTTCTGCTCCAGTCGATGGAGCGCGGGATAGAGCGCGCCCTGGTTCACCTGCAGCACTTCACCCGATACCTGCCGGATGCGCTGCGCAATGCCCCACCCGTGCCGCGGCTCGGGCGTAATGGTTCTCAGAATCAGGAGGTCCAGCGTTCCCTGCACCAGATCATTCGGTTTGCTCATCTACTCTCCCCTCAGTCGTTGACATAGGAATACCACGACTCTTGTCAATAATCAAGGGGAGAGTTTCGGGCCCCGTGAATGAGAGATCGCCAGCCTTGCGCCAGGCGAAGCGTCTGCTTGCCCGAAGAGAAACCAGCGCGGCGAGTTTTTTGCCGTACACCTGTTCAAATTGAAGCAAATCCGGCTTACACTCTTGGGGGAAAGCAGCGCAGATCCCGGAAACATTTTGCGGCCGCTCCTGACGTGCCGCCAGGCGTTCTGACGCGTTGGTCGCGCAAGTCGTTCTCACCGCACGTTAGGAAGGGGTGGCTTTGTTTACTCAGGTTCTCGGTCCGATGCACAGCGTGGGGCCGACGGCGCTGGTGGCGCTGCTTCCTGCCATTGTGCTGCTGGTGTTGCCGGCCGTGTTCCGCACAACATGGATGGAGGCGGGATCTGGTCGCCGTGCTGATCTGCATCGGATTGTTCTACTACCTTGTGGAGCCCCAGGCGACGATGCGCTGAGATAAGGAGAAATGATGAAGCGATTATGGTCTTCGGTTCCGGCACTTGCCGTGACGTTTCTGCTGTTGATGACAATGCAATGCAGCTCCGGGCAGCCGGAGCAGAATGGCAAACCCGCTGCGGCCGCGGACGCCGGGACCGGCTCTCCCGCTGATCATCTGCCTCCATACATCAGGCTCATGACCTATTTCGGCGAGCGCGCCGACTGGTCGCGCGACGGAAAGAAGATCCTCTTCCTTGAAAAGACCTTTGGAGAGGCCTTTACCGTGGATGTGGACACAAAGATCATCCACCCCGTGACGCTGAACTATTTCAACGCGGGATACACGCGGGCGCTGTATCTGAGCAACGGTGACATTCTGCTCTCCGGCGCTCGCAAGTTCGACCCTCAGAACCCGTGGCCGAGCCGTACGCAGAACGCCGAACTGTGGGTCCTGAATAAGGACCTGAAGGGGCCGCCGGTTGCGCTGGGGACAAAGTGCGTGGAGGGTCCTGCAGTATCGCGGAAAAATTTGAAGATCGCCTGGACCCTCAATCACGAAACAAATCCGCAAGACCTGCCGGATGGCGTTTCACAAATCTGGATGGCCAATATCCATTATGATAACGGGGTCCCGGCGCTGGTGAATAGGAAGCTTGTGCTTGACAGCCGCAAACTCGGTTTCAAGGCGGAGTTGGAAAGCCAGAACTTCCGTCCCCCGGATGAAAAGGAACTGACGTTTTCCGCTTACGGGTATCAGGGGACAGAAGTGATGGGAATCAATCTGGAGACAGGCAAGATCACGAATTATTCCAAGTCTCCGACCTACGAAGAGCCTGAAGGAATTTTCCCCGACGGCAAGTACACCTGCGTGGAATCGAACCGGCACGTGGGGAAGGGCGGCTCGCAGAATATCGACATTTATAAGCTGCGGCTCGATGGCTCCGCCCATTTTGAACGCCTGACCTACTTCAATGACCATCCCGGTTACAAAGCATCCAACCCGGTCGTCAGCGATGACGGGCGGTTCATGGCATTTCAGATGGCTAAGGTGGGAGACCCTGCCGGGGTCGGACGCGGCATTTTTGTCTATGATCTCTCGAAGGCTCCTGCGTCAGGACACTAGAACGAGACGGCGCCTGCGGAGAAAGCATGAACTTATTTCACAAGCGAGGTGGATATGAATACCGTTGAGAATGAGTTGATGGGACTAGCTGTGATCGGCATCATGCTGGTAAGCGCCGCGTCAATCGCTGCAGCGCAGCAGGACTCTTCAGCAAAGGTCCAGTACTATTCGCACCAGGATGTGGCTGCGGCTTTTGCCAAAAATGCCAAATTGGTTCAGGCCAGCGCGGGACACGCTGTCTACCAGGTGTTAACGGCCCGGCGGGACGGTCCGGGCGAGGTGGAGGTCCACGCGCTCGACACGGACATCATTTACATTATCAAAGGGACTGCCACCTTTATCACGGGCGGAAAGGTTGTTGACGCCAGGGATACGGCGCCGAACGAGGTCCGGGGCAAATCAAGCCGGGGCGGCACGCCGCACCACCTGAGCCCGGAGGATATCATCATTATTCCTCCCAAGGTGCCTCACTGGTTCGAGGCAGTGAAGCCTCCGTTTCTCTACCTTGTGATTAAGGTACGCTAGTCATTCCTCGACGGCACGAGATCAAACGGCCAGGTAAGGAGGACGCAAATGGCAAAGCCTGATCGTCTCAACTACACACGCCGCGGCTTCATGGGCGCTGCGGCGATGTTTGCCGGAGGCGCGTTCGCGGCAGTCGGGAACGCCAGTGCGCAGGCGGGAATGGCGCCTCCGCGAACTACCGCAACGGCCGCGCAGCAAGAGCCCGCGTGGGACGCACTTAGCGTTACCGTCGGACCGCAAAAGGCAGACCTGGTGGGGGCCAGTGAGAAGGTGATCCAGGCAGCAGTGGATTACATCGCGGGATGGGGCGGAGGCACAGTCCGTATTCTTCCCGGAACTTATCGCATGCGAAACTCGGTTTCGCTGCGGTCCGGCGTACGGATTCTGGGGAGCGGTGAGGATTCAGTCCTGGCCAAAGAACCTGAAGTTAAAACCAAACTGGCCGAAGACTCTACTTCCTGGCAGCAGGAAATCGTGCTGGCCGATCCCAGCGGTTTCGAGGTGGGAGACGGGGTGTGCCTCCAGGTGATTGACGAATGGCACCAGGGAGCCTGGTTTATCCAGCGCTCACTCGCGGCGCGCAACGGCAACAGATTCAAATTGAACAAGCCGCTGAGCGACGATGACTTCACTGTGAAAGGCAAGGCGACGATAGGCACGCTCTTCCCGCTGCTGAACGTAGACGGCGTTTCGGACGTGCGGATTGAGAATATCGCGCTCGACGGCAACCGGGTGAAACAGGAATCCCTCTACCACAATTGGGGAAACATCCTGGGCGGAATCTGGTTGAACAAGAGCAACCGGATTCAGATGCGCAAAATCATTTCTCGCGAGTCGTGCGCCGACGGCATCAGCGCGCAGACGTGCAATGACGTGCTGATTGAGGATTGCCACTGCCTCCACAACGTGGGCTTTGGCATCCATTCCGGCACCGGATCACAACGACATACTGTCCGCAACAATCGGCTGGAAAATAACTACATCGGCTATTACTTCTGCTGGGGCGTGCGGTTTGGGCTGGCAGAAAACAACACCATTCTGAATAACTCCGAATACGGCGTCCGGCTGGGCCAGAAGGATACGGACAATGTGGTGCGAAACAACGAAATCCGGAACAGCGGCAAGGTCGGGGTGATTTTCGAGAGAGTGGACGACGATCCCGCCTACTCGCCCGATCGCAATCGGCTGGAGGGAAACCATATTATCGACAGCGGCGGAGAAACCGGTGTGGGTGTGGACGTGATGGGTGTAACAAAGGATGCCGTGATCGAGCGGAATGAGATCGCAGAAACCCGTCAGCCATTGAAACGCATTGGCCTGAGGATTGGCGCTCGCACGCGCGACGTTAAGATCGGGGCCAACACGGTTACAGGCTTCTCGGTGAACGTGCTGGACCTGCGGAAAGTATCCGCCAAGGGATAAGCGGCACAACAGGAGAATCGGTGGAGATCGTTCTCCGCGTAGCTCAGCACGTAAATCCGACACCTCGTCATGGGTGCGGCATCGCGTTGCAGTGTTGCGATTACGGTGGGCACGCAACAGCGCAGGGCGTGGTGATGCCTTAAGTCCTGATTCCGAGATCCTTTAGCGCGGCACCGGCGCCGGACAAATTCTCCAGCCGCATTTCGGAGTACTTCCGCGACAGAATAACGCCCGGAGCTCCCGCGTTGAAGGCCGCCTTCACAGCATCGCGAACGTCCGAGGGCTGGGTCTTCTTCTGTCCCTTGCCAGTAGGGATGTCAATGTCGATGCCAGGATAGATTCTTGTCTCGCCGCCGGGTCCTGAGTCGTTGGGTCCACTTGGAGGACCTGCAATATCGGTATTGGGAGCACCCACGGGCACCTTGGCCGACCTGACATCCGTTAGCGCGCGCTTCGTCTCCCGGTAAACGTAATCTGACGAGAACCCTGCCGTGCGCAGCTTGTCTAATGGTGCCTCGCCCTGGTATCCCAGAATGTTGTAGTACAACTCCAGCACGGATTGCGCTGGCGCATCGTGCCAGATTGTGGAGTGGACACCGTCAATGTAATCGGCCATGCGAGGCCCGGCGCAGTTGTTGTACATGCAGATCTTCAAAACGTCGGCGTATTGGCTTAATTTTCGATAATCCTGTTCGGCGCGGTAGAAGGGATTGAAAGAGTTCAGATGCATTACATGGAATCCCGCGTCCAGTTTACTATTGATGCTCTTGACCGTGCCGTAGATGTGACCGTAAACTTCCCGCTGGCTGTCCGTCCAGAGCTTCTCCCAAGCCAGGATCTCAGGGTATTCCAACAGCAGTCGCCAGAAGCTGACAAAATAGCCGTCGCTTGGCCGGGGCCGTTTCCATGCCGCCCGCACCCAGCGATCAAGCTGCATCATACCCTGCCGTGCGCGCTCGACGTTGATGCCCTTCTGTTCTCCCTTGCGCGTGCAGTACTCGCAAAAGCAGGTTAAAACGGCCTCTCCGTGGTCAGCGTCTATGGCATTGTTCAGCGCGCCCTGGCGCTCGCAGCACCACATGACGCCGTCGACATCGTAGGACTTGGTCCAATCCTCCACCATCGAGCTGAGAAAATTCCGGAGATAAGGATTATTCAGACACGACTGATCAGTCTTGCGGCCATAGACGTCCACCTCTGCAGCTTTTTCAAAGTTGTCCAGTAATTGCGGATTGTAAACATCCTCGAACCAGCAGATGGATTTCATCCCGCGCTTTTTTGCCCTCGGGACAACTTCGCCCAGTACATCAAAATTGCCCAGGTCAGGCGCTCGGAAATTTTTGAAGATTGTTCCAGCGTAGTATTCCGGATGAACCTCGGCGAAGTCTCCGCCACGGAAGGTGTCCGTATCGTACTCTTGGACGCCATGATCGGGCAGCGGATGTCCGGGAATTTGCCTTCCCTCGATCCCCCGCCCGTAACTGAATACCGCGATCATCAGCGTATTAACACCGGCCCGCTCCTGCAGCGTATCGAGAACCTGGTCAACTCCTTCGTCACTGAATGAGACGGCAGGGACCTGAATCGCCACCACCTTCTTTTCTGATCTCGCTGGGCCGCCATGCTCTGACTGCGGGCTCATCGCGTCCGCCGCCTGGAGTGCGTCCGCCCGGCCCCCCACAGCGGCCACGGATGCGGCAGCAACGTTCTTGAGAAAAGTGCGCCGGGATGGATTCGCCGCCTGGATATTCGGTGCGTTCTCTGGCCCGTCAGATAGGCTGGGATCGTGATGTCGCATCAATTCTCCTCCCCTTCCTGCTCCAAAAGATCGCTGGAAACGGCCAGCATTGGCCGCCGTTTTAATTTCTGATAATCGTCGTAGCGTTATGATGCGTGCCGGCCGTTTGGCCGCAGCGTGAGTGTCCCATCTTGATTCAATTTCTGATGGCAGGCCCAGGTCACCGGGTATCGCATACCTTTCACCTCAATCGCCGCGCTGAGTTTGAGTCCCTGCCACTTTGTTCCCTTGGGCAGCACGAATTGCGCCTGGCGCACTTTCCCGCCCGGCAGCGGATAGCCGGGGTCGAGGCAGCCGCTGGTCAGCACTTTCCCATCAGTACTCTCCACGCTCACCCGCAACACGCCCGGAACGCCTGCTATGCCGTCGTTCGCAAAACCGACGATTAGCCCGGCGTTTCCTTTATCGTCGTAGCTCCAGATGAAGGACGGCCGCACGCGATAGCCGATGCGCGCATTAATGCGGTCAAACCACTTGGGAAAGGCGTGATACCAACTCGTCAGGTTCTCCGCGCTGATTCCATGGAAATTCCAGAGCGACCAATAATTGGCTCCAACATCCATTACGTGTGCAATGATGTCATCGGAAGATGATACTCCTTCGTCCACGCGAACAGATTGAGGTGGTTTAGCCGGTATACCCGCCTCGATGGTGACGCCAATCCAGGGCGGGCGATTGCTCAGGGCTTCGATCTGCTCGTTCTCTATAAAAATCGTGTCACTCCGAATCCAGTTATTGCTGCGAACCGTACGGTCGAGCAGTTCCGAATTTCCAACCCGGCTGAAATCCGGCTGCGTGTTCGTAAGCAACGGCGTCTTTGTAAAATGCTCGAGCTGGACTTCCAGCATGTTTATCCAGGTCCGCTCGGCTGTCTCATAATCTGGAAACGGAGTGTTGGTGAACGGCCAGGTGTGCCCTTCGCCCCAAAATCCATACATGAATGTATCCATGAATTCGACCATGGGACTTCCGTTGAACTCCGCTGCCAGGAGGCCAATCAGCTCCTTGAACGCCTGCTGGAAAAAAGGATCGGCAAACTGTGGTTGATAGTGAGCGTTCGGATTGTTCTCGCGAGTGGCACCCGGCCAGGTGCCGCCGGTTAGCTTTACCATTGGCACCTTGTCGAGGACGAACTGAGGCAGCGCCGGTTCGTGGTAGTCCGGAGCGCTCATCTGAATTCGATAACAGATGCGCTTGTCATATTTCTTGGACAGATCAAAGATGAGCTTCAGATAATCGGGAAATTCGAGGCGCCCGGGGTGCGGCTGAATTTCTCTCCAGGTGGGTCGAATGTACAGCTTTTGCCCAAGCGGAAACCGGACCAGATCCTCAATCGCCTGCGGGATATTGTCTGACTTGATCTCTGCGGTCCCCATGTCTGCCGTAATGTAGGTTATCAGTCCCTTGCCATAGCCGGGCACGACTTCATCCGATGGCGTGGTAGTCATCACAACTTCATCAGTCGGGATAACAGCGTCCGGAGGATACTGCGGAAAGGGGCCCTGGTTGAGCCTGTCGTTGACCTTCGGGCCCGAACCGAAATCATACTTCCCCCAATTATGGGCAGGGACAATCCCCTGCGCCGACTTTGCGCCGACGCCCGCCGCTAGGGCCAGAGCGCTGCTGTTCTTCAGGAAATGTCTGCGATTCATCTGAGCTCTGGCCTCCTGTGCATCCCGGAGAAAACCTCACTCGTTCGAGTTTTTCCGCGCGGCCGGATCGTGCGAGCCCGCCAGAGTTGCGTCACTCTTCTTTTCCTTGCCCTTTAGCTGCTGGAATAAGCGCATCTGCTCCATACCTTCTGCCTGCCGGCCAAGACGGAGGTAGGCCCGAGCCAGGGCATAATGCGCGCTGCTCGGTTTCGGGTCGAGCTTCACAGCCAGTTCGAGTTCCGGCAGGGCCTTCCCGGTGTCGCCCTTAGTCAGGGCAAGATTTCCGAGCAGGTAGTGCGCCTCCGCTAGCGACGGATCAAGCGTAATGGCCTTCCTAAGTAAAGTAACCGCCCGTGCTTCGATTTTGCTGCCGCTGGCGCCGCGGTACGTCAGCAGCATCCTGCCATACTGCAGGTAAAGGTTGGCATCCTTTGGGAAATACCTGATGACCTTCGCAAAAGTGGCTTCCGCCTCATCAATTCTTCCGTCGTCCACCTGGGCGGAGGCGAGCCCCAGAAGCGATTGCTGGTCCTTCGGATTCAGTTCAACAGCCTTCGCGTAAGTTTTTTCAGCAGCCTTCAATTCACCCATTTTGTATTGAGCGAGACCAAGAAACCGGTAAGCCGTATACGAGCGGGGAGCTACCTCGACGGCTTTCCGCGCGGCAACAAGCGCCCCATTGAATCGATTGTCGTGCAACAGCATCATCCCGACGTCGAGATAGTTCGACTCGCGGGTAGGATCAAGGGCAACGGCCCTGTCCATATGCGCCACCGCTTCCTTGATGTGGCCCTGCTTGAAGTCGCACCAAGCCACGAGGTCCTGGATGTCGGAGGTTTCGTGTCTGGCATCGAGCAGGCCTTGAAGCGTCGCCTGGCTCTCCTTGATGTGACCGGCGTGGTATTGAGCGAGCGCGATGTTGTAGCCGAGACCCGCTTTGTCAGGGTAAGTCGTTTCAATTGACCGGAACAATTGCTCCGCCAAAGCGTAATCGCCTGCCTGGTCTGCCGCCTGCCCGCCGACGAAGACCCCTTCAGGACCATCAGAATGACTCGCGAGTTCCCGAAGGACGACGCGGGCCTCCTCGGGCTTTCCCGTCTGGTAGTAGCAGCGCGCCAGCGCCACCTTGGCCTTGAAGTGCTTCTGCACTTCCTGAGGCACCGATTCGAGAAGCGGTAGGGCCCTGCGATAGTCCTTGAGTTCTTCATCCACCATTCCCAGCAGAAGCGTGGATGTGGTTTCGCCCGGCTCCGCCTTCAAGATCCGCTCGAGGTTCTGCCTGGCTGCCTCAAACCGTCCCATTTGGAACTGGTTTGAGGCAAGATTACGGCGGGTCCGCAGGTCCAGAGGATTAAGGTGCAATGCTTTCTCAAGGTAGGAGGTTGACTCGGGCAGTTTCTGCTCCATGCCCAGGACGGCTCCGAGAAAGGCAAGGCAGGCAGGATCATTTGGGGCGAGCTTCACTGCCTGGCGCAATTCCACCTCAGCGCTCTTCAAATCACCCTGCTGCACCAGCGCGGTTGCTCGCGCCACATGCTGCTGCGCATTGGCGGGGCCAGCGGGAAAAGCGTGAGCGGCTTGCATCCACAAGCAAAAATAGAGACCGAGAAGCGCGTAGATAAGACGCTTGGTTGGCACTCTTCCCATTCCGAGCCTCTGACCAGAAATTTAGAATAGCGGGGATTGCCTTCAGGTCAAAGACACTGATTTAAAAACCATCGCGAGAGAGGCGAAATGCGGGAGAGAGGCTTGGCCGGATAACCAGCCAAGCCTCACTGTTCAGAACACAAAATGGACGCCGATCTGCCCGTGTCGAGGCTGGTTTTCCTGATAAAAGATGGACCCGAAGCCATCCGCTCCAAAGCCGGTTCCGTCGTTGGTATTCGCCTGCGGAGCTCCAAACCTGGGATTATTCAAGGCATTGAAGAAGTCGCCTCGGACTTCAATAAACATATCCTCTTTGATGCGGAATTGCTTGGCGATCGACAGGTCAAGATTAGCGATGCCCGGCACGCGGCAGTTCAAGTATCGCGGGGCCGTGCCCACGCCCTGGTCTCCCGCAGCCGAGAAAGCATCGTTGTTAAAGTAATTGGCCGTTCCATTGGCAATATCATCGAGGCTCGCCCCACTGCAAGCCTTGCCAATCAGGTTGGGCCGCTGGTGGCCGTCCGCTAATAAGGAGTTAGCGTCATCCACGGAGATCGGCTGACCGCTCTGGAAAGTGACAAATGGAGTAACTTTCCATCCGCCTACTACTCCGTCGAGCACGCGGTTCATGTTTTGGCCCAACTGCCTGCCACGTCCGAACGGCAGATCGTAGACCACGGCGAACGTCAAACGCTGCGGCGTGTCATTGGCGCTGAGGCTTTTTTCCAGCGCGAGATTTGTGAAGTCCTGCGGAGAACCGACAAACCCGATTCCAGCGCCCCCGCCCCCGCCGATCCAGGCGTTTCCTCCCGCATCGGAGTTGGTAAGAAACTTCGAGAAGGTGTAATTCCCCACAAACGACAACCCATGCCCTGCCCGCTTTTCAAACCGAACCTGCAAGGCATGGTAGCTGCTGGTGGCTACAAACAGCGGAAAGCCGCTAAAGCTTCCGGGGAATTGAGGGAAAGGACGCAGAAGGTCTATTCGCGGAATCGTGTCGTTATTATAGATCGATCCTGGGGCGTCAAAAATTTTCTGGGGCCCCTGGAAGAGATACTGGAACGGATTCGCCACCAGGTCCTGTAGTCCCGCAGAGCCCCACTGTTCACGGTTCGCGCGGTTGATGAAGTTGCGGTCCTGCGTTGAATAGTTCCACGGCAGATGGGTGCTGCGGTTCCCCACGTAATCAACTTCCAGCATCGTATTGCCCCACTGGTGCTGGACGCCGGCATTCCATTGGTAAATTTCGCCCGTTCTGAAGGTGTCGCTTCCGTGGTTATTGTTGCTGTAGCCCCAGAGGCTTAAAGGACCGTACTTGCCCTGCTGCGGAAGAGCGAATCCCAGGGGGAAGGGATCTGCCATGGTGGCCAGTTGAGTGACGCCTCCATCCAGCGAAGAGGGAGAGTTTGCAAATATCTGCCAGGCGCCTCCGCCATATTGCCAGTTGGTGGCGAAGCTCATGCCGTGATACAAGCCAAACCCCGAGTGAATAACCGTATTGTCTGTGAGCCTGTAAGCGAAGCTCAGTCGCGGTCCAAGATCAAAAAGCGATGAGTTCGCGTGTCGCTTCTCGTCGCTGGCAAGGATGGTCGCACCCGTAATCGGGCCCACCCCCGGCACAGTGATGCCGGACGGGCAGTCGAAGCAGCTGAACATGTTGTGGTTGTACCGCTCACTATAGGGAACGGTCCATTCCCAGCGCAGACCTGCGGAGATGGTCAGGCGGGAAGTTGTTTTCCAGTCGTCCTGCACGAACACCGCGCCAACCGACGACTTGTTGGCCACGTGAGGACGCAGCGAGAAGCCGCCGCCATTATAGAACCCCAGCAGCAATGAAGCCACGCTGCTTCCCTGTGAGAAATCAGGGTTGAAGACGCTCTGCATCGTCTGATCCTGGCTGAACGAGAAGTCTCCGGAAGTCGTGTCGGGCTGGAAAAAATTGTTCAGGAAGATCCGCTCCTCACCGCCAAACTTCAGGCTGTGATTCCCGTGCATCTTCGTCACTACCGAATCAAACATCCACTGTGTATCGCCTTCCACGGTGTCCGTGCAGCAGCCATTGTTGGACGCCAGGGTTGCATAATTATCAAGTTCGATGGTGGGGAAATGAATCTCTCGGTACCAAACGTTGTTGATCATGCTCTCGGGGAAGCCGATGCTCAGCGGATCAACCGTTAACAGAGCCTGCTCAGGGTAGTTGTCACGGGTGAGCCCCACTCTGTTGACCCAGAGAAACGTCGGGGTGACCGTCCAGGTATCTTCCAAAGCCACGTTGTGCGTGATGGCCTTCGAGACGGTCGGGGTGAGGAAGTCATCCGGAACATTATCCGAGGCATGGCTCATGCTGAATCGCCCTGTCAGGCGGTTCGAGGCCGAGAAATCCTGATCGAGTCGAAGATCCATCTGCCAGGATGGGCTTGTTTCAATCAGCTTGTCCGAGAAGTTGAACAAATGGCCGGGGCCTATGCCGGCATCGGTAGGTTCCGGGTAGAGATTAACCAGTTGGGCGCCAATCGAGTCAAACATGGTTGACGGGATCATGTTTCCGGAAAACGGCTGTCGCTGGCAGTCCTGTCCCCCGCCCGCCAACGGCGTGCAACTCACGTCAAAGGGATTGAAGATCTGCTTCAAACTGCCGTCATCATTGAAGGTCTGGGAGAAGTCGCCCTGCCGCTCAAGCAGAGTTGGCACCGTTTTATTCACAACGATGGGGCTGTTATTCCGAAACCGTTCATAGTCGAAGAAGAAGAATGTCTTATCCTTTACGATCGGACCGCCAACCGATCCTCCGTATTGATCGTGAGTGTAGTCGCCCTTAGTCCCGCCACTCTGGTTGGTGAAAAAATCGTTTGCATCCAGGCCTGGCCGCCGGAAGAACCAGTATCCGCTGCCATGGATTTTATTGGTTCCCGATTTCGTGACGATATTGACCACGGTGCCGCCGTTATTCCCATATTCAGCGGACATGTTGTTGTTCTGGAGCCTGAATTCCTGTAGAGCGTCCACGTCGGGAATGTAATCTGCTACCGTGTTGCCGCCTTCGCCACCCTCGGGCCGGGTGGCCAGTACGCCATCCAACCTGAACTCTGCCGTGCCGTATCGCTGCCCGTTCGAGGCAAAGACGGTGCCGCCCAACATGTCCGCCGAGGCGCCCGAAACCTGAGTGACGCCTCCGGACAGGTACGAGAGGTTCGCGATGTTGCGGTCGAGCAACGGCAGACTTTGGATGTATTGGTTATTGACGGTGGTGCCCAGAGCCGCATTAACCGTATTCAGCAGCGGCGCCGCTCCCGTGACTTCCACGGTCTGCTGCGTGCTCCCGACTTGCAGCGTAACGTCCTGGTCGGCTTGGGTTCCGATTCGAAGCTCCATTGACGGGAAAATCCATGTCTTGAAGCCGGCCTTTTCCACCTTCAAGCTGTAAACCCCCGGCTTGAGATAGTTGAAAATATAGAGGCCGGCACTGTCGGTTTGGGTTTTGATCTGGACCTGTGTGGCAATTGCCGTCGCGGTCACCGCTGCATCCGGAATGATGGCTCCGGTGGGGTCTTTGACCGTTCCGCGCAGCAATGCTGTGTCTGTACCCTGCGCCCACCCGGCAACAGGATTCAGGACACACACCGCCAATCCCACCAACAGGCAGGTTGCTAAGCTGAAGTAGGAAACAAGGCTCCAGACTCTGGCACCGAAGCCTTCTGCGCGCTTGGGATCATTAATTGAAAAGTAACTCGCTCGCATTTTTCCCTCCTTGAGGAGTTCAGACCCGTCGACTCAGACAATCATCACCAATATAGAAAAACAAGGCCGACTGACCGTGGAAGAACAGAACTGGGGAAAAATGACCCCTCGTCTCTATAACCCCTGTATGGGGCCATTTCAAACCCGAACGTATTAGTTTGTCAAGAATTTTTTCTATTGTTTTCGCATTGGAAAATAAACGCAAGGCCGATTGGCCTTTCGTTTCTGGTCGGAACGTCTCTTATTTGCAGCACGAATCCTCTTTGGCGCCGCTAAAATCAGAAAACAAACGCAAGCCGGGCGGACTCAAACTTGTATGGCAAGGCATCGTTGGGACAAAAAGGCTACTTTGCGAGTCGGGCAAGTAAGGCCCTATTCCAGCCACACCACGGCAGCCTTGTCAATTTGGGGTACAACAACGTGAAGCCGTCCGCCACTCCGCTTGACCGGAAGACCCTGGGGTTTTCCGAGGAAAGGCAAAACAAAGGCTCGGCTCCCGGCGCTGGGAGGGAAGGAGATCTCCACGTTCTTTTCTGGAATCTGGGTTGCATTTTGCCGGGGCCGGAGGCCTTTGAAGTTAGCAAGGAAGACATGCGTTTTACCATCCACTCGCACCGTCTGCGCGGTGACGAACGGCGATGCCTCAACTTGCACCGGCAAATTGACCTTGAGAGGCGCAATCACCTTGGTATCGAACTCATGCCTCACCGATTGGAAACTCGGCCCAGAGGTTGTGCCCCGGGCGGCCGCCTGGCTGAACTCTTTGCCGAGTGTCTGCCAGTAAGCACGGCCCGGACACTCGGGGAGGTAGACGTACCCTCCTCCGGCGGCGCCGCTTGATTTCTCTCCCGGATTCCGGATACCAAGAAAATGGTGGAGCGGATTGGACGGGCGCTCCTGGCCGCCTTCGTCGCACTGCCCGGATCGGCCCGAGACGATCAGCTTCCCTCCGGAACTACCATACGATTGCAGAGCCGTCATTTCGATGTCGCTCAGGCAGCGCGCATCCGGCAAGGCAAGGATCGGCCCGCGAAAATCAGCCAGCGTTCGCGGTGTGACGATCTGAAACTCGCGATGCGAATGCATCAGCAGCGCCATAGTGCCTAAGTAGGAATCGAGGAATTCTTCCGCAAAGTAGTCCCGCGTACGCGGCGAGAAATATACGCCGATCGGGTGAATGGGTATCCGTGGATTGTAGAACGTCGTTTCGTGCCGCTCGATCCAGGCAAAGATCTTCTTCCGCGTTGCAATGTCATTCGATCCGGACATCACGTGGCCGTGGACGTCCCAGCAGTTGGTTCCCGCCATGAGCTGTGCCGAAAACAGGTTTTGCATCTCTTCGCCGGGGCTGACACCCTTCTCGCCGTCCCAGGAGTAACTGAGCATCCAGGTCGGCTTTCTGCCGGCAAAGGCGCGAAAGCTGTACATGCCGATCATGAAGTGCAGCCAGTCAAGGGCCGTTTTTTTCGAAGCGTTCCCTACCCCGCTCCATTCATACTCGTGCGCGACGAGATCGATCACATCGTAGAGCTGGTAAACATCCGAGCCAACCCGCACGGCCTCAACCTCGATGCCCGGATAAATTTCCGCGATGGTCACGCCTTTAGGGTTCACTGACTTGAAGTTGTCCCCAATCTCTTTCATAAACTCGGTGATCGTCGTGATCCGAAAGTCCACCCAGCGGCGGAAGTTTGCATCGGAGAAGTCGCCCAATTTCAGGTCGGTCATGGCGTTCAACCCGGTGCGCTTCTTGAATTCGGCCACAGTGTGCTCGTCGAAGCTGGCCCAGGTATTCTCCCAGCCGGTGAAATGCGTCATCCAGTAAGGGATATCCACGTAGATGCCGTCGATGCCCGTGGCGGCAATCTGGCGGACGTGTTCCATGTAAATCTTGCGCCACTCGGGAGGGTACGGGCTGACCCAGACATCCTCATCGCCTTTTCGGATCCAGAAGGCCGTGCCTCCGCCAAAAAGCGCCGGCTCGCCCTTGATATTCCTCTGCACCCAGTCGGGATGGTCCTTATAAAGTGACTGCTTGACCTTGGCAGCATTCGCCGTGATGCACTCGAGGCCCGCAACATACACAAAGGTGTAATTGCCCGCGGCGTGCGCTTTCTCAGCCACTGCTTTGATCGCTTTCAGCTTTTCTGTCGGATCGAGAAAACTCTCATAGCGCCCTTCGATGTCATTGTCGGTCTCAATGCCGAAGACGTGCGACTCCGTCGCCTCCCGGATGATCTGGTCAACGCGGTCCAGCCTGAGGGAGTTGCCCGAAATGCGAACATAATTCACCCAGGGCAAAGGTTTGGACGCACTGCCGGCTTGGGCCGCTGCAAGTCGACGCGGTTGGCAAACGATCACGGCCACACCGGCCAATTGAGCTTGAAGGAACTCGCGGCGTGAAATCATGTTTAATCTCCTTGTGGGTCACGAATAGTAACAGCAACTGCTTCCGTTTTCCAGTCCACAACGGCGCGATGAGGTCGGGTAAATGAAGTTCGGCCAGAATCGATCGCGGGGAAACCGCTCAGACAGGAGCCACAACGCGCAGAGACATTGGCGATCGCAAAAGATAACGCGAAAGGAACCGGGCAAGCAATCAAATGGAGGGGATGGTGGTGCTGATAAAGCCGCAAGTTTAGTGGCGGGAGTCATCCGAAGCGGTGGGAACGATCCGCCTCACCCATTCTCCCGCACGCGCTTTCGCTGCATCGGACCGGCTGGTGAGTGAGGGGAAACGTTCGCGCAGCTTCTGCAGAAGCTTGCGCGCCCATGCGTATTCCGCCGAGAGAATCGTAATTCCCAGCAGAAGGAACGGCAGGCCCGGAAGGATGGGCAGGACGAGGCCCAATACGCCCAGAACAACAAAGCTCCATCCCGCAGCCAGACCCATTAATCGTTTAAATCTTCTCGTCACGAGATGCGCACCTATACATCTTTCATTTTATCAATTATTCGGTTCCATCGGAGTGGCTGCGCGGCGTCTTCAGTGCTGGGGGGCTTACATCCTTGTCTTCGGGAGGCTCTTTTCCGCGTTCGTTTCCGCCAATCACCACCGGCTGGGCCTTCGATTTGGGCGCCGGGACCAGCACTCTGTAAGGCGCACCATGTGGCAGGTGTTGAACGGTCGATCTCAGCACCCCTTCAGCCAAGCCATGATTGAGATGGCATCGGATGACCAGAAGTTGTATTGGGTAGGGGAGCGCTCCGCCCTCCCGCGCGTGTACCATATTGTGCTAGACACCGGCCGGTGTAAGGATGTTCCTGGTAGTTATCCGCTGGCATGAGTAGCACGCAACCTCGATAAACATTTTGCGGTCCATTGACGTTCCGGTGACAAACTCTGAAGACCGGCCTTTTAGTATGCTTGATAGATTGGACGCCACCTCCCACTTGCCGGCAGCGCCAGAAGGCTCGTCGGAAGTACAACCCGGAAAGGAAGCAACGCGGGTCCGCCCGCCGCGCCTCGGCACAAAAGTGTTTCCGCGGGCCGAGTCTGCAATTCTGCTGCTCCTTGTCGGGCTGTGTTTGTGGCGAGGTTTTCTGCCCGCTTGGAGAACCCTCAACACCGATTTCCCCAATTATTACCTGGTCGCCCGAATTTATCGCGAGGGCATTCCTCTGGACCGGGTGTACGACTGGACGTGGATTGCCCGGCAGAAGGACCACGAAGGAATGGCCGTCCCGATTGTGGGCTTTGCCCCGCTGACGCTCATGTCAGTGCTGCCCTTAGTGCCGCTTGCCGGGCTGCCGCCGCTTTTGGCTAAGCGAATATGGCTGATCATCAATCTCATCTTACTGGGCCTGGTCATCCTGCTTTTGAACCGGATGTCGAGCCTCGGGCTGCGGCGGGTGATGATTCTCACTTTTCTCGCAGTGGACCCGATCTCGAGAAATTTTCTATATGGCCAGATGCATCTGCTGTTGCTTCTGATTTTGACAATTTCCGCATGGGCCTATTGCAGGGGCCGGCCTGCGACTTCTGGAGTTGCCTTGGCGGCAGCCTCGGCCCTCAAAGTTTACCCTGCGCTGTTTCTGTTCTATTTCATCAGGAAGAAGCAATGGCGCGCCGTCTTTGGGCTGGTGGCGGGCTGCGCACTCCTTGCAGGTCTTTCAGTGGCGCTCTTCGGATGGCCGGCCAACCGGAGTTACCTCTTAGAGGCCCTGCCCCGCGGGCTGGCGGGGACTTCTAGTGACCCTTACGCCGTCCAGTGGAACTCGGTCACCGCCCTCCTCCACCGGTTATTCATTGCCGAACCGGAACTTAATCCGCATCCGCTGGTGCATTTCCCGCTTGCGTTTGCTCTGTTCCATCCGCTCTGCATGGTAATCCTCTTCGTCCCCTTCCTTTGGCTTATTGATTTGCGGCGGAAGGACTCGGGTGGAGAATTACTGGAGTGGGGAGGTTATGTCGCACTGCTTCTGGTTATTTCCTCGCTGCCGCGACCGTATCACTTCTGCGCGCTCATTCTTTCCGCAGTGTTCGTTGCCGATTATCTTACCCGCCTGCGGAGAATGCGCGCGCTGGCTGTTTGGATTATTTTGTACACACTTGCCTGCGCTCCGACTTACCACTGGACGTCTTTATCGCCGTCGGGCTGGCAGAGCTTTCTCAGCTTTCCTCGCCTTTACGCGGAACTTGCCCTTTGGGGTTTCCTGCTCTGGGAGCTCAACCGAGCTCATGGAAGCCCTCTCAAACTGCGCCTGCGGACCCGCGAGGCCGCAGCCTTCGGTTTGATCTTCATTTTCTTATTTGCGTTGGGAGCAGCATCCGATTTTCGAAACTTGCGCGGCCAATTTGACAACTATGCCGGCCGAGTGGTCACACCCCCGGCTATTTACATGGCGACGGAGCCTGCCGTAGGCCCGCGCGGAACGTGGTTTGTAAGCATGATCCCAGCCGGGTTCGGCCTTACTTACTTGCAAGGCCCAAACGTCCAGCACTTAAGGTTGGGTTCGGATGCCTTCCACCCGGCATGGTCACCTGCCACGCACCAACTTTGGGTTGAAATCTCCGGCTCCCGCTCGCGCATCGTGCGAATCGATCCGCTGGACAATCAGGGCCGCCGCGCCCATCCAATCACAGTGCTTGAGGATGCCACCAGGCCAGCAGTGTCAGCCGACGGGCGCTGGCTTGCATTTATCAGGGAAGATAAAGGCCGAGGAAGCCTTTGGGTAGCCAACCTGACAGAGGAAAAGCGGCCGGACCGTCTGCCGGCGCGGGAAATCGCCGGACCCGGTGAAGATGTCTGGGACGTGTCGTTTGGTTCGAATGACCAGGTCCTTTACTCGGCACAGCCCCGCGGAAGGCTTGAACTCTTCAGCGCCGACCCTGTATCGCTCCAAATCAAACCCATTTCGACCGGTTCATCGGCCCCATTGCGATTTCCGGCGGAGTCATCGGACGGAAAATGGCTCGCCTACAGCCGGGAGGTAGGCGGCGCATGGCATCTCGCGGTCGTCAATCTCGCAACGGGCCGCGCCATCCAACTGACTCGCGGGTCTTGCAACTCCACGAATCCCGCCTGGACTGAAGACTCGAGAAGCATCATCTACGCCACCGATTGCGGTCGCGGCCTAGGGCTTAGCGCGCTGGCCCAACTCTCAACTCCTCAGCGCTGACGCGGCGCAGCCACAAAGTGCCGGGGAAACGGAAACGCGTAGCGAAGAGGCACCCACTCGATGGTGTAGTCCCTTGCGGGCAGAAACTCCTCGATGAAAGCGGCTGCTTCCGCCGTGTGTACCTCGCAAATCAAAGTCGGTTTCGCACTTGCCAGGAGTCCGGTTGCGCCGTCAAGCACCTCGCACTCCGCGCCTTCCACATCAATTTTGATGACCGCTGGTGAATGATTGTCGGCGGCGAAGGCGTCCAGTGAAACAGCCTGGACGGATATGGTTTCGCCCGAATCCATAGCCAACCCGGAGTCGACTACAGATCCACGCCTCGAAGATTTCCCCATCGGCTGGTCGCCGCCCCGTCGAAAGGAGACATCTCCTTCTGATCGCCAGACGGCCATCTGGGCCACTGTAATGTTGGAAAGGCCGTTTCGAGCCGCATGCTCCCGCATGAGTTGGGCGTTCAGCGGGTCAGGCTCAAAGGCGACCACCCGCCCCTTCGGTCCCACCAACCGGGACGCGACGAGGGAATATACGCCGATGTGAGCTCCAACGTCAAAAAAGCATCCGTCCGGTTTCAGGTGGGCGGCAAGCGCCTCCTGCACTTCAGTCTCCGCGGTCCCTCGCAAATACTCCTGTTCCCGGTAGGGGTCCACCTGCAGCCAGAGTCCCTTCGCCAGTCCGCTGTCGAGACGCACCCAGACCCTGTTCCCCTGCGGCAAAAGTCGCCGCTCGACGCGACGCAACGCTGGTCCGATAACCGGTGCACACAACGCGGTCCGACCAAAGCGCGTGAGCCATGGTTTTCGCCAGGCGTATAGGATTGCTCGTTTCAGCAAAATCGCCCTCCGCGATGGGCGCATTCCTCACCGCGTGTGAAGCCTTCACACCCGCCTTACTGTTTAATCACCGTCCCATCGTATCGCCGGACGATGCCCCAGCCACCATTGAGATGTTCAGGGCCGTCGCGGAAGGGATGCTTGGCGGCGAGCTGTTCGTCGATTTCAATTCCCCAGCCCGGCGCGTCGGTGGCGTAGAGATAGCCGTCTTTGAACGTCGCGCAGCCCTTGAACATTTCGGCCTCGAGGCCGGTGATGATGCCGCCCTCCTGGATGCCGAAGTTGGTGCTGGCAAGATCGAGGTGCAACTGCGCCGTATGGCCCACAGGCGAAACATCGCCCGGGCCGTGCCAAGCCGTTTTCACTCCGTACATCTCGCCGAGAATGGCGATCTTTCTTGCCGGCGTCAGTCCTCCGGCCTGAGAGAGGTGCACGCGGATGTAATCAATCAGGCGGCCCTCGATCAGCGGCTGCCACTCGTGCGGGCTGTTGAACAGTTCGCCCATCGAGAGCGACGTTGCGCACTGCTGCCGGATTTGCCGGAAGTAATCAATCTGCTCCGGCGAGAGCAAGTCTTCCAGGTAAAACAGCCGGATAGGTTCCAAATCCTTGGCAAGCTGCACGGCCTGGTGCGGGCTCACGCGCTCGTGCACGTCGTGGATCAATTCGATTTCTTCGCCCAGTTGTTTGCGGCATTCTTCCAGCACCTTCCGAGTCAGGCGCATGTAAGGACCGGGTTCCCACACCGGCCCGGAGTGCAAGCCTCGCATGGGCGGACCGCTCGACGGACCGTAGGACGACATTCCCGGCACGCCCACCATTACCTTGACCGCCTTGAAGCCCTGCGCCATCAGACCGCGCACGCGGTCGACGGCTTCGGAGGGCTCCGTGCCGCCAATCGTTCCGTACACCAGCGCCGCTTCGCGCGCCTTGCCGCCCAGCAACTGGTAGACGGGCATATTGGCCTGGCGACCCTTGATATCCCAAAGCGCCTGGTCAACTCCGCTGATGGCGTTGTTCAACACGGGACCATTGCGCCAGTAGGAGCTGTTGTAGCAGGCCTGCCAGGTGTCCTCGATGCGGTCGCATGGTTTGCCCACGAGCAGCGGCTTGAGATATTTCTCCACCGCCGGCGCCACCAGGTCGGCACGCTGCGTGAACGTGGCGCAGCCGTAACCGTAAAGGCCGTCCTGGTCGGTAACTATCTTCACGACCACCAGCCGCACGCCGGTTGGCTGCGTGGTAATCACCTGGATATCTTTGATGATCGGCGTCGGCAATCCGCTTGTTGCGCGCGCCTCCCGCTCCTGGGCCGCCAGCGGCTGCGCTGAAAGTGCCGCGCCCACGGCTCCCGCCATGCCGAGCTTGAAGTATTCTCGTCTGTCCATGTGAAACTCCTTTTAGGTGAAGGCCGCGATGGACGCTATCAAAGCCGGCTGCGGCTGTCAAGCTGCCCGGCTGACGAGTAGCGCCCAGTTTGAAGTGTGACACGGGCGTCTCGCTCCCGCCTGGGCAGGATCAAGGTGACCGTGCCACAAAAGGGGAAGCAAACTGAGTCACCACCGGCTGAGGAGTGCTGCCCTGGTATGAGCGTAGCGGCAGCCCCGCCGACCAGGACCGCCACACGGCGAGTTGAGCTCGTCGCCACTCGGCCCTCACCGGCCATTTCACACGGGACCCGAAAAAAGTATCTATAATTAGACTTGTTGTGCAACCCTGTCCTGCGCCAGTGAGCGCGGCCGGCGCCTAAAGAACGCATGGTCTCATTCCAACTCTTATTTCCGCTTTCGGTTCTGGCAGGTTTTGTAGGCGCGATGGGAGGCATGGGCGGCGGGATCATTCTCATCCCCGTGCTCACAGCCCTTGGCATTGACATCAAGCACGCCATCGCCATCAGCATCCTTTCCGTGATTGCAACGTCCAGCGGGTCTGCCTCGGCATACGCTCACGACCACATCACCAATCTCAAGGTGGGAATGTTTCTCGAGATGTTCACCATTGCCGGGGCGATCGCGGGAGCCCGCATCACACTCGCATCGTCACCGCGGCCCCTCTACATCATTTTTGGGCTGGTTCTGATGGCGTCGTGGGTCGTGCTGCTGATGGATAAGCACCCCTCCGGGCAAAAATTTACGCAGCAGGACGCCTTTACCCGCTGGCTGGAGCTGGAAGGCAGTTATCCGGACTTCGTCACCGGGCAGATGGTGGAGTACAAGGCCGGCCGAGCATACCTGGGCGCACCACTGATGTTTGGAGCTGGAATCGTGTCCGGCCTGCTCGGAATTGGTGCAGGCGCCGTAAAAGTCCTCATCCATGACCTGGTGATGGGTCTTCCTCCCAAGGTTTCCACCACCACCAGTAACCTGATCATTGGCGTCACCGCGCTCGCGGGAACCAGCGTCTACCTGGCGGCCGGACTCGTCAATCCCGGGCTGGCCGTGCCGGTCATCCTGGGGGTGGTTGCCGGGGCTTTCCTCGGCACGCGAGTGCTGGTCAGGCTCACCAACCAGTCCGTGCGCCTTTTTTTCCTGGTGATTTTGCTGGCCATGGCGATTGAGATGATAGCGAGGGGACTACAGGGCATCTGGGCATGAATCCATTAGAACCTTCCCCCCGAATCGAGTCGGTACGCGAGGCGCGGCAGTTTGAGATGGACACTCTGGTGGGCGTTGTCCTCCGGGATGGCGTCCTCCTCAGCCTTGGGCTGATCGTCATTGGGTTATTCTGGCGATGGCTCCGCACCGGCGGCTTTGCCCTGGACTACCAGATCGCCGGCACGAACCTGTTCGAATTTGTAACCGGTGAAGTCGGCTTGGCCGTGCAGGGGAGCGTCCGACCGCGCCTGCTGATCAACCTGGGCATCGCCGTCCTCATGCTCACGCCCTTCATTCGAGTGGCCGTATCGATGGTTTACTTTATGGGGTTCCTAAGGAATTGGAAGTACACCTGCTTCACAGCTATCGTCCTCATTGTTCTCACTTACAGTCTTTTTCTGCGCTAGACTTCCCCGCCGGGCTTGCCTCGCTCTCCTGTTCCCCTCGACTATTTCGTTTGCGGTTGGTTACAATGGGGGGACGTGGGTAGGATTGACTGATTCTTGCCGGTCGATTTGGGGAGAATCTGCTTGCCGCTCATTGAAGCTTTACTACTGCTTCTGCTTCTCTCCCGTACTTTCGGAGAAATCTCAGAACATTTTGGCCAGCCAGCCATGCTTGGCGAAATCGCTGCTGGGGTGTTTCTCGGACCTTCGCTCCTGGGAGTTGTCCACTTCACGGACGAAATCAGAGCCGTTGCCGACCTGGGCGTCCTGCTGCTGGTTTTCCTGGCCGGAATGGACATGAACCTGAAAACACTCTGGAATTCCTTCCGTGGCCGCGGTGCATTTGTTGGTACGGCAGGCTTTGTTCTCCCCATGGTGCTGGGCTTTCTGGTGGGACAGGCATTTCATCTGGGCCCCACCAGATCCGTCTTTATAGGCCTCTGCGTGGCCATCACCGCTCTTCCCGTCAGCGTCCGGATTCTGATGGATCTCGGAAAAGTGCAGACCGAAATTGGCCAGAGGATCATTTCAGCGGCCGTGTTTAATGACGTGACGTCGCTGCTGATCCTCGGCGTCATTCTGGACGTAAAGGTAAAAGGCGGCGGCTCTGCTACAGCTCTCGCCTCTACCGGCCTTGCGCTGGTCAAGGCTGTCGCCTTTATGGCCGGGTTTATCCTGGCCGCGCGAGTTGCCAAGCGCTATTCTCCCCAGCGGTTTCTGTGGCGGAAAGACCGTTTCTATCAGTTGCTCGTCCGGCTGAAAGGCAAAGAGTCTGCCTTTGCCATCGCTCTGCTCTTCGTCATCGCGTTTGCCAGTTTTTCTCAGGTGCTGGGGTTACAGTTCGTCGTGGGAGCGTTTTTTGGTTCGATGTTGATAAGTTACGAAGTACTTGGAGAGGCCAGGTTTCGGGAGGTTCAGAAAACGGCTTCCGACATCACCATGGGCTTCCTTGGGCCCATCTTTTTCGCGGCCATCGGTCTCGAATTTGACGCTGCAAGCCTGAGAGACTGGTGGCTGGTCACGGCGATTCTGGCAGCCGCCGTTGTGGGCAAAATCTTCGGAGGTTACGCGGGCGGCCGCCTCGCGAAACTGACGCCCATGGAAAGCTGGACGGTGGGAATCGGCCTGAATGGCCGTGGAATCATGGAACTCGTCATCGCCAATATCGCCTTAACGAATCACTTTATCGGTCAGCGGCTGTTCACCGCTCTCGTGCTGATGGCTGTGGTAACCACGTTCGCCACGCCTTTCCTGCTGAAAATCGCATATACACAGCTACCCGCGGCAAAACACAAAGCCTTCGGCGGCTCGGCCGATCCCCGCGGCGAAGAAGCCAGAACATCCCTAAGTTCACGATGAAGCAAGCGGCGGCGGTACCCACAGCCTGCGGCAGCCTCATTATTGAGTATTCCGTCCGAGGATGGCGCCTAGTAGAGCGCTCTGGAGCGGATGGTGTGCGGTATGCTTTCCAACGCGCTGACGAGGCCCGCGTCCCAGTGCTGGTTGATGTCGAGTATGGCGTAGCCGACTTCGCCCTTGGTATCCAGAACCTGGCGTTCCACGTTGATTTCGCGGTCGCCGAACACCTTGTTGATGGCCAGCAGCATGCCAGGCTGGTTCCGGTGGATATGCACCAGGCGGTGGGTCTCCGGCGAGCGCTCAAGCCGGCAATGAGGGAAGTTGACGCTGAGGATAGTGTCGCCGGCTTCCACGTAGCGATGGATCCGAGCTGAGACCAAGTGCGCGATATGGAGCTGTGCTTCTTCCGTGCTCCCGCCGATGTGCGGCGTGAGGATCACATTGGAAAGGTTCTGCAGCGTGTCGCAAAAAGCGCCGCCCTTGGACTTCGGCTCCTTGGGGAAAACATCGATGGCCGCCCCTTTCAACTTCCCGCTGCGCAGATTTTCCGCAAGGGCTTCATGGTCCACCACGAAGCCGCGGCTCAGGTTCATAAAGTACGATCCCTCTTTCATCAGCCGGAACTCGTCGGCGCCGAAGAAGCCGCGATTATGCGGGCGGCCGTCCACGTGCAGGGTGACGAAATCCGCTTGCTCCAATAACTCCTCAAAACTCACCTTCTTGGCGTTACCGCGCGCCAGCACCTCCGACACATCGCTGAAGATCACTGTCATTCCGATGGCCTCGGCCAAGTCGGAAAGCTGCGAGCCGATTTTGCCGTATCCCACTATGCCCACGGTCTGGCCGCGCACTTCGTGGCAGCCTGTGGCGCTCTTCTGCCATGACCCCTGGTGGAGGGCCACGCTGCCGTCAAAGACGCGCCGCGCCAGCATAATGATCTCTCCCAGCACCAGCTCCGCCACGGAGCGCGTATTGCTGTGCGGATCGTTGAAGACGGCGATGCCGCGGTCTGAACACGCTGGCAGCTCAATCTGGTCAGTGCCGATGCAGAACGCGCCCACCACGAGCAGCCGGGGAGCGGCGTCCAGCACGCGGGCCGTAACCCTGGTCTTCGAGCGGATTCCCAGCACCTCCACATCTTTGACTTCTTCAATGAGCGCGGACTCATCCAGGCTGCCTTGCAGCGTTTTCACCTCATAGCCGTCCTTAACGAATGGAACGGCGGCGGCTTCATGTATGCTTTCGAGAAATAGTGCTTTCATCTTAGGATTCTCATCCCCTCTTCCGGCCGGCATGGACGGCCTCCCTCTCTGACAGTCGTATGACAGGTGCGAAACCTACTATTCTAGTGCTTGCGCCCGCGCGGCGCGAGCCGTTCTTGCAGGCGGCTGCACCCGGAACTGTTCACGATGTCCAGTCATGGATGATTGGGAGTGATCTGTTGGGATTCGTATGGGAGTTCAGAGTTCAGGATCGGTTTGGAAGTGCGGCGAGGTAGCGCCTCAACGAGCCGTGCCGCTCGGTGCTGGCTCATTAGGTATCTATTTGGGCACGGCTACCCGGCGTGTCATTTGGCCGCAGCGTGGGCGCCCATGCTGCCAATCAAGCTGAGTCACCACTCTCCGTTCCCGGGCACGGCACTGTCGAAAAGCTTTCGCCTCAGTAGTCCCCTCTTCTCCACTGTGAGCGAGTCACCGACCGGCGTTCAGGACCACGGAAAACGGGTACCAGCCGCGTCTGCCTCCTCCGGCGTGCTCCGTTTTCACTGAACGCGTTAAAATACAGGAAACAAAAGACACTGAAAGCCGCAACAAACTGCAGGAACAAGGTCATTTGGGCCCCCCTCCCCACGGGCGAACTACCAAAACGACAATGCCATCCTAGCCCGGAACGGGCACGTTAACAATTCAACTTTAGTTCCAGCGGTGCTGGTACGGGCGTTTCGGTGCGGCATGGCCGGAGTGTCGGTAAGCTTTCGATTCCTGCAGCTTGGTTGGGCCTTCGTCTGCGTTCATTGCCGCGGCGCAGGTATTCTCTCCAAAAATTGGTGTACACTACAGCCCTCCGTTCCGGGATGGAAAGCTTAAACGTGGACGTCAAGGCGTCCGACAAAGGAGGGGCCTATGCTCGGAGCAATGATTGGTGACCTGCGCGGCAGGCGAACAGGACGACGAGTCCTTTCGGTGGACAATGGGTTCAAGGTGGAGGTGGCGTTTGAATCAACTGGAAACATGCTCGGTGTCGATGTGATGGAAGTTGGAACATACTGGTCGGAGGCGCGGCCGGACGGATCGCTTTATGGTGAAGGACATGGGATCGTGGTTGGATCTGACGGTAACAGCGCGACGTGGAAAGGCCAGGGCATCGGCAAGTTCGCTGAAGGGGGCGCAGTCAGCTATCGCGGCGCGATCTATTACAGCACGGCATCGCCTAAGCTGACGCAATTGAATGGCATCGCCGCTGTCTTTGAATTCGACGTGGATGCCGAAGGAAATACTCACTCCAAGCTGTGGGAGTGGAAATAGCAGTATACCGGGTTGAGGCGCCTGTGAAGCATTCGCTGGCCCGGCTCGGCATTCCAGGGGGGCGGGTTTCGCATCCGCCCTCCCGCGCTAACCAGGATGTCTGATTCGTTTTGACCGGAGATATTCCGCCAGGCATTTCAGCGGAGCTTTACGAATGTGAGATGAGTCGGCAACGAAATTGGCGCGCGACCGCGCCCGTTCGGGGGCCGTGTGCCTTCGTGTGTTGCGGCTCGGGTCAAATCTCGTTGGGAGAGGGCGAATGGCCGAGCAAGGACCGGACAAGCCTCGCCAGGTCAAACAGAAGCCCCTCAATGGTGTGACGGTGATAGATGTATCGCTCGACTGCTTCGAACGTTTGTTGATCGTTGACTTCGGCGTTGATGACGAGCACTCTGCCCACCATGCTCGGCCGGACCTCTCCAACGCCGTAACCCCGGCCGGCAGGCCTGCCCTGTGAACACCTAAGGTCAAGGATGGCGGTGTCAAACGATTTGCGGTTGATTGTTGATATATCCAACCCGGTATTCGCGGTCACCACCCGCCGGCTATCCAGTTTCCTGGCCAACGTCAGCAGGTTCCTGATGGCCGATTCATCGGCAACGGTCAAGACTTTCCGGTTGCTCGACCCGTTCGACACAAAGGGTCTGCAGGAAGATTGTGCAGCTTCGTTCTTGAAATTCACGCTTTCCCTCCCCCTTCCCAGGTCTGTCTCATCCTTCTAGCGGGATGATTACGCGGCCTGAAAAGCCCCTGTTGTTGCATCTGCAAGAACAACATCATCTGGCGCGCTGTTTATGGCACCCAAACGCACGCCAGTACATCGTATGCTAATCCTTCTGCGAACGGAAGCCAATGTTACTTTGGTTCTAGTTACTGGCCCGCTTGTTCCCCTGCCGGCCATCGCGGTGCAGTAATCCGCTTCAAAATCCTGGTTCTCCCCGGCGCGGTGATCTGCCTCCGGGGGTAGAACCCGGTCACTTATTCATTCTGAAGCCCGTAGTATACTGGGCGCGGCGATTCTTCCAGTAAACTGATCCAGCCGGGCAGGTCGGCAGCAGGCCCGGCCCAGGAGGAGCTTTATGGAACGCGAATATGCGTTTGAGATGGTGACATCCGGCATTCGCTTCGGAGCCGGGGTCACGCGCGAGCTTGGTGCAGAATTGTCTGACCTGGGCACGCGACACATTCTGGTCTTCACGGATCCGAATCTGCGCAATCTGCCACCGGTTGCCACAGCGCTTGAATCGCTCAGCGGCCAAAAGATTCGCTTTTCAGTTTTTGACAGCGTGCGCACCGAACCCACCGACGAATCGTTCAAGCAAGCCATTGCCGCAGCGCAGGCGGACGACTTTGATGCGTTTGTGGCAGTGGGCGGCGGCTCCACCATGGACACCGCCAAGGCCGCCAACCTCTATTCCTGCTATCCGAGTGACTTTCTGGAATACGTTAACCCGCCCATCGGCAGGGGCCAGCCCGTCCCGGGTCACCTCAAGCCGCTGATTGCGATTCCAACCACTGCCGGCACCGGCAGCGAGACCACGGGAGTTGCCATCTGTGATCTGGAGTCGCTCCATGCCAAGACGGGCATCGCGCACCGCCGGCTGAAGCCAACCATCGGCCTGGTCGATCCGGACAACACGCGCACGCTGCCACCGGAGGTGGCCGCCTCCTCGGGGCTCGATGTGTTGTCCCACGCCGTCGAATCCTTCACCGCATTGCCCTTCCTCGAGCGCCCCCGCCCTGACCGGCCGATTATGCGTCCGGCGTACCAGGGTTCCAACCCCATCAGCGACGTCTGGAGCCTCGAGGCGTTGCGGCTCGTGGCAGCTTACCTGAAGCGCGCCGTGGCCGACCCCGGCGATGACGAAGCCCGCGCATCCATGCTGCTGGCTTCATCGTACGCAGGCATCGGGTTCGGAAACGCCGGCGTACACCTGCCGCACGGCATGTCATATCCGGTCTCCGGGCTGGTGAAGAATTTCCAGCCTCGCGGCTATAAGGTTGACCATCCTCTCGTGCCGCACGGCATCTCGGTGATCCTGAACGCGCCGGCCGTCTACCGCTTCACCGCGCAAGCCTGCCCGGAGCGCCACCTGAAGGCTGCGGAAATTCTCGGCGCCAAAGTCAGCGGCGCCAAGCTGGAGGATGCGGGCAGGATTCTCGCCGACCGCGTGGTCGAGTTCATGCACGACCTCAAGGTTCCCAACGGCCTGCGCGCACTCGGCTACGAATCCAGCGACATCCCGGCCCTTGTGGAAGGCACGCTGCCCCAGCACCGCGTCACCAAATTATCACCGCGGCCCGCTTCTGCCGACGACCTGGCTCAACTCTTCTCCGACGCCATGACCACCTGGTAGGAAACCGGCGGTGCCGGCTGGAAGTCGCAGCAGATCGAGCAGACCGCCTGGGTGTGCATTGAAAAAACGCTGGAAGGCCCATGTGTTCATATTAACGAATTTCGATGATGCCCGTGATGACTTCCCTGAGCAGCGCCAATGCTTGGTCAATCCGCTTCTCGTCCTCACCAAGCGGTGCAAGATGCTTTGTCATCTGGCGGACGAGGCGATATTGGCCTATTTCGGCTGTTTGGGCCTGAAGTGTTTCCTGAATGCTGGCACGCGTTTCTGGTTTGGCGATGCTGCCGATGTCGCGCCCCAGCAGCCGGCAACCGGCCTTGGTGTAATCAAAATCCTCAACCGCCACCAGCTCATAATGTTCTTCCATCAACCGTTCGTAATTGCCTGCGTCCAGGTAGTTTTCCATGATAAACGCCAGGTCGTAAGCGTCTCTGGCCCTCTCTGATGGGCGATCGGCCCAGGCTGCGATTTTTAGAATCGCCAGTCCTGCCGGTGATGCCACTCGAATATCCAAGGGCGGGCGTGCTCTCACTCGTACAAGCTGCGCAACCTGATAGGCTTCTTCAAAGCCCGCAGTACTCATGATGAAATCACCCTCAGGAGGCCAGCTTAACTTGCCGTCCGGGTCAGCGGTCCCTCCGAAAGGTATGATATCCACCGACAATTCATTCCGGTAGATCAGCCGCTGAGCCTCCCTGGATTCAGCAAAATTCCCGGTGTCGAGCAACGCCTGTTTGAATCGGCTGAATTCATCCCAGCCCGAAACGCGCAATGCGACGTCAACATCTGTTGTGGCACGTCCACTGCGGATGCTGAAGCCCTGTCCCATAATGGTGTCGCGAGCAGTCGCCCCAACCAGGAAAAAGGAAGCCCCGATGGCGGCAGCGACCCCACCAAGCGACTCATAAAGTTCGACCGTCGATCGATCAATTTTCCCGGACAAATCGAGCAACTTGAGCATCGTAAAGCCGCCTTGCCGTTTCAAGGTTCCGGGCGTCCCCAGTACGCAGCAAATCAGCATACGCCAGGATGGGATGGACAATCTCTTTGTCTGCCCAGTCCACATCGGGGTCCCAGAATGCCTTCAAAATCTCCACGTTTCCTCGATCATCTCTTCGCAGCCGATGGGCAGCCAGCAATGGGCCCGGCAGCCCTCTGACATAAATGGTGACGTCCTCCGGCCTTAGATACCCGGTCAGCCGGGCGGCCGCAACTTCTCCTCCCCAGTAGGCCTGATGCTCCTGGATGTGCGTCTCTTCCCACCAGCCCCCATCTGGTGCGGCATACCGTCCGATCACCAGCTTCGGCCTTAGTTGTTCCGGGTAAGCCGCTACCCATCGCTCCAGCAGTTGCTCCCTCTGGACAAGTCTCCTGCCGTGCTTACCCGGCTCGAGCAGATATCCGAGCTTTTTCAGATCGTCAAAAATCCAGCCCGTCGTACCAAGGGCAACGTCAGCTGCCTTTGCGATGATCCGATACGGAGCGTTAATCAAGTCCTGTTTGCAAAACAATGCGAAAATGACCTTGAGGCCTGCCTGTCGGAAGGCGCGCATGGGCCGTTCCGTGAAATGCTTGGCGGGGGGCTTTTGGCCCCGTACGTAGATGAAAAGGCCCGGGATCTCCAAGTAGGCATTCCCCACCGTGTCCAGGAAGAAAATGTTCATCTGCTTCAGTCGCTTCGCCATCTCTGGGTTCACGTACTCGGTTGCCAGCAGAGCCGGCTGCGGCATCCGGGCAACCTGTTCTGCAATAACCCCCAGGTTGTTCGGGTTAACCGCGCGCTTGATTTCCACCCCAAGCCGCATCGCAGGGGCAACCAACTGCACCGCAGCGTCCGCATGTCCACGGCGCGGACCTTTGGTTTGAATCCGCTCGGCTTGCAGATCGAGCCCGGTCGTTTCGTGGAACGCCTTCAGGGCTCTCTCCAGCATTTCGACTTGAGTAGCAGGTTCCAGCATTGCGTTGACCTTATCTTTCCGTTTCCGCTCAGTCTAAAGCCCGGATCTGTCCCGTTCTCTGACTTTTCCTTGTTCATTAACAGCTGACGTTCATTATAAATGAACAACAACAAAAAATGAACGAAATTGGCAAGCCTACAGGGGTCTATAGAGAACGGCGATTGTGAAGTTCAGCTTAGTTGAGGCTTGGGACATGTCGAGCGCGCCGTGGTTGCGATTTTGAGTTCTCTCGACCCGGGCGGTCCAACAATTGCCGCCATCGCGATACCCAAATGTTCCGATAATGAGCTCTAAGGTGAACCAGCCCACGTGAAGGATCGCTTACGGGTTGCGGACTTCTACGAGAACCTGCTCGAAGGTGACAACGCGGCCGTCGGGCGCAGGAGAGTTTCTAGTTGAAACCATTAATCCAGGCGGGATGTCCTCCGCCAAGTCGATGGCATATTTCCGCGAGTAAGGGTCCAACCCAAACCGCCATGCGCCCAGCAATTCTACCGCAAGGGCGGCCCAAGCCGGAATGACGAACAGGGCGGTCCTTCGTTTCAAGTCGATTTAAAATTGGCATCAGACTTACGCATACCCATATGGCGCCCCAAAACAGCGCGCCCTCAGAGCTGATCAGGACACCAAACCGTTTAGTTCTGCGATATCAAGCTCTGCTTGTGTAAGATGCTCGTGTAAAAAAGCGGAGGGCTCGCAGTTGCGATTTGAATTTTGTTCCGAGGCGATAATTCAGCGCAATTCTTAAACAAAGGAGGAAAAAATGAGAGAGAATCCCACCACAAGGAGGAAATTTTTGGAGCAGGCAGGCGCCGGATCGCTGGCTGCGGCAGGAATGAGCGCGCTTCCGCAATCGGCGATGGAGGCCCGGGACCGCACCGACTCGATGAAGATTACCGGCATCGAAGCCGTCATCTTTCGCAGGGACCTCCACATCGGCGGCGGCTCCGGCAGCACGGACGATGGCGCCGAGTTCATGTGGGTGAGGCTGCACACGGACGCGGGAATCATCGGGACCGGCGAGACCTATCCGTGGGACAACGGACAGCTTGGCGCGCTCGAGGATTATGCACGGGAACTCAAACTGATCGGGCGCGACCCGCGCGACATCGAGGGCGTCTGGCGCGATTTCTATTTTCAGATGGCGATGCGAAACGCCGGCGGCGCGGACATGCGCCTGCTCAGCGCGCTCAACATGGCCCAGCTCGACGTTCTGGGTCAGGCTGCCCGCCTGCCTCTCTACCGACTCCTTGGCGGCAAAACGCGCCGGCATGTGCGCGTCTACAATACCACCACCGATTACTGGGCCATTAACAACATGAAGATGGGCCCGGACACTATGAAGATTGTCCACTTTCTCTTGGACCGCGGAATCACCGCCATGAAGATCTATCCATTTAGCGCGCCGGAAAGATACCTTTCCAACAACGCCCTCGAGCAGGGTCTTAAATGGATTCGCGACATTCGCGACGGTGTGGGCAACCGGATGGACATCTGCGTGGACTGCTGGGGAAATTTCGATTTGCCGAGCGCGGAGCGCATCGCGAAAGCGCTCGAGCCTTACAACATCATGTACCTTGAAGACGTGATGTTGAACACCAACGCCGACGCCTACGCCGCTCTGGCCGCAAAAACGAGCGTGCCGCTGAACATGAGCGAAACGCTCGCCACCCGCTACGAATACCGGCGCTTCTTTGAGCGCCAAGCCTGCTCGGTGGCAATGTATGACCTCTGCTGGTGCGGCGGCCCCACGGAAGCAAAGAAGATCGCCGACATGGCCGAGGCTTATTCTATTCCCACATCACCTCACACCTGCGGCGGCCCATTGCTCTTTGTTTGCGCCGCCCACCTTTCAACCGCCGTCCCCAATTTTCTGATTATGGAAAGCAATTATTGGAAGTGGGCCCACCAGTATCCCTACTTTCTGAACAACGTGCCCACGCCTGTGGATGGCCACGTCAAAGCTCCGGAAGCCCCCGGCATCGGTGCCGAAATCAAGCCGGAGTTGTTCAAAAGCAGCGACACCATGGTGAAGACGGTTGCCAGCGCGTAATGCGAGGTGCCAGTGGCCGCGCCGCTCTACGGCTCCAGGCCCTGGCGTTTAACCGCTAAGTCGGACACCCTCAGGGCTCTCGTACTGCCCCGCTGGTCGGAATCGCATCGAACGGCAACGGTGCAGGGACGACGTAAATTTGACTGTGTAAAAGGGAGGAGGGTGTAAGTTGGTAGGGTTCTACCGCACCGATGAGAGGCGCTGGATTGTCATGAATGACAACAGCAGTTGGCGGCGTATCGAGCGCGTGGGAGGAAAGAACCGGCGGACGACGTTGCATATCGCATAACCCAGGCTCCTGGCCGCAGTTGTTGGATCAGAGCGAGACTCATGCGCCGGTCAATGGAACTACACACTTGTTGTGGCGACCGATATTCATCGATTCTGTGTGTCTTCAAAAACCTGCTCGAAGGTGACGACGCGGCCGCCGTGCTGCTGGCGATAGGCTTCGGCATCTTCCTTTGAGGTGAAGGCGACCAGGGCGGGCAGGCAGCGGTCGTAGACGCGCATTTCCACTCCGTGAGCCGCCGTGCGCTGGAGGGCAGGATCGTGGCGAGTGCAATACTGCACGTCGCCGCCCATGTCGTAATATGCCGAACGCGCGGCAATCAGGCGTCCGGAGTTGAAGTCGGTGGCCAGTTCCTTACGTGCCTCTCCAGGGTTGTTGATGATGTGGTGCATCGCACAGGCGGGACAGCAGGCGTCAATGGCGCCATGGGCCGTCTCGATTCGAAATTCCACTTGCTTCATGATTCCGCGTCCGCAGATCTCGCAGACGACGGGCTGCTTTGGAGTCAACTCGCGATGGAGCAGCCAGGCCGCGCCGACGGCAATCGCAATGATTAAAACCGCAATCGAGAGCCGGCTGCGTCTCATGGCTTTCTCCTGGGATTGCTTTTATTGTACCACTTGGAAGATTCGCCACTGAACAACCAGCCGGAGACGAAGCTTTATCCGCCTGCCCGGCCGAGGATATGTTCTGTACCTCGCTGATACAACGGAAGGTCTATGCTATGTCCTCATCGCTGTTTTCTTGTGACGCCCACAGCGTGCCGCGACGAAGCGCGCGTTCTTTCATCATGGCGAAGAACACTGGGACAAGGATCAGCACATGAATGGTTGACGTCACCATGCCGCCGACGATCGGCGCGGCGATGGGCTTCATGA
>DASUJZ010000083.1:0-142368 GCA_036278995.1 Terriglobia bacterium | reverse complement strand
GAGACGCCGGGGCGCGAATTGCGCGTGAGCCTTGCCAATATGAAAGACGAGATCACGCGTCTGAACCGGCTGGTGAATGATTTTCTCGCCGTGGGAAGACAAACGCCTCCTCAGATAGCGCCATGCGACCTGAAGACCATTGTTGAACAGGCCGTCGGCCTGGTGGAAAAACAGGCCAACGCACAGGACATCAGAATCGCCAACAAGTTGCCTGGGGACTTGCCTGAGTTTCAGGCGGACGCGGCACAACTGAAGACTTGCTTCCTGAACATTCTCACCAACTCCGTTCATGCCATGCCGAACGGCGGGACAATCTTTATCGAGGCGAAATTGATGCCGGCTGGTGACGGCGGGCACAAGCTACAGCTGCGATTCCGGGACACCGGGCCCGGCATTGCGGAAGACGACCGGGAGAAGATTTTCACTCCTTACTTTTCCACCAAGGCTACCGGCTTCGGCCTGGGCCTGGCGATTACTCGAAAGATTGTCGAAGACCATGGGGGCCGGGTTTATGTCGCGCGCCAGACAGCTCCGGGCGCCGAGATGGTGTTGGAATTGCCAGTCTCCGGGCCGAGTGTCCCACGCACCCGGGCGCTTGCGAGTTCAACGGTTGCGTGAGGACGACCGGTATGCCCGAAGGCTCCATTCTGGTGGTTGATGATGAGCAGCGGCAGCGCGAAATTTATCGCGACATCTTTCTTGATGAGGGCTATGAAACCGTCACGGCCACCAGCGGCGAGGCCGCCCTACGTCTGGTTGCCCAAAAACGGTTTGATCTGGTCCTGACGGATCTGAACCTGGCGGGCATGACGGGTATTGAGCTGCTCACCCAGATCCTTCAGACAGACCCTACCGTCGCCATCGTCCTGATTACCGGGTATCCGTCCATCGAATCGGCGATTGACGCTACGAAGCGAGGCGTCTACCAGTACCTGGAAAAGCCGGTGGACCGATCGAAGTTGCTGGAAGTAGTCAGCGATGCACTGGGCCGCCTGGCCTCGCTGAAGCAGACGATTATCGGACGCTCTCCCGCCATCCGGGAAATGAGCCGGATGGTGATGAAAGTCGCTCCTACCACGCACACCGTGCTGATTCTCGGCGAGAGCGGCACGGGAAAAGAGCTGGTTGCCCGCGAAATTCACAAACATAGCCCTCGAAGTCAGAAGCCGTTCCTGGCGGTCAATTGCGCCTCGCTGACGGAAACGTTGCTGGAGAGCGAACTGTTTGGCCACGAAAAAGGAGCCTTTACAGACGCGTATCAGCAGAAGAAGGGGCTGTTCGAACGCGCCGACCATTCCACTCTCTTTCTTGATGAGATTGGCGACACCAGTCTGGCCATGCAAGCGAAGATTTTGCGGGCGCTCCAGGAAAGAGAGATTCTCCGCGTCGGCGGCACGGAACCCGTCAGGGTGGATGTCCGGATTATCGCGGCGACCAACCGGAATCTTGACCAGTTGATGCAGGATGGCAAGTTCCGCGAGGACCTATATTACCGGCTGAAGGTGATTCCGATTATCTGCCCTCCTCTGCGGGACCGGCGGGGAGACGTCGAAGAACTGGCGCTCCACTTTATGAGCAAAGCCGGGCTGGCCTCGGGGCGCGAGGTGCACAGCATCGCGCCGGAAGCGCTGAACGCTCTGACGGCCTATCGCTGGCCCGGAAACGTCCGCCAGTTGGAATGGGCGATCGAGCGCGCCGTCGTGCTGGGTGAATCGGACCGCGTGGAGCTCCAGGACCTTCCGCCCGAAATATCGCAGATGCCGGAAGGAATAAGCTTTTATGAACCCGCACTCTCTGCGCCGCATGCCGGCTCCGCCCGCATGTCGCCCGTTATTCAGGAAACCACCTGGGAAGAGCACGAGAAGGCTAAAATTACTGAGGCCTTGCAGCGCACCAACGGGAACATCACTCGAGCCGCCCAGTTGCTGGGCATGACCTTCCGCACGCTACAATATCGGCTGGAAAAGTTCGGCATCAGGAAACAGTAGCGGCTGCCTTCAACGCCCCCGGGTGTCGTCCGACAAGCTCCTGCGATGCGCGATTATGCAGGGGACCTTCCACGTTTACCTCACAGCAAATTCTTTCCTCAACCCCTCTCTCCATTTTGCCGAAGTTAATCGTGACTAATGAGAAACGCCAAATGTTGGGCTGAAAACGGCCGGGGCCTAAGCAGATTTTAGGGCTGCGCCGGACTGATGGAGGCTCCCAGTGAGAATACTTGTTGCTGAAGATGATCGCCCAGTCGCCAGTTTTCTGAAGAAGGGTTTGGAGGCTGAGCACTATGCTGTGGACGTGGTGCCTGATGGGCAGGAAGCTCTCTATATGGCGGAAGAGTACGACTACGATCTCGTGCTTCTGGACCTGGTGCTGCCCACAATGGATGGTCTCCAGGTGCTACGGCAGATCAGAAGCCGCAAGAAAAGCCTGCCGGTGCTGGTGCTGACGGGGCGTGCGCTCGTGGATGACCGGGTTAAGGGTCTGGACCTTGGAGCGGACGATTACATGGTGAAGCCCTTTGCATTTCGGGAGCTATCAGCGAGGGTCAGGGCCCTGCTCAGGCGCGGCGACTTCCCTGTGGACTTCAAGCTTCAGGTTGAAGACCTGGAAATGAATCTTGTGGAGCGCGCGGTAGTTCGTGGTGAAAGAAAGATCGAGCTGACGCCGAAGGAATTCTCATTGCTGGAATACCTGATGAGAAACCAGGGCCGGGCGGTCTCACGTCCGATGATCATCGAACACGTGTGGAATTTCTCTTTTGACACCATGACTAACGTTGTAGACGTGTACGTCAATTACCTGCGGAAGAAGGTGGATGAAGGGGAATCGGTGAAGCTGATCCACACTGTCCGGGGCGTCGGCTACCGAATCGGAAACGCTCAATATTAGATAAGAATCTTCTAGCGGTGTGCGGTCGAAGCCATGAAAAATCCTAAGGGCCGGCCCCCGGCAGGCTCATTGGCAAGGCGCGACGATCTTCTGGAAGTCCTGCAATCCCTTGCCCATAAATTGAGCCAGCCCCTGACGGCGTTGCGAGGCACGGTTGAAGTTGGGCTGATGGGCGAGATGGATGTGAAGGAGTATCGGCGAATCCTGGAGGTCTCGCTTCAGGAGACCCAGCGCATGGCGGAAATCCTGGAGGCGCTGCGCGATATTGTGGAGATGGAGAGGGCTGGCATCCAGGTGCGGCCCGTTGCATGGAGAGAGATCATCGAGAAGGCTTTAGAAGAGGCCGCCTCCGCTGACAAGGCTGACCGCCTTCGACTGATCAGCGAGGCCACAGGCGAGGTCTGGGTAACAGCCAGTCCGCAAAGGCTGAGTCTGGCTACTACCCGGCTGATCGGTGGGGCTGTCCGGGCCGCTCGCGAGGGGCATAGGGTTCGAAGCGTTCTTTCAGTGGTTGAAGAGATAGCTTCCCTGACCGTGTGTGACGAATGGGCGCCTGCCGCCGAGGAAGGCGCGAACAGCACAACCACACCTGGCGATTCGGCGAAGCCCCTCCTGGGAGAGCTCGAAAAGTGGATTCTAAGCCGCGCCATCGAGTGCCAGGGGGGCCGATTGAGTGTCCGGCAAATTTCGCAAACCTCGCGCAATTACCAGATGGACCTTCCTGCGGCATCTCCCCCGGTCGCGAGGACCGGCAGGCCCTGATTAAGGCTGGCTATATTCCAAATTGTCCGCACTCTGTTCAAAGCATCATGGCGGCGCAGGAACCCGCCCGAACGCGGCCCAATCCGCTGGTTCTCCCAACCCTCTGTTGATTTTTCCCGCCACGAAGACACTCCAACTTTTGGCTCTTTGAGCTGAGGCAATTCCCCACGGCTGCAAACAATAGAAAGTTCTAATCTCGTTCTAATCGTCTTTTAATCAGCAACAGGTAAAAACAGTCCTGGAGATTAACGATCTGTCTCTTGCTGGATACGGGTCCATATCCAGTTCTCACCGCAGAGAGAAAGGAGTACCACGTGGGCATAACCCCCGCTACGGCCCGACCACAGTTGAAGGGTTTCGAAATAAGTGAACGTAATCAGATGGTAATGGAGCAGCTTCCGCAGGTGCGATTTATTGCGCAAAAGATTCATGCCAGACTCCCACATCACATTCCGCTGGAGGATCTTGTCAACACCGGCGTGCTGGGCCTGATCGAAGCGCTTGCAAAATTTGATCCCAAAAGGAACGTGCAATTGCAGTCATACGCCCGATATCGTATCCAGGGAGCGATCCTCGACAGCCTTCGCGAGCAAGACTGGAGCCCGCGGCTGCTGCGGCAAAAAGAGCGGCAGCTTGAGGCGACAAGAGAAAAGCTCCAAACTCAGCTGGGGCGGGCGCCTTCCCAGGCGGAACTTGCCGAGGCGCTGGGCGTCACGGACCACCAACTCCAGTTGCTACGGCGGGACTTACAAGGTCTGGAAATTACCAGCCTTCAGGAACCTACCTGCCTGGAAGGGCATTCCCTGGACGAAAAAATGGCGGACACTTTAGAGGAAAGCCCGTTCGTCCTCTGCGAGAGGGCAGAGATGAACGGTCTGCTGGCGAAGGCTATGTCCAAACTGCCTGCGCGAAAACGGCAGGCAATCGACCTCTACTACTTTAAGGGTTTGACCATGAAGGAGACGGGAAACCGGATGGGCGTGTGCGAATCCAGAGTGTCGCAGATCCATTCCTCTGCGGTCGCGTCATTAAAGGCAAGAATGAAAGAAGTCCTGATTGCGCAACAGAGGGGCGAAGAATCTGTGTGTAAACAATCCTCGGAATCACCCGCCGCCATTCCGCCTTGCGCTTCAGCCCAGCATCAGCACAGGACGCCCTCTCGGGAGATGGCCTCGACACTTTCCGACATTCCAGCCTCGGGTCAACGGCGGCGCCGCGCCGGGCCACAATCCGGCAAGCTGAAGAAGCTGTCCCGCTCGACCTTCAAAGGCGCCAGAAAGCCAATGTAAATCTCTGTCACTCTTTCCGGTGGATTTCAACCACCACTCGCTCGCCTTCGCTGAGTGGAACCGAACCTTCCAGCTCCAATGCGCCCTGATGGTAGGTAGCCGTTGCGCGGAGGGGATCAGAGGTGGCGGCAGGGGCGGGCCTGGCTTTTTTATCTTTCAAAGCCGCGTCCATGGCTTCGTTGGCCAGGCGATCGGCTTCGCGGTTGTGCTCGCGCCGGACGTGTTCAATACGGAACGCATCGAATTGCGCGATCATCTCTTGCGCGCGGTGGTGCAGCACCTGGAGATTCGGATTCCTGACTTGATATCGTCCGTTCATCTGACGAGCCAGCAATTCGGAATCTGTAATCACTTTAAGCCGCCGATATTTATGCTCCAAAGCGTAGTCCAAGGCTGCCAGCAGTCCCTCGTATTCCGCGACGTTATTGGTGGCGTGCCCGAGATATCTGGAGAATGAAGCCAGTCGAGTTCCATCCTGCGAGCTGACCACGACGGCGTATGCCGCCGGGCCGGGGTTGCCGCGCGAGCCGCCGTCAATGTGCGCAGTGATGGGTTGGGTGTTGCCGGGTCGATCTGGCATGGGTCAGGATTATTTTCGCTGCTGGGCCGCCGTGCGCGTCCGTGCCGTAAAGCGCCAGCCTGGAAAGCCGATCAATTCGGCGGCGCGGCCTGAGCTCCGTCAGCCTCTGCCGCAGTCGGGAGCCGCTCGATGGAATAGAGAATGCGGGCGCAGTTTTCACACTCATAAAGGCCTTCGCCCGCTCGAACGTCATAGTAGAGCTGGGGGCGCAGAAGCACATTGCATCCCATGCATTTCCCATTGCGAACTTCCGCCAGCGCCATGCCGTGCCGACCCTTGCGAACACGCTCGTAATGGACCAGAATGTCCCCGCCGAGTTTTGCCGCGAGTTCCTGCCGCTCCCGCAGCAGGGCTTCCCGTTCCTGTTTGCCGGCCGTTGCCTCAGCCTCCAGCCGCGCTTTTTCCTGTGCCACGCGTGTTTTTTCTGAGTCCAGCCGTCCGGCAGCTTCCTTCACCAGCTTCTGGAACTCTTCGGATTCAATCATCTTTTCCAGGATGCGATCTTCAATCAGGCGGATATTGGCCTCTTCACCTTCGATTTCCTTCAGCATGGCCCGGTATTGTTCATTGGTCTTTACCAGATAGAGTTGATCCTTGTGCTTGGAAATCTTCTGGCGAATCAACTGGATTTCACCTTCCAGGTCCCGGCGCTGTTTCTGATTCGCGCTCAGGTGCTGCTGGCGCTCTTCGTGAGCGTGAATAAAATCGTTCAGTTCTTTTTCTATGGCCTGGATTTTGCTGGGAAAGGTTTCAATTTGAGAAGTAAGATCGGCGACTTGCTGATCTACCTGCTGTAGATCGATCAGTGTTTTAAGATCGGAGTACACTTCTTCTCCTGCGCTGTGATTAGCAATCCCGTCATCTCGTCGGTTCGTGCCAGACGCGCCACCATGTCTATCAACTTCACGATTGACTCCCATTTTGGCACATTACGAGGCGGCCATCAAGCGTTGCTTGGGCAGAACAATCGCGTCCCACCATGAGGCCTTGAGGAGTTTGTGCCGTGACAGATTTAGAAATATTGCAGGGTATTTGAGTGCGATGTGCAGGTTGTGCTGCCAATTCGCGGCGTATAGCCCGTGGCGGGGTGGCGGGGCGTTAATGCCTTCATCAACCCACTACGTTGCTCACGCTGCCCGAAGCTTAAACTGAATTCCTTCCTGACGCAGCAAATAGGAGACGATTTCAAAAAGGTTCCGAGCTTGCGGATTGCCCTGAGGGCCCAGCATCCGCATCAGGCTTTTGGGCGAGCGATGCGTGGCCTCGGCCAACTCCCCGAATCCGACGGTGGCGTTGATATAGTCCCGGAGCACGCTCTTGCCGGCATCCACGTCTCCGTTCAACATCGCTTCTATGGCCTCGCGAAGGAGCGTCCGGCGAAACGCTTGATCGCGTTGAACGCGGGCCATGGTGGTTTTTTTAAAATCGCGGGTCAAGGCCATTACCGTTCTTATTCTCTCTTTCTCGTTTTATAGTCTTGCCATCTCGCAAGGGCCAACTTGATGTCCGCGCTCTGCCGCTTTTTGCTTCCCCCGCCCAGGAGTATCACCAGCCTGTTTCCGTCCTTGCCGAGATAAATTCTATAGCCGGGGCCGAAATCGATTCTGCACTCCAAGATGCCGGAGCCGACGCCCTTGACTCTCGAAAAATTTCCTTGTTCCAGCCGGGTGAGCGCCATAGTCACCTTTGCGGCGGCCTCCGCATTTAGACTATCGAACCATATCCCAAAGGGGCTCTTGCCCTCCCGATCCAGAAATTCAAGAACATCAATCAGAGACGAGGGTAACATATATGGTACCAATGTCAAGAGGCTTGGATTGCCGGCGTTCTAATACGGGAAGGTTGGCGCAAAAGGCGTTGAGAGCATCACACCGCTGAAAGTGAATGGGCCAGTAAACCGGCCAGGACAGGCTCACTTCGCAACTTACATTTTCGCCACGGTCACCGCGCCTTCGGCGGCGGAGGAGACCAGAGCAGCGTACTTGGCAAACACGCCCGACGTGTAATGCGGCTCGGGCTTTTGCCAGCCTTCCAGGCGCTTTGCGATGTCCTCTGCGGAGAGTTCCACATCCAACCGGCGCGCGTTGACATCGAACACCACGATATCGCCGTTTTTTAATGCGGCAATCGGGCCGCCCCGTGCTGCCTCCGGCGCCACGTGTCCCACCATCAGGCCGCGGGTTGCGCCGCTGAACCGGCCGTCGGTCAGCAGAGCTACGGATTCACCCAGTCCTTCGCCCACCAGCGCCGCCGTCACGCCAAGCATCTCGCGCATGCCTGGCCCGCCACTCGGACCCTCGTAGCGGATCACCACGACCTCTCCGGCCCTGATGCTCTTGGTAGTAACGGCCCTCATGGCTTCTTCTTCGCTGTTGAAGACGCGGACCGGGCCGCGATGCTTGACTGGTTCGTGGCCCGAAATTTTGACCACGCAGCCATCCGGCGCCAGATTGCCTTTCAGGATCACCAGGCCCCCGGTTGATTTCTTGGCATGGGCGACCGACCGTATGACGTCCTGGCCGGATGTTTCCTTCACTGCGCGAGCTTCCTCGCCGATTGTCTTTCCGCTGGGAGTCAACTGGTCTTCGTGCAGCAGGCCCGGCTTGCCCTCGATCAATTTCTTGGCGATCACCGGAATGCCGCCCGCCTTGTGAACGTCCACGGCCACATACTTGCCGGCGGGCTTCAGGTCAGCGATCAGCGGAGTTCGCGCGCTGATGGCGTCAAAGTCGTCGATCGACAGCGCCACGCCGGCTTCGCGCGCCATCGCCAGCAGGTGCAGCACGGAGTTGGTGGAGCCGCCAGTAGCCGCCACGCTGATGATGGCGTTTTCAAAGGCCTTGCGCGTCAGCACGTCGCGCGGCCGCACGCCGCGCTTGAAGATATCCATCACCATCTGGCCGGCTTTGAAGGCGGCTTCGTCCTTGGCGGGGTCCATGGCTGGAATGCCGTTTGCGCCCATGGGTGACAGGCCGATGAATTCCATCACCGTTGACATGGTGTTGGCGGTGAACTGGCCGCCGCAGGCTCCCGCCGCCGGGCATGCGGAGTCTTCCAGCTTCTTAAGATCGGCGTCGGACATTTTGCCCGCTGCGTTCGCTCCCACGGCTTCGTAGACGTCCTGGACGGTGACGTCGCGATCCTGGAACCGACCTGCGGCAATGGAGCCTCCATAGAGCAGCAGGCTGGGTACGTTCAGCCGCAGCAGCGCCATGGCGCCCGCGGGAATTGTCTTGTCACAGCCCACCAGCGCGAACATAGCGTCAAACATGTGCCCGCGTCCCACCAGTTCGATGGAATCGGCAATCACTTCGCGGCTGATAAGCGACGCCTTCATGCCCTCGGTGCCCATGGTGACTCCGTCGGAAATGGCGATGGTGTTGAACTCCATGGGCGTGCCGCCCGCCGCCCGAATGCCTTCCTTTACTTTGGCGGCCAGGCGACGCAGGTGATAGTTGCAGGGCATAGTTTCGATCCAGGTATTGGCAACGCCTACGATGGGCCGGGCAAGGTCTTCGTCCGTAAACCCGATGGCCTTCAGCATCGAGCGCGCGCCGGCGCGGTCGCGCCCTTCCAGGATGATGCGGCTGGGGAGTTGGGGATCGACTGGCATGGGGCCTCCAGAACGTTGAGTTGGTTCAAAGCTGAACTTGTGATCATCGCAGATTCCATTTTGGAGAGCAAGCGCGAGCACGCAGGAACCCGCTCCGCCAACGTTCTTCATCCCAATCGCGCAGGCTTCCTACCAGTCCGACCGGCTCTTCCAGGGATGGTTTCCCACGAGCGTGCTGGTGCGAACCGCGCAGAATCCGCTAAGCCTCAGCAGGACCGTCGAAGCCGCGCTCCGCCGCGCGGAGCCCAACTTGCCCATCGGCCAGGTTCGCAGCATGGAGGAAGTGCTTTCGCAATCGATTGCTTTTCAACGATTCTTGATGATGTTGATGGCGTTATTCGCGGCCCTCGCGCTGGTGCTGGCCGTCATTGGACTCTATGGTGTCATCTCATATTCCGTCACGCAGCGCACTCACGAAATCGGCATTCGCAGGGCGCTCGGGGCGGAACGCCGCGACGTATTGAAGATGGTTGTCTGGCAGGGGCTCAGGCTGGCGCTGACCGGCGTGGCTATCGGAATTGCCGGAGCGCTGGCGCTCACTAGGTTCCTCACCAGCCTGCTTTATGGTGTTAAGCCGACCGATCCTCTCACCTTCATCGGCGTGTCGCTCATACTGATCGCTGTGGCGCTCGCGGCCTGCTATATCCCTGCCCGCCGCGCCGCCAAGGTCGATCCCATGGTGGCGCTGAGGTATGAGTAGCGGCGCGTTCACCGCGCCATTGCCGATTTGTGATTGAGTGGATTGGCGGAGACGAAATTACAAATTACGAATTACTAATGGCATCGTCATTGTCATTGGCGATTAGCGAATTGTGAATTGCGACTGAAATGCTGACGGATGAGCGCCGACCACGCAAAGTTGAGCTGTGAAGTATGAAGGATGAATCTAAGCCGAGTATATGTCGTCAGCGATAGTGACGAGTTATGAGTACCGAGTTCTGGGTGGCCACTGGGCACCGCGGGAAGGTCGAAGTCGAAACCTCGCGTACTTGACACTTCATAATTCATCCCTCATCTTTCATCCTTCATCCCTCATACTTTACCCTTCATCCTTTATTGCTTTGGAGTATCATGGGCGGGCAATGCCGATCCAGCAAAGGACGCAACTGACGTGAACCGAAAAGAGCCGCCAAACTCCCAAGCCGCCCAATTTGATCGCAGACGATTTTTGAAGCTCGGGGCTGCGGGCGGCGCTGCAATGGTGGCGCCCGCTTCCACTCGCGCAGCCGAATCGCCCGGGCAGGGTGTTGGCAGGTTTGAGTTGGAGGAAACCACCATCACCGCGCTCCAGCAGGCGATGAAATCCGGCAGGCTGACGGCGCACTCCATCACGAAAAAATACCTGGCGCGCATCGAGGAGCTTGACCGGCGCGGGCCGTGTCTGCATGCCATTATCGAAATCAACCCCGATGCCCTTGCCATCGCGCGCGAGCTTGACCTCGAGCGCAAGGCCAAAGGTCCGCGCGGGCCACTGCACGGTATCCCGGTGCTGGTGAAGGACAACATCGGAACGGCGGACCGCATGACCACCACCGCCGGCTCGTATGCTCTCGCGGGCTCGATTCCGCTGCGCGATTCGTTTGTGGCGGCGCAGCTTCGCAAGGCGGGAGCCGTCATCGTGGGCAAAGCCAATTTGAGCGAGTGGGCTAACTTCCGTTCCGGCCACTCGACCAGCGGCTGGAGCGGGCGCGGCGGGCAGGCGCGGAATCCCTACGCGCTCGACCGCAATCCCTGCGGCTCGAGTTCTGGCTCCGGCGTGGCTGTCTCCGCCAACCTGTGTCCGGTGGCGCTGGGCACGGAAACCAACGGATCGATTGTGTGCCCGTCATCCATCAACGGTATTGTGGGCATCAAGCCAACCGTTGGGCTGGTGAGCCGCAGCGGCGTGGTTCCCATTTCGCACACGCAGGATACCGCCGGTCCCATGGCGAGGACCGTCGCCGGCGCAGCAATTCTGCTGGGCGCGCTCACGGGCGTTGACTCGCGCGACAAGGAGACGCTCGCAAGCCGAGGAAAATCGCGGACCGATTACACAAATTTCCTGGACGCGCATGGGCTGCGCGGCGCGCGCATCGGCGTGGTGCGGCATATGTTTGGCTTCAGCGAAACCGTCGATAAGCTGGCAAACGCCGCCATCGCCGCCATGAGGGAGCAAGGAGCCGTGATCGTCGACCCCGCGGAAATTGAGACCCTGAAGGAGATGCACGACGGAGAATTCGACGTGCTGCTCTACGAATTCAAGGCGGACCTGAACGCCTACCTCGAATCGCTCGGGCCAAAAGCACCGGTACATACGCTGAAGGAGATTATCGAATTCAACGAGAAGCACGCGCGCGAAGAGATGCCTTACTTCGGCCAGGACACCTTTATCAAAGCGGAAGCCAAAGGGCCGCTGAGCGATCCGGCATACCAGAAGGCGCTCGCGAAATGCCGCATGTTCTCGCGCGAGAAGGGGATCGACGCCACCATGGAGAAATACAATCTGGACGCGCTGGTAGCGCCCACCGGGGGTCCCGCCTGGACCACGGATCTGGTGAACGGCGATCACGACACCGGCGGAAGTTCCGGCCCCGCCGCCATCGCCGGCTATCCGCACGTGACGGTACCCGCCGGACACGTTTTCGGACTCCCCGTCGGCATCTCGTTTTTCGGCAGCGCCTGGAGCGAGCCCACGCTGATTAAACTGGCTTATTCTTTCGAGCAGGTCACAAAGTTCCGCCAGCCGCCAACGTTTCGGGCGACAGCGGATTTGACGGTGTAGCAAGCAGGGCACGGCTGAGTCGAGTAATTGACGGCAAGTGGTGTTCCTGTCATGTAATCCTGGCAGCATTGGGGAACACTGAAAGTAAATGAAGAAGGCGCGTAGGGGGATTGCGTAGCTGCGCCCATTTTTCCGTTCTGCAAGAGGTATTTTTTATATGGTGCGAAAGCCAACCTGGCCCGCACTGTTGCTGGCGCTGATTCCATTCGTGGCGGTGTGCTTCACGGTCACGCTCTGGGACCGGGTTTACCCGTTTGTGCTGGGTCTTCCTTTCAATTTTTTCTGGCTGGTTTTGTGGACGCTGCTGACGCCGCTCTGTCTGTGGGGCGCATACCATTTTGAAACGCGAGCAGATTCCGAGCGTTCCGGCAGGCCGCAGAGCGGAGTATGATGAATCCATCCGTCATCGCACTGCTCATTATTTTGGCCATTATCGGGATTGGCTCGTTTATTGGATTTTGCGCGGGCTCTCGCCAGACGATGAACCTTGAGCAGTGGGCCGTAGGCGGCCGGGGCTTTGGCCTGGTGCTTGTCTGGCTGCTGATGGCGGGTGAGGCTTATACCACCTTCTCGTTTCTCGGGGCCAGCGGCTGGGCCTATTCGCGTGGCGGCCCGGCGCTCTACATTCTTGCCTACATCTCGCTCGCTTATGTGGTGTCATTCTTTATTCTTCCTCCGCTTTGGGAAGTCGGTCGCGCCCACGGATTGCAGACGCAATCTGATTTCTTCGAAAAGCGCTATGGCAGCAAGCTGCTGTCGGGGCTGGTGGCTGTGATTGGAGTGGTGTTCATCGTCCCCTATCTTCAACTGCAATTGAAGGGGATGGGGATCATCGTGGAAGTGGCAAGCTTTGGTGAAATCGGTCGCACGGCGGCCATGGCGATTGCGGGAGCGCTGGTGGCCGGATTTGTGTTTACCAGCGGCATCCACGCCGTCGCGCGGGTCAGCATACTGAAAGACCTGCTGCTGCTCGCGGCCGCGGTTGTGATCGGCATTGCCGTTCCGTATCACTGGTTCGGCGGGATTGGCAGCATGTTCAAGGTGCTGGCCAGCGCTAATCCCGCGCACCTCACCATGCCCGGCGCAACCAGGAACATGGGGCATGCCTGGTACCTGTCCACCGTCCTTCTGACCGGACTCGGCGCCTATATGTGGCCCCACCTCATCGGAAGTTGCTTTACCGCCAGGAGCGCCGATACGCTGCGGCGCAACGCCATCGTAATGCCGCTCTATACGCTGACGCTGCCGTTCATCTTTTTTGCGGGCTTTGCCGCCGTGCTGATCGTTCCGGGGCTTCGCGACGGAGACCTTTCACTCCTGACCGTGGTGCAGAAGACTTTTCCGCCGTGGTTTCTCGGCATCGTGGGCGGCGCCGGAGCGCTGACGGCCATGGTGCCTTCCGCCATTCTCATCCTGACGGCCGCCACGCTGTTCGCCAAGAATTTCTATCGGCCGATCATTGCGCCATCGATGAGCGATGACCGCGTTGCGAAGCTGGCCAGGTGGACGTCGGTTGCGTTGATGGCCGTCGCGCTGTTTTTCACGCTGACAAGCGGGAAGACCATTGTCGCGCTGCTTTTGATCGGTTACGCGGGGGTCTCGCAGTTCTTTCCCGGCATCGTGCTCGGGCTCTTCTGGAGCCGCGCAAGCCGGGCAGGAGTGTTCTCCGGTCTCGTGGTGGGTATCACCGCGGTTGCGTTTCTCATCCTGAGTGGCCGCGACCCATTCCTGGAATTGAACGCGGGCTTCGCGGCTCTCATCCTCAATTTTGCCGTGACGGTTGTCGTAAGTCTCTTGAGCTGCTCACAAGCGCGCGAAATTACGCGGCCCTCGCCCGTTGCGGGCATGAAAGGAGTCTGCTAGATTGAGGTGATGACCAAGCTGCTCGAAAAAGCGCTCGAAAAGATTTCCAGCCTGTCGCAGGAAGAACAGGACGCGGTTGCGGCGCAGATTCTGGCAGAGCTCGGAGACGAAGCTGCCTGGGCGAAGCGCTTCGCCTCCAGCAGTGAAAAGCTTCGCCGCCTTGCCGACGAAGCACTCGCCGAGGATCACAAGGAAAGACCCGCATCCTTTTAACGGATGCAATAAGACACAACACTTAACAGGCAGTCGCTGCTTGCTTCATTCCTCGCCGTGCGTACGCGCGGCTTCCCAGGCGAGCATGGCGCGTTTGCGGTTGATTCCTCCGTGATAGCCGCCGATCGCTCCCACTTTTCGGATGACTCGGTGGCAGGGGATGATGAAGGCGATGGGATTCTGCCCGACGGCGCTGCCCACGGCACGGGACGCCTTGGGATTGCCCACGCGCGAGGCCAGTTCTGTGTAAGGCACTACGGTACCCGGGGGAATCCGCAGCAGCGCCTGCCACACCTTGATCTGAAAATTGGTTCCGCGCAGATCGACCGGCAGTTTTCCCGGGCGGCCATTTCGAGGAAAGATCCGGTCGAGGTAATCGCCTGTTACTTTGCTTTCTTCGACGAAATCGGCACCGGGCCAGCGGCGACGAACTTCGTTGACGAGGTCATCGCGATTGCTGGTAACGAAGTACATAGCGCAGATTCCCCGATCGGTCACGGCCAGCAGGCATTCGCCGAACGGGCTGGGATGGAACCCGTAACTGATGCGAAGCCCGGCGCCACGCTTTTTGAATTCACCGGGGGTGACGGCTTCCACGCTGACAAACAGGTCGTGCAGACGGCTGGGGCTTGAGAGGCCGGCGGCATAGGTGGCGTCAAGAAGGTTGCCCGACTGGTCGAGCGCATGCTTCGCATAGTCCAGCATCAGGAACTGTAAAAAACGCTTGGGGCTGATGCCCGCCCAGCGTCTGAAGAGCCGCTGAAAGTGAAATGGACTAAGGTTGACGCTCTTAGCAACCTCAGCAAGGGCAGGCTGCGCAGGGAAACATTCGTCGAGATAGTGGATCGCCTGCTCCACCCGGGAATAATCATCTTGCGTTGTGTGCATATCTTTATTCTCCATGTATCCATCTTGCGGCGGATACGTTACGGAGGCAATCCGATTCTTGCTATGAGCGGGCGGAGGTTGCCCAAGGCTCTCGATCGCACACCGTCGGGCAGATCTCTGTGCTATAGCGGCAGTGACACGGGCCGGTGTTCGCGCGCTGAGATTTCAGAGGCGAAGCAGATTTCGTGGGTCAGCGCCGCGTCATCCAGACTGGCGTGTGATTCGCGGTCTTTCTGGATGCAGTCAATAAAGTGACTGACTTCCTGCGGAAAGGGATGGTGTGCTACGTCGCCGCTGTCAGGGAGCACAGTGGGAATGGCCGCCCAATGTTTCTGGCCGGGCCAGCGCCGGCTGAAGACCTCATTGTTGCGGATGGCTCCCTGGTCTCCGAGCAATTGTATGCGGAAGACGTACGGCATGATGGATTCTACCGAAGAGGCCACCTTGCCGATAGTGCCGTCTTCAAAGCGGACCAGCGTCAAACTATTGGGCTCATATTCATAGTGCAGGCGGTTGTCTGGGCTGGTGTTGGCGTAGGCAAAAACCTCCACGGCCTTGCTGCCCACAAACCAGCGGAGACCGTCGGCAGCGTGGCATCCTCCGGTCAGCAGGCTGCTGCCGGCCATATCCTTCTTGATGTTCCAGTAATACTGGGCGTACCACGGGCCAATGCCGTGCAGGTAGTCCACTTCGGCCGCAAAGAGTTTCCCAATGAAGCCGTCGGCCAGCATTGCTCGAATGGTCTCGAACAACGGATTCCAACGCAGGACAAAACTGACCACCGTCTTAATTTTCGCGGCGTGAACGGCGGCCTGAAGCTTTCTCATGTCTTCCAGGTTGAGGGCCACCGGCTTTTCGATCACCAGGTGCTTGCCTGCTTTAGCCGCCGCAATGCCCTGGGGAACGTGCAGATGATGGGGAGTTGCCAGCACGACGATCTGGATGCCGGGGTCATCGAGCATCTTGTCCAGATGCTCATAGGCCCGCGCGCTCCCCAGCTTGAATTCTTCCGTCTTTGCATGAGCGCGGTCTTTATCCCGGCTGACGATGGCACGCACCTGTGTGCGAGGATCTGCCTCAAACGACCGGATGTATTCGCCCGAAACCCATCCGGTTCCCACTATCCCCACGCCCAGCTTGTCCATCTGGCCCCTCCATTTGGCTCTTCGTGATGCGCGCGGCTATTCTATCAGGGAGCGCGTCGAAATAGTTTTCTTTTGCAGGCGACCTTACTGCATCAGTAGCCGACGCGGTCCGCTGGGCTTTGTGCCATCCGAAGGTCGCGTATAAAGAAATGGGTTGAGCTCAAGCGACTCAGTTCAGTGGACGATTCGCCTGCGACTTTTCGACGGGTCGGTTCAGGGCGCGGTAGAGCTATGAGGCAAGGGCAGTTCAGTGCAGGCATTGAATCGCACTGTCAGGATATACGAGAGGGCCGGAGCGACGGGCAATGGAATCCGAAGGCGGTTATACTTCCTGTGCGACTTGGCGGGAAAGCCCGTAGCTGATGAAGAGTTTGCCTTCGGCAACGTGCTGAATTCCCCGGGCCAGTTCTTCCACCGCACGGCCTTTCAGAATGTAACCGCGCGCACCCGCGTCCAAAGCTCGCGCAACATACTGGCAATCGCGGTGGACGCTCAGGATTATCGTACGCGCCTGAGGGATAGACTTCCGGATCTGGCGCGCGGCCTCGATGCCGTTCAGGTGTGGCATTGAAAGGTCGAGGAGAACAACATCCGGCCGGTGCTGAAGGGCGAGAGAAACCGCCTGCTCTCCGTCAGTAGCTTCAATAACCACACTGAAGCCCGCCCGTTCAAGGAGAGTTCGGAGGCTCTGGCGAACAGGTCCGTTATCGTCGGCGAGCATGAGTCGCAACATCATCAGAGGCTTGAGAGCTTCCCGCTATTCCTATCGTGGGGGCGCTGTGATCCCACGAATCTGATTTGCCAGACTGTATTGCGGGCTTCGTCCGGCTGCTCAACCGTGCGCGTAAGCGGCTTTGCCGACCGCTGCATTCAAGGGCCCTACCCCAGTAAGCCTGCGCGCCAACCTGACGGCCCCGCAAATGCGGCGCGCGGGAGAGCGGCTCGCCGGTGAGCGTCTGCATGGTATCGGCGCAGGCCGACTCGGGTCAATCCGGTAAAACCCTTAAGATTTTGTCCGGGACGGTTCAAAAGAACTGGTGCGTTAACGGGCAGCGGCAGGGCTTTACGGCTGGACCAGGCCGCGCCGGATGGCGTATCGAACGAGGCTAGCCGTCTCATGAATGTCGAGCTTCTCCATGATCCGGGTGCGGTGCGATTCCGCTGTCTTTACGCTGATATTCAGAAGGGACGCCACCTCCTTGGTGGTTTTCCCTTCCGCGACGAGCTGCAGAACCTGAAGCTCACGCGGGCTCAGAGTGTCGCTTGGAACATCTACCTTGTTCAAATAGGCATCGACAACCGTGTCTGATATATCAGAGCTCAGGAAAGTCGAACCTCTTGAAACTTCGCGAATGGCCTGGACCAGTTCGCCGGCCGCGCGGCTCTTCAGCACGTAGCCTCTGATTCCCGCGCGCAGGGCTTCGAGCACGTACTGAGCTTCTGTGTGCATGGTAAGGACGACCACCTTGGTCTGAGGGCTTATCTGGCTGATCGCCTTGGCTGCGCCGATTCCGTTCATCAACGGCATCGCCAGATCGAGGATGGCAATGTCCGGCAATAATTCCTGTGCCCGGCGGGTGGCCTGGTGGCCGTCGGCGGCTTCACCAATGACCTTGAAGCCCTCCTGCTCGAGAAGGGCTTTTAGTCCCTGGCGCACCATCTGATGATCATCTGCCAGAAGGATACGTATAGGCATCTTTTCCCTCCGAAGGAACTTGAACCAAGATTTCCGTGCCTTTGCCGGGACTGGAGTTGATTATACATTCCCCGCGCAAAGGAATCAGCCGTTCCCTTATTCCGATCAGGCCCAGGCCGGATCGACCTTTCTGCCTCATAACGGACTGGACATCGAAGCCGGCGCCGTCATCCGTAATGTTCAGATGGATTTTGTTCTGCTCCTTCTGGATCCGAATCGAAACGTGAGCAGCTCTGGCGTGCTTGTTGATATTGTTCAGGGCCTCCTGAACGATGCGATAGAGCGCGACCTCGACCTGGGGTGAAATCCTCCCTGCCGTGTCTCCCTCGACGGTGATTGGAATTCCGAACCGCTTCGAGACGCCCTGCGTGAGGAACTCTACCGCAGGAACCAGCCCGAGATCGTCCAGGATGGTAGGCCGCAGCTCATGAGAAAGCCGTCTCAATTCAGTTTCAATCCGCTCGATGAGCCGCTTGATCTCTCCAATGGTCTGCTGGCCGGAAGGTGGCAGGTTATTTACCATCCCATCGATCGCGATGTGGACTGAAACCAGGAGCTGGCTCGCCTCGTCGTGGAGCTCGTGGGCGATGTGTTTTGCACGTTCTTCGAGGGCTTCATTCAGCCGGTGCAGAGCTTGTTCGGCGCGCTTGCGCTCCGAGACATCGCGAGCAATTCCCTGGATGCCGATCACCTTTCCCGCGCTCAGTATGGGACGAGCACTAACTTCAATGGTAAGGGAGTGTCCATCCTTCGTCAGAATCTCAAGCTCACGGGTCAGTGGATCGCCGCCGGCCATCAGGTGCTGGAACATCCTGGCTGCTTCCTCAATATGTTCCATCGCCAGCAGGTTGACCGGGATGGGAGGCGGCTCGTCCCGCCGGTACCCGGTTAGCCTTTCGCCGGCTCTATTGATCGACGTCAGCCTGCCTTCGGCGTCAGCGGTGAAGACGATGTCATTCGCGTTTTCAAACAGCTCGCGATATCGCTCCTCGCTGGCCTGCAGGGCGGCATTCGTTTCCCGGTAACCACTGATGGTCATCTCGTACGGAGTAAGGGTTTCGATCAGAAACCTTTCGGAGGCCTTCATGGCGCCCGACACGTCCCCAAGCTCAGGCAGCTTTGGAAGAATGCAGTTGAACGCATCGGAATGGAGCGTGACCATTTCAATCAGGCTGATCTCCAGTCGCAGCGCGCGCCGCCCCAGCTCATAGGCTTCTTCCAGCGCCATATCGTCCTTTTTTTCCAGGTAGGTCCGCAGTGCGGACTCGTACTGGTGCATGAGTTCGCGCTGGCTGGCTTTCATCGCGCCCTCCCATTCAAGGTGGCGACCAGCACCAAAGCATCATCTGTATTCAATCCGTCCCGGGTAAGAATGCCCTCTGCGGTCTTTTCAGGCGTTTCGAGCATGACCAGCCCGTCTTCGAACCCCTGCCGGACACCATCCGTTGCAAGGACAAGAGTGTCCCCGCTATCAATCCTCAAAACGGCGGTACGCACTGGGGGCAGAACTCCGCCAAGTATCCCGCGGGACAACAACAGAGACTCCGCCACCGCTTTCCCCTCAGGCGCCGAACGCACCAGAACACCTTGGACATTACCGACGCCCACCCATTCCATCGAATTGTCGAGCGCGTTAAAGAGGGCGATCGTCAGGACAACTCCGCGGGTCTGTCGCAGTCTCTGGTCACAATTCTCGAGTACCTGGACCAGCGGCTTATGAGCACTTTCTTCCACAGTCTTCAAAGCAAGCCGGGCGGCTTCTGAGGCGGCCGGGCCGTGCCCCAGGCCGTCAGCCACGGCAAACAGGATGTTGTCTCCGAGCGGCTTCACCATATACAAATCGCCTGATTGGGCTTCACCTACCATGGGCCTTTCCGCCACGCCCCATTCGAAGAGGTTCGTGTTCATGACTTCCATTTGATTGTGGTCACCGTGGTCCCGCGGCCCTTATGGGACACGATGGCAAACTCATCCATCATTCGACGGACCCCGGGCAAGCCTAGGCCCAACCCTCCGGAAGTGGAATAGCCATCCCTCAGGACCGCCGCGACGTCCGAAATGCCTGGGCCTTCATCCGTCGCCTGAATAACAATGCCCTTCTTGGGTTCCCTTTCAATCGCCCAACAGATGATGCTTCCATTTTTTGCGTACAGCAGAAGGTTGCGAGCCAGCTCTGAGATCGCTGTGGCGATCATCGCCAGCTCTGACGGACCGAAGCCGAGACGGACGCCCAGTTCTCGGCCTTCCTGGCGGGCGGAGAGAATATCTTCATCCGACTTAATCAATACGCGGACCTCATTTTCCGTGCTGGGCATGGTCTATCCGTATCGTCTTTCGGCTCATATACTCGAGCCCTTCTTCCAGGTCGAGTGCGGTTGCAACTCCTTCCAGTCTGAGACCTAATTGGACCATTGAAAAAGCAACCTCGGGCTGGATGCCGACGATGACCGTATGCGCTCCCCGCAATCTGATCATGGCCGCAATGTCGCTGAGCGTTCGGCAGGCGAATGAGTCGAGAACGTCGAGCGCCGTGACATCGAGAATCACGCCTCGGGACCGGTATGTTCCCACTTTCTCTGTCAAAGAATCCCGCAGATTGATCAGGTCAGCGTCCCGCAAGGCCGCCTGCACAGATGCGATCAGATAATGCCCCTGCTTGAGGATTGGAACCTGCATGGTTCACCTTCCTTCTTCTAATCCGGCTGCTCAGAAGGACCGTCCACCCGGGTCACTCTAAAGCCCAGCAAGCGGTCAGCCTCCTCAATTCCACCACGCAAGTCGCACACCGTGTGCATTTTGTTCAGGTCGACACTGATGGTGACCAGCGTCTGAGCAAGCTCAGGCGATAAGCCCGTAACGATGGCCGTTGCTCCCAACAGGCGGGCTGCTTCGACCGTGAGTACGAGATGGTTGGCAGTGGTCGCGTTGATGGATGGCACGCCCGTAACATCGATCACCACCACCTTGGCGCGGTTGGCGCGAATGCCACGCAGGAGTTGAGCAGTCAATTGGCGCGCCCGTTTTGGATCGATGACGCCCACAATGGGCAGTATGAGCAATCCTTCGCGGACCGGAAGCACCGGGGTCGAGAGCTCCCGGATAGCCGCCTCTTGCTGATAGATGATTCTCTCGCGCTCGTGAACGAATCCTACGGCAACGGTAACGGCTATACGGCGGGCAGCGGGCTCAAAGGCGTCCAGCATACGCGTGAGCACATCCATACGCGATTGGTACTTTACAAAGAGCGACCGCATCAAAACGTCGCGGAGAAGAAGAACAATTCCTATGACCTCGTGAGTTTCCACTCCCCGCGGAATAATCCGTTCGGAAAGGTTGCGCGCATACGACTCCAGGGCCTCAACAGCGCCGGTCTCCAGCACGTCAATGTAGTTGTCGTAGAGGGACGCTGTTTCGGTCAGAATCTCATCTTCACTCATCGCCTTTAAAAGCTGCGCTTCGGCAATGCGACGCGCCCATTCTGCCCGTAGCCCGGTTCTGTTTGTCCGCAAATGATCAACAATTTCAGTGAAGACACCAGAGGCTCCGCGTTGGGAGCGGAGGCGTATATTCCTTTTCCTGGCCGCAGGCATGGGAGTTCTCCCTTCGTGGTTCCGCCTATTTCGTTTTCCTGCCCCTCAACAATTTTGCGCGGTAACCGCATGCATCGCAAAACGAGCACAGAGCGCGAGAGGCCTGAGGGATGACATGCTCAGAACCTTCCGGCTCCCGCACAACTTCAATGCTTGCAGTCGGATAGCAGCTCCGAAGGCCTTTTGCCAAAACCCTGGCGAAACGCGGATGCCTTTGAGGAGGCCATCCGCTGCCGCTGCTGCAATGCTAAGAGTTTTGCCTTTTCTGGGGTAGTGTGTCAAATCCTTTTAAATTGAAAGACTCAGCCAAGGTCTATACCCCGAGGCCCCACCATCGCAAGCGCTGCCGGAGGCAACCAGAAGGGGAGGAAAGGATGATTTTCTTTCCAAGCGGTCGGGCCTGAGGCGGGCTGCTTAAGACAAAGATCGCTCCAGCCCACCTCTGCAAAACATTTCCGCAAACGGAAGAAGTTTGCATGCGACCGAGGCCTCCAGAACCACGCCCGCCGTCACCTAAGCCTCTGCGCCCCTGGGTTGCAAGACACAGGGCTCGCGGGATTTACCAAAGCGTTGCGGATTCCAGGTTAGACATCACGCTCCATCGACAAACCTTTGGCAGGCGATGTGCTCTCGAAGCCGCTCGAAGTTGCCATGCAGGGGGGCGAAAGTGGCCGAAGAAATCGCGGCTTTGACAACCCGTTACGGACTGCTTCCTCCGGAGCCGGTGGTCCTTGGCGTATCAAGCGCGATGAAAGAAGTTAGGGACAAGCTCGAAAAGATAGCTTATACCGATGTTCCCATCCTGATCCGGGGAGAGGCTGGCAGCGGAAAAGAAGTTCTGGCGAGACTCATCCATAAGAAATACCCCGGTGAATTTACTCCCTTCCACAAGGTAACTCCTGCCGGACGCGGCGGATGGCGAAAGAGCGCCAGTGTCAGGTTCTCAGAGGAAGAAAGTGACGGCGGCAATGGAACCGGCCAATATCTTTCCGAGGGACCGGGAAGGCCAGGCTGCATCGGCACGTTGTTTTTTGATGAGGTGGCGGAACTGAACGCTGCTTCCCAGCGTCATCTGACGCAGTTGCTTCACGATGACCGGCCACCCGGTATGGGCGTTTCTGACTACCCTCCTCCATTATTCCGCGTTATCTGCAGTACCAGGCACGATCTTGAAAGAGAAATGAGCCTTGGAAACTTCCGCGAGGAGCTTTTCTATTCCATCAACATCGTCAGCCTGCCGCTACCATCTTTGCGGGCGCGACTCGAAGATATCCCCGGCCTCGCGTGGTACTTCTGGGAAAGCTACCGCCAGGAACTGGGGTTAAGCGCACCGGCGCCTTCAACCCATCTGATCCATATTCTTCAAGAATACGACTGGCCGGAAAATATCGGCGAACTCGCTGGCGTAATGAAGCGCTACGTGATTCTGGGTTCCGTTGACAAGATTGCTGACGATCTGGCTGCAAAGTCATCGCTGCCGGCGGGGTGCAAATCCTCCTCCGTGCAAGGCATTTCCCTGAAGAAACTGGCCAAGCAGGAAGCACAGGAGCTTGAACGGAAGATCATTTTCAAAACACTCCGCGAAACCCAATGGAACCGGAAGCAGGCAGCGCGAAGCTTAAACATCAGCTACCGAACTCTGCTTTACAAGATCAAGGAGGCCGGAGTGCCCCCAAAAAGAATCGTGATGAAGCGGGAGAAAAAAATTGAAGAACCTTACTGAGCCGAAATGTACAAGAACGGACCTGGGCCAACTGGATGCGTCGGAATTGAAAAGGCGCGCGGTGGAGGATGCCTTCAGAGATGCCGATTCTTACGCCGTCGCTGCAAGATCACAAACCAGCGCGGCCTCTCCGGTTAAGCAGGTCAACCCGGTTTCGTATTTGATGAAAGCGAAGCAATCGCCGGTGACCGTCGGTCCGCAGGAAGGAATTGATGGTGTCCTGGTCCACGCGAATGACAGTCAGGCCAACCTGGTGCTTTCAGACGAGCTGTTGCAGGTCTCTCTCGCGGATGAGATCGCAGCTCTCGTCGAGGAGCCTATACGGATCTTCCACGTTCGGGGTCCAGCGCCCTGGGTGGAACAGGTGCTTGCAGGCAAAGCATGACATTGCCTGGAGCATCAAGGGACTCGACAGCGGCGGGATGTTGGCTTTCAGAACTCCTTAATTTACCTGAGTTCGCATTGGTTGTTTTCCTTACAATGCGCTCAGGACTCTAGCACCAATCGTTGAATAGCGTGAGAGAGCGCGATCAAGCCAGGTCAAACGTCTTGCGCGCAAGTGCAAACTTTTTCACCCATTTGCCGGTTGTTTTTCCTTCTTCGATCAGGCGCAGAGCGTTAGGCGCAATGAGGTTACAGCCGCTCGGCAGTCTCACGCGCAATCGATGCGGAGTGCAAGGCAGTTCTCAGGCATGAATGAATTTGCATGATGTGAAGCTCGGCTTCCGGTTTTCAGCCGGTGGGCGGCAATGAGTTTCGTCATCGGAATCAGGTCTAAGTTGTCATGATCGAGACGGATACCAACATGGGGTGCTTCAAGACTTGGTCCTCGCTGCTTTCCGGAAGCTGGCCCGGTTTTGGCATGTCATGTGCGAGCACATACTTGAACACTTTTTACTGGGGTGTGGGCGCAGGCGTCGGGCAGTGAATTTTCATCCTGAAGAATTCCCATAGAGGTTCGGGTCTCATCAGGAATCGTGAGGCGGGAATCACCTGGTTGGCCCGAAAAATACCCGAAGCTTGTTATGCGGCCTGGAAACGGAAAAAAGGAATCTCGTATGGGAACTACCTTGAAGACTTTTGATGGCCGGGGGGCTGCGTGTCAGCCGCTTCCGTCCAGAGGGACGATTTTTGGTCAGAGCGAAGGAATGCGACGATTATGGCAGGTTGCGGAAAAAGTGGCTGGCGCCAGCGTTCCAATCCTGATCGTGGGAGAAAAGGGAACCGGGAAAGAGGTCTTTGCGCGATTTATTCACAGTTGCAGCCCCGGCTCCAACGCGCCTTTTCTGAAATGGAGCTTGCCGGTTCCGGATGGGCGCCCCAGCGATGAATTTGGCTTTCGCCTGGAACCCGAGGGGCTTGGGGAACATGAAGAGGCGGGAGGCAACGGAAATTCTCGCCGGCGTCTGTGCACTCTGTTTGTCGATGAGGCTTCCGAGTTGGAGCCTGAGCGCCAACTGGAGCTGTTGCAGTTGATTCAGGGGTCGAGATCGCTTATTTCGAGTGACGGAAACAGCATTCCGGTTTCGTTGCAGGTCATCGCCACGAGCACTCGGGACTTGGAGCAGGAAGCGGCCGCGGGAAACTTCCGTGCCGATCTTTTTTCCGCTCTCAGTGCAGTGACGCTGCGACTGCCCCCATTACGGGAACGGCGAGAGGATATTCCGCAGCTTGCTGACTATTTTTGGCGGATTTACAGCGAGAGATTTGGTCGCCAGCCGGTGCCTCCGGATTCTCACGTGGTTGAACGTCTTCAGCAGCATAGATGGCCCGGAAATGTTCGCGAACTGGAAAACGTGATGAAGCGCTATGTGGTGCTGGGGGCCGACGGAATCAACGGAACCGGCCCCGCTGACCAGGCCCAGAGGACGTTTGCTTTCGCGCCTTCCAGCGGACGCTCCGTCTCCCTGAAGCAGGTAAGCCGCGAGGCGGCCCAGGCGCTGGAACGCAAAATAATACTCAGGACTCTGCAGGAGACACAATGGAACCGGCGGCGGACAGCGCGGGCTCTCAACATCAGCTATCGCGCGCTTCTGTACAAGATCAAGGCGGCTGGGCTGCTGCCCGCAGAATCGAAAATTGGCGCGCGACACAGGGAACTTCTGAAGACGAGTGATACCGCAGCGTGACAGGGGATCAGGGCATGGCTGGTTTTAATCTTCCTTTTGGTGACAATGAAGCCTCGGCTATGAGCACGATGTGGTACGCGGTACACACTCGTCACCAGCACGAAAAGTTGGTCGCCCGTACTCTGGCTAACAAAGGGTTTGAGGTGTTTCTCCCTCTTTATTCAGATCTCCGTCGATGGCGGGACCGCATGAAGATGGTCGAACTGCCGCTCTTTTCCTGCTACGTATTCCTCCGCGGCGACCTCGATCGTCGGCTCGCCATCCTCACCACGCCCGGAGTTCACGGCATGGTGGCGACGGCGGGAAAGCTGGCTGGAATTGCTGAAGCAGAGATTCAGGCGGTGCGGAGTGTGGTCGACAGCCGCGTCAAATGTGAGCCGCACCCCTTCCTCAAGTGCGGTGACCTCGTCCGGGTAAAGTATGGAGCGCTGCGCGGCCTGGAAGGTTTCCTGATGCGGAAAAAAGGTCAGACCCGGCTGATTATTTCGGTGCCTTTACTTGAGAGGTCAGTTGCAGCCGAGGTCGATGCAAGCACTGTTGAACGAGTTGCAGGGCCCCAGGTCGGCTCAGTGATCCAATTTGCGCCGGCCCCCGGTGGCCGGAGCCTGGGGAGTGGAGAACGGATTTCTGGAGCAGGCGCAGACGGGCTCGTCCTAGCAGGCTGCGGGATCGCAATACCATGATCTCATTTTTCAAAGGGTTTTCGATGCGTGAAGGGAGGCAGGTAATGTCAAGAATATGGCTGTGCTTCGTGGCCCTCGTGGCTGTGGGGACCTTGAATGCTTCGGCCCAATCTGCCGACCCTGTCAGCCAGGCTATGTTGACGTCCGGCATCAACAACACCAAGATGGAAACTACCGACGACTGGAACCGCCGCCTTAACAACCTGGTTCATTCGGCGCTCTCCAGCGCGCAGAACAGCCCCTCACCGGGTGATTATCGGATCGGGCCGAACGACCAGCTTCAAGTTACCGTTTTCGACGCGCCCGATCTCAGCCAGCCCGTCCGCGTTGCGGCAGACGGTGATATTTCACTGCCGTTGTTGGGGACGATCAAAGCCGCTGGATTGACGCCTCGAGAACTCGAACTGGTCCTGCAGGCTCTGCTGCGCCGCACCTACATGAAGGACCCTCAGGTGACTGTTACGGTCACTGAAATACAAAGCCACAGCGTTTCCGTTTTGGGAGCTGTCAAATCGCCCGGGGTTTTTCAGATTCGCGGGACGAAGACGCTCCTTGAAATGCTGTCCATGGCGCAGGGACTTGCGCCTGACGCTGGAGATGCGGTGCTGGTGATGCGAGGTGCGGGATTTGACGGTGTTCCTGGCGCCATCATTACGAATCCCGGGAGAAAAGCGGATCCCACAAGCGTAGCTCCGCGCGCGGCGCTGTCCGCAACATCCGAAAAGGCTGAAGCAGAAGACACGGTCGAGATCAGTCTGAAACGCCTGCTCGAATCAGGGGATGCCAAGTACAACGTGGCGGTCCATCCCGGCGACATCGTCAAGGTCAAAACGGCAGGCATCGTCTATGTTGTCGGTGATGTCATGCGGCCCGGTGGATTCCCCATACAGACCAATGGACACATCACGGTTCTGCAGGCGATTGCGCTTGGAGAGGGGTTCGGCCCCGATGCCGACAAAAAGAAGGCCAAGATTATTCGGGTTGCGGAGAATGGACAGCAAACCGAGCTCCCGATCCGGCTGAACGAGATTCTTTCCGGAAAGGCGCCTGATCAGGCGCTCCAGCCCAAGGACGTTTTGTTTATCCCCAAGAACGGAACAACGTCCGCCGGCAAGTCTGCCATCAAGACGCTTTCACAGTGGCTCGTCTGGCGGGCAGTTCCATGAACAGAGACGGAGATATCCAGGCAGCGTTGGAGACTTTGATATGACTGAAGAGAATAAAATTCAACTCTACAGAGGCGGAGTCTTGTCGAAGGTTCGGAGGCTCTCCGCGACGGTCGCGAACTCTAGCTTGCCAAGCCCAGACGGCGACATCGACCTGAACTACCTGTTGCGGGTGCTCCGGGTCCACTACCGAACAATCCTGGCTACCGGAATATCAGTGATGCTGCTGGCCCTGGTGGCGTCATTGTTCATGACGCCGGTCTATCGTTCGCAAGCGACGATTGAGGTCAAAGAAGCGACACCGGACATCGAGAGTTTGGACCAGTTGCAGAACCGGAATGCCGCTCCCAACAACGTGGTTGTGACAGAGGTCGAGACGGAGATGGGAATCCTCAAGAGCGACACTCTGGCCCGCCAGGTAATCAATCAAGTCCTGCTGGCGAAAAACCACGACCGGGGTTCTGCGGGTATTTTCCGCAGCATGTGGCACGGCCTCATCCACTGGTATACGGGGCCTGGTTCCGACGCTGCATCCGATCCGAGCGCAAGCCCTGACGCTCAGGCAAGCTCGACGACCGCTGACGCTGCTTCAAACCCTGCAGCCGACATGGACCCGAAAGCCTACCAGCGCATCGTCGACCGATTTGAAGCCTCGCTTAAAGTTTCACGGGTTGGAAGCAGTCGGTTGGTCACGATCAGCTATGAGGGCAGCGATCCTCGCGTCACCTCGAGGGTGGTCAATGCGGTCGTCGCCAACTATATGCGGCTGCACCAGAATGCCACCGATATGTTTACCAAAATGCTTGCCCAGCAAGTCTCGGAAGCGAAGAACGAATTGGAACAGTCGGAGCAGAAGATGACGGACTACGCGCGTGAACACGGGCTGCTCTATCTGGAAACCAATACGGGCACTACCCAAAACATCGTTAGTGAGCGCCTTCGGCAGATCCAGGATCAGTTGACCCAGGCGCAGTCAGACCGCTACCAGAAGGAGTCGCTCTACAACCTCGTCCAGAAGGGAGATTATGCTTCACTTCCGGGCGTCTTTGACGACAAGCTTCTGCAGACCCTTACGGAGAAAGTGGCAGATCTCAAGAGTCAGTATGCGCAGTTGTCGTCCACATTCACCGACAGCTATCCCAAGGTCAAGCAGTTGAAGAGCCAGCTTGAGACAGCGGAGCAGACTCTTGCGCGCGAGCGCGTGCGCGCCGCCGGAAGTATCACCAACGATTACCTGGCATCCGTGCGGCGGGAAGCGCTTCTGGCACGGTCATTTCAGGAACAGAAAAACGCAGCCGTTTCGGTGGCCGACAAGTCCACACAATACAATATTTTGAAGCGCAACGCCGATTCCGACAATTCGCTGTACGAAAGCATTCTGCAAAAAGTGAAAGAGGCCAGCCTGGTTGCCCGCATCAAATCAAACAACGTTAATGTTGTGGACCGCGCTGTCCCGCAATTCCTGCCCGTCAAGCCGAAGATTTTGTTCAATCTGGCGCTCGGTCTGATTTTGGGGCTGGGGCTGGGTCTTGGAATTGCTTTCTTGCGGACGCACTTTGACACCACCTTGAAGACCGTGGAGGAGGTTGACCGCTTCCTGGGTCTGCCGGCTCTGGCGATGATTCCGGCAGTGGGTTCTCTCTCCGAATTGGTTGTGGACGGGAACCATGATAACGGCCACGGCCTGTTGCTCCCTGGCATTCTCGATACGACGCAGATGTCCAAGGCCGAAACACCGTGGTACCGGATTGACAAGCAAGTTCAGCAGAAATACTCACCGCTGGTGGAAGCTTTCCGCACCCTCGGAAGTTCCGTTATGCTCGAAGCCGCCGGACGCAAGAGAGTGCTCCGAAGCATCGTTGTCACCAGCTCTCAGCCGGGCGAGGGAAAAACCACGGTCTCGGTGAACCTGGCGATCGCGCTGGCACAGCAGGGAAGCCGCGTCATTCTCGTTGACGCCGACCTCCGTCGTCCCGCCGTTCATCGGGCGCTCGGGTTCAGGAACATTCGCGGACTCTCAGGTTACCTGGGAGGAATGAGCGAGTGGGCTCCCTGCGTCCTGCCGGGCCTCTCGCCAGGACTTGACACGTTGCCCGCTGGGCGCTCGGCGAAGAATCCGATTGCGCTGCTTTCCTCGACGCGAATGAGGGTCCTGGTCAGCGAGCTGCTCGAGGAATACGATTACCTCGTCATTGACTCTCCGGCGTTAATGCCTAACCTGATGGACGCGCGCATTCTGGCCGGCATGGCTGACGGCACTCTCATGGTGGTTCGCAGCGGTATGGCGCCCCGTGACTATGTCATCAGAGCGCGCAAGCAATTGAACAATGTGATCGGTGTGGTCCTCAACAGCATGGATGTGCGAGCCATGGAGGACTACTACGGCTACGACTCCTATGGCTATGGCAGCACTAGCACCGAGGGCGAGGAGAGTTCCGACCGAACTCCCTACGAGAAGCGGGTAGTCGGATAGATTATTGACTCCGATCGGCGGTCTGGGCTCGCCGGTGGCGAGACGTTAGGCGCGATGAAGTTGCGGGTGATCGGCGCAAACGGGCTTTTACAGGCTGGCTTGGTGGAGCAGGTTGTGTCCGACCGAACGTGACCCGCGACTCAGTGTAACGGGTTTCAGCAAGACCTCGCGGATTTAAAAGGGCACGTTTCCAGCGATTTGCATGGGGGCACAGACGGTGTGACTCAGAGGGCGGAGCTACACACCTGCAAATCTGATGCTTGGTTTGAACGTCCTCCTGCCATCTGTGAAGCAAGTGTCCGCTGTTCCGCGTTGAATTCGAAGATCAAAGCTCTTTTTCCTAGGTGAGACCTATGCCACTTCGTGCTATGCGCAATCAATGGACTGCTGTGGACGCGACTCCGTCATTGCCCGAGATTCTTCCGGCCATTGGCGATGCGCCGATTCCAAATGAAACACAATTCGGGGAGCTTCTTTGCCTGGAGAGGAGAAGGGCGGAACGGTCTCGCAAGCCCTTCCTGCTGATGCTCCTCGACCTGCGGAATGTCCTCGGGAACGGCAACAGCGGAAAGATCATCGCGAATGTCTGGGCGGCAGTGTCTTCAGCTTCGCGCGAGTCGGACATCCGCGGATGGTATTTGCAAGGGACTGTTCTCGGCATCATCTTCATTGAAGTTAAGCCTGACGGGCCCGTGCCGGTCAGCGACATCATCCGCGCAAAGGTTACCTCTGCCCTTTCGAGCCGCCTGGAAATCCGCGAGGTTGAGCGCATCGATATCCGGATGTATCTGCAGCCGGACAGCGCCTCCAACTGGGATGATTGGTCAGGGCTGTACCGTGACCTGCGTGAAAAGGACTCGGATAAGAAATTGAACCGCATTGTCAAGAGGGGTCTGGACATCATCGGAAGCGCGACAGCTCTCCTGGCGCTTAGCCTGCCCATGGCGGTCATTGCCCTGCTCATCAAGTTTACGTCCAAAGGGCCCATTCTATTCCGCCAGTCGCGGGTGGGTTATCGCGGGGTTCCATTTACTTTTCTAAAGTTCCGGACCATGCGCGCCAGCAACGACGGGACAGTACACAAGGAATTTATCCAGAGATTTATCTCCGGAGAGATGAATTCTCCGGGTCAGGCTCCGATTTACAAGATCACAGATGATCCGCGCATCACTCGAATCGGGAAACTTCTCAGGAAGACCAGCTTGGATGAGTTGCCGCAGTTCTGGAACGTCCTGATCGGCGATATGTCGCTGGTGGGCCCGCGCCCTCCGATTCCCTACGAGGTTGAATATTACGACATCTGGCACCGGCGGCGGATTCTCGAGGTCAAACCCGGCCTAACGGGTTTGTGGCAGGTTAAGGGGCGCAGCCGCACAACGTTTAACGACATGGTTAGGCTTGATTTGCAGTATGCGAAACAGTGGTCGGTATGGCTCGACTTGAAGATTCTGGTCGAGACGCCGCTCGCCATGATCTCTGGCGATGGCGCCTACTAAAGGCAATCCTTCCAATTGAATGGATAACTCAAAGGTTCCAAGCTAACTGCGTCTGGTGTTCCAGTGAACGCAGAAAATCGAAGCCTGTCTGATGAGAGAAAGTTTGAATGAGCCGAAAAATTGGCGGGAGGCTCCCTTGAGTTTTCCTCGGTTGAGTCGGTTCGGACAGAACGGGGGTGCAACGTGGTTGGAGTTGGAGTAATTGGTTACGGCTATTGGGGACCGAATGTTGTCAGGAACCTGCTGAGCCTCGCAGGAGCAAGGGTCGTCGGGATCTGCGACAAGAACCCTGCGGCGCTGCGGCGCGCGGAGTCAATCAATCACGGCACGCGGCTGCTGGCCAACGCGCAGGAGCTTGTCAGCTCACCTGACATTGACGCTGTGGCGGTGGTTTCGCCGGTTTGGACTCACCATTCGCTAGCCAAGGCGGCCCTGGAAAACGGGAAGCATGTGTTTGTGGAGAAGCCGTTTACTCGCACGGTGGCTGAGGCCGAGGAACTCATCGAGATTGCCCAGAAGAAAAATCTGAAAATCATGGTGGATCACACGTTCCTCTTTACGGGCGCCGTCCGAAAAATCCGAGAGTTGATCGACCAGGGAACCCTGGGAACTCTTTACTATTACGATTCAATGAGGGTCAACCTGGGACTGTTCCAGCACGACGTCAATGTTGTCTGGGACCTTGCTCCCCATGACCTCTCCATTCTGGATCACCTGATCAGAAAGAATCCGGAGGCCATAATCGCGACGGGTGAGCAGCACCTCAACGGCTTTGAGGATGTTGCTTTCATTACGATCTATTTCCCGGGAAACGTGATCGCGCATGTAAACGTGAACTGGCTTTCGCCCGTGAAAGTCCGGACCACTCTGATTGGCGGAGAAAAGAGAATGCTGGTCTGGAACGATCTCGAGGCGGACGAAAAGATCAAGGTTTACGACAAGGGGGTGGAGATGGGCAACCACGAAGGGGTTTACAACCTGCTGGTGAGCTATCGGTCGGGCGATATGTGGGCGCCCAAGCTCGAGCAGTGTGAGGCCCTTCGCTCGGAGCTGTCCTATTTCATCAAATGCATCGAGAGCGATGAAACTCCCTTTAATGACGGAGAGGCCGGCCTGAGGGTTGTCAGGATGCTCGAGGCGGCAGAGACATCGCTGAAAAATAAAGGAAAGGCCGTTTATCTATGAACGAGTTCGTCTGCATTTCCCCTGATGTCAAGCTCGGCTCGGGCGTCAAGCTTTCCAAATTTGTCAACCTTTACGGCTGCGAGATCGGCGACGAAACGAAGATAGGCGCCTTTGTTGAAGTCCAGAAGAACGCCAGGATCGGAAGGCGCTGCAAGATTTCGAGCCACACCTTTGTCTGCGAAGGCGTGACCATCGAGGATTACGTGTTTGTCGGGCATGGCGTGACTTTTATCAACGATAGTTATCCGCGGGCCGCAAATCCGGATGGAACGCTGCAAACAGAAAACGACTGGAAGGTTGAGCGAACCTGGATCAAGCGGGGAGCGTCAATCGGTTCAGGCTCGACGATTCTCGCAAATGTGACGGTCGGAGAAAACGCCATTGTTGGCGCCGGAGCCGTCGTGACCAAAGACGTACCCGCCAACACCATCGTGGTGGGCAGTCCTGCACGGTTTTTGAGATCAATAGCAATGGGAGGACAGAATGGGCACGGCCAATAAGGTACCGTTTCTCGATTTGAATAGTTTGCACGCGGAAGTTGAAGAAGAGCTCGTGGCGGTGTTCAGGCGAGCACTGAAAACCTCGGGGTTTGTGGGTGGCCCCGAAGTTGAACAGTTTGAAAGTGAATTCGCTCAGTTTTGCGGTGTGGATCATTCCGTGGGCGTCAACAGCGGCACGGATGCGCTCAGGTTTGCCCTTATCGCCGCAGGTGTCGGCCACGGTGACGCCGTCGTGACCGTGCCTAATACCTTTATTGCCACAGCGGAAGCAATCTCACAGTCGGGAGCTCTGCCGAGGTTTGTCGATGTCGATTCGAAGACTTACAACCTGGACCCCGCCCGGCTGGAAGACTATCTGGCGAACAAGTGCTTTGTCGACCGTGCGAGCGGCCGCCTGTTTGATTTCGCCACGGGAAATGTCGTGAAGGCCATCATCCCGGTCCATCTCTATGGCCAGCCCGCCGACATGGACCCGATCCTTGAGTTGGCGGAAAATTACGGTCTGATAGTGATTGAGGATGCCTGCCAGGCCCACGGGGCCCAGTACTTCTCTCGAAAGATGAAGCAGTGGAGAAGTGTAGGATCAATGGGGTGTGCGGCAGCTTTTAGTTTCTACCCGGGCAAGAATCTGGGCGCCTGCGGTGAGGGCGGAGCTGTTACGACGAATGATCCCGATCTGGCCCGCAAAGTCCGCATGCTGCGCGATCACGGCCAGCCCAAAAAGTATTACCACGACATCGAAGGCTATAACGGCAGGCTGCATTCAATACAGGCTGGCATCCTGCGCATCAAGCTCAGGCTGCTCTCCGGTTGGAACGAGCAACGCCGCGAGGCCGTCGCGCGTTATCGTGAATTGATCGGCGGCGACATTGAAGGGCTTGTCCTGCCCTACGAGGCGGAGTGGTCCAGGGCCGTCTACCACCTTTTCGTCGTGCGAATGCCGGAACGCGCTGACGCGATCGACTTCCTCTCCGAGGCGGGTATTGGGACCGGGATTCACTACCCCATCCCTCTGCACCTTCAGAAGGCCTACAGCCGTCTCTGTTACAAAGCCGGAGATTTCCCAGTGGCCGAGGCCGCAGCCGATGAGATCCTCTCGCTCCCAATGTTCCCGGGAATCACAAGCGAGCAGCAGAAGCTGGTTGCCGCCGAACTGCGCGAATTCATCGGCGGGCTATCCGGTGACGAGGCCCGCGAAGCTGCCGCCTAGCAAGCTTTCCGCTCGGCCGGATTCGCTTGCAATCCGCGGAAGACCTTTACGGCCTCGCCACGAACCAGCCTCCGGCCGACACTCGCGGAACTCAGTTTCTAAATATCCTTTCGTCAGGTCAGGCATTTCCGTATCCCGACTTGAAACTGGAATTTTTACGCAGTCTGAAATGGAAACTCATCATCATTGGAGGGACCCGCAAATGCAGCCCAAGTCGGCAAGTCAGGTCAGGCAACGGGACAAAATCTGGATCGACCTCGACAACTCTCCGCACGTGCCATTCTTTGTACCCATTATCAAGGAACTTGAAGCGCTTGGGTATCCGGTTGTGTTGACCGCGCGGGATTGCTTTCAGGTCCGTGATCTAGTCAGCCTCTTCAAGTTGCCCTGCAAGTTCGTCGGGCACCACTATGGAAAGCACAAAATGGCAAAGGTCGCCGGGACCTGCATTCGTGGCCTGCAGCTTGCTTCGCTGCTTCGGGGTGAAAAGGTGCGCCTTGCAGTGGCTCACGGCTCTCGTGGGCAGACAATCGCCGCGACGCTCCTGGGGATTCCATCGTTGTCTCTTTGGGATTACGAATTTACGAAGGGGCTTGGACAGCTTCGGCCAGATTGGGTCATGGTTCCGGCGGTCATTCCGGATTCGGCAATTCACCTCGACACCCGCAGGGTCTTCAAATATGAGGGGATCAAAGAGGACGTTTATGTTCCCGGGTTCAAGCCAGACCCCGGGTTGCGGAGTCGCCTGGGTTTGAAGGAAGACGACTTTGTCGTAACCGCTCGTCCGCCGGCCGATGAGGCCCATTATTACACTCCTGAAAGTGACGAGGTCTTTCGCGCGGCCATCGACTTTGTGGCTCAGCAGGATCGTGCCAGGATCGTTCTTCTGCCGCGAAATGCAAAACAAGGTACGGTCGCAAGGGCGCTTTGGCCTGAGCTTTTCGCAGCAGGCAAAATAATGATTCCTGAGCGCGCCGTGGACGGCCTGAATCTCTTGTGGAGTTCCGATCTTGCGATCAGCGGCGGAGGCACGATGAACCGTGAGGCTGCGGCCCTGGGCGTGCCTGTTTACAGCGTATTCCGGGGCAAGATTGGAGCCGTAGACCGCTATCTGGCGCAAAGTGGCCGTTTGGTTCTCCTGGAAAATGCTTCAGATGTCCGCGAGAAGATTGTGGTACCGAAGAATCGAAAAACACGGACTCCCGCCACCCTCCAATCCCACACATTAAGAATGATTGTTGACAACCTCGTCGCAATCGTCGAGACGGGAAGGCTCAGCCCAAAAGTGGCAGCATGAGCCTGGCCGCTGCGCCTTTCGGGGCAGGCCGGATGTCCCTGTCGAATTGATCCTCGAACTTCAGAATCAGCTTAGCTACTGGAAATAGACCATGGTTTCTACCATCCTGGCAACCCAATCCATACAAGAGTGCCTGGCGATAAGGGCCCAGTGCGAAGATGCAGTCCGTAAGCTTGTGGATTACTGCCGCGCCACGGACTGGGCAGGCTACGATCCGTACGACGCTCTGAACAGCAGGGTCTATAGGATTCTGCCCTTCCTCCATTCCCGCCTTCCGCGGCTGGTGCTGACGCAGGCTTTAAAAAGAAGCCCAATTAACCTCCGGCCTCTGCTGCTGGTTGAAAAGGCCCAGAACCCGAAGGCGATGGGGCTCTTCCTTTCGGCGTGTGTCAGGTTATCAGGCTCCAACATTGTGGATACGGAGGGCCCGTCCCAGTTAATGATTGAAAGACTGATTGCGCTGCGCTCTAAAGGCACCGATTACTGGTGCTGGGGATATAGTTTCCCATGGCAAATGCGTAAAGACATCGTTCCCAGATGGGCGCCGAACCTGGTCTGCACGACATTCGCGGCGAACGCGCTTCTCGACGTATATGAAACTTCTCACGACGCGCAATGCCTGGAGATGGCTTCCAGCGCCGCCGAATATATCCTGAACGACCTCTACTGGACACGGGGATCGGCGGTAGCCGGATTCAGTTATCCGCGATCTGAGTACCGCGTCCAGGTCTATAACGCCAATTTTCTTGCCGCAGCGTTATTGTGCCGGATATATCGTCACACAGGCGAAAAGCGGTTTCTGGGTCCTGCCCTAACCGCCGCACGCTATTCGGCCGCAATGCAGTTTTCCGATGGCTCGTGGACCTACGGAGAATTGCCGTCTCAGCACTGGATTGATAATTTCCACACCGGGTTCAACCTTTGCGCCTTGCGATCGATTGGGCGCTACGCCGGCACCGACGAGTTCGAACCGTGTCTCCGGCGCGGCCTCGATTTTTACCGGTCGCACTTCTTCTGTGAGGATGGCGCAGTCCGATATTTCCATAACCGCACTTATCCCATCGATATTCACTGCGTGGCGCAGGCCATCATCACACTGGTGGAGCTTGAAGATCTCGATTCCGGTTGTATGGACCTGGTACGGTTGGTATTCGAGTGGGCCATGCGCCACATGTGGGACGCGCAGGGCTTCTTCTATTACCGGGTGCTCCGCTATTGCACGAACCGCATCTCCTATACCAGGTGGTCCCAGGCATGGATGCTTCTGGCCATGGCCACGCTGCTGTCCAAATCAGGTGAACCCGCCGGGCCCCCGCAGGGCTTTCCGGCGGCCGCTTCCATCGAGGTTTAGTTATGGCGGATTTTCCTGCCTACGTGGTGATCACTCCGGCGCGGAATGAAGCGCAGTTCATCGAACTCACGCTGAACTCGATGGTGGCGCAGACCGTGAAGCCGCTGAAGTGGGTGATTGTGAGTGACGGCTCGACCGACGGCACCGATGAGATCGTCAGCCGGTACTCGGCGGAATATCCCTGGATTGACCTGATGAGAATGCCGGAGCGCAGCGAACGCGATTTTGCCGGGAAGGTTCATGCTTTCAACGCCGGTTGGGCACTCGTGAAGGGTTTGGATTACGGGGCAATTGTCTGCATGGACGGTGACATCTCTTTTGAGGAAGGCTACTTCGCGTTTCTGCTGGGCGAGTTGGCCAAAGAAGACAGGCTGGGCCTTGTAGGTACACGCTTTTGGGAAGGGGAAGCAACCTACGATTTTCGATTCAGCAGCGTCGACCACGTGTCAGGCGCCTGCCAGGTGTTTCGTCGCGCGTGCTTTGAAGAAATCGGAGGCTACGTGCCGTTAAAGTCCGGCGGGATTGACGTGACCGCGGTATTGAGCGCGCGGGCCAAAGGTTGGCTGACGAGGACGTTCACCGAGAAGTCTTATGTGCATCATCGCAAGATGGGAAGCGCGCAATACGCCGGCTGCCGCGCAAGATTCAATACCGGTCACAAGGATTACCTGCTCGGCAGCCACCCCGTCTGGGAAGTTTTCCGTTGCGTTTACCAGATGCGGCGCAAGCCATTCGTTATAGGCGGGGCCTTGATGATGTCTGCGTATTTCTGGGACCTGCTGCGGGGGGTGGAACGGACTATGCCGCAAGAGCTGATTGAACTTCGTCACAGGCACCAGATGGGCAGGTTAAAGGGATTCTTTGCCAGAGTTGTTCATGGCCGCCTGCAATTTGATTGATGGACCCCGGCTGGCCACCGAATTGCCAAATGCCGGCAGCGCACTCGGCCCGAGGGAAGTACAACAACCGATGAACTCCCAGGAAGAAGCCACGTTAACACGTCGCAGAAACGATGCGGTATCGGAAGGCATCGTGTCATCGATCAGCGAGGGCTCTTCGAAGGTGTGGGAATCCCGGAGTACCGGAGGAATCGGTGCCGGGTTCCTCATCGTGAACGCTGACGACTGGGGATGTGACCATCTCTCCACCGATCGCACGCTGGAGTGTGTTCTTCGCGGGGCGGTTTCGTCTGTCAGTGCGATGGTGTTTATGCAGGATTCAGAGCGGGCCGCCGGGATCGCGCGAGTTCGAGGGATCGATGCCGGCCTTCACCTCAACCTTACGACTCCGTTTTCCTCGCCGAGATGTCCTGACGGCCTTGCGGAGCACCAGCGAAAACTCGCTGCTTACCTGCGTAGGAGCCGTTTCGCGCAGGTCCTCTTCAATCCTGCGCTTGCCGGATCTTTCGACTACGTGGTGAAGGCCCAGGTGGAAGAGTATTGCCGACTCTACGGAACAGAGCCCGAACGGATTGACGGCCACCATCACATGCACCTTTGCAGCAACGTGCTTTGGGGACGACTGCTGCCGGCTGGAACGATCGTGCGGCGGAACTTCTCCTTTCAAGCCGGCGAGAAGAGCCTGTGGAACCGCCTTTACCGGAAGATTGTCGACCGCAGGCTGGAGCGCCGCCACCGCGTCACCGACTACTTCTTTTCGCTGGTCCCACTCGAGCCCGTGAGCCGATTGCAGCAGGTCTTCTCGATGTCCAGTCAGTCGGTGGTTGAAGTAGAAACGCATCCGGCGAACGAGGGAGAGTTTCGCTTTTTGGCGGGAGGTGAGATCTTCCGCCACATCGGGGAGCAGCGGATTGCATCGTGCTATCTGGCGCGGAACGGGTGCGCGAAGCATTAAGTTCAAAATGCTGGCGGCGTGAAAATGTAACTTTTACGCGATGCGCAGGAATTGAACACAATTCTATTTTTAAGGATTTTTGAGGAACTTGAAATTTTATCAATCTGTTTATTATCAATGACTTACAAAATTACAATTTTTGAAGGCTCAAAATCCCATACGTCTCAAAAGCGCCCTCAGGGGCGGCTAAACTAGGCTACATTTAGAAGCTAGAGAGGGAACGGCCAGCGCGGGCGCGGCGGTTGGCGGCTGAGGCCCTAGCCAAAGCAGGAAGCGCATCGATTAGGAGCCGGCAGGCCTCAGCGCCCAAGCGGGACATTCACCCTCAGGAGAGGTTACTGACCCATGGTTGTTTGCGGCAAAGACGTCGTATTTCGCGGAAAGCTGATTCGCATCGCCTACCTCGACGCCGAAGGCTATCAGTTTCTGGACGACCCTGAGGCGACGATGGCATCGCTGCGCACCTCCCGGCGGCGCGCGGACCTTTTGACATTCATCCAGAGGGTTTCCAGCCGCTCGCCCGAATTCCGCTATCCGATGGAGTGGGACAACTTTGCCGTGCTTCCCATTACGACGTATGACGACTGGACCGCAAACCAGGTAAACAACAAGACACGGAACATGATTCGGAAGGCTGAGAGGAAGGGCGTTACCGCCCGAGAGATGCCATTCGACGACGCCCTGATTCGCGGAATCCACGCCATTTACAACGAGTCGCCCATCCGGCAGGGCAGGCCATTCCGGCATTACGGCAAGGACCTCGAGACGGTCCACGGCCTGACGGCAACCTACCTCGACCAGAGCATCTTTATCGGAGCGTTTTTCGAGGACGAGATGATCGGGTTCATCAAGCTTGTGACCGACGAAAAGCGGACCCAAGCCGGCGTGATGCACATTGTTGCCATGCAACGGCAGCGGGACCGGGCGCCGACCAATGCGCTGGTGGCGCAGGCTGTGCGGTCGTGCGCTGAGCGGGGCATCCATCATCTGTGGTACGCGAATTTTTCCTACGGCAAGCGGGAGGGCGACACCCTGGCCGACTTCAAGAAGCACAACGGGTTCGAGAAGGTTGAAATCCCGAGATACTACGCTCCGCTGACACTAAAGGGGCGCGCTGCGCTGCGGCTGGGGCTCCATCGCAGCCTGCTGGACCTGGTGCCGGCCCCGGCGGTGGTGCAATACCGCAAGATCCGCAGTTTCTGGTACGCAAGACGATTTGCCGGCCAGGAGAATGGCTAGCGGCCCGTTGAAAACCTCCCCCTGAGTGAACTGCTGTGATCCCTCTCCCGCTTCGCGGGATCAGGGTGACAGTAAGGCGGCGGCAAGCCGCCGAAATCCAAGGACAAGCCACCGAACTCCCAGAGTTTTACCCAAAACACTTATGCCTGGAATAGTTGGTTTTATCACAAAAATGCCGCGCGAAAGCGCTGAGCCGCAGCTCGACCGGATGCTGCAGGCGATCAAGCACGAGTCCTTCTACGTCACGGGAACCTGGATTGAAGAGTCGCTGGGCGTCTATGTAGGCTGGGCCGTACAGAAGAATTCGTTTTCTGACGGCCAGCCCTTAATAAATGAGACGCAGGACGTTGCTCTGGTATTTGCGGGCGAAGAGTACCCGGAACCGGGAACGGCCGCCCGTCTCAAGAGCCGCGGCCACCAGGTGGAGGCGAAGGGACCTTCGTACCTGGTCCACCTTTATGAAGAAGACCCTGAGTTTCCGGCGGGCTTGAACGGCAGGTTCCACGGGCTCCTGATTGACCGGCGGCAGGCGAAGGCGGTGCTCTTTAACGACCGCTACGGGATGCAGCGGCTTGCGTTCCATGAAACTCCGGAGACTTTCTATTTTGCCGCAGAAGCGAAAGCGATCCTGGCGGTGCGGCCGGAGCTGCGCAAGCTGGACGTCCAGGGGGTTGCAGAGTTTGTGTCCTGCAGTTGCCCGCTAGAGAACCGAACGATGTTCGCCGGCATCGGCCTGGTGCCGGGCGGCGCCGCCTGGGAATTCCGGAACGGGCCGGCGCCTCAAAAGCGCTTTTACTTTGATACGCGCCAATGGGAAGAGCAGTCTCCACTGAGCGCCGAGGAATATTATCAGCAACTGCGGGAAGCCTTCTCGCGCAACCTGGGCCGCTACTTCAACGGACGGCAGCAGGTTGGCGTTTCTCTCACCGGCGGAATGGACACGCGAGTGATTATGGCCTGGCGAAAGGCTGAGCCCGGCTCGCTGCCCTGCTACACCTACGGAGGAATGTTCCGCGACTGCCGCGACGTCCAGGTGGCGCGGGAGGTGGCGGACATCTGCCATCAATCGCACAGCGTGGTCGAAGTCGGCAGGGACTTCCTTTCACAGTTTCCGCACTACGCGGAGCGCAGCGTTTACCTGAGCGACGGCAGCATACACGTGAACCGCGCCGCTGACCTCTACGTCAGCGAAAAAGTGCGCAAGATCGCGCCTGTGCGAGTGGCCGGCACTTACGGCAGCGAGGTGCTTACCCAGGTTCCAATGTTCAAGCCGGTGGACCCGATGCCCGGCTTGTTCCAGCCGGAACTGAGCGCCAGCATCAAGCAGGCCCGGACGACTTATGCGGGGCTTCGCCGGCGGCATCCCGTCACCTTCGCCGCTTTTCTGCAGTCGCCGTGGTGGCACTACGGAGTTCTGGCGCTCGAGCAGAGCCAGTTGAGCGTTCGCTCACCCTATCTGGACAATGACTTCGTCCGGGTGGTTTACCGCGAGCCGAAAGTGCTGGACATGACGCGCGACGTGCGCTGGCGAATGATCTGCGACGGCAATCCGGCGCTGGGGCGCGTGCCCAGCGACCGCGGGGTGAACGGGCTGAAATCGCGGGCAATCACCATGCCGGCGCGCCGCTTCCACGAGTTCACCTTCAAGGCGGAATACGCTTACGACTACGGCATGCCGCAGTGGCTGGCAAGCATCGATCATTTCTTCTCGCCGCTGCACTTCGAACGGCTATTCCTGGGCCGGCACAAATTCGCCCACTTCCGGCTCTGGTACCGGGACGGCCTCTCAAATTACGTTCGGGAAGTGCTGCTGGATTCGCGCAGCCTTGCCCGACCGTACGTGGAAAGGAAGCAACTCGAAGCGGTGGTGCGCGGCCACCTCAAGGGAGACCGCAACTACACGCTGGAGCTGCACACGCTGCTGACTCTGGAGCTTCTGCACCGCCAATTCATCGACCGGCATTAGGCGAGTTTTTGCCGGACGCGCAACGCTGACCTTTATGAGTTCCATGGCCACACTTGCTGTCGGGTTTGGGATCCTGGCGCTGTTCGCGCTTTACTGGGACCCGAAGGCGAAGACTTCGCCGTCGCTCTGGATACCCACCGTCTGGATCCTGCTGGCAGGATCGCGGATGGTGACCCAGTGGTTCGAGGACCCCACCAACCTGTTGCGGACCGCGAGCGACGCAGGGGAAGGCAGCCCGCTCGACCGCATGCTGCTTACCGGCCTGCTGATGCTGGGGATCATCATCCTGATGTGCCGGTCGCGCCGGGTGGTTCGGCTGCTGAAAATGAACTGGCCGCTGCTGGCCTTTTTCGGTTATTGCGCTCTCAGCGCCTTCTGGTCCGCCACGCCTGAACTGGCGCTGAAGAGGTGGTTCAAGGCAATTGGCGACCTGGTGATGGTGCTCATTATTCTCACCGACCGAAACCGGGTGGAAGCGGTGAAGCGGATCATTACGCGGGTGGCATTTATTTTGATGCCGCTCTCGATCCTCCTGATCGAGTTTTATCCCAACATCGGGCGCATCTACAGCCTTGAAGACGGCGATTACACCTTCACCGGCGTCACCACCAACAAGAACATGCTGGGAGTGATCTGCCTGGTGGCAGGGCTCGGCTGCGTGTGGCTGTTTATCAAGGCGATTCACGGCGAGCGGCGCCGAAACCGCCAACTGCTGGCGCTCGGAGCGGCGCTGGCATGCATTGCCTGGCTCTTTGCGGAGGCCAATTCGATAACCCCGCTGTTCTGCTTTGTGACGGGAGCAACGCTGATCATCATGGTGACCCTGCCGGGCACGCACAAGCCTTCCAACGTTCACGTTGCGGTGGCAGCCATGCTAACCGCCGCCGCGGTGGTTTTTGTGTTCCCGGAAATCTTTACATCCATCATCCAAGCGTTTGGACGAAACGCCACGCTGACCGGGAGAACCGACCTCTGGAAGACCCTGACTGCCATGGACACACACCCGTGGCTGGGCACGGGATTCGAGAGTTTCTGGCTGGGCGGCCGGCTGGAGCATCTGTGGAACATCTTCCCCTTCCAGCCCAACGAAGCGCACAACGGCTACCTGGAGGTTTACCTCAACCTGGGATGGGTGGGAGTGGCGCTGCTGGCCAATCTGCTGGTGATGGGCTACCGGCACCTGATTAACGTCTACCGGCGCGACCCGATGGCCGGCGGCCTGCGGCTGGCATATTTTGCCGCCGCCGCAGCCTACAACCTTGCGGAAGCAGGATTCAGGATGCTCGATCCCATGTGGATTTTTCTGCTGCTGGCCATCATCGCGGTGCCGGAAACAGCCCACGAGGAGGTGGAACTGCCGCTCGAGGAATCGCAGGCGCTGGTTCCCGTGGTGTTTGCGGAAGGCGATGAACAGGCTCTTGCGAGGTCCTTTTGAGGCCGTTTGACCAACAGGGAACGTTCCATCCGGTGGCCGGCGGGCACGATGAGCTTCGCCGCCTTGCGGTGCGCGGCGCCGGAGCCTCCGTAACGGCCCAAGGCATTGCCCTGGGAGTCCAGATGGTGGCGACGGTGGTGCTGGCGCGCCTGCTGACTCCCATGGACTTTGGCATTGTGGCGATGGTGACCACCTTCAGCCTGCTGGTCATGAACTTCGGGCTGAACGGGTTTACCGAGGCGGTGGTCCAGACCGAGGAGATCAACCGGGCGCTGGCCAGCAACCTGTTCTGGATCAATCTGGGCGTAAGCCTGCTGCTGACGATCGCCTTTGCAGGTGCGGGTTCGCTGCTGGCGTGGTTTTACGGCGACCAGCGCGTGACCATGGTGAGCATCGGAGTTTCACTCACCATTTTCATTACCGGCGCCTCAGTGCTGCACCTGGCGCTGCTGAAACGCGCCATGGAATTTCCGGCAATTGCCGTCAACAACATTGTGGCCCGCGGCGTTTCGGTTGCCGTATCGATTATCCTGGCCTGGATGGGATGGGGCTACTGGGCGCTGGTGGTGGGGACGGTGGCGCTGCCGCTCAGCACCACTGCCGGGGCCTTCTTCCTTTGCCCGTGGGCGCCCGGGCTGCCGCGCCGCGCCGCCGGAACCGGCAAGCTGGTGCGCTACGCCATCGACGTCTACGGCCATTTCACCGTCAACTACTTTGCCCGCAACATGGACAACGTGCTGGTGGGCTGGCGCTTCGGTGCGGGGCCGCTGGGCTTCTACAAAAAAGCTTATGACCTGTTTGCACTCTCTTCCAACCAGCTCGTCTCACCGCTGGCCGTGGTTGCCGTCGCCGCCCTGAGCCGGCTGAAAGACGACGCGCTGCAGTACCGGAAATATTTCCTGCGCTCGCTGGCGCTGCTGGCCTTTGTGGGAATGGGAGTGGGCGCCGACCTCTGCCTGGTGGGCAAAGACCTGATCCGGGTAGTGCTGGGACCGGGCTGGGAAGAGGCGGGCCAGATCTTCGTCTACTTCGGGCCAGGCATTGGCGTGATGCTGCTCTATTACACCCACGGCTGGATCCATCTCTCGATTGGGACAGCGAACCGCTGGTTGCGGTGGGGCCTGATCGAGTTTGGCGTGACGGCGCTGCTGTTCATTCTGGGGCTGCCCTGGGGACCGGTTGGAATCGCCATGGCGTGGACAGCGTCATTCTGGGTGCTGATGCTTCCCTCGTTCTGGTACGCCGGAAAGCCCATTGGGTTCGGCATCGGGCCGGTGGTAGAAACCATCTGGCGGTACATTGCCGCGTCGGTACTGGCGGGCTCGGCAAGCGCCTGGCTGGTGTGGCATTCGCATCCTTTCGGGACGGGTGATGCGATTGGCGACGCGCTGGCGCGAATGACGGGGGTTTCTGTTCTGTTCAGCGCGCTCTATCTCGCCGCCGTGGTGGGCCTGTTCCGCAGCCTTGAGCCCGTCCAGCAGTTAGTGAAGCTTTTGCCCGACATGCTCCTGCTGCGCCGTTCGCGAGCGCGGGCTCCGGTTGCGGCAGGCATCCGGGCGGGCGCCGCGGTCAGGATGGCCGGCGAAAAAGTTCCTGAGGCGGGCGGGAGGTAGTTTGAAGTGAGTACACCAGCGCTGGCAGCGGCCACGCATGTTGGTGATCACGGGGTGCCGCATCCCGCCAGGGCGGAACACATCTGCGTTTGCATCTGCACCTACAAGCGGCCTCAGCTTCTACGGCGGCTGCTGGAAAGCCTGAACAGCCAGATTACCGATGGTCTGTTTACCTACTCGATTGTGGTTGTGGATAACGACAAGCAGCGATCGGCGGAAGCCGAGGTCTCCGGATTTGCAGCCAGATCCCCTATCCGTATCAGCTTCTGCGCCGAGCCTGAGCAGAACATCCCGATGGCGCGAAACCGGGCAGTGGCCAACGCCAGCGGGGACTACGTGGCCTTTATCGACGACGACGAGTTCGCGGCGGAGGACTGGCTGCTGAACCTGCTGCGCGCGTGCCATCAATATCATGTTGCCGGAGTGGTGGGGCCGGTGAATCGCTACTTTGACGAGCAGCCGCCGAAATGGATTGAGAAAGGCCAGTTCTGGCAGAGACCATCGTACGCGACGGGTTTGATGATCGCGGGAACGCAAGGGCGGGTGAACAACGCTCTGCTGAGGAAAGGGGTCTTTGCGGGCCAGCCAGAACCTTTCCGGCGCGAGTTTCGGGCAGGCGAGGACAAGGACTTTTTCACAAGAATGGTCGAGGCCGGACATTCGTTCGTGTGGTGCCGGGAGGCCGTGGTTTACGAGATTGTTCCTCCAACCCGGTGGAAGCGGTCATTCATCCTGAAGAGGAGCCTGCTGCAAGGCAGCCTGAACCGGCTGCAGCAGAACTTTGGCATGAGCGAGCTTGCAAAGTCGCTGATCGCGCTTCCAGCATACGCTGTGCTGCTGCCGTTTGCGGCGCTGGCGGGGCACCACCGCTTTATGAGCCTTATGGTCAAACTGGCCTGGCACGCCGGCCACGTGCTCTCATTTATGGGCATTCAGGTGATCAAAGACCCTTACGTGACAGGTTAGGAGCCGACCGTGAAAAATGCGGAGGCGCGCCGCGAGATCATTAAAGAAAAGCGAGAGCAAGAAAATGCCACAGGCAGGAGTGCCTGTGCTATCTCAAAATCGCAAGAGAGGAAAAGCGAGTGGTTACGTCAACCCTGCAGCCCACAGATGATGCCAGCACAGAAAGACTCCCAAAACCCAGCCAGGCGGCAAGGCTTGCCGCCACGCCAGTCGAGGCGGCTCTTCTGACCGGCGGCAGGGACAGGCACTACGCCTATGGCCTGGCGATGTCGCTGGCAACCTGCGGAGTGCGCCTCGAGGTAGTGGGAGGCGCGGGTATTGACTGCCCGGAAATGCACACCACGCAGGGGCTGACCTTTCTGAACCTGCGGAAATACCGGCAACCCGGCCGCCGGCTGCCACAGAAAATCGCAGGGCTGCTGGCTTATTACGCTCGGCTGATTACCTACGCCGCGAGCGCGCGGCCAAAGATTTTTCACATTCTATGGAACAACCAGGTGGAGTGGTTCGACCGGATGCTTCTGATGCTGTACTACAAGGCGCTGGGGAAAAAGATTGTGGTAACGGTTCACAACGTGAACGGGGCGCGAAGGGAGCGGCGCGATTCGCTTATGAATCGGCTGTCGCTGAAGATGCAGTACCGGCTGGCCGATCATCTGTTCGTACACACCGGAAAGATGAAGGATGAACTGGTGGCGGAATTCGGCGTCGCGGCAAACTCCGTGACCATGATTCCCTACGGAATCAACAACGCCGTGCCGAACGCCAGCCTCGATGCTGCTGAGGCAAAACACCGGATGGGCATCAGCGGGTTTGAGAAAACTATTCTGTTCTTCGGGAACATGCGCCCCTCGAAAGGGCTCGAATACCTGCTGGCGGCGTTCGAACAGCTTCATACCGAGGACCCGCGTTACCGTCTGATTGTGGCCGGCCAGCCGATCAGAGGCTACGACGAATATTGGCAGCGGGTGCAGGCGGTGATGCGGCGGCTCGAGGAGCGCGGAAGCCTGACGCTGAGAGCCGAGTTCATTCCTGATGATGATATCGCCTTGTATTTTGCCGCAGCGGACGTTGTGGCGCTGCCTTATTCGGACATCTTCCAGAGCGGCGTGCTGTTCCTGGCGTATAGTTTCGGGCTTCCCGTGGTGGCGACCGACGTGGGCTCGCTGAAGGAAGACATTGTCGAAGGCCGCACGGGATTTGTCTGTATGCCGCGCGATACGGCCGGGCTGGCCGCGGCCATCAAAAAGTATTTTGAAAGCGACCTGTACCGGGAACTGGACAGCCGAAAACAGGAAATCCGCGAGTACGCGAGGCGGCGGCATTCCTGGAGCGAGGTGGCGGGAATTACCCAGGCCGTGTACCAGAAGCTTTCGCCGATGAAATCGTCGGAAAGCCGGCAGCCGCAATCGGCGTAGTTTTCAGGGTCCGTACGGCAATCCGCCGTACATCCAAGCTGAATAAGAGGTCCCATGCAAATCTGTCATGTGGTGGGGGCGCGCCCCAATTTTATGAAAGCCGCGCCCGTGATCCGAGCGCTCGCGGCGTACCCGGTGGAGCAGATGGTTGTCCACACCGGTCAGCACTATGACTTCAATATGTCCGAAGTGTTTTTCCGGCAACTGGGCATGCCGGCGCCCGACATTAATCTACAGGTAGGCTCGGGAAGCCACGCTCAGCAGACCGCGCAGATCATGTCACGGTTCGAGCGCGTGCTGGAGGATATCAGGCCGGACCTGGTGGTAGTGTATGGCGATGTCAACTCGACGGTGGCGGCCGCCCTGGTGTGCGCGAAGCTGACGGTGAGGATTGCGCACGTGGAAGCCGGACTGCGGTCATTCGATCGGACCATGCCGGAAGAGATCAACCGGCTGCTGACTGACCAACTGTGCGACCTGCTGTTCACGCCGTCGGAAGATGGCGACCGGAACCTGGCGCGTGAAGGCGTAAGTTCCGAGAAGGTGTTTTTTGTGGGCAACGTGATGATCGACACGCTGATCAGAATGCTGCCGGAAGCCGATGAGTCCCTGCCGGCCAATCTGCCCAGGAAATACGCACTGGTGACGCTGCATCGGCCCTCGAATGTGGATGAGATGGACTGGCTGGCCGAACTGATCTCGAGCCTCGAGAAAGCCGAGCGGGGACTGCCGATTATTTTTCCGGTGCATCCGCGCACGCGCCAGAAGATGGCAGAGCTGGGGATGGCTGCCAACGGGAATGGCCACATCCGATTTCTGGAGCCGCTGCCGTACCTGGAATTCCTGGCATTGCAGAAGCACGCGGCCATGGTGATTACCGATTCGGGCGGCATTCAGGAAGAAACAACTTACCTGGGCGTGCCGTGCATCACGGTGAGAGAAAACACCGAGCGGCCAGTGACCGTCTCAATGGGAACCAACATCCTGGTGGGCAAGGATGCGCGGCGGCTGGCTCAAGAAATCAGCCGGGTGCTCGAACGGCCCGGAAAGCAGGGAGAAATTCCACCGCTGTGGGACGGCCATGCGGCGGAAAGAATCGCCAGCATTATGATGCGCGACGGCGCTTTTGCCGGGGAAGCCGAGGCGCCGGAACTGGTGAGCTTTCATGAAGGAAGCCGCTGGAATGCGCGGGACCAGCAGGGCCGCCATTCCTAGCCTGGTAGGAACCCTGACCTTTTTCTGTTCCCCTGTCCAGTAGCTAGGGCAGCTTGCGTGTCCATATACTGTGGATGCTGCGGGTACATCTGCGATGATTTTAACGACGCGGGTGCCCCGGTAATCAACAGTCTAAGAGGCATAGGGAAAAATGGACCGTAAACTGTCCGTATTGTTTCTTGTCGTCGTGATTGGCTTTCCCGTTTATCTTCGAGCTCAGAGCGCGAGCGGGATAATCGCCCCCAGCAGAATGGTCAACTGGAGCAGCGCCGGCGTCCAGGGAGGCATTCCAGATCGTACCACCGTGTGTGCCACACTGAGCCCCGGTGCAAGCGCTTCGCAGATCAACAGCGCCATTGCATCCTGTCCAAGCGGACAGGTGGTATCTCTCAAAGCGGGGACCTATAACTTGTCTTCCGGCATCAATTTCGACAGCCACAGCAATGTGACGCTTCGGGGCGCCGGAGCAAACCAGACGTTCCTTATTTTTACGGGAAGCGTGAGCTGCAACGGATTCCAAGCCGATGTCTGCATCGAAGGTGATTCCAACTGGAGCGGCGGCCCGACGAACAGCGCCAGTTGGACCGGCGGATATTCGCAGGGAACGACGCAGATTACGCTGAGCTCGACGAGCGGCCTGGTGCCCGGAAACATGCTGATCCTCGACCAGGCGAATGATTCTTCCGACACAGGCTCCGTCTGGGTCTGCGAGACCCAGGGCGTTTGCACCACCGAAGGGCCGGCGGGCGGCGGACGTTCGGGCCGAACTCAGGAGCAGATCGTTCGGGTCGAGGCGGTGAGCGGGAACACGGTAACCATCAGTCCCGGTCTTTATATGCCGAACTGGAGATCATCGCAGAGCCCGGGCGCGTGGTGGTCCAGCACCGACGCCCGTTCTGACGGCATTGAAGATCTCTCGATGGACCACCGCCTCAGCCCCCAGATGAGCGGGATGGTGTTCTTTAACGCGATCAATTGCTGGGCCAAAGGGATTCGCTCCCTCAGCGGCAACCGCAACCACGTCTGGCTTTACCAGGATGCGCACACCACCATCGCCGACAGTTATTTCTACGGAACTCTCAACGCAGCCTCCCAGAGCTATGGCATCGAGGTCTTCATGGCCTCTGACAATCTGATCGCAAACAATATTTTCCAGCACATCACGGCGCCCATTATGAACAACGGGCCTTCGTCCGGCAATGTGGCAGCTTATAACTTTTCGACAAACGATTACTATGCAGTTTCGTTGAACTGGATGATGGCGGCGACCTGGTTCCACAGCGCGGGCACTTCCATGAACCTGTTCGAAGGCAATGTGGGCGCCGGCTACACTGCCGACGACATCCACGGAACGCACAACTTCGGAACGGCATTTCGCAACTACTGGACGGGATGGGAGCCCGGGAAATCGGGCCAGACCGTCCCCATCCTCCTATATGCCGGCAGCCGGTATTTCAATATCATCGGCAACGTGCTTGGCAATCCGGGCTACCACAACAATTACGAGAGTGTTGCGCCAGACGGTTCCAACTATGCGACCTCGATTTATGGCCTGGGATGGTCGGGCAATGGAAGCACCAGTTCAGGTGTGCCCAACGACGCAAACGTGACGAACACCCTGCTGCGCTGGGGCAATTATGATGTGGCCACCAGCAGCGTGCGCTGGGACACTTCAGAAGTGCCGAGCAGCATTTCGCGCTATTCGAATCCGGTGCCATCCAGCAAGACCCTGCCAGACTCGTTTTTTCTCTCGGCAAAACCGGGCTGGTGGACAACTCCCTGGGGATCTCCTCCGTGGCCCGCCATTGGTCCCGACGTTTCCGGCGGCCCTGGTCCGGGTGGTCATGCGTATGCCATTCCTGCGGAGCTTTGTTACGACAACACTTCGAAGGATCTGACCGGAGTGCTGAATTTCAGCGCCCAAGGCTGCTATTCGGGCTCGGCGGCTCCTACAGCGCCAGTCAACCTGGGCGCTGTTGCTCACTGATGTTTTTGCAAAATTAGACGCCGGCGCTGCTGAATGCTCTCGCAACCTTCGGGCATTCGGCGGCGCCAGCGGCGACCTGCCTCGATGATTTACCAGATCAATCCAATTCAGGACCGGCGATGGGAAAGCCTCGTCGAGCGGCACCCCTATTCCTCGGTGTTCCACCGGCCGCAATGGCTGGAGGCGCTGCGGCGGACATACGGCTACAAACCGGTGGTCTACACCACCTCGGCCCCGAGCGAAGCTTTGACGAACGGCGTCGCGTGCTGCGGCGTAAGTAGTTGGCTGACGGGCAAACGGCTGGTCTCGCTTCCATTCTCCGACCACTGCGATCCTCTGCTGGAGGAGGACGGGATGGCTGGCGTGCTGCTGGATGAATTGTACAGAGAGCAGAGGAGCGGGAAGTTCAGCCACGTTGAATTCCGCCCGCGCCATGATTTTCCAGGCCTCGAATCCGGGCGGGAGGCGGATGAGAACTACTGCTTCCACGCGATTGACCTGGACCGGGATGAGAAGGCTATCTACTCAGGCTTTCATAAAGACTGCGTGCAAAGAAAGATCAAGCGGGCTGACAAGGAAGAGTTGAAGTACGTGGAAGGCCGGTCGGTTGATGTGCTGCGGCTTTTTTACAACCTGTTTGTACAGAGCCGGCAGCGGCAACGTGTGCCTCCTCAGCCGTTCCGGTGGTTTCAGAACCTGGCCGAGTGCCTGGGCCCCGCCATTCAGGTGCGGATCGCGCTGAAGGGTGACCAGGTGGCGGCCGCGATCGTGACCCTGGAGCATCGGAAAACCATGGTCTACAAGTACGGATGTTCCGACACCCGCCTGAACAACCTGGGCGGGATGCCGTGGCTCTTCTGGAAAATCATACGGGAGGCGAAGGATCGCGGGCTCACCGAACTCGACCTTGGCCGGTCGAGCTGGGACAATGAGGGGCTCGTCACCTTCAAAGATCGTCTCGGCGGGAAGCGCAGCTCGCTGAGCTACTGGAGATATCCGCGGCCGGCAGCGCACCCTGGCATTCTGGGCGCGCTGAAGCGGCCTGCCGGGTGGGTGCTGGAGCATACGCCGCAGCCGGTTTTTATCGCCGCCGGACGCGTTTTATACAGGCATTTTGGCTGATCGTTTGTCATAAATCTTCTCACCAGGCTTTTTGGTTCACATTCAAATCTGACCGAATCAATTTGCCGGCAATGGCCGCCGCACTGCCGATTTCCTTTGCGCCTGCTCTCAAACGGCGACATCAGGCATAGGCCGGACGTACGACAATTCAGCGACAGGAGTGAGAATGCGAAAGTACATCCGATTTATCGACGGGTTTAGAAGGTTCCACAAAATCCGCATGGAACCCGGAGAGGCGATAGCACTTGCGCGGACGTCCCTTAAGAAACGAGTTGCGGCCCGTGAAGAGAACTTCCTGAACTTCATTGAAAAGGGGATTTTTCAGTATCCGGCCAGCCCGTACCGGCACCTGCTGGAGCCGAAGAAGATCACCTTAGACGACCTCTGCGAGTGGGTTGGGAAAGGCGGACTTGAAGCAGCCCTGCGCACGCTGGAAGCGGAAGGCGTTTATTTTACGGTTGATGAGTTCAAGGGTCGAGTGCCGGTCCGGCGCGACGGGGTGATGTTCCAATGCAATGAAAAGATGTTTGACAACCCTTTCCTGGCCGAGTCGTACGAAGTGCGGAGCGGCGCAACCCGCAGCGCGGGGACGAGGGTTCGGATTGACTTTGATTACCTCCACCAGCGGTCGCTTTACGACGCGCTTTTGCTGGACGTTCATGGATGCCTGACGGCTCCAGTGGCCAACTGGTTTCCCGTTTTTCCGGGAGCGCCCGGCATCAATTCCAGCCTGAGGTATGCGCACATCGGAAACCCGGTCCGCAAATGGTTTTCACAGGTTGATGAAGACAAGTTAAAGCTCAGTTGGGAACGGAACTGGGGCAAGAAAATGATTTACCTGCTGAGCCGCATCTATGGAAATCCGCTGGCCCCGGCCGTTTATGTTGACCTCAACCATGCCGGGATCGTGGCGAAATGGGCGGCACGGATGCTGGAAGAAAATCCCTGCTGCGTTGTGTATACCTTTGCAGCCTCGGCTGCGCGGGTCTGCATGGCAGCCTCCGATTTGAACTTGAACCTGAAGGGCGCCAGGTTCCTGGTGACCGGCGAGCCTCTCACTCCGCAAAAGAAGAAGGAAATCGAGGCGATGGGAGCGCATGCGGTTCCGGTTTACGGGATTTCAGAGGCTGGCGTGATTGCAGCGGGATGCAATCAGACCTACGATGCGAGCGACCACTGCCACCTGTACGAAGACACAACCGCCATCATTCCCCACCAGTGCCGCGTCCCGTACTCGGACTCGACCGTGGACTCGTACCTTTTCACCAACATCCTCTACGAGTCGCCGAAGATGCTGCTGAACGTGGACATGGGAGACTACGGCGACGTTGAGACTGGTCCGTGCGCCTGCGGATTCGGCGAGCTTGGCTTCAGAACGCACCTCTCGAACATTCGCAGCTATGAAAAGCTCACGGGCGAGGGAGTAACGTTCGTCAACACCGATTTCGTGTGGATTATCGAGAGTAAACTGCCCGAAGCTTTCGGAGGGAAGAGCACGGACTACCAGCTCGTAGAGGGCGAAAGCCATCAGGGAATTCCGCACCTTCGCCTGCTGGTCAGCCCGCGGGTTGGAACCGTCAATGAAAGCGAGCTGGTAAGAACTTTCCTTGGGCATTTGCGGCATGCAGAAGACCGGCTCTGGGCCCAGTCCGGCACCGAGATGTGGACCCAGTCTGGAATGATTCAGGTGATTCGAGAAATACCCGTGCCTACCGCAAGCGGCAAAATCCTGCCTTTCTATTCTTTAAAACCGTCACAGAGGACGCAAAAAACACCAGGAGGAGTTTATGGCATTTCCAGCAACAAGAATGAGGAGACTGCGGCAGAACGCGACGTTCAGGCGGCTCGTTCGTGAAACGACTCTGGCAGTTGACGATCTGCTTCAGCCGTTTTTCGTGGTGCCAGGCCACGGCATACGGCAGGAGATCAGCTCACTACCGGGGAACTATCATCTGTCCATCGACTGCCTGGTGGAGGAAGCGAAGAAGGCGCAAGCCCTTGGCGTGCCCGCCATCCTGCTTTTCGGGGTTCCTGACGCGGCCGACAAGGACCTGAACGCGACCGGGGCATACTCTCCCCACGGCATTGTCCAGGAAGCGGTGAGGGCGGTGAAGCGCAGCGTTCCGAACCTCCTGGTAACCACCGACGTGTGTCTGTGCGAATACACCCCGCACAGCCACTGCGGGATCCTCGAGAACGGCTACCTGGTGAATGACAAGTCGCTGGAACTGCTGGCCAAGACGGCCGTTTCGCACGCCGAGGCGGGCTCGGACATGGTTGCGCCGGCCGCCATGCTCGACGGCCAGATCGGCGCCATGCGGCAAGCTCTCGATGCGAACGGGTTCGAGAATCTGCCCATCATGGCCTATTCGGCAAAGTTTGCGTCCAAGCTCTACGACCCGTTCTTCAAAGAGGGAACGCAATCCGCCCTGGCCAAAGGCGACAAGAAGACGCACCAGATGCCTGTCTTTAACTCGAACGAAGCCATGCGGGAAATCGCCCTCGACATCGAAGAAGGCGCGGACATCATTATGGTGAAGCCGGCGCTCTTCTATCTCGACGTCGTTTACCGCGCCAAGCAACAGTTCCAGATGCCGCTGGCGGTTTACAACGTGAGCGGTGAATGCGCCATGATCGACGCTGCCGCGCAGCTTGGCCGGCTGGACCGGAACAGGATCATGTTTGAGGCTCTGGCCTGCATGAAACGGGCGGGCGCCGACGTGATCATCACCTACGCTGCCATGCAGGTGGCGCAATGCCTGAACGGAAACCAGATGTGCATCGCTGCTTAAGACCTGGCCTGAGGGTCGCGCCGGAAACGGCGCGCCCTGTCTAACGTGCCCTGCCGCAGGCGGCGCGGCACTCCACAGTTTCAGCCTAAAAAGATTTACCACAGGACCCTTTCGAACCGGGGTTAATATTCAGGTCCAAAAGCCGGGAGGGCAATCTGAGATGGAAATTGTTGTTGTAGGACTCAATCACCGAACCGCAAGCGTTGAACTGCGTGAGCGAATGTCGTTCTCGAAGGAACAGGCGTGCGAAATCTCGTCACAAATCCTGTCACGAGGCTTGCTCAACGAAATCCTGGTGCTTTCCACCTGCAATCGTACGGAAGTGTACGGCGTTCCCGGTGGGTGGATGGGAAGCCGCACGGAGCTGTTGGAAAGCTTCCTGACGTCTTATCGCAAGCTGCCGCCGGACGAGGTGAACGGGGCGCTTTACCGTCACAGCGATCGGGACGCCGTGCGGCACATCTACCGCGTGGCTTCAGGCCTGGACTCGATGATGCTGGGAGAGTCTGAAATCCTGGGCCAGGTGCGCTCGGCTTACGCAAACGCTCACCACGTGGGCGCCACGGGCCGCGTTCTGAACCGCCTTTTCCAGTCCGCCATCGAGGTGGGCAGGCGCGTCCGCACCCATACCGCGATTGGCGTGCGCCCCATGTCGGTTCCAGTTGCCGGCGTGAAGCTTGCCGAGAGAACGCTGTCCTCGCTGAAGGACCGGCGAGCCCTGATTCTGGGCGCCGGGCTGGTGAGCGAAAAAGTTCTTGGGCACCTGTGCGACCGCGGAATGCGGCAGATACGAGTTCTGAATCGCAGCGGCGAGCGCGCCAATATCCTGGTGGCCCGTTATGGCGGCGAAGTGGCGCCATGGGAGAGCCTGCAGCAGAATCTATCCTGGCCGGACCTGGTGTTGGCGTCCGTCGCCAGTTCTGGCCCGGTGCTCACCCGCGAGGTAGTGGAACAGGCCATGGCCACGCGTAAGAACCGACCGCTGATGCTGGTCGATCTGGGCGTCCCGCGCAACATTGCGCCCGATGTTGCCGGCCTGAAGAACGTCAGCCTCTACAACATCGACGATCTCAAAGAGATGGTTTTGCAGAACCTGAAGGCGCGCGAACAGGAAATCCCGCGGGCTGAGGCAATTGTTAATGAGCAGATCGAGAGTTTCACGCGATGGCAGGCGGGGGTATCGGCATGCTCGATAATGCGAGACCTTCGCGCCGGGCCGCAGATTGATCGCGAGACATTCCTGCGAAAGCATCTGGACGCAATGTCGCATTATTCCGACCAGGAACGAGCTTACGTGATGGATCTGCTGAAAAAATTTCTGGGCGGAGCCGCTCCCGAAAACGGCGGCAATGGTCACGCCGATCTCGAGATGTGGAGCAAGGTTCGGGCTCTGAGCGCCTTCTGCACCCATTTTGATAACGAGCTTCCCAGGCGAGGATGATGACAGTGACGTCCGCAGGCACGAAACTGTTTGAGGCCGCAATCGGCGCGGGCACGGAGCCCTCGATGCCGCCCTTGCACGAGGTGCAAGCGGGCCGGCAGATGAGCCTTCGCGTATTGATTGGTGTTCTCTCGGAACGCGGGCGCCTGAAGCGCATCTCCGAGGCGGTGGATTGGAAAATCGAGCTGGGAGAGATTACCAGAAGTCATCGGCAGCCGCTGCTGTTCGAGAACATCAAGGACTATCCCGGCATGCGGCTGTTTAGTAACGGGCTGAGCAGCTTTTCATGCGCGGCGCTGGCCCTGGGACTAGAGCCCGAAAGAGGCCGGAAAGAGATCCTTCTGGAAGCCAGGCGCAGAACAGCAGCTCCTGCCAAGCCGGTGATGGTCAGCAGCGGGCCGGTGCTGGAAAACATCATCACGGGAGCGGAGATCGACCTCTTTGATTTTCCGGTTCCGCGATGGAGCCCGTATGACGCGGGCCGCTATATTGGCACCTGGCACGCGAATGTGACTCGCGACCCCGAAACCGGCCTGAGAAATCTGGGCGTCTACCGGATGCAGCTACTCGGGCGCAATCAGACCACGGTCAGCACGTCTTCGGCAAGCCATCTGGGCCGCCACTTTGCCAAAGCCGAGAGGAATGGGCAGGCACTCGAAATGGCCGTTGTGATTGGGGCTCCTGAGCCGGTGGTGATGGCTGCCGGCGCGGGCTATCCGTGCGGCGGCGACGAGTACGAACTGGCCGGTGGGCTCAGCGGCAGCGGAATTCCACTGGTCAGGTGCAAGACGGTGAATCTTGAAGTGCCGGCAGAAGCGGAAATTGTGCTGGAAGGGCGCATCCGGCCGGGAGTGCGGGTAAACGACGGGCCCTACTTCGACTACGCCGGGGCGCCGACCGAGAATCCCAGCGCTTACCTCTTTGATGTGACGTGCGTGATGTTTCGCAACCGCCCCATCTTTCGCGGAGCCGCCGTGGGACACCGCGCCGCCGAGGACCAGCAGCTTTTTGCGCTGCTGGCGGAGATGGGGCTTTTTGATTTTCACGATTCCCGCCCGCGACATTGGATCCAGGCGGAATTGATCCAACGCAGGCTCTTCAGATTGTTTCAGTCGGCGGGAAGGGCGCATGCGCCGGCTTTCCTGCGCCGGATGATCAAGCGGCGCCGGCCTGTCAATTAATTTCTATCCCAGCCGCCGCAGCTTTGGGCCAGGGCGCTCAGAGTGCGGCGACGGCGATGGTCTGCTCCCACTGAGCAATCCAGAAGGGGGATTTCCATGCAATCCACTATACCGAGCGGCGAAACAACGGTAGGAATTCTCTACTGCGGCGACATGGGATCGGCCTTTGGAAAACTCCTGCGCGGGCACGGCCTGCGAGTGGTGACCACCTGCCAGGGGCGCAGCCGCGCCACTTCCGATCAGGCGCTGGCGTGCGGAATCGAGATACTTCCCAGCCTGGAGGACGTGGTTGCCCAAAGCCACTTTATCTTTTCGCTCGTGCTTCCCTCCGCTGCCATAGAGGTCGCGAGGCAATACGCCGCCTGCTGCGAAGCGCGCCCTGAGGGCAGTATTTTTGTCGAGGCAAACTCGACTGGCCCCAAAGCCATTCAAGAGATTGAAAGCCTGATGGCCGGGAAAAACGTCTCGCTGGTGGACGCGACGTTTAACGGCTCGGCGCACCGACTAAAAGACCACGGGGTGCTGCACCTCAGCGGTCCGGAAGCCGGGCGGGTGGAGGCGCTCTGCCTGGGGCTCATGCGCGTGAATTTGCTGGGGATGCACATCGGATCAGCAACTCTCACCAAGCTGCTGATGTCGGTGCTTGCCAAGGGCCTCGCCGGCCTATTTGTGGAGGTTGGGGTCCTGGCCGACAAGGCGGACATGCTGGACAGTTTCCTGAAGAGTTGTGGCATTTTTTATCCGGAAATTCTTGCCGCCGGCGAACGTATGCTGCCCACCTACACCCGGCACGCGGCGCGGCGAGTGGGAGAGATGCGCGAGGTCGAGCAACTGGGGCAGGCTCTTGATGTGCAGCTCGGCATGACTCATGAAGCCGGCAGATGGATCCAGCGCATCGCCGACGTGGCATGGAACGAAATGGAATTGACAGCTCCGGCGGACGTGCCGACCATTATCAAGTCCGTTGAAAAAGCTTCCATGCCCGAAAGTTCGAGATCGCAAAGCAGCAAAATGGGAGGGGTAGTTGTGATATCTCAAACGCCTAAATCCGCTGAACTTCATCCAGGTCCCGGTTTTCGAATTCGCGAGAATTTTCCCAGACTCGATGCTGAGTTGATGAAACGCTTTCAGGAATACGAAGTGCCGGACATTTCAGACGCACTTAACCGGCTCTATGCCCTGGACGCCGCCATCACCTGCCGGACGAACAAAAATCATCGGCTGTGCGGCCCCGCTTGCACGGTCCACGTCTTTCCCGGTGACAATCTGATGGTCCACAAGGCCCTGGACATCGCCCGGCCAAACGACATCGTGGTGATCGACGGGCACGGTACGCGCGGCATGAATGCCGTGCTCGGCGACATCATCTGCACCAAAGCAAAACACCGCGGCATTGCGGGATTTATTGTCGACGGCCTGGTTCGCGACATGCCTGGCATCGAGCACCTGGATTTTCCTGTCTTTGCGCGGGGAACGACTCCCGTGGGTCCGCTGCATCGCGGGCCTGGCGAAATCAACTGCCCCATCTCCTGCGGGGGAGTCGTGGTCAACCCGGGCGACTTGATGGTTGCCGATGAATCCGGGATCGTTGTTGTGCCGCGGCTGTGGGCAGAAGAAATCCTGCAACGGCTCGAGGCGCTGAAGGCGCACCAGGAAGAATACCTTGCAGCCGTGCGCAGAGGCGAATTTTCAAACGCCTGGGTTGACGCGCTGTTGAGAGCGCACGATTGCCCGCTTGACTCGAGCGATGTGACAGCCAGTGAGATTCTCGGTCTCGCGAGTGATGCCGAGGGAATCGAGAGCAACGACGGCTTTGCCTCGGAACTGAAGGAGGCAGTTTAGTTTTGATCCCCACTTCCAGATTGCTGCAGCTTTTCGGCTACGCCGTGCGCGCAAAACGGGCGCTGGGCAAGGCCGCCGCTCAATCGGCAGAGGCGAAAAGCCACCGTGCGCGGTTTTACGAGGATGTCTGGCGCGAGGCGGCAGAGAAACTGGGCGCCACGGCTGAATCTGAAGGCGGCGGAATCCTCAAGATCACTCTGGAGGGAGCTACCACCCGGGTCCACAACAACTGCACTCCGCTGGATGATCCCGTCACGCTGGAAGTCGCTCTCGACAAGGTCATCGTCCACAGGATACTCCGTTCGCACGGTTTGCCGACCCCGGACCATGCGGCATTCACCCTGAACAGTTTGAAAAAGGCGTTTGAGTTTCTGGCGCAGCACCCACGATGCGTAGTGAAGCCCGCCGAGGGTACTGACGGCGGAGGCGGGGTGACAACAGGCATCGAAACGCGCGGCCAGCTCATCAAGGCCGCGGCAAGAGCGGCCGGTTACTCGTCAAAGCTGCTGGTGGAGGAGCAGGTCGAGGGAGATATCATCCGCCTGCTTTATCTCGACGGGCAACTACTGGACGCCGTGCGGCGCGGCTCGCCCAGGGCGACTGGAGACGGGAAATCGAGGATTTCCCAGCTTGTCTTCGGCCTCAACCAGAAGCGGATCGAAGCCGGCTATGCGCTTGCCCAGGTGACTTTGAAGTATGACATGGATATGGAACGGACACTGGCGCAGCAGGGACTTTCATGGCGATCGGTGCCGGCCCAGGGTCGTCGAGTCACGCTGAAAACCGTAATCAATGACAACATGGCGGATGAAAACGAGTCGGTTGTCGATCAGTTGTCCGCAAGCATCGTCAGCGCCGGCCGCCGTGCGGCGGAGTTGGTGGGCGCGAAGCTGGCGGGCGTGGACGTGATCACGCCGGATGTCAGCCAGGGGCTTGCAAAATCGGGGGGCAAGATCCTCGAAGTGAATACAACCCCCGGATACCATTACCACTATTTTAAGCGGGACGGCTCCTGCCGTGTTGCAGTCCCCATCCTGAGGAGATGTCTGGAGCGAGCCCATGGGCGCAACTTTGCTGAAGACCAATACGCCACGATTTGATCCATCTGCACCTCTTCCTCCGGTAATTCTTTTTGGAGGGTTTTTTCAGGCTTTTCGAGTGGTGGAGAGCCTTGCAACACGGTCCATCCCTGTCTACGTTCTAAACGACCGCTGGACTGAAGCGCGCTTCAGCCGTTTTGCGACGGCCATCCGGCTGCCCGGCGATGCGCCCTATGCGCAGGCGGCCGCGGATTTTCTGACCGGCAGCGGCTCCGAATACCTGGAAGGAAGCGTGCTGCTGGCAGCAGGGGACCAGGAGCTTGAAATCATCAATACGCACCGGGAAAAGCTGGCGAGCAAGTTCAGGCTCGATCTCTCGAATCCGGTGGCCCAGCGGATGATGCTGGACAAGCTGGCGACCTACAAGGCTGCAAAAGAAGTGGGAGTGCCGGCGCCGAACTTCTGGGAAATCCGCAGCGAAAGAGACATTGACCGGATGAGCGATGAGTTTGTTTATCCGCTCATCGTGAAGCCCACGATTTCGCACGCGTTTAGAGAGAAGTTCAAACGCAAGTTCTTTGTGGCTGAAAACCTCCGCGAGGTTTTTGAGAGCTACCGTCGCGCGGATGAAGCCGGTCTGGAAGTGGTGCTGATGGAGAACATTCCCGGCCCCGACAGCCGGCTCTGCAGCTACTACACCTATCTGGATGAGGACGGCAATGCACTGTTCGACTTCACCAAGCGCATCGTCCGCCGTTATCCGGTGAACATGGGCATTGCCTCTTACCACATCACCGACCGGGTTGAGGGCGTGCGCGAGCTGGCGCTCAAGCTGTTCCGGCACGTCGGTCTCCAGGGACTGGCAAACGCTGAGTTCAAATACGACAACCGCGACGGCCAGTTAAAATTGATCGAGTGCAACGCCAGATTCACCGCTGCAAACAGCCTTGTGGCCCGGGCGGGAATCGATCTGGGGAATCTTGTGTACAACCGGATTGTCGGCATCCCTCCCCCACCATTGAATGGATTCCGAACAGGCTTGCGGATGTGGGACCCGCTCAGGGACTTTCGCGCTTTCCTGGAATTGAGAGAGCGCGGGGAGATGACGCTGATCGAGTGGGTTTCCAGCGTCATGCATCGGACCTCGATTTCGTATTTCTCCTGGCGGGACCCGCTGCCGAGCCTGATCCGTCTGTGGAAACGATCCAGGACCTACTGAATTTTTTAGCGAATCATTTCTGTTGAGCTCTATTAAAAAGCCAGAGCGGCGGGAAGAGGCGCCGCTGGTTTAGCCAATATGGGCGAGACTTAAAACCTCGCTTTCTGTTTTGATTCTCATTCAGAATCCATCTGGAACTTAGACCAGGCCGGGGGGACGGTCTTTGAGGATTCGCGCCGACGATAGCAAGGGGAAGGTGCATCCAGGAACTGGAGCATACCGTGGAAACGGCTCAGCATCCGCTGAACATGGGCCCGTTAGACATTTCAGTCCCTGTGGTTGTGATTGCTCCCGGGTATCACGGCCACGCGATTGCGCGCAGCCTGGGACGCCATGGCATTCGTGTCTATGGCGTTCACGCCGACCCCAGATCGCCTGCCGCGCGGTCCAGATATTGGAAAAAGAATGCGTTCTGGAACCTGGCCAAGCATCCTCCGGATGTGTCGGTCGACATGCTGCTCTGGCTGGGCGCTGAGATCGGGGGCAGGCCCATCCTATTGCCAACCGATGATGAGAGCTGCCTCTTTGTCGCTGACCACGCGGAGCAATTAAGGGCGGGATTCCGGTTTCCGAATCAGCCTGCCGGGCTGGCCCGTTTGCTTTCCAGCAAGGAAACGATGTATGAGCTGTGTAAACGCCATGCAATCCCGACGCCTCAAACGTTCTTCCCGCGCTCGCGCGATGATGTATTCGAATATCTGAAGACGGCCAGATTTCCGGTCGTACTGAAGGGTATCGACACGGTTGCGTTCCTTCACAGTTCCGGTAAACGGATGGCCATCGCCGATGACGCGCGATGTTTGTTGCAGCTTTACGATGAATGGGAGAAGTTGCAGCCGTGCAACCTGGTGCTCCAGGAGTACATTCCCGGCTCGTCGGGATCTTCCTGGATGTTTAACGGCTACTTCGATGATAACTCTGCGTGCCTGTTCGGCATCACGGGGAAGAAGATCCGCGAATATCCCGCCAGCGGCGGGGTTACCAGTCTGGGCGTCTGTGTTGCGAACGAGACCGTCAGCGCCTTGACGGTGCCTTTCATGAAGGCGCTTGGCTACAGAGGAATCCTGGATATTGACTACAAGTATGACGAACGGGACGGCCAATACAAGCTTCTTGATGTAAACCCGCGGACGGGTACGGCCTTCCGGCTGTTCGTCGACCAGAATGGGACAGACGTAGTGCGGGCTCTGTACCGCGACCTGACAGGCCAGGTGGTCGAAAGAGCAAAGCCCAGGGAAGGCAGAAAGTGGTTGGCGGAGAACTTTGATTTTATCTCCTCTGCCAGCAATTTTCGACATGGCAAGTTAGGTGTTCTGGAATGGATTCGCTCGTTCCGGGGCCTGGAGGAAGCGAGCTGGTTTGCGGCTGACGACCTACGCTCTTTCCTGGCAATGGCCGCGCGCTCGTTCCGCTGGCTCTTCCAGCGATACAAGTCTCAACCGACCATCACGGTCTCGACGAACGAGACCGGCTTCCCATTACAAGCGCGTGATCGAATCCGCGCCGAAGTAGGGGCGGTCGAAAAAACCGATGTGTCGCACGCGGGCGGCCAAAGAAAGATCCGAGGCTGAGGGATATGTTGCAAGCCTCAACTCAATACGCAATCGGGAACCCTTCAGAGGACATGAAGCTTTCTAACCTGTGCCCTTCCAGACAGGTGATTGTTGACCACTACCGGTGCCCGGAAGAATCCGTTTGCATCGACGTGCAGGGCGAGCTGTCGGAGCAGGCCGGGTTCTTTAAGTTCGGCTCCGAATCGGTCTGCTATGCCAGGGCCTCCGCCTTTACGCCATCCGAGGGCGCCGGTGAGCCCTTGTACGATGCTTTGGCTTATGCGAGGGCCGGAAGATCCGGTATAACTCTGCCGTTCGATGTTGGAGAAACCGTCACCGCGCTCCGCTTTGAAAGGTACATGCGAAGCGCCAACGGCGCCGGCGCGAGCAGCGTCCTCCAGAAGTCCGTCAGGGCAGCCTATTACGCCGTCCGACCCCTCGCTCCGGTGGCGGTGCGCAAGCACCTCCAACGGTATTCCCTGCGCGGCTGGGACAAGCGGGAGTTTCCGCGTTGGCCGGTAGACACAAGCGTTGAATCCACTCTTGAAACGGTTTTGCGCTTGAACATGACGGCGCAGGGCCTGAAAGAGATCCCCTTCATCTGGTTCTGGCCGGATGGCGCCAAGGCCTGCGCGGTGATGACCCACGACGTCGAGACCGCAGCCGGAAGGGATTTCTGTCTCCGGCTGATGGATATCAACGACTCATTCGGCATTAAGTCTTCATTCCAGGTTGTCCCCGAATGCCGATACGACGTTCCGGAATCTTACCTTCGGAGTATTCGCAACCGCGGGTTCGAAGTGAACGTCCATGATCTCTCCCATGACGGAAACCTCTTCAAGAATTACAAGGACTTCAGCCGGCGAGCCGCCAGGATTGAAAAATACAGGCAGATGTTTGGCGCGCGGGGGTTCAGAGCCGGGGTGCTCTACCGGAATATCGACTGGTTTGACCTGCTGCATTTCGAATATGACATGTCGGTTCCCAATGTTGCGCACCTCGACCCACAGCGTGGCGGCTGCTGCACCACCTTTCCTTACTTCATCGGAAACATTCTGGAAATTCCAGTGACCATGATCCAGGACTATTCGCTGTTCAATATTTTGGGCAGCTACGGGCTCGACCTCTGGAAAAAGCAGATGAGCGTCATCCGCAGGAAGCATGGGGTGATGAACTTCATCATCCACCCGGATTACATCATCAGCGAACGCGAGCAGAGCGTTTACATGAATCTTCTTGCCAAGCTCGCAGAGCTGCGAAAAAAGGCCGGCCTGTGGACCACATTGCCAGGCGAACTGAACAATTGGTGGCGGCAAAGGAGCCGTATGAAACTGGTGAGGAGCGGGAGTGGGTGGGAAATTGAGGGAGACGGCAAGGCCCGCGCCAGAATTGCCCGCGCCCGGCTGCAGAACGGTAAGCTCGTCTATTCACTTTGAGTGCGCAGGATTGTGCCACCTTTTACGTCCCGGGGCGCACGGACCTTGAAGACTCACCTCAGCGCGGTTTGCCTTGCGGGCCCCGTCACTGCTGATCACAACTATTCTAAATTTTCAAAATCGAAGCATCGGTTCCTGGCTGCGGTCCAAGGCAGCGTGGTGCCGGCGGTCGCCGGCGTTCAGGTAAGGAACCTCAGGAGGAAAAATACGCTATGGTATCTACAACGTTGCTGGCAAAGAGTCTCGATGAACAAAATGATATTCTGACCGGTTTTCAGGACCTGGTCAGGCGGAGAACGGCGAAGGTGGGAGTGGTGGGGATGGGCTACGTGGGGCTACCCATCGCTCTGCTGTTCGCAAAGAAGAATTTTCATACCACCGGTTTTGATATTGATCCTGCAAAAATCGAATCCCTGCGGCAAGGAACCAGCTACATCAAACATATCCCCGATTCGGAAATCGCTCAGGAGATCGAGAGAAATCAATTCGAGCCCACGACGGACTTTACCCATTTGAGCGCCATGGACGCAATCATCATCTGCGTCCCGACTCCTCTTGATGATCACCGGGAGCCGGACCTCTCCTATATCCGGGCGACAGCGGAATCCATCAGCAGCCATCTGCGCCGCGGGCAGCTCGTGGTGCTCGAGAGCACCACTTATCCAGGCACGACGGAGGAAGTGGTTCTGCCCATCCTGGAAAAGTCCGGTTTGCACTGCGCGGTTTCCGATTATTCAGCGGAAGCGAACGGGGATGCCGGCACAGGCGCGGCAGGTGTGGATTTCCTTCTGGCTTTTTCACCCGAGCGCGAAGACCCCGGCAACAGGCACTTCAAGACATACCAGGTACCCAAGGTGATTGGCGGAGTAAACGCTCTCAGCGTGCTCGCAACGCGAGACCTCTACGAAACGGTGTTTGAGCGGACGGTCCTGGTGAGCTCATCGCGGGCGGCGGAAATGACCAAGCTTCTCGAGAACATCTACCGGTGCGTGAACATCGCGCTGGTGAATGAGCTGAAGCTGCTCTGCCTGAGGATGGGCCTGGACATCTGGGAGATTATCGATGCTGCCAAAACCAAGCCGTTTGGCTTTTCCGCGTTCTACCCGGGGCCGGGCCTGGGCGGACACTGCATCCCGATTGATCCCTTTTACCTGACGTGGAAGGCCCGCGAGTATGAATTCCCGACCCGGTTTATCGAGCTGGCGGGGGAGATCAACGCCTCGATGCCCGAACACGTGGTTGCGGCCGCCGGCGAAGCGCTCAATCGCCGAAGGAAGTGCCTGAACAACGCGCGCATCCTGGTGCTCGGTATTGCGTATAAAAAGGATGTGGACGACCTGAGGGAATCGCCCTCGCTGGCGGTGATGGAACTGCTTCAGGCCCGTGGAGCGCGGGTTGAATACCACGACCCCTATTTCCCGCATCTGGGCCGGATGCGCCGCTACAATTTCCAGCTCGATTCGGTGAACTTAAGCGCGGAAACGCTCTCTCAATATGACGCCGTGCTGATTGCCACGGACCATTCCTCATTCGATTACGGGTTTGTGGTCCAACACTCGAAGCTGGTGATTGACACCCGCAACGCCACACGGGACATCACTGACTGCCCGGACAAAATTGTCCACTGCTAGCGTGCTGTCATTGTGGTTGTCGATCCGGCGGTCAGGCGGAGGGCGAGACCTTGTGCATCCCGGCGAGGCTTGTACAAGGTCTTCCCAAAACCGACGCCGCAAGGGCGAAAGGGCCGGCGCCCTCCTGCCAGGGAACCTGCTAACGTGACGTGGTGGCCGGGACCGGGCCGGCGGGTGGGCTTTCAGTCCCATCCGAGTCCACCGCTTTTACTTCGTAGTAGTACGTGGTGTTTCCTTCAACTGTAGCATCGATAAACGACGTGTCGGACAGCGGCGTTGATCCGTTCAGCTTGGCAAAAGGGCCTGATGACGAGTTGCCGCGATAAATGTTGTAACCGTCAACATTAACCGGGGAGGTAGACGGCGCGTCCCAGAGCAAATCGATGCTATGGAACGTGTAGTTCGATGCCCATGAGGCGGACTGACCATTGGTATTCGTGATGGTGACGGTTGCCGATCCGGAACTGTGCTGAGGCGTGACCGCCACAATGGTGGAGGAGTTGCTGAGAGTTACGGAGCCTGCCGGCAGCCCTCCGAACATTACCGATACGCCCTTTTGAAAATTCGCTCCGCTGATGGTTACCTTCGTTCCGCCTGCCGCAGGCCCGGAAAAGGGCGCCACGTTGCTGACGGTGAGAGACGACGCAGTCCCAAACGTGAAAGCTCCCGGCAGCATCGCGGTGGTGCTGTCAGGATTGGCGACAGCTACGTTGACGGACCCTGAGACGTGCGCCGGAGTTGTAGCCTTTAGCTGGTTGGCACTCAGGAAAGATACGCTGGACGCAAGGCTGCCGCCAAAGGAGACTTTTGCGCCACTGGCGAAGTTGGACCCGGTGATGATGACCACCGTCCCCCCCGCAGTGCCTCCGGAGTTTGGAGTTACGCTGCTGACGGAGAGCGAGGACGCTGCTGCATAAGTAAATGCTCCTGGAATAGATGAGGTTATGCCGTCGGCGTTTGTTAGCTGCACGCTGACCTTTCCCGAGGCGTGTGGCGGGGCCATCGCGATCACTTGCGAAGAGCTGACCATCGTGACGCTCTTTGCCGCGACTCCGCCAAAGCTGACCAAAGGCGGAGTGCTTTCGGTGTCGGATGAGAAATTCGATCCGCTGATGGTGACGGCCGTCCCTCCTGCCGAGGGAGCCGTGTCAGGCATAATTGACTTGATTGTGGGCGCCGAGGCCTGTTGAGCGCTGGCGTCAAGGGGAGCAATCACATCGCTCCGGCATGCCGAAAAAAACAACGGCACGACCGCCGCAAGTAGAGCAGCGATGCAGGCAATCAGGTTTCTTTCTGGTCCATTTGGCTTCATTACATTTCTCCCCACGGGGTTGACGCCGGCCAGGGCGAGGAATTTCCGAATCGGATGATTGGCACGCTGGCAGCGCGTCGGCATCTCCTCTTGCGTTGCCTGTTGCGCCTTGTTGTGCTGCCAGTTATGTGCCTGTTTCCGCCCTTTTGGTTTTGTTCCGTTTAACAAGTGCCCGCGGCGTGGTCCTTCACGGAGATGGAACCACCGCCTCCGCCTGGTTGGAATAAGAGCTTTCCTCGCTGCCGGTGTTGACCGCCGTTGTTACATAAAAGTACGTTTGCCCGGCCTGCACCTTGGTATCGCTGAATGATGTGCCGGAAACTAAATTGGAATTAAGCCTGGCGTAAGGTCCGCCGGAGGTCGAACTCCGATAGACGTTATAGCCGGAAGCTCCCGTTGAGCTGCTCGTCCACGAGAGGCCGACGGTGTGATAGTAAGTAAACGCTGACTCGAGCGTCCCACCCTGAGAGTCCGAATTTGTGACGACGATGGTGACTGTGCCCGCTGGTGAAACGGGGCTGACGGCCTGAAGTTCGGTGGAGCTGACCAGCTTCACGGACGTCGCGGAAATTCCGCCAAAGCTCACGCTCGCTCCGCTCTCGAATCCGGTTCCCGTTATCGTCACGGTCGTCCCGCCAGTCACGGGTCCTGTGCTGGGCGAAATGTTGCCGAGAGAAAGCCCCGAACTGTAAGTGAAGCCGGAGGAAAGCGAAGCGGACTGGCCATTGGGATTGGTGACCGAGATCGCCACGGTCCCAGAACTGCCCGGAGGCGATATGGCGTTAATCTGGGTGGAACTGGCTACCGTTACGGCGCTGGAATTTGAGGAGCCGAACGCAACGGAAGCGCCCGCCTGAAAACCTGAGCCTGTGATGGTGACCACCGTTCCACCGGAGGTTGGACCGGCAGTTGGCGAAGCGCCGGAAACGGCAATGCTGGTAGAGGTGCCTGAATCGGTGGAACTAGTTGAAGTGGAATCGCTGGAACTGGTTGAACTGCTGGAATCGGTTGAACTGGTTGACGCGCTTGGCGTGGCTGAAGTGCTGGTGTAGGTGAATCCGCCTGGCAGCATCGCCGATTGATTGTGGGGATTCTCCGTTATCGCTATGCTCACCGTTCCGCCTGCATGTGCCGGAGTCACCGCCTGCAACTGAGTCGGGCTCACAACGGCTATGGACGCGGCCGGAACGCCTCCAAAAGCAACGAAAGCCGACTGAGTGAATCCCGTGCCGGAGATGGTGACCACGGTCCCTCCGGACGCCGGCCCGCTGGCCGGGCGAATACCGTCGATTGAAAGCTGGAAGTCTGAATGTCCCCAGCCTTTGCCGTGAAACCCCGCGGCAAAGTTTGTAGTGATGGTCAATGCAAGGACTGATAAAGCAGAGAGAAGGTAAAACTGGCGCTTACCTGAGTTCGGCCCGAAAATGCGCATCCTGGCTTTCCCTTTCTTATGCAAGCTCGTGATCTGAGCATCGGCCCCCCCTCGATTGACTCAATGCTTTGTCTGGTGTCCACTGCTGCTGCCAGTCATAGGCTCGCCCAAAAGGCAGCAGCGGTCGTTTGCCATCAGTCCTCCCCGATTGCTACTCTGGACTTCCTCAATACGTGCAGGCTTTCAAATGAACCGTTCCGCCCAGAATCTTTTTTTCTGCAATCCGGCTTGAAAGTCTGCTCATCCAGCTCTCTTTGCTGCGGCACCAAGACTACTAAGGCGGGCCCTTTTCCAACAACTGTACGAAGGGCTAGAAGAGGTTCAGGTTCCGCCAGGAGCAGGCGGACAGTAAGAAAGTTTCAAACAAAGCAATCGCCATCAATCTGAGGATTTCTGAGCGCCGCGCGCCGGGATTCCCCCCACCCGCGAATGAATTTCCCACCTTCTTTTCCCTCCCGATTTCCAATTCCACACGCAGTTTGACCTTATAATCTGGGCCTTTGGGCCACAGAGGACGGTAGTGTGCCCGCCCGCGGTGGACCTGCAGCCGCGGCAGGGGGTAAAGCCATGCGGAAACAAAAATGCAAAATAATGCTGGAACTCGGGAAGGCTCTCAGGTTTAATTAGGCAGGCATAGCATCACTCACGGTTGCTACATTTGGAAACAGAACAAAGGAGAAAGCCCGCTTATGGTTGGCAAGCGCGTGCTGCTGGTTATGGCTCTCGGTCTGATAATGGCACCCATCCTGTCTGCACAGGACACCAGATACCCGCCCCAGCGCGAACAGATTCCGGGTCCGCCCGGTTACCTCGAGCGCGGCAGCCATTGCTGCTTCAGCGCCGAGCAGCAGGAGTATTCAGAACAAGCCTTTCAGGAATGGATTGCGGACATCCGGCACTTCCGCATGGAGCGGCTGGTCCGCGCGGGCTATGACGGCGCCGAGTACTCACGCCCGGAACTGGAATGGACGCAGAGCTCCTTTATCCAGCCGCAGATGATGATGCAAGACCGCTTTTTCTACGATCCCGTCGCGCATCGTTACACTGTGGAGCGTTATCTGGACGATCTGAAGAAGCGCTACGGCGGAATCGACGCGGTACTTGTCTGGCACACCTACCCGAACATCGGCATTGATAACCGCAATCAATACGACTGGCTGCGAGATATGCCCGGCGGCATTGCAGGCGCCCGACAGATGATCGAGGGCTTCCACCGCCACGGAGTCAAGGTGCTGTTTCCGGTGATGCTGTGGGATCAGGGAACTCGCGACGAAGGCGTGCCCAACTGGACGGCGACGGCGCGGCTGCTGGCTGAGGTGGGCGCGGACGGCGTGAACGGCGACACGCTGAGCGAAGTCCCGCTGGCATTTCGGAAGGCCTCAGACCCGACCGGCCATCCGCTTGCTTTTGAGCCGGAGAACGCCCCGGAGAGCCCGGGCGAGGCGCTGGCCTGGAACAACATGAGCTGGGGATATTGGGAGTATCCGTTTGAGCCGATGGTGAGCCTTTACAAATGGCTCGAGTCCCGGCACATGGTGAACGTCTGCAACCGCTGGGCGCGCAACAAGACCGACGATCTGCAGGCCGCGTTCTTCAATGGCGTCGGCTATGAAAGCTGGGAGAACATCTGGGGCATCTGGAATGGCATCACTCCGCGCGACGCCGAAGCGTTGCGGCGCGTGGCCACCATCGAACGCGCCTTCCCGAAACTGCTCACCAGCCGTGACTGGACTCCGCACGCGCCGACGCTCCGCTATGGCGTATTTGCCAGCATGTTCCCAGGCGGCAGCGAAACTCTCTGGACTTTCGTCAACCGGAACCAGTACGACGTCGAAGGCAAACAGATCGAGATTTCCTTTGAACCAGGGATGCGCTATTTCGATCTCTGGCACGGAGTCGAGCTCAAGCCGGAGGTTGAGAGCGGCAGGGCCGTTCTGAGTTTTGATATCGAGGCGGACGGCTTTGGCTCGGTGCTGGCCACAACCAGCGCGCCGGGCCAGAAGCTTGACGATCTGCTCGCCAGCATGCGCCAGCTCTCGGAAAGACCCCTCAGCTCCTTTTCACACGAGTGGCATTTCCTTCCGCAGCACGTAGTAGAAATACAATCGACAAAAGCCGCAGCCGCGGCTCCGCCGGACATGATCAGCATTCCTGCCGGTGATTTCAGGTTTGACGTGCATGGAATTGAAATCGAGGGAGGCAACGATGTGGGCGTTGACGTTCAGGAACCATGGGAAGATTCGCCGCGCCGTTACCATCATCACCGCATGACCGTCCACGCGTTTTATATCGATCGCTATCCCGTGACGAACGCCGAGTTCAAGAGATTCCTGGATGCCTCACACTATCATCCCCAGGACGGCCACAATTTCTTGCGGGATTGGAAAAACGGAATATATCCAGACGGCTGGGGCAACAAGCCCGTCACCTGGGTCTCGCTTGAAGACGCTCGCGCCTACGCAGCCTGGGCCGGGAAGCGCCTGCCGCACGAATGGGAATGGCAGTACGCGGCGCAGGGCACGGACGGGCGGCTCTATCCCTGGGGCAACGATTGGGACCCGACCGCCGTTCCGCCGCTCGACAAGGGCAGGGAACTGCCGCCGCCTTCCGCCGTGGACGCCCACCCCAAAGGCGCAAGTCCGTTTGGCGTGATGGACATGGTGGGCAATGTCTGGCAGTGGACCGACGAATTTGAAGATCCGCACACGCGCGCTGCCATCCTGCGCGGCGGCAGCCACTATCACCCGCAGGGCACGCGCTGGTATTTTCCGGAAGCCTTCAAGCTGAATGAGCATGGCAAGTTTCTGCTGATGGCTCCCAGCACAGACCGTTCCGGCACGGTTGGATTCCGATGCGTGGTCGATGCGGAATCGGGCAGGTAGACATTTCCGATGTGAAAGGCGCTCGCGATGTTTATTCCCTCCACTTATGCCGCTGCTCTCTTCATGATGATTCTCAGCATGGTCTGCTGGGGAAGCTGGGCGAACACCCAGAAGCTCACCAAAAACTGGCGCTTTGAGCTTTACTACTGGGACTATCTGTGGGGAATCCTTCTGATGTCTGTGATTATGGGTTTCACCCTCGGCAACACCCGGCCGGGAACTCCCGACAGCTTTATCGCCAACCTTGGCCGCGCTGACGCTCATCACCTGCTCCTTGCGTTCGCGGGCGGCATCATTTTCAACATTGCCAATATGCTGCTGGTGGCCGCGATTGCGATTGCCGGCCTGGCCGTGGCCTTTCCCATCGGCATCGGGCTGGCGCTGGTGATCGGGTCCGTCCTGAATTACCTGATCGCGCCGGCGGGGAATCCCCTACTGCTGTTCGGAGGAATTGCGCTGGTGTGCGTGGCGATTGTGCTGGACGCCATGGCCTACCGTAAAATCTCCAAAGACCTGACCGTGAGCACCAAAGGCATTGTGCTCAGTCTCTGTTGCGGCGTGGGCATGGGACTTTTCTACCCATTCGTGGCCAAGGCGCTGACCGGGCCCCACCACCTGGGGCCTTACACCGTAGCCTACGTATTTGCACTCGGCGTGCTGGCCTGCACCGTACCGCTGAATTACGTTTTCATGCGCAGGCCCGTTTCCGGCCCGCCGGTCCGCTTTGCGGATTATCTGCGGGGAAACAAGCTGTTGCACTTCTGGGGCGTACTGGGAGGGATGATCTGGGGTGTGGGCACCATTTCGAACTTTGTGGCTTCCTATGTGCAAATGGTTGGCCCTGCAGCTTCTTACGCGCTGGGCCAGGGAGCCACCATGGTGTCGGCCATCTGGGGAATTTTTGTATGGAAAGAGTTTGCGAACGCCGACCGCTCCGCCAAACGCCTGCTGGCCCTGATGTTTGCGTTCTTTATCGCGGGCCTGGTTTGCGTGGCGCTCGCGCCCGTAATCAAGTTTTAAGCCCTCTTCGGTTGGCCTGCTATTCTTTGTCGCACCTGAAGGTCCGACCCCCTAATCTCATTATTCTCACCAGTCATGAACGCTGCCGTCTTTGCGGCGGGCGAGCGGCAGATATGACCGCCGGTAGTGGTATTTTTTGGCGAGTTCTTCGTTGAGGTCGGTTCCGAGCCCCGGCGAATCCTCAACGTCCATGTATCCTCCGTGGAACACTGGCCCGCCGGGCATCACCTCGCGCGCAACATCGGAGAAGAAGATCATCTCCTGGATGCCGAAGTTCTGGATCGCGAGGTCGAGATGCACGCTCGCCGCGTGCCCGGGTGGTCCTACGTCGGCGGGCGCGTGCCAGGCGGTTTTTACCTGATAAAACTCGGCCAGCGAAGCCAGCTTGCGCGCGGCGGTGAGTCCTCCGATGTGCGTGACGGCGCAACGAAGATAATCGATCAGCCGCTCGGTGATAAGGGGAACAAAGTCGAGCGGCGAATGGATGATTTCGCCAATGGCAATCGGCGTTGCAGAGCGTCGCCTAACGAGGCGCAGGCCGTCTTTGGCTTCCGGCGGCACCGGGTCTTCCAGAAAGAAGAGGCGGTAAGGCTCTAGATCGTGCGCCAGACGAGCGGCTTCAATGGGCCCAAGTTTCTGGTGAACGTCGTGCAGCAGTTCAACTTCATCGCCCAGCTTCAGGCGAAGATGCCCAAACAGTTTGGGAATGGTGCGAAGGTACGGACCAGACTCGAACACTTCCGTAGAAGGAAGGTCGGCCTGCTGGTCCACACGCCCGGCGGTCTCTTCCGATGTTCTGGTCAGCGACGTTCCGTAGGTGCCTTCGAGTCCCGTGACCGCCACTTGAGCGCGCACGGCCTTGAAGCCACGCTCGATGGCGCGCCGCACCGCGTCTTCAGTTTCATCAAAGTTGTTGCCGCTCGCGTGCGTGTAGGCCAGCGCGCCGCGGCGCGTGCGCCCGCCGAGCAACTGGTAGACCGGCATCCCAGCCAGCTTGCCCTTGATATCCCACAGCGCCAGGTCAATGCCAGCAAGGGCCGTCATCTGCACCGGCCCGGAGCGCCAGTAGGGAGCGCGGTAGAGACACTGCCATATGTCCTCCACCTGCTCCGGGTCGCGCCCGATCAGCATCGGCGCCATGTGCTTTTCGAGCGCAGTGGCCACGGCCAACTCGCGGCCGTTCAGCGTGGCGTCACCCACGCCGTAGAGTCCGGGTTCGCTGGTGAGAACTTTTACCAGGACGTAGTTGCGGTCCGGGCAGGTGACGATCACGCGCACCTCGGTGATCCTCAACTGCGAGCGTGCACGGGTTGTCCCGCTTTGAACTCCCTCGCCGGCGCTCGCCGTCTGCATCACCCGCAAGTTGTCCTTCGGCTTTGCGCGATGCTTCTGCGCGCGCCGGACAGGTTCAAGGCTCCGGGTTTTCATGGAAGTGATTTTCGGCCAAAGCCCGGCGCAATACAACACGTGTTTTTGGGGGATTCGAGGGTGGGAAATACAACGGATGCGAGGCCGGCATTTAGATGTGCACATACCCGGCGTCGGCTAACCGCCGCCGGTAGCGGCCTGAGATCCTGTCGGGGGTGTGCCGGTGCGAATCTCAGGGGCGGATGACAACAACGTGCGGGCTGGAAGGCAGGCTGAAGTTTGTCCCGCGCTCGCGGTTCAGTTGCAGAGTGCTGGGAACGTCCAACTCCGCAATCGGAACCTTCTTCGTCCACGAACCGCTGTTCCAGTAATCATCGCTGGTGTAGATGTTGCCGCCGACGATTGTGTAACGGGAAATCTCTTCTTTGTGCCCGTCGCGGAAGACGAGTACGGCGGGCGGAAGCTGATGGGCCGGCTCAGCGGCTGCGCCCTGCTGGGGAGTTATGGCGCGCATGCTCTCGGTGTTAGCAGAACCCTTTTCGCCGGGCGGCAGATTGGCCACAGTCTGGCCGGCATCCGTTACCCGCACCCAGTGGTCGCCCCGGAGTTCCAGCATCAGGGACTTGGGAGGCGGCGCTGGCGCAACTGCGGCGGGCTGCTGAGCGTTTTGAAGCACCACCACGCGTTCCTGCTCAGGCTCAGTTGGAGCAGTCTCGGAATAGTAACCGGAATCGTAATAGGGAGGGTAGAGATATGGGTAGACGGCGGAGCCGCGGCCCCGAAAGCGGCCTCGGCCTCTCGGCCCTGTGAGGATTGGTCCCTGGCGCGGATGTCCTAAGGGAACATGCGGCCGCGAACGAACAAACTGGCCTCCGCCCCTCAGAAAGCCTCCTTGCGCCCGAGAAGGCAGCGGGAAGAGGACGGCACCAAACGCGGCAAGAATCAGGGTTAAGGTAAGCTTGTATCCCATAGGGCCCCCCGCCGAGTCTATCGGCTGGCTGCACATCTCTATATGTTGTTAGGTATAGCCTTGAAAACTCTGAAAGTCAAGCCGGGCAAGACACGATGAAACCCGCAGAATGCCTTCATTACGACATGTTTCCCCATCCTCATCCTCACAGGAGTCGCACATTCCGGAGCAGCGAGCCGTTCCCAGCTTTTACAGACAATTTGCAGTCCAAGACGTGCGTTGGGGACATACTTGGAAATTGAGAACCACGATGGCGCCGGATGCTTTGGGCTATCGGGGGGAACGGAAGGCGAAGTCACGGCGCAGTGATTTCGGCGCGCGCAGTGAAACCTTTTTATCGCCAAATCCGTCCGGCATACTAGCACGACGACGGCAGTTCTTATGGGCCGGTTTACGACTTGAGGATCTGAGAGAATGAGGCCAAAAACGCTCCTGCATTTTGCCGGAACACTGGCCGCGGTTCTGGCGCTGACGCTGTGCACAAGTCCGGCGGCGAGGGCGCAAACAGCATCCGGCGGGACAGTGGAGGGGCAGGTGCGAGGCCCTGGGGAAGTGCCGGTGCCCGGTGCGAGAGTTGTGCTGTTCAATCCTCAAACCCGCGAGCGCAAACAGACATGGTCCGATGAAACAGGGAAGTACGTTTTCAACGGCGTGGCGCCGGGCGAGTATCGGGTGATTGTGGTGATCGTCGGGTTCCGGCCCTCTCTGCTCGGACCTGTCACGGTGACGGCCGGCAAACCTTTAACCCTGGATGCGACGCTGAGCCTGGCCATGCCCGGTGAGCAAGCGGGGTTCGGCGGCTTCAGGCGGCAGGGCGCAGGCCAGGGCCGAATGGGCCGTGGGAATTTTCCCGGGCGTGCGGGCCAGGCGGGAGCTGGGGGACAGGCTGCAACAGGACAGGGGGCAGGCCAGACTCCGCGACAGAGCGCGCGAAACGCCGGCGGTTCCTTTCCTGCGCAGGGAGCGGCTGGACAGGAAGGCGCCGGTGACCTGAACAGCATTCTGGCAGAGGCGGGTGGAAATGACACCACCGGCGGTTTGACATTCTCGGACGAGGGTGCCGGAACGGGTCAGACGAACGAGGGAGGGGCCGGGGTAGGGGGGGACCTGGCGGGTGCGGCCGGCGCCAGCAATTCTTTCCTTCTGGCCGGCAATGTTGTGAACGCAACCGCACCAGCTATGGCTGGCGGGCGCAGGGGCCGCGTTTTCAGGTTTGGCGGCGGACCGGGAGGGCCGGGCGGCCCTGACGGTGGAGCAGGCATACCGTTTGGAGGAGGGGGTGGCGGCCAAGTCTTTTTCTTCGGCGGCTTTCGGGGGCCCGGCTCCAATCGGATTCGCGGGAACATCAACGAGACTTATACCAACTCGGCCTTCGACGCCCGCCCTTACCCATTGAACACGCCTTCGCAGCCGCAACTGCCTTATTATCGTGAGCTTTTCGGTTTTTCGCTCGGTGGCCCGTTGAACATCCCCAAGCTCTACAACGGCGGCAACAAGACCAGCTTCTTTTTCAATTTCAACATCATTCGAGGTACCAGCCCGCAGAATATTCTGGCATCGCTTCCGACTGCGGCGGAGCGCCAGGGCGATTTTTCAGCGACAACGATTGCATCGGGGCCGGGTACCGGAACAACTCCCACCATTTATGAGCCGACGACATCGCAAGGACCGCGAACCGCGTTTCCAGGCAACGTAATTCCGTCGTCGATGCTCAACTCCGCCTCCCTCGGATTGCTGCAATACCTCCCGATGCCCAACCTGCCGGGACAGGTGCAGAACTACCACGTACAATTGTCACTCCCCTCGGCCAGCCAGATCTTCATGGCAAGAGTGGGCCACGAGATTTCGAGCAAAGACAACCTGTCAGTGGTGTATTTCTACAATTCCTCACACGCCGACGGCATCACGGGTTTCCCCAACATCACTTCCACGACCACCACGCGACGGCAGAACGTCAGCTTGACGGAAACGCACACTTTCAGCACCAGAGCGGTGAACGACTTTGCTGTGAACTTCAACCGCGCGCGAACTCTTGTGACCAATCCCTTCTCCTACAACCAGAACATCGCGGGGACATTGGGAATTCAGGGCGTTTCACAAGACCCCAGGGATTGGGGCCTGCCATCGATCGGCTTTACGAACTTCAGCGGGCTGAGCGATGCGACACCCTCGCTGGACCGCAACCAGACCGTGAGCGTGTCGGATTCACTGCTTTACACGGCGGGCAAACACAACCTCGAGTTCGGCGGAGAGATTTCCAGAATCCAACTGAATTCCCTGGCGAATCCCCAAGCGGCAGGAAGTTTCTCCTTCACCGGCTACAGCACCAGCGACTTTACGGAGCAGGGGGCGCCGGTGGCGAATACGGGATATGACCTGGCTGATCTTCTGTTGGGACTCCCGCAGACCACCTCGGAGCGTTATGGCATCCCCGCGAACTATCTGCGATCGTCCCGCTATGATCTTTACGGGCAGGATGACTGGCGGGTGTCCGACCATTTCACTCTGAGCCTCGGCGGGCGATGGGAATACGCCGCGCCCTTCACCGAGAAATACGGACACCTGTCGGACCTGGCGCTGGGGCCGAATTTTTCGACGGCGGATGTGGTGACGGGTCAGGCCCCGGGAAGCCTGCCCGCCTCGCTGTTACAGGGGCATCCGGCAAACGTGGCGCCGCGCGTGGGCGTTGCCTACCGGCCGTGGATTTCACACTCGCTGGTGATACGCGCCGGTTACGGCATTTTTTACGACGAGTCGATTTACCAGAATCTGGTATCCAACCTGGTGAATCAGGCCCCGTTTGCCATTACGAGTACGCTGGTGACCAGTCCTTCGCAGGTCCTGACGCTCCAGAACGGCTTTCCCACCGTCAGTCCCGGGACAGTAAGCAATACGTACGCCGTTGATCCCAATTTTCTCACACCGTACGCGCAAACCTGGAATGCGACGGTGGAACAGAACCTCGGCCAGTCCTATGTGCTGTCAGCGGCTTATATCGGCACGCGCGGGACGCACCTGAACCTCCTGCTGGTGCCGGGTGTGGGTAGTGCGCCGGCGTCCGCGACGCTGCCGTTTGAATACAATACTTCGGGAGCATCGTCCCTCTACAACGGGCTGCGGGTGAGCCTGCGACACTTCTCGCGCCGTGACTTCTCTTTCTTCTTGAACTACACCTATTCGAAGGCGGAGGACAACGCGTCCAGCGTCGGGGGAACTGCCAGCACGCGCTTCTTCAGGATCGGCGGCCCAGGCGGGTTGGGAGGCGGTTCGGCCATCTCGGCGGCAGTAAGCCCGCTGCCCCCTGTTCAGAATCCCTCTGACCTGGGCGCGGAATGGGCCCTTTCGGGATTCAATCCCACCCACAGCTTGCGCGGTTTTGCGCGCTATCAGTTGCCATTTGGCGAGCGCGGGAGGTTCCTGAAGCATGGCGGCGTGTTGTCTGCCATTCTCAGTCGCTGGTCGCTGAGTGACATCATGACCATCAGTTCCGGCCTTCCCTATACTGCTTACGTTGGCGGCAACGCCAGCAACAATGTGAATGGGCTTGCTCCGTTCGGAGGATTGCGCGCCGATGCCACGGGAATTCCGGTGAGGCTGCCTTCTTCCCAGCAAACAACGCTGAACTACTTCAATACGGCGGCATTCGCATTGCCCGTGGCGGGAGCATTTGGGAACGCCGGCCGGAACACCATTCCCGGTCCGCCAACCATCAATTTCGATGTGGGGCTCGACCGGCAGATCACGATTTCGCGCGAGAAGAATATTTCGGGCAACTTTCGCCTGGCGACGAGCAATACGTTCAACATCGTCAATTTTTCAGGCCTGTCCACTACGATCAACAGCAACACGTTCGGGCGGGTTAACGCGGTGGGTCCCATGAGGACCATGACTCTGTCTTTCAGGCTGCGGTTCTAACAGATTGCTGAGAAACGCTGAGCCGTCATGCTGAGCGAAGCGAAGCATCCCAGTATTCGCGTGAAATAGATGCAGAGATCATTCGCCAAGTTTACCCTGAGACCCTTCTCCCGCTCTGCCGGACCATGGCAGTTTGCAAGCGGAGGGCGACCGGGCTCAGGATGACATGTGGAATGGCGGTTTGAGGTAGGTATGAGTCGAAGAACAGTTCACCAACAACGCGTTCGCCATGGTTCTGGCCGCGCCCTGATGCTGGCAGCGATTGGCGTAGGCGCGCTCGCGGTGGCAGCGGCCGTGCAGATTGCCATGGCTGCACAGAACCAGGGAAAGTCAGCCGCTCCGCCGTCCGGCCAAATCGGATACCAGAGCCTCTCGCAGGGCTTCACGTTGCAGGTTTCCACGAGTGAGGTGCTGGTTGACGTTCGCGTAACGGACCGCAAGGGCGACCCGGTTACGAACCTTAAGCAGAGCGACTTCAAAGTGTACGAAGATGGCGTGCTGCAGAAGATCGACTCGTTCGATCTCGATGATATCCAGAAGCTGGCGCAGGAGACTGGTGAAACCGGCAAGCCGGCGGAGATCAATCTGGGCGCGCTGCCAAAAACGACTCCCCAGGAAGCTTACCGGCGGCTGGTGCAGAACCATCGGCTGATCGTCCTCTTCTTCGACCTTTCCTCGATGCCGATTCCGGACCTGCTGCGCGCGCTCGAATCAGCGCAGAGTTTTCTGAAGACGGATATGACGCCCGCTGACCTGGTTGCCGTGGTCACCTATTCGAGCGACCTGAAGGTGCTGCAGGATTTTACAAATGACCGCGACGTGCTGTCGAAGGCCATCAAGAGAATCCAGATTGGGCAATCGTCCACTCTCGCGTCAAGCGGAAGCGTGGGCGAAGCCGGCGGCACCGATTCGTTCGGCAACGAAGTGGTGGCGCAGGACACCGGCAACGCTTTCACTCCCGACGAGACTGAATTCAACATCTTCAACACCGATGAAAAGCTTGCAGCGCTCGAGTCCCTGGCCAACCTGTTGCAGGCTGTGCCGGGGCGCAAGTCGGTCATACATTTTTCGAGTGGCATCGAGCAGACAGGCGTAGACAACGAAGCGCAACTCCAGGCAACGATTGACGCGGCAAACCGGGCCAATGTTTCCTTTTACACGCTGGACGCGCGGGGGCTGATGGCCATGCCGCCGGGCGGCGGCGCCTCCGCAGCCAGCCCTGCCGGAACTGCGATTTACACCGCCAGCGCCGTGTCGTCGCAGATCACTTCAATGCACAACAGCCGCGAGACGCTCTCGACGCTGGCAACGGACACGGGCGGACACATGTTCACCGACTTGAACAATTTCGCACCTGCGTTCGAATATGTGCAGAAGGCGAACAACAGCTACTACCTGATCGGATATACGCCGTCGAATACCAAAGCGGACGGAAAGTTCCGCCGCATCCGGGTGGAAGTGGTGGAGGGGCGCGGCTTGAAGGTTGAGGCACGCCCGGGCTACTACGCTCCCGTCAGTTTCGGACGCTCTTCAGGCCAGCAGAAGGAACTTCAGCTTGCCGATGCGCTCAACTCCGAGGTGCCGTTCCTGGATCTTCCGCTGGCGGTCGAGACCGCTTATTTTTTGCAATCCGACGGCCACTATTATGTTGTGCTGGCAGCCAAAATACCCGGTTCCTCGATTCCTTTTCATCAACACTCGGAGAACCACCAGACGCAGTTTGATTTCGCCTGGCGGGCGACGGATTCCAATGGGAAGGTGGCAGGGGCGCTGCGCGACACGCTGCCGGTTAAGCTGGACGCGTCAACCTTCCAGGCCGTGCTCAAAGGCAACATCCTGTATGAAGGCGGACTGGTACTGCCGCCTGGCACTTACAAGCTCAAGGTGGTGGCGCGTGAAAACCTGACGGGGAAGATGGGCACGTTTGAGAAGCAATTGGTACTTCCCCCGGCCAACAAGACCGGCCTGACGCTCAGCTCCGTAATTGTTTCGAACGAGCTTTCAAAGAAGCTTCCCGCCCGGCCCCAGCGCGGCCAGTGGGCCGGGGGCGCGGAGGCAAATCCGCTCAATTCCGGCTCGCAGTCAATTCTACCGAGCGTCACCAGAGTCTTCTACTCCAACCAGAGCCTCTATGTCTATCTCCAGTCCTACGCCGGCAGTTCGACATCGTCCGGCAAAGCCGACAGACGCTCTGGAAGTTCAGGCGCTCCATCAATGGCGCTTATCTTCTTCCGGAATGGCGTGCAGGTGTCTCAAGCCGGACCTTACGCAGCCAAATCAGGAAAATCAGGCGAAGGGACGGCATCGTATCTCACCGAGATCCCGCTGGCCAAGTTTCCTCCGGGCAGATACTGGATGCAGGTGAATGTGATGGACGCCCCCGCCAATCAGGTGGCATTCACGCGCATCCCAATGGCCATCCTGGCGGCTCCCGAAAAGCCAGCAGCCCACACGGGCAGCAGCCGGAACGAATCGAACGGCGGCCGCGGAGCCGGTGGCAATTAGCAATCAAGCCCTGCTGTTGCGGCTGCTGTTTGTCCGGCGGCAGTTTTGTGTTGACCATGCGAAACGCCCGTCGCGCGTGCTGCCGGCGTTGTAAAAGAGCAAACCCCTCGCTCGTACACTGTGCAGATGGCTCGGCTATTCTCTTGGCTGGCGAATCAATAGATCATTTCGATAGCATGTACAAAATGTTTTTTGGCGCAACACTCAAAAGCTGTGTATAAATGTGAGTGCCTTTGTGGGCGCATGCTCGACGAGCGCGCAATAGCGCTTGACAGAGCAGGCCGATTAGTGGCATGCACAGTCCAGGCGCAGCGAATCATAAGCCTTGACAGTTGCAGGGTTATTGCTTACAGTTTCGCATTTCGGTCAACGAAAGGGACTCCCAATTTCTAAATATCAGGAGAGGAGCAGCAAATGGCAAAGGTAATGTCCAAATCCCAGGTGGTATCCCATCTGGCTGACAAAGTTGGGCTGCAGAAGAAAGCCACGGTCGCATTGCTGGATGAACTCGCGACCCTGGCTACCAAGGAGTGCAAGAGCAGCGGACAATTTGTAATTCCGGGCCTCGGCAAGGCTGTGAAAGCTCACCGCAAGGAACGCACAGGTCGAAACCCTCAAACCGGCGCGCCCATTAAGATTCCTGCCAAGACGGTTGTTAAATTCCGCTTGGCGAAATCCTTCAAGGACGCGGTGGTCCCTTCCAAAAAGAAGTAGTTGAACTAGCGGATTAAGCAGGGCCTTTCATGGATTGCCCCCGGTGGGCACGGGGTGGCGTTCGGTCGACGTCTTGTAGACGGGTCTCAAGATATTGATTTCGTGGCTCCCCAGGAATATGGGCGTCTCCTTCCTGGGGAGTCGCTGTCTCTGGCGGCGGGCTCAATCTCTGACCGTTCTCCTTATTCGTCCATGCGATCTCTGGAACCGTCACCAGGACGGAGACGCGATCCCCGGCCACTGGTCGCCGCTTGAACTCAGGGCCCGGTCCAGGTTGTACGCGGCGCTGATCAGCGATACATGAGTGAAAGCCTGTGGGAAGTTCCCCAGGCCCTCGCCGCGGGGACCTGTTTCCTCCCCATAGAGACCCAGGTGGTTCGCATAGCTCAGCATCTTGTCGAAGATCAACACGGCCTCGTCCAGCCGGCGCCTGTCAACGCGTCCCGCGCGCGTCAACGCCTCCACCAGCCAGAACGTACACATGTTGAAAGTGCCCTCGTCTCCCTCCAGGCCATCGACCCTGTCTCCGGTGTTGTAGCGATAGGCAAGACTGTTGGAGACCAGCCCGCCCTTGTCCGGCGGACGGTTAATGGCCTCGATGGTCTTCAGCATTCGCGGATCGTTGGGCGACATAAAGAAGACCAGCGGCATCACCAGGCTTGAGGCGTCAAGGCAGTTGCAGCCGTAGTACTGCACAAAGGACTGCCGGATCGGACTCCAACCGTTGTCCAGGATCTCCTTGTAAATGGTGTCGCGAACTTTCATCCAGCGCGCCCGGTCTGCCGGGAAAGATCGTTTATTGGCCAGCCGTAGCCCGCGATCAAGAGCGACCCAGCACATCAGTTTGGAATACACAAACTGCTGGCGGCCGCCTCGAACTTCCCAGAGGCCCTCGTCGGGCCGCTGCCAATTGTCACAAACCCAGTTCAGCAGCCCCTGCAGCTCAAACCATAGTTCGTAAGAAATCGGGCTGCCGTATTTGTTGTACAGGTAGACGGAATCCATCAGCTCGCCGTAAATGTCCAGCTGCAATTGGTTTGAGGCTTCATTTCCTACGCGGACCGGGGATGACCCTTTGTACCCTTTCAGGTGAACCAGCGTGAACTCGTCTATCTCGTGTCGCCCGTCGATGCCGTACACCGTCTGGAGAGCTCCGTCCTCGCGCCGCTCGTGGCACCGGGCCTCGAGCCATTGCATGAACTTCGCCGCTTCGTCCGTAAAGCCGATCCGCATCAGGGCATAAAGCGCAAACGCCGAGTCGCGAATCCAGGTGTAGCGATAGTCCCAGTTGCGCTCACCGCCGACGTGTTCGGGCAGGCTGCAGGTGGGTGCCGCAACGATGGCCCCGGTGGGGTGATAAGTGAGCAGTTTGAGCACCAACGCTGAGCGATAAACCATCTCCCGCCAGCGGCCCTTATACCTGCAGCGCGCGAGCCAGCCCCTCCAGAAATCCACCGTTTCCTGGAACAGCTCCTCCTCGCGGGTTTCCGAAATGGGCGATCCGCAGCCAGAACCGGGCGGCGTTACCTGCAGCAGGAAAGTGGCGCTCTGGTCTTCTCCCAGCATAAATTCCGCGCTCACGCCGCCCCGGCCGTCGGTCTTGAGCGGAACATCTGTGGCGAGCCCAAGGTGCAAGTCTTTCGACTGAAAGCAGACTCCCTGCGAGGTGGTTTGTACCTTGTGGGTGTCGCGCGCATAGTTGAACGCGGGCTGGCACACCATGCGGAACGGCATTGATCCGCGGACCACACGCACTCGCCGCACCACTTGGTGCTTGCCTTCTAATTGGCCCTTATCATCAAGCGGCATATAATCGGTAATCTCGCCTACTCCCGCCGTCGAAAGAAAGCGGGTAACAAGCACGTTTGTATCGGGCCAATAAAGTTGCTTGAAGGTTACTTCCTCCGCAGATGGGGTTATCTGGAACCGGCCGCCCTTCTCGTCGTCCAGCATCGCTGCGAAAACGCTGGGGGAGTCGAAATCCGGAAAGCAGAGCCAATCCATGGACCCGTTCATGCCGACCAGGGCAACAGTGTGCAAATCGCCGATGATTCCGTAATTCTCAATTGGTTGATAGCACATGCCGCGTCGTCTCCTGATTGACATTATGCGAAATCAGCACGCAGACGACAATCTTATATCACTCGCGTAGAAATCTTTGCGCCCTTGCGTCTCTCCGTGCCTGTGCTTTTGTTCTGTCAGATGGCGTGCCCGATGCGGTTTAAGTAGCGCGAGCTTTTTCTCTTGCTGCTGCGTGTGCCCTTCGATTTGCGGGTTTATCATTTCCCTAGTAACATTGTCTCGCTCAAAAAATGTAACTCACCGCGAGCGTTTCCTTTTGGAAAGGCGGGAACCTCTCATCCCCGGTTGTAGCTCCCCGGGATAGGTAGGGAGGTTCAAATCGAAAAGGCAGCCTGAGCAATGGCACGACAGACCTCTCCTTCCAACAGCAGAGATAAATTTGCGCTGGGGATCGACTACGGGACCGAGTCGGGCCGGGTGGCGGTGGTCCGTGTTGCGGATGGCGAGTTGGTGTCGAGCGTTATGGTTGCTTATCCGGACGGGGTGATCGACGCAAGACTCCCCGGGGGGCCCAAGCTCGAACACGACTGGGCGTTGCAGAACCCGCGCGATTATCTTCTGGTGGTGGAAAAGGGCGTTCGAAAAGCGCTGAAGGCAGCGGGCGTTAAGCCTGAACAGGTTGTCGGGCTTGGCACCGACTTTACGGCGTCGAGCCCGCTTCCAGTAAGGAGTGACGGGACACCGCTCTGCTTCCTGCCGAAATTCCGCAAAAATCCCCACTCCTGGGTCAAGCTGTGGAAGCACCATGCGGCACAGCCGGAAGCCGACCGCATTAATGAAATTGGGAGGGAGCGAGATGAGGACTTCATCCGTAATTATGGCGGGAAGTACTCCTCGGAGTGGTTTTTCTCAAAGCTGCTGCAAATCGCGAACGAAGCGCCTGCGATCTATGATTCCACGGAGCGCTATATCGAGTCGGCTGATTGGATTGTGTGGCAACTGACAGGAAGAGAGAAGCGCAGCGCCTGCACGGCGGGGTACAAAGCCATGTGGGTAAAGGGAAAGGGCTTCCCCTCGTCAGACTTTCTCCGCGCCTTGCATCCTTCACTCGAAAACGTCATTGGGACAAAGGTTCCCGAGGACTATTATCCACTCGGCGCGCGGGCCGGCGGGCTGACGGCCGAGTGGGCGCGGAAGGCGGGTCTCGGCGAAGGTACGCCTGTTTCCGTCGGCAACATAGACGCGCATGTTTCCGTGCCGGCTTGCGCGGTGACGGAGCCCGGCTCACTCGTGATGATCATGGGCACGTCCATCTGCCATATCCTGCTGGGGCGAGAGAAGCAGGTGGTGGAAGGGATGTGCGGGGTTGTTGAGGATGGTGTGGTGCCGGGCCTTTGGGGTTATGAGGCGGGACAATCAGCGGTGGGAGACATTTTCGCCTGGTTTTTTGAGAATGGCGTGCATGAGTCTGTGCATCGGGAAGCGCGCCGGAGGAATCTCCCCTTCACAGCGGTTCTGGAAAAGCAGGCGGCGGATCTAGCGCCCGGAGAATCAGGATTGCTGGCGCTTGATTGGTGGAACGGCAATCGCTCGGTGCTGGTGGATGCCGGACTGACGGGCGTGATCCTGGGCTTGCGTCTGGCAACCAGGCCAGAGGAGATCTATCGCGCTCTGATTGAAGCGACGGCATTCGGCACGCGCCAGATCATCGAAGCATTCCAGGCCAGAGGTGTGGCGGTCCGAAACCTGGTGGCCTGTGGCGGGCTCCCGGAAAAAAACAAGCTGCTGATGCAGATTTTCGCGGATGTCACAGGGCGCGAGATCAGAGTTGCCCGGCACTTGCTCACCTGCCCGGCATTGGGTTCGGCCATGCACGGGGCCGTGGCGGCGGGAAGGAAAGCGGGGGGCTACGATACAATTTTTGAGGCTGCTGAGAATATGGCGCATCTTCAGAAAGATTCCTACCGGCCCCGGAAGCAGGCACACGATGTTTACAACCGGATTTTCAAAGAGTACCAGACACTTCACGATTATTTTGGCCGTGGCGCCAACGATGTAATGAAGAGACTCAAAGTCCTGCAAGCGGAGCGGGTCTCAAGGTAGGCTGCGGATCGTTTGATCCAGGTTGCCACGGTAGCGAGTATGCGAGAGGCTCGACGAATGAAAGTTTCGGAACAACTCCGCCGGCAGGTTTGGGAAGCCAATCTGGGCATTTACCGGGCGGGGCTGGTGACGATGCACGCCGGTAACGCCAGTGGTATTGACCGAAAGCGCGGGCTGGTGGTCATCAAACCGAGCGGCATGGACTACGACAGGCTGCAACCGAAGGACATGGTGGTGACCGATCTTGAAGGCTGCAAAGTCAGCGGCGAGTGGAACCCCTCGGTCGATCTGCCGCACCATCTCTACCTCTACAGACATCGGCCTGAGATCGGTGGCATCATCCACACCCATTCGAATTACGCCACAAGCTTTGCGATGCTGGGGCTGCCGATACCCGCTTACCTGACGGCGATTGCCGATGAATTCGGCGCTGAAGTTCCTTGTGTGCCGTATGCCGATAATCAAGGTGACCATATCGGAGAAGGAATCTTGAAGTATATGGGCAAAGCCCCGGCCGTCCTGCTGGCACAGCATGGCGTCTTCGCCTTCGGACCCACACCCCGCGCGGCTCTGAAGTCCGCAGTGATGCTTGAAGATCTTGCCAAGACCTGCCATCTCGCGCTGCTGCGTGGAAAGCCGAAGCCGCTGCCTGGAAAGGAGATTAGCAAGTGGTACGACCGCTATCATACGACTTACGGGCAGCCTGGCAAAAAGACCTAGGGACGGGAACTTGGCTTTCCCCCGTCCGTTTTTGCAGCGAGATTCGCCGTGAGTAGTAGAGGAGGACCACCAGATGAGCGCAACAACTCTGGGAGTGATTATTGGCAACCGCGGATTTTTCCCCGACGTGCTGGCTCGCGACGGGCGGGAAGAAATCCTGCGGAGCCTGGAAGCCGCGGGCTACAAGGCCGTCTGCCTGACGCCCGAGGACACCAAGCATGGCGCCGTGGAAACATTGCAGGAAGCGCGAAAATGTGCCGACTTGTTCAGACAGCATGCCGACGAGATAGACGGCGTCCTCGTGTCGCTGCCCAATTTTGGTGACGAACGCGGCGTCGCCAATGCACTGCGCCTGAGCGGCCTGGACGTTCCGGTGCTGGTGCAGGCGTTTCCGGATGAGCCCAACAAGATGCTGATGGGCGGGCGGCGCGACAGTTTCTGCGGCAAGATCTCGGTGTGCAATAACCTGTGGCAGTACGGAATCCACTGCACTCTGACCACGCTCCATACCGAGGCGCCCGCCTCACAGGCCTTCAAGGACGATCTCGATTCCTTCGCGGCCACTTGCAGAATTGTAAGGGGCCTGAAGAACCTGCGCGTGGGCGTCATTGGCGCACGTCCGGCGGCGTTCAACACCGTCCGCTTCAGCGAAAAGCTTCTGGAACATGCCGGAATTTCCGTTGAAACACTGGACTTGTCAGAGGTCTTCGGCCGCATCCAGCGCCTCGCGGACAGTGATGCGAAGGTGAATGAGAAGCTCGGCAGCATCGGAGGTTATGTCGCCACGGGCGGAATACCGCAGGCGTCGCTCATCAAGATGGCCAAGTTCGGGGTGGTGATCGATGAATGGATGGCGGCAAATGGTCTGGCCGGAACCTCCATTCAATGCTGGACGGCGATGGAGGAATTCTTCGGCGTTGTTCCCTGCACGCTGATGAGCATGATGTCCAACAACCTGCTTCCCAGCGCGTGCGAAACCGACATGACGGGAATGGTTGGCATGTATGTGCTTCAGTTAGCCTCGGGCACGCCCAGCGCCATCGTGGACTGGAACAACAACTACGGCGATGATCCCGACAAGTGCGTCATCTTTCACTGCTCGAACCTGCCGAAGCATTTCTTTGAAAACGTCAGAATGGACTTTCAGGAAATCATTGCCGGCTCCGTCGGGAAGGAGAATACCTTCGGCACGGTGGTGGGCCAACTGAAGACCGGCCCCATTACATTCTGCCGCGTTTCAACGGATGATCTGAAAGGCGGCATCCGTGCTTACGTTGGAGAAGGCGAGACGACGGACGACCGGCCGGCCAGCTTTGGCGGATATGGCGTAATGAAAGTTCCCGAGCTCCAAAATCTGCTGCAGTACATCTGTAAGAACGGCTACGAGCACCACGTGGCCGTCAACCGCAGCCGGTACGCAAGGGCTGTCGCTGAAGCTTTGGGTAATTACAAACGGTGGGCGGTTTACAGTCACAGCGGTGACGCGAAGTAAGGGCACAGGGATGCGCCGTAAGCGAAAGATCCTCCGCCGCCTCCAACCTCTACTTGTTCACAAACTCGACGGTCTTTGTCTGCGCGGGGACATTGACCAACGCCGCCTTTGCTCCCGCAGTCGCCGCAATGTAACAGCTCTTTGACCGGCCGTCGGCGCGCGCTGTACAGGAGCTCCACGACGATGGAAGTTCCCATTTCAGCGTGAGCGGCACGTCGTAAACTCTGGCGTCCAAAGGCCAGGTGAGTGAAAACCTGGAGCTTTGCTCTGACGATTCCCCGGCCTCCACCTTGAGCGCTTTTGCCTCCTGAATGTACCGGACAACGTCTCCAAACGTAGCGGTCCAGATCTCGCTGTGTTGCGCCAGAAAGCCGGCCAGTTCGTCCAGCGCCTGGTTTGTAACTGAAAGCCACTGCCCGCCGACTCCATGAAAAACGTATACGCCCCAGTTGTGGCCCTGGCGGACCGGTTCCAGTTGCGCCAGCAGGCTGGGGAAATCTTTTCCAACCGTCCAGCCCAGAACCGGCACCGTGAGCGGGTTGATGTCTTCAGCGACGACAGGCGCCCAGGTGTTGTAGCCGCGCGCCGCAAAATGATATTGCGACACGTAATCCATATAGCGCGCCTGATTGCGGGCCAGGCCAGCCTCGCCGCCAAAGGTCATGTCACCGCAGGGGTAAGCAAACGTGAGGCCTCGGCGCACACCCAGCCGCCCGATGATGGATTCGGAGCTATCGCGAATCTCCTTGAGCATCATCTCCGGTGTGTACGTCTGTGAATGGATCTTAATCGATTTCAGCATGCAGGGATGATTCACAGTATGACTGGCGATCTCATTCCCCTCCGCCGCCAGACGTGCCCAATCGTCGGGTCGCTTGCGCCATGAGTTCAGGTTACCGGTAACCACGAAAAAGGTGCCTTTGAGTCCGTGCTTCTTCAGGATGGGGCCCACGTTGTCGAGCTGTGTGTCCATTCCGTCGTCAAAAGTCAGGCTGATAGCGGAGCTGCGGTCTCCCGGCCACATCGTCGGAGCCGGAATTTCAGTTGCTGATGCGGCGCTGCCGAGCGGCGGCAAGGCCGCTGCTGCTGCCGCGGCTCCCAGAAATTGACGCCGGCTGATTGAATACTTCATGCTTATTTCAACTCCTCACGGTGATTGGTCTTGAACGTTGTTCCCTTGCGAATTCGGACTGCGATGAAACTCCGCAACAGCAAGACCGCACAGCGCCCTCGCTCACCCAGGAGGATTCGCTTGCCTGGGCGCTGCCGACCGCTCGCTGTGGAGGAACTCAGGCCGCTTTCTTTATACGCCTAAAGCCGCCGCAAATCAAAGAACCCGGAAAGCAAGTGGTGACCCAGTTTGAAATGTGGCGCGGGCGTCTCGCTCCCGCCTGGGCGGGACCCAGATGGGCGTGCCACAAAACGGGAAGCAAACTGAGTGACCACCAGAAAGCAACAGCAGCCTTGTTACAGTCGTTCTCCCGATCCGCCGCGATTGTTGCGAGAACGAGGCGCGCAAGATGGGGACCGAATCCGCATAAAACCGGATGCCGTGATTCCGCTATCGCGCTATAGTAGCAAACATCATGAGCATGGACCTCTTCGTTACTGGCACGGACACAGGGGTTGGCAAAACGCTGGTTTCGGCCCTTTTGTGCGCGGCGCTCGAGGGTGTTTACTGGAAGCCGATCCAGACGGGCGCATCCGAAGACAGCGACAGGCGCACAGTGATGGAGTTGGCTGAGCTCGATGCGGAACGCGCGATTCCGGAATGCTATGTCTTTGACCCGCCGGTCTCTCCGCACCTGGCCGCAGAGAGGGCGGGCGCAACGATTGACCTCGGCTGCGTGCGCCGCCCGGAAGGAACACTTCCGGGACCTCTGATTGTTGAAGGCGCCGGCGGCGTGATGGTGCCGGTAAACGGTCGAGAGTTTATGCTGGACCTGATGCGCCGGCTCGGATTGCCCATCGTGGTGGTAGCCCGCAGCGCGCTGGGAACTATTAACCACTCGCTGCTGACGCTCGGCGCTCTTCAGTGTGCGGGGCTCACGGTGAAGGGCGTCATCGTGGTGGGAACACCAAACCGCGACAACGAGCGAGCCATCGAGCGCTACGGCTGTGTGCCCATCCTGGGCCGTGTGCCGCTGCTCGAAACCATCAACCGCGCGACGCTGCTGGAAGTTTTCAATCGAGAATTCGACAGGGATAAGTTCGACTGAATGTCTCAGAAGCCGCCTTCCATCTGGCATCCCTTCACACAGGATGCGCTTGATCCCGCGCCTGTCTTCATCGAGCGCGCCGAAGGCGTTTACCTCTACACACCTAATGGTCGCCGTCTGCTGGACGCAATCTCGTCCTGGTGGGTGACGCTTCACGGACACGCGCATCCGTTGATTGCGGAGGCCATCGCGGAGCAGGCGCGAAAACTCGAGCAGGTGATCTTCGCTGGCTTTACCCACGGGCCCGCCGAAGAACTGGCAGCGCGCCTGCGGCGGGTGCTGCCGCCATCGCTCGAACACATTTTCTTCTCGGACGACGGATCAACCGCGGTGGAAGTTGCGTTGAAGATGGCGGTGCAATTCTGGTGGAACCAGGGCAACCGCGAAAAGCGGAAGCTTGTGGCCCTTCAGCACGCCTATCACGGCGACACCGCGGCCGCGATGTCCGTGGGAGAGGATTCGTCCTTCGTTGCGGCATTTGAGAGCCTGCGCTTTCCGGTTTATCGCGTTCCCTCGGCATACTGCTACCGCTGCCCTGTGGGCAAGACACGCGCCACGTGCGATATTGACTGCGTCCAGCCGCTCGAGCAATTGCTGGAAGAGAAAAATGGAGAGATAGCGGCGGTCATTGTTGAGCCGTTGTTGCAGGCGGCGGGCGGGATGATCGTCCATCCAGTGGAATTTCTGGAGCGCATTCGCCGGCTGACTACCCGGCATAATGTGCTGCTGATCGCGGATGAGGTGCTCACGGGGTTCGGGCGCACTGGCCGCATGTTCGCCTGCGAGCACGCGAATGTTGCGCCGGACATCATGTGTCTTTCGAAGGGGATCACGGGCGGATTTCTTCCGCTGGGCGCCACCGTGTGCTCCAGTGCCGTTCGGGAGGTGTTCCGCTCCGATGACCGCACGCGGACATTTTTCCACGGCCATTCTTATACGGGAAGCCCGCTGGCCTGCGCGGCGGGAATCGCCAGCCTGAAGATCTTTGAATCAGAACCCGTCTTTGAGCGCATTTCCGCCATTGAGCGCATTCATGCAGAGCGCCTGCCAGCGCTCAAGTCGCATCCGGCGGTCGGCGATGCGCGCGCCATCGGCACGGTAGCGGCAATCGAAATGGAGGCGGAGGATAGAGGCTACCTCTCGAACCTGCGGCCGTTTCTCTACAGCTTCTTTCTGGAAAGGGGTGTACTGCTCCGCCCGCTGGGGAACATCGTTTATATTCTGCCGCCGTATGTCATCACCCAGGATGAACTCCACTTTGTTTACGATGTCATCTCGGAAGCTTTGGACGCGCTATCTGGGCTGTAAGGTGGGCAGGCAACAACCGGGAGTGGTTCGCAGGAATGCGTGCGGCCCATCCCATCGGCGGGGCTAACGGCTAATCGCCTGGCTGGCTTCCTTCGGGTGGAGGTCTGGACTTGCAGGAATCTGGCCGGCATAGATGGTAGGCGCACCGACTAATTCTGGATTGCTGGCCGTCGTCATATGTACGGAGGCGGTGAGATAGATTTTGTTGACCCGGGTTGCCACAGCGCCCATGGCCGAAACCGACGTTAAAGAGATAAAAAATAAGAGCAAAGCGTATTCAGGCATGTTCTCGGCCTTGTCTTCCGTCCAAAGCGCCTTCAGAAACCTTTTCATCCTGCTCCCTCCCTCAGCGAGGTTCACTCAGCTTTTGCAGGGCGTAAGTCCCAGGAGACTATCTGCTGGAGATTCCTAAGAAGACTCCTTGAGAGACCCTAAGGATAAGGCCAACACCGTGTTAGCGATAATTCGGCGAATCCACCAATAGCGTTGGTAAAATCACCCAGCGGCAGACAAGCAAATACCTGAATGGTGAGCAGATATTGTCAAGCATGTAACAATTTACGATGCCGGGGGCACAACCTTCGGTCAGGAAGCTGCTAACCGCCGTTTTTAAGCAGCTTGCTATTAATTAAAGCGTTACTTGACTGCATCTCACGAAGCAGACTAGAATCCGGGCACAGCAGGTTTGATTCAGTCCTGCTTACGCCACAATGTGTATTCCTTGATTTGAATGAATTTTGGGTTCGCCGGTTTTTGGGGGAAGAGTGTACCCCTCGCTCTCCCAGTGGGTAGTTGGGCCAAAGCGAAGACCGCGGGGGCGGCGGACATTGGCGCCGGGGCTTGCTGTGGCGAGCCGCGCAATTCAGGGGAGATTGACAGTTTTGCAAGAGTGCACGGGGCAACCGCTGGCAAGGTGTTATGAGCAGCGGTTGAGGGGACGCTGAGCGATGAACACGAAAAATGCAGGTCTGCTGGCTGCAAGTATGGCAGTGGCCGTGTCGGTACTTCTGGGACTGGGTGCAACGCCGATGTGGGCGCAGGGCAAGTCCGGCACCGTCGTCATTCACGAATCCAAGCATGACCAACATGCTTTGGGGCCCGACGATGTTCTTCCCTATAGCGGCGGGCAGGTGGCCGCCCACCATGAAATAGTGCTGCGCCGCACGCATGCGCCGGGCATCGCCAAAAAGCTGCAGGATCCCGCCTTGCAGACCTCTACGGGTCCCACGGTTGCTGTAACCTCGGGAGTAAATTCCGACGGCCTCGGCGCCGATGGCTACGCGCCGCCCGATACCAACGGCGCCGCGGGCGCGACACAATATGTACAGTGGGTTAACGTCGAGTTTGCGGCCTTCAATAAATCTGACGGAAGCCTGGTGTATGGCCCTGTGGCGGGCAACAGCATCTGGAGTGGTTTTGGCGGGTCCTGCCAGAGCACGAATAGTGGCGATCCCATCGCGCAGTACGATAAGCAGGCGGGCCGATGGGTGTTGATGCAGCCCGTCTTTTCGTCCCCTTACTCGATCTGTGTTGCGATTTCCACCACCTCCACCTGGACCAAGAGTGGCATCACCTGGAATCGGTATCAGTTTAGCGTTCCGAATAACACGCACAATTTTCCCGATTATCCCAAGCTCTCCGTATGGCCCGACGGGTACTACCTCTCCTACAACAGTTTTTACAACGGAAGTAGCTGGCAAGGGCCCCAGGCCTGCGTCATGGACCGCGCGAAGATGTTGGCAGGTCAGGCTGCAACCATGCAATGCGCGACCACGCCTCCCTCAAATACCAATATCGACAGTTGGCTGCCTTCTGACCTGGATGGCGATGTCCCCGGTGTTTCCGGGACCACACTGGCTCCGCCCGCCGGTTCACCCGCCTACTATGTCGGCATCGATGCTCTGGACAACACAAAGCTGGCGTTGTTCAAATATCATGTCGATTGGACGACGCCCGCCAACTCTACTTTCACTGGACCGATCTTTGTCACGGTGAGTGCGTTTAATGAGGCCTGCGGTGGGGGTGCCTGTATCCCACAGCCGCACACCACCCAGCAACTCGACTCCCTGGCCGACCGCCTGATGTACCGGCTGGCTTACCGCAATTTTGGCGACCACGAATCGCTGGTGGTGTCCCACTCCGTCGATCCGGGCAATGGGACCTCCGGCATCCGCTGGTACGAAATTCGCAGCCCCGGTTCTTCGCCCTTCACATATCAACAAGGGACCTTTGCGCCTGATTCCAACTATCGCTGGATGCCCAGCATCGGGATGGACAAGAACGGCGACATCGCCGTCGGATACAGCGAGTCCAGCTCTTCGGTGGCGCCTTCCATCTACTACACGGGCAGGATGGTGAATGATCCGCTCGGCACCCTCCAGTCGGAGGCGCCCATCCTGCAAGGGGCGTTCTCCCAAACCAACGGCCTCTCCCGATGGGGCGATTACACCGCCATGTCCATCGACCCCGCTGACGATTGCACGTTCTGGTACACCAATGAGTACTTGCCCTTCAACGGCACCTTCAATTGGGCCACGCAGATCGCCTCATTTACTTTCCCGGGATGCGCCAGCCCCGCAGGACCTGGCTTTACGCTGTCGCCCAGCCCCGCATCGCAAACTGTGACCTCAGGGAATCCGACGAGTTACACAATCAACGTGAATCCCAACAACGGGTACACCGGGAGTGTAAACCTGGCGGTTGCGGGCACTCTGCCGAATGGTGTGACCGCAAATTTCGCGACCAACCCGGTCAATATTTCCGGGTCAGGCTCGGTGGGTTCAACTCTGAATGTTACGACCTCGAGTTCTACCCCCGCGAATACTTACATCATCAGCGTGCGCGGAACGGACGGTTCAAACTCCAGCCTCACCTCTTCCACCAGCGTTACTCTGGTGGTCAATGCTCCCGCACCGGCAGGGAGAATAAATCTCAGCGCCAGCCCAACCACGTTGAATGTCCGCCGCAACTCGTCGGGATCCAGCACAGTCACCGTTGCCTCCTCGGGCTTCGTTGGCAATATTTCGCTCAGCATAAGCGGCATACCTTCGCGAACCAGCGCCAGCTTGAGCCCAACCTCGGTCACATTTACTCAGGATGGTTCGAAGACCTCTACGCTGACCGTTAAGGCAAACCGTAACGCCAAAACCGGATCCTATACGCTGACGATTACAGGAAGGGATTCCACGGGTACAATCACCAACAGCGTAACCGTGCCGCTTACCATTAGCTGATTCATCCCCGATCGGAAAATCGGGCGATGAGATTTTCTGCGGGCTCGCTCGTTTGTGGCGCCGCCGTCCCGGCGGCAATTTCAGGGGCCGGTTCCTGCTGGGTGGGACCGGCGCTACTCAAGTCCGTCAATCTGTCATGCAGTCCTCACTAGGTGGCAGCCGGCAGGAGGTAGAAGAAAATCGCCAGGATCAGGTACACCCCAACGAGCTGTAGCCCTTCAAACCAGTTGGTCTCACCATCCAGGCAAACCACAGTGACGACAGCAACGGAAAAAATGATGGCAATAATTTCGGGCGGCGGAAAGGCCAGTGACATCGGGGCGGGAAGCAGTTCTGACGCGACTACAAGGAATGGCGCAACAAACAATGCGATCTGCGCGCTGCTTCCCATACTGATGCTCAACGCCAGATCCATCTTCTTCTTGTATGCCATCATGACCGCGGTGGAATGCTCGGCGGCATTGCCCACCACCGCGATCACCACGATGCCCACAAAGCGGTCCGTCCATCCGAGCGCGTGAGCCGTCAATTCAACCTGCGCCGCCAGCAGTTCGCTCTCGACCCCAATTAGCACGGCAGCGCCTATCAGGATGGCCAGGGAAGCCGTCAGGCCGATCCTGGGAGGAGCAGCGGGCTCAATCCCAAAGAGATTACGGTGGGTCCGGAAAGTGAAGATAAGGCTGCCGACATAGCAGACCAAAAGAATAAAGGCTGTCCAAAGGCTGAGTTGTTCGACGCTCGGACCGGCGTGCCCGACGGAGCCGAAGACAGCCAGATCGTATACCGCGGGCATCACCAGCGCCACGACGGCGACCAACAGCATTGTAGTGCTTGATCCCGCCGCGAACCGATTGAACGATTGCCTTTCCTGGCGCAATCCTCCCAAAAAAGCGGCCGCACCGAGCACCAGCAGCAGGTTCCCAATAATGCTGCCCGCGAGTGATGCCTTCACCACTTCCGTGTGGCCGTGCCAAAGGAGAATGAGCCCCAATATCAGCTCGGTCAGATTCCCCATCGTGGCGTTCAGGATACCGCCGAGGGATGGCCCGACATGCCCCGCCACCTCCTCGGTCGCAAAGCCCAGCAAAGCGGCGAGCGGAATCAGGGCCAGGGCCGTCCCCGCAAACACTGCTATGGACGAAACGCCCAAAACCTCGAGCAATACAGAGCCGGGGACAAGGATCGCAATCGATGCCCACCACCGCAGCGGCACGAACCGCCAGATTTGTATCCAGAAAGCCCGTTCAGACAACATTGACCTCAGATGCGGGGCGGCCTGCTTCTCCTGCAGCCTGCGCGAGTGGCTCCTCCAACCCATGCGCCGCGCCTCCTTAATCGAGCGCTGTGACCATCGTCACTGCAGGCAAGGTTAAGGAGGTAATATACTACACGCGAAGCTTGGGGAGGCAGTGTATGCTCTGGACCGTATTTCTGGGGGCAGTGAAGCTCTTGATCGTGGGAGCTGTGATTCTCTATGCGGGAATGGCAATAATTATCCTTCAGTCCGAAGGGACGCAGTATCGAGTAAGGCGTAATTGGCGCGACCCGGCCCGTACCGTGGAAACCTTTCTCGTCTGGGCGGGAGTCAGGATCGCAAGCCTGACCCTGCGCTTGTTGCGGGCAATCCTGGATTTGCTCGAAGAAGCCTCTGCCGATGTCGGCGAATGGATACTCCATCACCGCTGAACGTTGGTTTGACTATCAGGCTTAATTCGAGCGATTGAAGAGAATTCTTCTGTTCAGGGTTAAGGCATGGTTCGACCGCGACACGACGCGGTCTGCATTAAATCTCACTCGCCCCGATGTAAGACAGGAATCTTCTACCGTGCTGGAACTTCAATCTCGTCGTGAACAATGATAGACAGCACGACCAGAATCCATACAGGAAAGGCGGCCACTCCGGGAATGGCTTCACCCACCAGGCCTGGCAAGAGCGCCCATTTCCGTCCAAGGATCAGGAACAGGAGACCTGCGGTCCCCAGGTCAAGCAGCCACTGAAGCGGAACAGCAAATTGAACCCAGACTGACAGAAAATCCGAGATTGCAGCAACTCCAAACGCCACGGCAAATCTCGCGCGGGACATCTGCCTGGCCGGCGCAAACTCCTGCCCTGCGTTTACGGCGAGAGACTGGTTGTTGGTATTCATCAGATCTCCAATTGGCCTGCACGCGCCCGAACCATGCCGCGGTCCATCAGGCAAATGGCGTTTCCCATTGTCGCAACTGCGAACCCTTCAAATCCCAGGAGCCCGTCGAAGAACGCCGAGCGCCCAAAGCCGTGCAGGCCGTCGCAATGCATGGTAGCGGGGGGGAGGATCGAACTCCCGACCTAGGGATCTGAAAAATGGGGGTTACGCACCGCCGTGCGCCACCCTGCCACGCGATGATGAAACCCACATAAATACAGGTGTTTCTTGGTCTCACGAGTGTGCACCGTCATGCGCCATCATGTCCTAATAAACCGGCCAAACTGACACCAGAACTAGCACCAGACCTTTGCACAAGTGTGGTCAATCATTTGCCAAAACCCGATTAGCCGTTATCCGTCAACTTCATCACTTTTGTCAGATTTCCAAGCAGCCCCTCATCTAGTGATAATCCGAAATTCTTATCGTCTACCGAGTGCTGATGCCAAACTGGGTGGGATTCGTCCATGGAATTTCCGGTGCATTCGACAGACTCTTCGATCAATGATCGGCGCGGAAGCGCCAGTTCTGGGCTTGGTGGGGACCGCAGTCGTCAGCATTCGTCCATGCCGACGATTTCCGATCAGCTCGCGCACATTCACGCCCGGACCGGTGACGTTTTCGGCGGTGCGATTACGGCGCTGTCCAGTCAAGGGCATAGATTTCGGCAATGCTGGTGTCGATCATAACCGTTGGTGCATCGTCAGGCGCCAGTCCGGTCCAGGCATCAAATCCCTCGCGGACCGATGTTATCCCCATGAAACTTGCGATCTGCTCGAGTTTGCGATCGCTGATCCGGACGCGGTAGAAAGCGGTATTCTTGAAGTCGTTGAAGTAAAGGTATTTGCTGTCTCGCGACCAGTTGGGATAGCCAATTCCCATCTTCACCAGGTCCTGCCACAGTCGGCTGCTGAAATCATAAAGCATGAGACGGGTGGAATCCCGCGTCATGGCCGCCAAGTACCGGCCGTCAGGTGACCAGCGCGCGGAGAACAGACCCTCTGAGCCCGGTACTTTGGTTACTTGCCGGGTTTTCAGGTCAACGATTTCAAGCTCGCGCTCCCGTTCAGGAGCAAGTTCCGTGAAAGGATTTTTCGAGAATACCAGCCGCTTCCCGTCCGTCGACCAGGAGGGATCAATTTCCTCCGCCGTATCTTGCGGCAACAAACGCTCGGGTTCGCCACCATCGGCTGCCACGATGTAAACCTTCCAGGCTTCCCCTGTTTTTAGGCCGGAAAACGCGATCTGTTTCCCATCCGGCGACCAGCGGGGCAGATAGGACTGAAGAGGAGGGTAAGCGAGTTGAAGCTTCTGGCTTCCGTCTATCTTGCTGCGCATGAGATCGCCCCTGGGATAAGAAAGGAACGTGACCCATTGGCCGTCCTTTGAGAAATCGGCACAATAGATGGATTCGCCCCCAAGGTAGGGAACGAAGCTCTTCGATCGAGCGTCATAGCGAACCAGTTTCCCCCGAGGCTGGATGCCCAGGGTGAAAATCTTCTTGCCATCCCGGCTGATGACGGGGGACAGAGTGTTCATCGGGCCGGTGGTCAATTGGGTGGGCTGGCGTGAGGCTCGGCTGAATAAGCCGGTCTTTTGCGGCAGGGCCCACAACGATGTCAGACCATCGCGTGTCGCCTGAAAAACCACATATTTCCCGTCCGGCGTCCAAACGCCACAGCATTCCTCCGAAGCGCCGTTCCAACCGGGCAGAAGCGGGTGGAGATTTGTACCGTCGGCCCGTACCTGCCACAAGGAATCGGTATTCGTCTTCGTGTCCTGAACCGTCAGCTCCAGGAGCATACCGCCCGGCGACCAATGAACAGCAAAGCCGACGCCCGGCAGAGTCATAATCTTTTTTGCGCCTGTGCCATCCGGTCGGGCAGTATAAAGTTCGTTGCCCCTGGCGAAAGCGATTCGTTGCATGTCCGGCGACCATGCAGCCGCTTGCGTAGACCATGCGAGACTTTGCGTCGTTATGTTTACCATCAGTCCGCCGAGACGCCGCGGCGATCCCGCGAGCACGGGCGCGCTCCAGAGTGGCCCGCGATCTGCCAATTTGGTGGCCTGCGTCGCGAGAAACTGGCTACCGTCGGGCGAAATATCCAGCAGTAACCCCTGCGGGAGCGGTACGGAGGTGACCGGTGCAACTTCGCCGCCGTTCACCGAGACCTGTGCCTTGTCCCAAGGGGCCTCACCAAAATAAACGCGCGAACCGTCGCTGAGCAGCGCGGGAAACTTGACCCGGCCGTCGTCGGTAAGCTGGACCATTCCTGTAACCTGCGCACTTGACGAAGGGCGAAACATCCAAAAAAGACGTGCCACCAGCAGGACCAGCAGTGCCGCTGCCAGCCACGGCAGGGCGCGGCGCAGCGGCGCCCTCACCCGATCCCGCTCTCCGGGACCACCCTCTCCCTGAGAGAGAGGGCCTGCAGGTAAGTCGGGGAGGGCTTCGCCCTCCCGCGGGAGCGCGGAGCGCTCCCCTGCATCACCTGTGAGTGTTTCTTCAATTGTGATTCGGGCCTCCCCAATATCGCGCAGGCGCTGTTTTGCATCTTTCACCAGGCAGCGGCGGATGAGTTTCTGAATGGATAGCGGCGCTGTCGTCGGCAGCGCATTCCAGTCCGGCTCTTTCGTAATCACCGCTGCCAACACGTCTGAAATGGTTTCTCCGTCAAAAGCCTTGCGGGCTGAGAGCATCTCGTAGAGCACGCAGCCGAACGCCCAGATGTCGCAGCGCCGGTCGACGCGCTGGCCCCTGGCCTGCTCCGGGCTCATGTACGCCGCCGTGCCCAGAATCATGCCCGGTTCTGTCCCTGTCATACTCAGGGTGGGCGAATTCTGATCCGTGGCATGGGCATCTTGTCCACGCAGGGGCGAGACGCCCATGCCACTGAGCACCTTGGCCAGGCCGAAGTCCAGCACCTTCACCGTGCCTTCGGGCGTGATCTTCACGTTGGCGGGTTTCAGATCGCGATGGATGACGCCGCGTTCGTGGGCATATTCGAGAGCTTCGGCAATCTGGCGGGCGATGGAGAGCAACTCGCCGAGTTGTAGCGGCGGCTTTACGCCGCCATGTGGCGAGGTAAACTCGCCGCTACGCGCTGGTGGCGGGTGCCCCTCGGCTAGGGCAATGCGTTCCCCCAGCGTCGCGCCTTCCACCAGCTCCATCGCCAGGGCGCGGATGCCGTTCGATTCTTCCAGGCCGTAGATCGCCGCAATGTTGGGATGATTGAGAGAGGCCAACACCTGCGCTTCGCGTTCAAATCTCGCCATGGGCTCGGCATCGTGTGCCAATGCCTGGGGCAGAATTTTCAGGGCGACGTCGCGCTGCAGCTTGGTGTCGCGGGCTCGATAGACTTCCCCCATGCCGCCCGCGCCCAGACTGGCAGTGACGCGATAGTGCGCAATCATCGTGCCGAGTTCAAGCGCCGCAGTCGAAGCAGCCGGCGAGCGCTCAGCTTTCCCAAATGCTTTTGCAGCCATTTCGACGGGGGGAGTTTCGAGGAAACTTCCAGCCTGATCTTCGTGCGCCAGCAGGGATTCTACTTCAGCCCGCAGACCGGGATCGCCGTCACAGGTCTTTGCGAGAAACTCCGCCCGCGCGCTCCCATCGAGCTCCAGCGCCTGGTGATAAATCCGCTCGATTTCCTGCCAGCGTTCATTCATCGGGTTTCTTCCCACTCAACTCGCGGTGCAGCCACGCCTGGGCCAGCTTCCAGTCGCGCCGCACTGTTTCGGCGGAAACTTTGAGGGCCTCGGCCGTTTCCTCGACGCTCAGTCCGCCGAAGTAGCGCATTTCAACCACCTGGCTCTTTCTCGGGTCGAGCGCCTCCAGCCGTTGGAGGGCTTCATCCAGTGCCAGAAGGCTGGCCTCCGGGGACGCAGCGGCCGCCAATCCTTCCTCCAGCTCGATTGCCGTTTCTCCGCCGCCCCGCTTGACGCTGCCCCGGCTGCGGGCGTGGTCAACCAGAATCTGCCGCATGGCACGCGCGCAAATGGCAAAGAAGTGTGCGCGGTCCTGCCAACTGACTTGCCGCGCATCCACCAGGCGCACGTAGGCCTCATTCACCAGGGCTGTGGTTTGCAGGGTGTGGTTCGGGCGCTCGCGTGCCATCAGGCGGCCGGCAATCTGGTGAAGTTCGCGGTAGACCAGAGGCGCCAGACGGTCGAGGGCTTCTTTGCTTCCATCGCCCCAGGCACGGAGCAGGAGCGTGACCTCCTGGGCTGACGGCACCCGTTGCATACCTTGCCCCTCCGAAGGGTATTGCCAATTGAGCGGAGCATACCACATTGATAACCGGCAATCCAACCGATGCGGGCGCCGCAGTATTTTTTTGCCGGCGATGTGGGTTTTGGCAGGCATTTCACGCATTACAGGTTAAGGGCGGAAACAGCCCGAAGCCGCTGGAGGAAAGGGACGCGAAACCTGGGGTGAAATTACCCCACACCGCCCGCGGCAAATCAAAATCTGGAGGTGTGTGATGAAGACGATTCGAGGCTTGATGACTTTGGCGGGACTTTCCGTGATGCTTCTTGCCCTGGGCGCGACTGGGGCAAAAGGCCAGGGAAGCTATGCAACCCAATTCGCGGGGACATTTACTCTTCCTTTCGAAGCCCAGTGGGGGAAGATGACATTGCCCGCGGGGGATTACGCTCTGCAGTATGGTTTGAACGAAATCGGGTATGGCCTTGTGGTTGTGCGCGGCGCGGCGAAAGGAAGCCCCTATGGCTCGATCATTGCGGGACCACTTGGTGAAACTTCAGCAAAACAGAACGCAATCATCTGCGTTCGTGACGGTAACGCTCTGATTGTGCGCGCACTCGAGATGCCCACGATCGGCACATCGGTGAACTTCGCGTTACCGCCTGGCGCGAACTTCGTGGCGCACAACGCAAAGCACAGCGGATACACGCAGCTTGCCGAGGCGCCAGTACTGATTCAGCGGATTCCCGTCACGCTAGACTCGAAATAACCTCAGGTCCCGACTTGTCCGTGACGGGGCGGGCGCGAAACCCGCCCCACTACCCCTGCAAGAAAAAGATCCGGACCCGAATCTGCATGGGAATTAACCGCGCGCTCTTTTCCCGCTCCCGTTTAATCCAAAATCGCCAACGGGGGCAAAAGGCCGCAGACTGCAAAGCCGGCAGTCTGCGCTTCCCGCTACCCGCTGCGCCACCGCCGAACCGGTGGGTCAATTTGCCACGACGGCGCGTTGCCGCGGGAAGTTCATGCGGCGCAGGATCGACTGGAAGCGCGGGTCGGAACTCAGCGAACGGAAAAGCCAGTGGCGATCCACGTTTAGATAATGCATTGCAATATAACGCTCCTGAAAAGCCTTTTCCAGGTGCATGACGGCCAGGTCCTTATCTCCAAGGCCGGTGTAGACTACGGCAAAATCGTAGGGGGACACATAGTTTCTCTTCGCTTTCTTTTCAAGCGTCGCAAGAATCTGGCGCGCTTTGGCCGGTTTACCGCTAACCGCGTAACCGTATGCAAGCTCGGCGAGTGTTGAGCCGTTACCTCCCGAAAGCTTAACGGCCGATTCTAGTTCCTGCAATCCCTCTCGTTGAAGGCCTTTTGCCAGGTAGGCCTTTCCCAGCCACGACCTTATATACCAGAAGTCCGGGTACAACTCCCGTGTGCTTTGCAACTGCTTGATGGCAAGATCGGTCTTCCCGGCATAGAACAGGGTGGAGCCGACCTCGGTGTTGATGATGCGCGACAGCGGGTCCAGCCTCTGTGCCTTCTTCATTTCTGCGAGGCCTTGGTCGTGCCGACCCATCAACGATAGAAACGCTGCATACCAGTGATGAGCCGTGGCGTAGTTCGGGTTGAGTGCAATTGCCAGCCGATATTCTTTCTCTGCTGTCGGCCAATCCCAGTCGTAGTGGAATAAGACCTGAGCCAGGGAGGCGTGACTTTCTGCCAGAGAATCATCTAACGCAACCGCCTTCAACGCTGCCTCCTTGGCCTTCGCATAGGCTGTAGCGGCGGGGAGAGGACCGAAGAAAGCTAGCAGGTCGTATGAATCTGCAATTCCTGCATAAGCCGGGGCATAGTTCGGATCAATCTTTACGGCCTGCTGGAAGTATTCGATGCCTTTCCTCATGTCCTGCCCGGTCCTTTTATTCCAGAGATACCGGCCACGCAGGTAGGCATCGTAAGCCTGGGGATTCACCGGACGGGCGCTGGCCAGCCGCTGTTGCTCATCCCGTGTTAAGGTGACTTGAATCCTGTCTGCCACTTCTCGAGCCACCGCGCTCGACAGGTCGAGGATGTCTCCCAGGTTGCGTTCGAAGGTTTGCTCCCACAAGACGCGCTCCGTTGATCCATAAACCAGCCGGGAGTTGATGCGCACGCGGTCGCCCGAGCGCAGCGCGGACGCTTCAATCACGGAGTCCACATTCAGCTCGCGGGCAATTTCGCGAATCGGTCTCTTCGATCCTTTGTAGACCATCACGGACGTTCGTCCGATGACTTGCAGGGTGCTGATTTTTGAAAGTTCCATGATCAGCTCATCCGTCATGCCGTCGGCGAAATACTCCTGTTCCGGGTCACCCGAGAGGTTCGCAACCGGCAACACGGCGATGGTGTGGATTTTGGGGGAGCCTGTCGCGCGTCCCGAAAGATGATTGCGCAGGCCGGCGACGTTCAGGGCAACAAGGGCGCCCACGATCGCCACAATCATCGCAGAGCTGACCACGATGACCCGGGCCGCACTGCTCCTGTATTTGCGCGAACCTGTGCCTGCCTCCACCGGCGCGATGAAGCGATAGCCCCGCCGCGTCAGGGTCTCCACAAAACGCGGATTGTTGGCATCGTCGTCCAGCGCTTCCCGCAGCTTGTTGATGGCTTTGTTCAGCCCCTGCTCGAAATCCACAAACGTGTCGGCGGGCCACAGCCTGCTGCGCAGATCTTCGCGGGTGACCACTTCGCCCCGCCGCTCGAGTAGCAGAACCAGCACCTGGAAAGGCAGCTCCTGAATTTTCACCTTCAGGCCGTCGCGACGCAGTTCACCCGAACGGAGATCCGCCTCGAAGGTGCCAAACCGAACCCGTGTTCCCGGGGCCGGATCTGTTTTCATGGGAATCCTCTGAGTGGACCGATTATAAGGCGGCTGCTCTGACCGGGCAAGCCAATCGGGGAATCCGGTCGTGGAGGCCATTGATTCAAGGGCGTTTCTCAGGGAAGAAAAGCTTCCGTCCTAAGCCAGACGCCGTCCATTGATCTCCCAAAACCTCCAGCCCAGTCTGGGCCGGCAAGAAGGCCGTTTGTGGCGGCAGCCGCCGGGGCGCAATCACGGCAACCTTTTAGATATCCATGACGGCCCGATTGACACGGACTTCAAAGGGTGAGCCGGCCCCTTCGGCGACGCTGCCCATTCCGCACACAAAGAGGAGGGAGAGCGTTATGAATCAGGTCACTCCGAAATTTGTCAGGGAATTCGCACGGATAGCCGCGTTAGTTCTGGCTGTGTGGGTACCTATTAGCCCGGCAGGAAGCCTCTCGGCAAGACCACGGAAACTGGAAAGCCGGTTGGCCGTCAAGGTGGCGGTTTACAATGACGCGCACATCGACCGGGTTCAACTTTACGATGCAGAACGCCAGGCCGCGGCGCTGTTTGCCGACGCTGGGCTGAAGATCGTCTGGCTGGATTACTCGCACCGGCAGCGTCGAGTCAGTTGCCAGCCTGAAATTTCCAGCACCGATTTTTTTCTTCGAATTGTTACCGCCACAGGGACGTTGCCACAGGGTTCAGAAGCCGAGGCGATGGGACGATCGATGATTCCGCCGGCAGGCTATGGGTATGTGCCCTGCGGGACGGCGAGCGTGTTTTACGATCGAGTAATGGCCTTTGCCTCAGCATGGGACCCGAATTCGCAGGAGATTCTGGGCGATGCCATGGCACACGAACTGGGCCATCTGCTGCTGGGTATCGGCCATTCGCCCCAAGGCATCATGAAGGCCTTTTGGACGTTCCAGGACCTGGATCTGGCGAAGCGAGGTAAACTCCGGTTCTCGCCGGAAGAACTGGCGATGTTCCAGCGCACGGCGCAATCATTGCCGCGAAACTCCTCGACAATGGCCGCCGCACAGCACTGATTCCGGCCAGTTGAGAAATCTCGTCTCGGCACAGGGCGGGTGGGCTTCTTCTCGCACGCGAGTGATTCTGGGAGGGTCGTCGGCAACCCGGAAGCAATCCGGGTACTTACTTTGACGTATTGTCGGCTTACCGTTCCTCTGATTTGACGTGAGCACCAAAGCACGGGAACGCCGTTCATCGTGCAGCGCACGCCCAGAAGCCACAACGCCTCACAGCATCGTGTTCTATTACTGCCTCTGGTTCGCCGACGGGCGTTCAACCTGCCGCACCGGCCTTGGAGCCTTCCAGCTAAACAGCCCAAGCCTCCCGTTCGCCGGAATAAGTTTGCGAAAAAGCCGTGGTTTGCTAAGAATCCAGTGCCACATTCGCGGCTCGGCCCATTTGCTATCGCGCCCCGCACGCAATCCACAACTTCGACCGTGCCGATCACGCAGCCTGTGGGAAGCTCATGAGGGTCAAGCCCCAGCTTTCGGCAATCGGCAGCGTCAATCCGCTTCGCTACATGGACCGCAATCCTTCCCCGGTAATGGGTCGGCCAACTTCGGTTTTCAACATCCGTGCCTCATCACCCGATCGAAGTCTTTACCCTCTCACGCTTTGAGTCCATCCGGAAGCAGACAAAGAAACTGACCCGCCAATTCGCCGCCGGCGACCTCGACGCTCTTGCCCGCGTCCGCTCCCAATACCCGCTCCGGTGCTTCCTCTATCGGTGCGAGACGCCCAGCGTGTGCTCGCCTGGGAATATGGCTTCGCAGGCTGGAAGGACCTCCGGGCGGCAGTTCTCCGTTTGGAAGGCAAAAGTCCGGAGTGGGCCGTCGCCGAGGAATTGCTGCAAGGTTTTGTGCAGCCTCGGCCCGCGCCAGATCACGGCATCGCCCTTCGGCAAGAAATAGCCCATGGAGATCATCTTCACTCCGTGCTCGATGGGCGGTTCCATTTTGCCTTCGACGGTAGGCTCGCGCACCGCGCCGACTAAAGTATTCACTTGGCAGACCAAAGGTGACATCGCCGTCAGTACGCAGGGCGCGACGCAACGCTCGAGTTGTTATTGCGGGCCACAGGTGAACACTTGCCGGAAAGGAAGACTTGTACTCCATGATTACTTTGCCAGATCGCCTCTCAGGTTAGCCGATTATCCAGGCCTACTGACTGCAAACGCTCGGTTCCGCGTTGCCTGGTAACGTTGCAGAATCCCGCGCCAACGAACGCCAGTCTGGAGTACACTACAAAGCCTGGCAGGCTACATGGAAACTCCGGTTCAACCTGAATAGCCAGAAGCCCGATTGCCACCCAGGGTGAACGGTTGGGAAGGAAGTAGTCCCACCGCTGGGTGGTTCAGCGATGAAGGGACAACCAACGACAACGGCCTGTTCTAGGCCCTGTCAGGTCGCAACGCGCTGATGAAAACAACGGATCTCGTCGATCGATTGGCGGAGCACAAGACTCTGGGTGCCGCGCCTCGCGAGGAACTAGCGTGGCTGGCTTCGCACGGATACCTTCGACAACTGAACCCCGGCGAGGTGCTGACGGCGAAGGGCACGACGGTAGAGGGGCTGTTTGTAGTGCTGTCGGGGCGCATTACTATATCCGTCGATCGTGGGGCCGGGCTGCGCAAGATCATGGAATGGCAGGGAGGCGACGTCACAGGTCTGCTTCCGTACTCCCGGATGGTCAGCCCGCCGGGGGATACGGTCGCCCAAGAGCCTACCGAGATCCTGCAGGTGCCTCGCGACTATCTCCGCGAGTTGATCCGCGAATGCTACGAGATCACGGCAATTCTTGTCCACAGCATGGTCGATCGGGCTCGCCTCTTCAATGCCACTGCCCTGCAAGATGAGAAAATGATCTCGCTCGGAAAACTGTCGGCAGGGCTGGCCCACGAACTGAACAACCCCGCGTCTGCTATAGAGCGCAGCGCGGCGCTGCTCGGGGACCGACTGGAGGACGCCGAAGGTGCCGCGCGCGCGCTCGGCGCGGCAGGGCTGACCGGCTCTCAACTGGCAATTGTCGATGGGGTTCGCGAGTCTTGCGCGTCAGCGAGCGAGCAAGGTGTGCGGTCGCCCATCGAGCAAGCGGAACGAGAAGAAGCCATGGCCGACTGGCTTGCTGATCACGGCCTTGACCCCGCCATGGCCGAAGCACTGGCAGACACCGCCGCGACGATCGACGGGCTCGACAGGCTAGCCGGAGCCGTCGAAGGACCGGCTCTCGACCCCGCGGTGCGATGGTCTGTAGCGGGATGTACGGTTCGGGACCTGGCCGTCGACATTCAGCAAGCCGCCATGCGCATCACGGGGCTGGTCACGGCCATCAAGGGGTTTACGCACATGGACAAGGCAACGGTCGCTGAACCGGTAGACCTTGTCCAGGGTCTAAGCGACACGATTACCATCCTCAAGTCGAAGGCGCGGCTGAAATCTGTCTCGGTGGACCTTCACGTTGAACCTGGCTTACCGCGCGTCCGGGGCTTCGCCGCCGAACTCAACCAGATGATGGCGAATCTGATCGACAACGCCTTGGACGCCGCCTCCGAGTCGGGCCGCGTCGAGGTGCTGGCAAACCGCGAGGGCCGCCGCGCAGTGGTGCGCGTGGTCGACAACGGGAGTGGCATTCCCGCACCGATCGCCGATCACATCTTCGACCCGTTCTTCACCACCAAGCCGTTGGGGCAGGGGATGGGATTGGGCCTCGACATTGTTCGCCGCCTTGTCCGCCACAATGACGGTGAAATCTCCGTGGTGTCGCAGCCCGGCCGGACGGAGTTCCGGGTCGTCCTGCCGCTCGCCGGGACTGACGGCGCCCCAGGAACGTCATGAATAAGCCCATCATCCTGGTTGTGGACGACGATCCACAAGTGCTTGCCGCCGTGCGCCGCGATCTCCGATCCCGGTACAGGGAGCGCTACACGGTGATGAGCGCGACATCCGGAGAGGAGGCGCTGTCGACCGCTCGCGAACTGAAGACCCGCGGAGATTCGCTGGCAATCGTGATCAGCGATCAGCGCATGCCTGGAATCCTGGGGAGCGAAGTGCTCGCCAGATCGCGGGAGGTGTATCCGCTCGCGCGCCGCGTCCTGCTCACAGCCTACTCGGACATCGAAGCAGCCGTGAAGGCCATTAACGAGGCGCACCTCGATTACTATCTGGCGAAGCCGTGGGTTCCCCCAGAGGAACGGCTCTTCCCAGTGATTGACGATCTCCTCGATGCATGGGAGGCCGAGTATCTGCCGGAGGCGAAGGGGTTGAGGCTAGTGGGACACCAGTGGTCGCCCGCGTCGCACGCCATCAAGGACTTCCTGGCGAGCAACCTCATTCCTTATCGCTGGCTCGACGCGGCGCGGGACCCAGACGGACGTGCGCTGCTCGAGGCGGCCGGGGTTGGGGCCGACGAGCTTCCGGCGTTGTTCTTCGATGACGGATCCGGCGTGCTGCGCAACCCGGAACCCCGTCAGGTGGCCGAGCGTCTCGGACGATCGCTTTCTGCGAGCTTCGAGGTCTATGACCTGGTGATCGTCGGCGCCGGCCCGGCGGGGCTGGCGGCGGCGGTCTACGGCGCATCGGAGGGGCTGCGCACCCTGCTACTCGACCGGCGGGCGCCCGGCGGGCAGGCAGGCAGCAGTTCCCGGATCGAGAACTATCTGGGGTTTCCGGCCGGGGTCAGCGGCAGCGATCTGACGCGCCGAGCCCTGATGCAGGCGCAGCGGCTCGGCACCGAGTTTCTGGCGCCACTGGAGGCCACCGGAATCACGCTGGATGCCGGATACAAACGTCTCATGCTGGCCGACGGCCGCGAGCTGGTGACACGAGCGTTGCTGGCCGCCACTGGTATGTTGTATCGAGAGCATCCTGCGCCCGGCGTGGCAGAGTTAACGGGTGCGGGAGTGTACTACGGGGCGGCGATCACGGAAGCGTCCGCGATCAGCGGCCGCCGCGTGCTGGTGGTCGGCGGTGGCAACTCGGCGGGCCAGGGCGCCATGTATCTGGCGCGCCATGCGAAAGAGGTCGAGATCGTAGTCCGGCGCGATGATTTGCGCGCCACCATGTCGCCGTACCTGATCGATCAAATCGCAAAGACGCCGAACATCCGGCTCCGGCCGCGGACCCAGGTCGAACGCGTGGAGGGTGAGGGTCATTTGGAACGGGTCACCCTCACTTCGCTCGACGACGGCTCGTGCCGGGTCGAGGAAGCCGACGCCCTCTTTGTGTTTGTCGGCACCTGCCCGCGATGCGACTGGCTCCCTGCCGAGGTACTTCGCGACGTCAAGGGATTCGTGCTCACCGGCCGGGACACGATGGCGGCCGAGGGTTACGCGCGCTTCTGGAAGGAACGCCGCGAACCATTGCCGCTCGAGACCAGCGTGCCCGGGGTGTTCGCCGCCGGCGACCTCCGCGCCGGTGCGATGAATCGTGTCGCGTCAGCCGTGGGCGAGGGATCAATGGTAGTACGTCTCGCTCACGAGTACTTGGCGCTGACCTGAAACCAGGATGGCGAGTACAGGCAAGTCCGCAGCCCACCGTATGGTAGAGATACATCTGACTCCTATATTTTTTCCCGGTTGTGTTGTTGAATTTGAGGATTGCCGAGGGCAGGCTGCTGACACCATGGCCTGTCTCATGAGCCAAAACCTTGAGTTCCTTTTTTGCGGTTATTTCGCAGACCGCAAGGGCCGTCTTGAGTTACTCCGTGCCACAACCCGGCCAATGGTGCGCGTTGGAACGCCCAGAATCTTGGCGCATTCTTCTTTTCTCATCCCGCCAGTAAGCAGCTTTCTCAATCGAGCCAGGGCGAAGGCCAAAAAAACTTCCTCGCGGAATTTTTCGCCGCGAGGGCTGGTACTGGATTCGCTACGTGGATCAACACGGGCGGCTGCATCGGGAAAAGGCCAGTCCACTCCTAGAAGGGGCCAAAGCGGCTCTTGCCAAGCGCCGCACGGAAATCCGTGAATTGAAATTCTTTCCTGAAAAGATTAAGCAGCGCTCTGTTTTGTTCAAAGGAATCGCCAAGGACTACACCGACCATATCAAACAGGTCAAACGGGACTGGGCTCACGATGAGGCGCGGGTTGAGGTTCTGCTTGGCTTGCTAAAGGATGTTCCGATTGCCGAGTTAACGCCGGGCCGCCTTGAAACCGTGCTCGCCGAACTAGGAAAGAAAAACTCCTGGGCCGACGCCACACATAACGGTTACCGGGCTCTGTTGTCCGCCATCTTTCGGCGGGCCGGGAAAAACGGTAAGGCCAGTGCGAACCCGGTGCGCGAGACCGCCCACCGTAAAGAGAATAACCATCGGGTCCGCTATCTGTCGAACGAAGAACAGAGTCTCATGAAAGTCCTGCGGGAGAAGAAATGGCCGGAGAGGGAAAAGGAGATTCTCGTCGCCCTCCATTCCGGGATGCGCCGCAGCGAACAGTACCGTACCGCACAAGTTCCTGATGGAGGTCTAAAGTGGGAACACATCAACTTTCGCGCCGGCGTCATTCGACTCCCCCGAAGCAAGAGCAACAAGCCCCGTGAGATTCCCATGAACTCCGTCTTGCGGGAAACTCTGCGCTCCGTTCCCCATCGGATTGATTCCCCGTATGTGTTCGACGGGACCGATCCGGCCAAGTGGTTCCGGAAGGTTCTCAAGGAGGCGGAGGTCACGAACCTTCACTGGCACGACCTGAGGCATACCTTTGCATCTCGCCTCGCGATGGCGGGGGTCCCGATGCGCCACATCGCCGAACTGATGGGCCACGCGGAAATTCAGACCACGATGCGCTATGCCCACCTGCAACCCGGCCAGCTGGCCGACGCCGTCGAGCGCCTGGCCTCTGAACCAACCGGGGGTCAAACTGACACTGCTACTGGCACCAGGGTTTTGGCTGTTTCTGTAAGGGTCGGCTAAACCCTTTGAAATCTGGTAGCGGGGGGGAGGATCGAACTCCCGACCTAGGGATTATGAGACCCTCGCTCTACCACTGAGCTACCCCGCCACGCTTTCGGAGCATTCAAATGCCCTGATATCAGGTCGCTCCACCAAGTTTAGGGGATGGTCAGGTTTGCGGTCAAGAAACGGATTGGGTGTGCGCACGTCACGACTTCGGCCTATCATCGCCTTCCACTGCGGCCGGGCCCAGCTGGTAAAACGTGAGTTCGGCGTCGCCATGGCGTATACTGCGCGTTCGTTCCAGGCGATTGTATTTTTCTTCAAGAAAATAGTGCCGCGAATGTTCAGCGATCACCCATGATGCATCGGTCAGCAGACGGGAGCGCCCCAGTTGCCGCAGCACCTGGTGGTACTCACGCGTTTCGCTGTAAGGCGGATCGAGGAAGATGAGATCGAAAATGCTGCCTTCGCCATCAAGCCTTTCGAGAGCAGTCAGGACGCGGGAATTCATCACGTAGAAGCCATCTTCCATCTTCAGCGCCCCCAGATTCCTGCGGATCAGGTCCGTCGCCGCCCGGTGAGATTCCACAAAAACCACTTCCTTCGCGCCCCTGCTCAGCGCCTCCAGGCCCACGGCGCCGGTACCCGCGTAGGCGTCCAGAAAGGTCGAACCCTGAACCCGCGGGCCTAGGACGTCGAACAGCGTTTCGCGCATCTGGTCCGAGGTTGGCCGGAGCTGCGTGCCTTTCAGCGTCTGAATACGCTGTCCGCGATTCCGGCCTGAGATAATGCGCATGGGCGTCTCGGTTGCGAAAAGACTCGGGAAAGCAACTCTCTATTAGATCACACTGTCAACTCTACGCTCAGGCCACGCCCGCCAGCCCGTAACGCCGGGACCACTCGTTCCGCAAAAATCCGACATAGGCCTCAAACTCCTCGCGGGATTCCGGATGCTCGATGAACGCCGTCGCTTCGCGCTTCGCCCACTCCAGGATGTCCTGGTCGCGCAGCAGGTTAGCAATGCGAAAGGCAGGGATGCCCCACTGGCGTGTTCCGAAAAATTCTCCCGGCCCGCGCAGCTTCAGGTCGATTTCGGCAATCTTGAACCCATCGTTGGTGGCCGTCATCGTCCGCAGCCGCTCGTCGGCTTCGGGCGTTCGCGGCTCCGCCGCCAGCAGCAGGCAGGTTGATCCTTTCCGCCCCCGGCCGATGCGGCCGCGCAATTGATGGAGCTGCGAAAGGCCGAACCGCTCGGCGTGCTCTATCAGCATGACGGTTGCGTTCGGCACATCCACGCCCACTTCGACGACGGTGGTTGAGACGAGGATCCGGATGTCGCCCTTCTTGAAGCTGTTCATCACCTCTTCTTTTTCGGTACTCGAAAGGCGTCCGTGGAGTAATCCCACGCGGAATTCCGGGAACACATTGGCCGAAAGGTGCTGAAACATTTTCAGCGCAGGCCGCAGATCCAGCTTGGCGGACTCCTCGATCACCGGGTAGACCACGTAGGCCTGGTCACCCGCGCGCACTTTGCTGCGAACAAGGTCGAACGCCCGGTTTCTGTCCTTCTCCTCGATCAGCTTTGTCACAATCGGGGATCGGTTGGGCGGCAGCTCATTGATGACCGAGAAGTCGAGGTCGCCGTAGAGCGTCAGCGCAAGAGTCCGCGGGATGGGCGTTGCGGTCATTACCAGAACATCCGGCACCTGGCCTTTGCGGATCAACTGGTAACGCTGCAGGACGCCGAAGCGGTGCTGCTCATCAACAATCACCAGACCCAATCTGGCAAACTCCACGTCCCGCTCAAGCAGGGCATGGGTCCCCACAAGCAGGTGGATTTCGCCGCTCTTCACGTCGTCCTTCAACTCCTTTTTCGCGCGCGTGCTTCGGCCGCTGGTCAGGAGAGCAACCTTGCAGGGCAGCGGTTCGAGCAGCCTGCGGATGGAGAGATAGTGCTGCACGGCCAGAATTTCCGTTGGAGCCATCAGGGCCACCTGGTAGCCGCCTGACAATGCCAGCAGGGCCGCCTGAACTGCTACAATCGTCTTGCCGGAGCCCACATCGCCCTGCAGCAGGCGGTTCATCGGCCGTGGTGAACACATATCATCAGCAATCTCTTTCAGCACCTTCTTTTGCGCGGACGTGGGGTGAAAAGGAAGAATCTTCTTGATATTCCGCCGCAGGCCGTCCGTGACACGGAATTCAATGCCCGGAACAGATTTGGCCTTTCGGTGCTTCAGGGCAAGCCCGGCGCTTACGTTGAACAGCTCCTCAAAAATCAGGCGGACCTGGGGCGGTGTTCGAAATCGCGCCAGATCTTCTAAAGGGTGTTCGCCGTCAGGAAAATGGGTCAGGCGGAAAGCCGAAGCGCGATCGAGCAGGTTGTTTTTGTTCCTCACCGAGGCTGGCAGCAACTCCGGAAACTGGTCTCCTGCTGAGTCCAAGGCCGTTCGAATCAGCCGACGCAGGATGCGCGGCCCCAGGCTGCCCACCGATTCATAGATCGGCACCATGCGCCCCACCTCCAGCGATTCTTCCTCGGCTGCGTCCCCGTCAGGAATAATCTCGTACTGAGGCTGAACGATCTGAAGATTGCTGGTACCGTAGAAGTCTTGCTCAGCCTTGCCGTAAAAGAAAACCTGCTGGCCGCTGCGAAAGATATTGCTGCGCTCCAGATAGCGGGCGTTGAACCAGATGCACCGGATCATTCGAGGATGGGGCGCGCCGCTGGCGTCGATGGCGGCCAGGTCGTAAAGGTATGTTCCCTTGCGAGTGCGCGTCAGGCCGCAGGTGAGCACCTTCACCAGGATGGTGGCCGTTTGGCCGGGAACCAGGTCGCCGACGGCGGTCATGCGCGTCCTGTCCTCATAACGAAACGGCGTGTAATACAGGAGGTCCTCCACGGTCTGAATCCCGCGCGCCTCCAGCAATTCGGCGCGGGTCGGGCCAACACCCTTCAGGTATTTAACCTCTGTCGTCAGCTTGAGCTGGGGACTCGGCATGGCAATCCGATGCTTATCTTACAACGAGGGATAAGAAGCGCGGACGGAAACCGGCGCACTTCGAGAGGTGATTGAAGGCGCAACACGGCCATGCAAAACCTCCCAGGGCCGGGAGAGGGCGTCAGCCCCGGGCTGACACTCAGCGCCTGACCGCCGCTCGTATGTTTCGGCCGGGAATGTTACACTGACGCTCTCTGACGAGCATACTCATTCGAGCTTCCGGGCGATGAGGATGAAGTTCAGCTTAGCCTATGACTGATCTCAGCCCAAGAGCGAGGCGTTGGATCAAGTATCTGATTGCCATCGTAGCAGGCAATCTCATTTACCTTGTTGTTGCGCCTGGCCTTCCGAAAGCGGCGCGACATCATCCCTACCGAGCGGACATCGGTTTGTTTGTAGATCTGTGGTTTTGCGTTGCGGTTTACGGGCTGATTGAATTTCTTACATTTCTGGCACGTCGCCCCAGACGCTGAACACGACAGCGAGAGTTGAACAGCCACTACCCTCAGCCCTCCGAAGGAGCCGGCGAGATGTCGCTGGTACGCACCCGGATGAAGGCAGGAAGGCTGAACCACAAACGCCTCAACGGTGTCTGCAGCAGCGACATAGTTCCCATGTAGGCGTAACCTACAAGGAACAGCATCAGAAATGGGGTGGTGAGATAACTCTGGACTGAAAAGGAATAGGCTGTGGCACAGAGGAAGTAAGCCGCCAGGAGCAGCTCGGCCGCAGGGATCCAGCCGGTGCGCCGCCGCACATATTTCTTGCGCTCCCATCCCTCTTCGTTCCGTTCCACGCGGTACTTGGGTGTGCGCACGAAGCTGGACTCTATTCCGATAAGCGCTTCAATAACCGCCTTGCCATTGGTGATGGCCAGCCCGATTCCCGTCGCCATTAGGAACGGAAGGTAAAGCAACCGGCGCAGCCATCCCTTCGGATAGAGCGCACGCTGCGAAACCACGTAGAAGCCGGACACGGTACACGTCGAGAGGACGAACAGGGGAAGGTCAAGATACAGCATCTGGAACCAGCCCTGATAAAAGCGCACAATCATGGCCGGCAGGAGAATCAGCGAAAACAGGATCATCAGCGGGTAGGCAAGGTTGGCCGTCAGGTGGAAAGTGGCTTCCACTTTGATGTAGAGTGGCTGCTCGCTGCGCCAGACAATTGGCAGTATTTTCTTGCCAACCTGGATCAGGCCCTTCGCCCATCGCGCCTGCTGCGTCTTGAAGCTGTTCATTTCCACGGGCAGCTCCGAAGGGCACACGATGTCGGGATTGTAAATGAACTTCCATCCCTTCAGTTGGGCGCGATAGCTCAGGTCGGTGTCTTCGGTCAGGGTGTCATGTTCCCACCCGCCGGCATCTTCAATTGCCGACCGGCGCCACATTCCAGCCGTCCCATTAAAATTGAAAAAGCGCCCCGACAAACTCCTGCCGCCATGTTCAACCACGAAGTGGCCGTCCAGCATGATGGCTTCAACTTCCGTCAGGGCGGAGTAGTCCCGGTTGATCCAGGTCCACCGGCCCTGCACCATCCCCACCTTGGGGTCGGTAAAATAGTGGACCATCTGTCGAACGATAGGCGGGGGCGGAACAAAATCCGCATCAAACACGGCCACGAGCTCGCCACGAGATTTCTTCAAACCCTCATCCAGCGCGCCTGCCTTGAATCCAAGGCGGTTCTTACGGTGAAGATACTTGATGTGGAACCCTGCGGCTGCATACCGCTCAACCAGCCGCGCGCAGAGCGTTCGGGTATCGTCGGTGGAGTCGTCGAGAACCTGGATATCCAGCAACTCCATGGGGTAATCCAGATTGACGGCCGCTTCGATAAGCCGCTCCACCACATACTGTTCGTTATAAACGGGCAACTGGACCGTAACGGTTGGCAGCTTTTCAAACTGCTTCAGGGGCAGCGGCTTCTTGCTGCGGTTTTTCAGATAGTAATAGGTAAGGCAGTAGCGGTGGACTCCATATACCGAGAGGATCGTAAGGATCAGAAAATAAGGGATCTCAATCGAGAGGTCGAACGCATTCGGCTGGTAAATACCCCGGAAGGGATCGCGATGGAAAAGCAGATAGACGTAATGCGACACCGGGTTCGAAGGAAACAGCAAAAAACTCAGAAGTGTATGAATCATGAAACCTCGGGGTCAGGACTCCACTGATGCACAACATTCAGTTGCAGAGTTCTGACGCGGAGTGCTGACTCAGTCTTGCCGCAAAATGCAACAGCCGATACTCAGGCGCCGCTGGCGTGGCCGCTTTCGTTCTTCTAGCCATCGCTCTGGGGCTCGGGGCGTTTTAAGTTTCCGCCTCCAGCCGCTGGATGAGCATGTGCCGGAGTTTATCCCGCTGATGCTTCTGGCCGGCGTCCTGCACCTGGTTTATATCGTCGCCAGGTACAAGGGCCTTCCGTCAGGCCTCCTCGTGATCCTTACCGCTGCTGTCGTCTTTCGCCTCTTTTTCTTACCGTTGAGCCCTACGCTCTCGGAAGATGTCTATCGGTAATGGTATGAAGGGCGCATCATCCGCGCCCATCTCAATCCCTAAACCGTTTACCGTGCCATGCAGGGGCTAAGCTGGGCACAGGATCCTGACCATCCTCTTGAAACCGGTAAGACCACGCCGACCCCTGTACCCCCGTCAGCGAGCTGGCCTTTTCCTGGATTCACACGATTGCAGGCTACAAGCGATTATTCACCGCCCTTGACCTGGCATCCGCCGCCCTGCTGCCGGTGCTGCTTTCCGCAACCAGTCGCCCACTCCAGCCAGTGCTCATCTACGCATGGAATCCAGCGGTCCTCATTGCTTTTTCCCTGTCAGGACATAACGACTCGCTGTCCCTCGCAACCCGGCTAGGAGCGGCCACTCTCTTAATTATAGGCCGTCGGGGTGCCCTGTCAATCGGGTTTCTAGCCCTTTCGGCCCTTTCCAAGCTCTTGCTGGTCTTCCTCTTGGAGCCGGGCGGGTCTCTCGGACTTCACTACCCAATGGGAGCGGAATGATCGTCTATCCAGACTGGTTCTAGCCGCCGGCAACCCCGCCCAGCAGGCACAGTTTGTGGCAGGCGGCGCGCAATTCCCAGCGCAGGCAATCTGAGTGTGGACGGTGTTATAGATCAATTGCAGACTGGGGCCTTTATACCTGCACGCTGACGCTGGTTTCGGTACGCACCACGGGCCGATAGAGCGTATCGCGCTCAAAAGGCTCAAAGCCCGCTTCCTTGATGAGACGGGCGATCTGCTGGCGGGTCATCACCTGGGGTGTTTTTGCTCCGGCATCATGATAGATCTTTTCTTCGGCTACGGTGCCGTCCAAGTCGTCGGCGCCAAAGCGGAGGGCAATTTGCGCCACACGAGGCGACATCATAATCCAGTAGGCCTTGATGTGCGGGAAGTTATCGAGCATCAGCCGCGCCACGGCGATGTTCTTCAAGTCCATGAAACCGGAAGTCTCATCCCATTCCACCATCTTGCCGAGCTCAGTGTTGGCCGGGTGGAAAGCCAGCGGGATGAAAGTCTGGAAACCCCTGGTCTGGTCCTGTAAACCGCGGAGCTGGACCAGATGGTCTGCGCGGTCTTCGCCGCTCTCGATGTGGCCGTAAAGCATGGTGGCCGTGGAGTGGAGACCCAGTTCGTGCGCGGTCCGGTGTACTTTCAGCCACATGTGGGCCCCGATCTTGTGATCGCAAATCACGCGCCTTACGGCAGGAGCGAAGATTTCCGCTCCGCCGCCCGGCAGCGACCCCAGCCCGGCGTCTTTCAGCCGCTCCAGGATTTCCTTCACCGTCATCCGCGTGATGTGGGCGTAGTAGCCGATTTCTACCGCCGTAAAAGCCTTCAGGTGGACGGACGGGAAGCGTTCCTTTAATCCGCGGATGAGATCAACGTAATACTGGAACGGAAGATCAGGATGGAGCCCGCCCACGATGTGGAATTCCGTCACCGCCTCAGTCCAGTTTTCGCCAGCCGTCCGGAAAGCCTCTTCCAGCGCCATCGTGTAGGCGCCCGGCGCGTCCGGTTTGCGGCCAAAAGCGCACAGCTTGCAACTCGCGATGCACACGTTGGTGGGATTGATGTGCCGGTTGACGTTGAAGTACGTGCGCCTGCCGTGCAACTTTTCTCGAACGTGGTGCGCCAACCAGCCGATGGCCAGCAGATCGTTCGAATTGTAAAGCGCGACGCCGTCGGCAAGGTCCAGACGCTCCCCGGCAAGGACCTTGTCGGCTATGGGCTGCAGGTCAGCGTCTTCCAAACGTAAGTTCAGCACTCTAGATCCCGCCACTAAGTTTTGGCCGCTTGCTGCCGAAAACGTTATTTTACGTCTCCTTGTCGCGCGATGCAATCAGGCCGAAGGCCGGGTGGTGACTCAGTTTGATTTGTGGCAGGGGCGTCCTCGCCCGTGCTGCGGTCAAAAGACACAGCCAAGGTAGTCGTGCCACAAAATAGGAACCAAACTGAGTCACCTCCGCGAAGGCCGGATACATGAGAGGCTCCGGGGTATGGCGGCCGGTTCCAAGCCGCTGCTGGGAACCATACCACTGGCTGAAAAGCGATACAGATCACAAGTCTAGTATGAGGAATTTTCCAGGAGAGATTAAGGCCTTTGGACGAGGCAAAAATCCTAAAGTGTGTGCTAGTCTGGTGTTAGGCAAACGGTGCGCGGGGGGTCTGCGGCCGAGTCAGGCCCGCCGGAACTAGGGGCATATGGAAATCCTGTCCTGACCTTGACAATGGGGTTAAGATAAGATTTCGCCGCACCGATAAGGCCGATTGGGTTGATGGATGTGCCATGAGGAATTTTGATCTGAAATTCCGAGAGGCGCTTGAACGTGATGCAACAGGACGATGCCAGATTCGCGGAGCCCCAGCACGAAGCAGCCTTCTTCTACGGCCTGTTTCTGCGCGGGCAGCCGCTCCAGAAATTGAGAGCGGATATCGACGTGCCGCCGCACGTTCTGGAACGCTGGCAGCGCCAGGCGCACCGCGACCCTACCGCCAAACCCATGGTTGAACGCGTCCTCACCTACCGTAAGCACGTCCTGGCCATCTTCGATTCCCTGGTCTTCCGCGAAATGGCCACCCCCTACCGCACGCAATAAGACAGTTACTCCTGTCCAGAAGAGATCGAACTGTGGCCCGTCCGCAGTCGTCATTCTCGGTCGCTACGCAGTCATTCTGAGCCAGTTCGCCCACTCCTTGCGAACGGCCCTGATCGCGCAAAGCGGGAGAAGCGGCTCAGGGTAAGCTCCGCGAAGAATCCCTGTAGTTGTTCTTGTTCTAAACCTTCGCGGAGCGAGCGAACTGCAGTGACCCTTCTCCAGGGTGACTTGCAGTTGAGTGTTATTACGCCCTTGTCTGTAACACGAGGCCAGTCTCTGAGATTGGACAGCGCTCAGCGCACCAGAATGGCCGCAGCCCAGGTGAGGAAAAACAGAACGCTGATGTAGCCATTGATGGTAAAAAACGCGGCGTTCAGGCGGGAAAGATCGGAAGGTTTCACCAGCAGGTGCTCGTAAGCCAGCAGCACGGCCACCAGAACCAGGCCGCCGAGGGCAATCCAGCCGAGGCCGGACATCCGGGCCACCACGACCAGCAGCGCCAGCATCAGAACATGCAGGCCAGCAGAGGCGTAAAGCGAGGCGGCGATCCCGTACTTCTTGGGGATCGAGTGCAGGCCCATGCGGTGATCGAACTCGATATCCTGGCAGGCGTAGATGATGTCAAAGCCCGCAACCCACAGCGTCACCGCCGCCCCCAGAATGATGACGGCCCAGCTTACGTCGCCCCGCAGCGCGATCCAGGCCGCGACGGGCGAGAGCCCCAGGCACATTCCCAGCACCACGTGAGACAGCAGCGTGAAACGCTTGGTGTAGGAATAGAGTAGCAGCAGCGCCAGCGCCACAGGCGACAGCTTGAAAGCCAGAGGATTGAGTTCCCAAGCCGCCAGCACCAGCAGCGCCGCCGAAACTGCTGTAAAGGCCACCGCGAAACGAAGCGTCAGGTGACCGGCGGGCAGGGCCCGTTTTTCGGTGCGAGGATTTCTGGCGTCAAACTCACGGTCCGCAATCCGATTGAATGTCATGGCGGCGCTCCGCGCCCCCACCATCGCCACCACAATCCAGTAGACCTGCCGCCAACTCGGCCAGCCGTCCGCCGCCAACATGGCCCCCGTGAGGGCAAACGGCAGGGCAAATACCGAGTGTTCCACCTTGATCATTTCAAGCGTGGTCTTCAGCTTCCGCCACAACTGCCCGGCGGGTGAGCCTGGCGCCTGGCCCTTGGTCCGAAAAATCTGACTCTCTTCAGCCATAGGAGAATATCAATTTTACTGCAAGGAGGCCGGCGCGGACGCAGGTCTCTTACGAACGTTTACTCCGAGCCGACAGCAGATTCCTCGCTGCGCTCGGAATGCCGACGAAGGCCCAGCACGAGGTCACGCGGGAGCTTGTTCCAATCTGCCATAAACCCGGTTTGTCCCGACTGCTTCACATCACCGTAGCTTTCCGCGAAGACTGTTGGGAATTGCCCGAGGGCGGCCGGTACCGGATGTACTTGCTGGGCGCGGCCCGGTCGTGCAGCGTCCGCCACAGCTTATCGGGTTCAGAACTGAAGATCAGATCGCCCTCCGCCTTGATCCTGTACCACCCGCCCAGCCGGATCTCATTCTCGAGCTGGCCCGGGCTCCACTGAGCGCGGCCCAGGAACAGGCGCGCCCCGGAGCCTGCCTTGGTAGTCTGAAAGGCACCTGAAATCTGATCGGAGTCGAACGTCAGATAGACATCGCCATAGAGCCGGACCGCGTTGTCGGGCTCCTTCTGTGACCGGAACACAACGCTGGGCGTGCTAACATCTACCGGCCCGCCAAAGTATGCAGGCTCCGTTCGGGCTTTCAGTTCCGGACTGTCCGGGAACAATTTGCCCAATGTCAGCCGGGTGGGCTTGTTGATGATAAGCCCCACCACCAGATCGGTTGTATCTTCCGGCAGCATCACTACAACCGAGTGGTGGAAATACGGGTCGTCCACCTGCTCGCGCGCGATCAGGATCTCGACCTGGCCCTTTTTGTCGGCCGCCGCGTGCGCCTTCGGCGTAAAAAATGCTGCCAGCAGGCAGACCAGTAAACAGCCCGCCGACCTTCGGAATTCAAAGGCCATGCTGTTCCGTGCAGGTCCATTGACAGATTCTTTAAAAGGGTGACCCGGACCCAGCTTGGCCGTGTGGAGTTCCATCACTTGCGATTCCTGGCCGTCTCGACCGCAGTTCAAAGGCTGGCTACGGCTATGTTATCGCAGAACCGCAGCAGGCACCAGCATCAGCGCAGCGCTGGAGCACAGCAAGTCCGGATCAGAAGAGGTGTACCCGCAGGGTCAGATACCTTTTGGGATTGGTTCGGAACTCCGTCAGGAATTGCCTGAGCGACTGCGAGGCCGCGAGAAGGTTGCTGTACATCGTGGGGTCGGTTGAAAGTCTGCCCAAAGTTCCCTCGCCGCGGTCCATCCGGTCGGTGATCACATCCACGTGCCGCACCGTTTCATCTAAATGGTTATACAGGCTCGGATCCTTGATGAGTTTGCCGAGCGTGCCCTTGCTTTCATTGAGGCTGGCGATCAGGCTGTTTGCCCGTTTGGTCGCCTGGTCCAGGTTGTTATAAACGGAAGGATCGTTGATAAACTTTGCGGCACTGCCATTCCCGCTCTGGACCTTATCCAGGACTGTGTTGACCTTATCGAGCGCCGCCACTGTCCGATTATAGAAGGTCTCATCCGTCAGAAGCTTGCCGATCGTTCCATGACCCGACTGGACCTGGGCCATAAGCTTCCGGGCTTCAGTGACTGTTGTGTTCAGGTTATCAATAAATTTCTCGTCGTAGATGAGCCTTCCAATCGAACCCTGACCATGCTGAATCTGCTGAGTGATGTCGTTCAGCGTGTTGCTGAGCACCCGAAGGTTTGAAACCACATCATTGGCGTTCTGGACGATCTGCTTCATATCCGCTTCTTCATGGCTTGGAACCGTGCCGCCGTCGGGAAGCGGCTTCGCGCTGGGACCGCCGCGGCTGATGTCTACATAGGCCTCGCCCAGCAGTCCAACGGTTTCAATAGTGGCCACAGAGTCCGTCCGGATCTCGTCCTGAAACTTCTGCGTGATATTCATATCGATTTGGACCGCGCGGCTGGGCTCCTTATAGGGAGAAAGCTTGATACCGGTAACATTGCCCACCACAATTCCTGCCAGCCTGACCTGTGCGCCGTCGCGCAAGCTTTCCGCGCCCGAAAAGAACGTCTTCAGCTCATAGTGGCGGGTAAAAAAACCGATTTGGCCGCTGATGAAGAAGATGCCAACGGCGAGGACGATGAGGCCGGAAATGATCAGGATTCCCACACGGAGCTTCGTCCAGGTGAGTTGCTTGCGCTCAGGCATAATTCCTCCCTTCCAGATTCACTCCCAAGACCTTACATTCTAGTTCAACCTGTAGCCTCGGGTGGGCTTACCGAAGGAAATGTTGAAGGTATGGATCTTGCGTGGACACCACTTCGTTCGGCGTTCCATGAAAATAGACCGACCCTTCACGAAGTATCAGGAATCGTGTGGCGACTGCTGGTTCCCTCGTTCCATTTCCGTTGATCGGCACAAGTCCGCCGGTCTCCTTGGAGTATGCAAACCTCGCCAGCCAGAACGCGTCCTGAAGCCTGTGCGTGACCACAATTGAGCTGACTCCGTGAGCGTCCCGAAGCTTGAGAATGAGGATGTTGATGGTTTGCGCGGTGACCGGGTCAAGACCGCCGGTAGGGGAATCGTAAAGCATGATGGACGGGTCGTTGATAATCGCGCGGGCGATTGAGACGCGACGCCTCATGCCTCCCGACAGTTCGGCGGGCATTTTGTCGATCGCCCCCTCAAGCTCAACAAAACTTAAAACTTCCCGCGCCCTGCGTTCGATTCTGTCTTCGTCCTCCAATCCTGACTCGCGCAGCCGGTAAGCCACGTTTTCATAAACGGAAAGCGAATCGAACAGGGCGCCCTCCTGGAACACAATTCCCATGTGCTGGCGGATGTCGCGCATCTCCTTCTCTGGTACGGGCCCAAGGTCCAGTCCTTCAACAATCACCTTTCCTTCGTCCGGTTTCAGAAGGCCAAGAGCGAGCTTTAGTATCACTGATTTCCCGGATCCCGTAGCGCCCAGCAGAATCAGCGTCTCACCGCGCGCCACACTAAATGAGACGTCGGATAGCGCTGGTTTCTCATCGAAGTAAAGCCAGACGTTCTGGAATTCGATTGCGGCCGAGGAATTCATACTAGGCCTATCCAGGACAATGCCGGGTGAAAGTAACAGCCTGGGCGCGGCAGACGATGGCTTCCGGAACGAGGAATGACCTTCGGGACCTGAAAATCGGCCCAGGCGCCTCAAAAGAAACCAACAGCGATAAGGAATTTGGTGAAGAAAAAGTCCACTACAAGGATCAGCACCGAGGCCACCACAACGGCCTGGGTCGTCGAGCGTCCCACTCCTTCTGTCCCCCCGCGGGTTGAGAGCCCAAAGTAGCACCCCACTAGCGCCACAATAAAGGCAAACAGAAACGGCTTCAGAAGACCTTGCGCCACATCCTCGAAGGCAAGAGCCTGATAGGCGGTGGTCCAGTATTCCACCGAAGTCAGGCGCACCGTGTAAAAGCTCACGAAAAATCCGCCCAGCATCCCGGAGAAATCGGCCAGGATAGTGAGGATGGGCAGAGTGACGACGGTGGCAATAAGGCGGGGAGTGACCAGTTTGCGCACCGGGTCAGTCCCCAGGGCGCGCATAGCGTCAACCTGCTCGCTAACGAGCATCGACCCAATTTCTGAGGCGATGCCGGAACTGTTCCGGCCTGCCGTCACCAGGGCTGTCAGAACAGGCCCCATCTCCCGAACGACCGAAAGGGACACCACTTGCCCCAGTAGTGTGACGCTGCCGAACGTGCTCAAAGTTCGATACGTCTGGAGCGCAACAACCCCGCCCGAAAAAAAACCTACCAATAGGACAATGGGAAGTGATCCCACACCGATGACGTCCATCTGGACAATCGTATCGGCAATGTATCGGGGCGAACTGAAGACATTTGCGAATGCGTTAGCGAAGAGGAGAGTAAAGTCCTGTACGGCCTGGACCTTCTGTTTGACGAAACCGTCGATTGATATTCCAGTCATCGGCCTCAGAAACTAACATCCTAATCGAACCATAACCTTTCGGCAATCTGTTGAGTAGATTTTCGAGGGGAAGGCTCTTGGCTGTGTTGAAGGGCGCGGGCTTGTGCTTCTGATCCGCCGGCTCCCCGGAATAGGTCACGACAGCGCTGATACTGTAAAGTCAAAAAAAAAGGGGGAAATCTTTGTTTCCCCCTAAGCGTCGGGTCTTGGGTCTAATCTCCGAGCTTGCTCCTGAGGTGCCTCGAAGGAGGTAAACCAGGGCGAGCTCTGCGCAGTATGTGGCACGAGAGTGGCCAAACTATTGAAAAGAGATTTAGAGCTAGATCATAAAGATAAGCTGCTTGTTTTGATTTGCATAGATTGGTTACCCATAAGTATTATGTACCAAATAGTAATGAAATTGATCTAGCTTATAAATACTGAATTTGGAATTTTGGATCTAGAATACAGATTTCGGGATACAAGCAGTTCGGTGTCTAATTTTGACACACGTCCCCCCTACCCACGACCGGCGTTGTTCCAAAAAACTGACGCAGGCGTGCTGTGATGCGATAAAGTGAGAAATCCCGGAGAGGAATTGGGGCTCGAGCGGCAAGCTGTCTGCCGGCAAACGCTCGAGGGGCGTACCGCCCATGCGTTGCGGCCGGGAAGAAAGCATCATGATCGATATTCACTGCCATCCGCTGCCGGAAACAGACGATGGAGCGAAGACGTTTGACATAGCTGTGGCCATGTGCCAGATGGCGGCAAAAGACGGAACCACCCACCTTGTTGCCACCCCACACTGCAACTACCGGTATTCTTTCGACCCCCAAGCCAATCGGGCCAGACTCAAAGAGCTTCAGGCCGCTGTGGGAGACTCTCCAAAGCTGCTTTTGGGCTGCGACTTCCACATTTCATATGAGAATCTCCGCAGGTTGGGCCAAGATGGGTCTGATTTCTCTATCAACAACACGCGTTATCTACTGGTGGAATTTGCTGATCACTTTATCCCGGAACAGATGGACAACGTCTTCTATGAAATCGAGCTGGCCGGTTTCACGTCAATCCTGACTCATCCGGAGCGCAACCCCGTCGTACAGCGCAAGCCGGAACTGCTCTATCACTGGGCAACGCGGGGGTGCCTGGTCCAGATTACCGCGATGTCCTACCTCGGCGGCTTTGGACCGACGGCCCAGGCGCTGTCTGAAGAGTGGATCGCGCGTAACCTGGTTCATTTTTTTGCCTCAGACGGTCATGACCTGACGCGCCGGCCACCGGTGTTGTCCGCCTGCTACGACAAAATTGCTTCCGACCGGAGCAGTGATCTCGCCGACCTGCTGTTCAAGGCGAATCCCGCGGCGGTGATAAATGGTGAATCTCTGCCTGAGCAAGCGCAACCTCTCAGTCCAAAAGAATCATCCCGAAAAAAAAACTGGTTCTCGATTTTCCGTCGATAGGGAAGTGTAGCTCACGCGTGCTGTTTGAGGGCGCCGTTCTGGCGCGAAAGTATTGGCCTCTGTTGCACACACGGGGAAGTGGGCGTGCGATTCAGAATCGTCCGCTGAACGGACAATTGTGCAAAGATAAGGTAATCGTGTTTGCCAGAAAAATCCATGTCGAGGTTCTTGAGCCCGGCGCGCTCCGGGAATGCCCGCTCGCCTGGCTGGACAGTTTCTGCATGAGAAACTTTACGGGGCGGAGCGCCTTTGACGATTTGCTGCCCATCGCCGACGGATTGATGGAGGCCGGGTTCAGGGTCGACCTGAACTTCCTCAAGCACGATCTTGAAGACTGGCTCGCGCGGAAATTTGGAGGCGGCTCGCCGGTGCTTGTTCGGTTCACAGAGAAGGGCAACGATCCGCAGAGCGCGCTGGATGAATATCATACGTGAACAACAATCATCAGCCTCGGGCCGGGGGAAAATGTCACGCACTTAGACTTGAACCGTGGGCATCTCTAAATGGAAGGAGGAAGTGGCTGCGCTTACAACCAGGTGCAACCACTTCCCCAGGTAGTCACAGAGTTGAATTACTCTTTGGATGAATGCGCAATTGGAAAGGTTGCAGTCGCGGCCAAAAAATTTTTCGCTTGCTGGAGCAGGGTTGTTGCGGCGTCTGGATCCGGCGCGGGCCACCTGTGATCTCCAGTTTCCCAGGCGCTGTGTACGGCGCGGTGTAACCGCCTCTGTCGTCGGCGCCGTTGAGCTACTCGAGTTTTTGTAGAGAGGTTGCTTTATGTGCGGCATAGTTGCGTACGTCGGTCAACAACCGGTGAGTGAAGTCCTGGTTGATGGCTTAAAGAGACTTGAATACCGCGGATACGACTCCAGTGGCATCGCCATCCTGGGCGAGCAGCCGTATCTGGCAAAGGCGGTGGGGAAGGTTGCGGTTCTTGAGCGGACGGTCCTCGATGAAAAGCCCATGGGAGGAACCGGAATTGCCCATACCCGTTGGGCGACGCACGGCAAGCCGACCAAAGCGAACGCGCATCCCCACACCGACTGCTCAGGTCAGATTTTTCTGGTCCATAACGGAATTATTGAGAATTACCTTACCCTGAAAAAGATGCTGCAGGCGGAAGGGCACACATTCAGTTCCGAAACGGACACCGAAGTGCTTGCGCACCTGATTGAGAGCGCTTACCAGAGCGATCTTGAAGACGCCGTCCGAAAAGCGCTGCTCCAGGTTGAAGGAACCTATGGCCTGGCGGTGATTCATACTGCCCACAGGAACGAGATCATCATGGCCCGGCGGGGAAGTCCGATTGTGCTGGGCATTGGCAAGCGAGAATCGCTGGCTGCCTCTGACACGTCCGCGCTGGTCCAGCACACGGATCAGGTGATCTATCTTGAGGACAATGAACTGGCGCGCCTCAACCCCGGAGAGTTCCATCTCAGCACGCTCCAGAACCGCCGCATTGATCGATCGCCGACCGTTATCGACTTCGGAGTGGAGGCGCTGGATCGCGGAGAATATCCGCACTTCATGCTGAAGGAAATCTGTGAGCAGCCCAATGCCCTCGAAAACGCTCTTCGCGGGCGCCTCAACCCGGGGGAGGGCATGGCGCGGTTGGGCGGGCTGGAACCGGTGCTTGACCGGCTGAAGCGGGCCCGCCACCTGATCATTGTGAGCTGCGGAACCAGCTATTACGCGGGGCTTCTGGGACGGTATGTGTTTGAGGCAACTACTGACCTGGCGGTTGAAACCGAACTTGCCTCCGAGTTCCGTTACAGAAAATTGAGCATCCGCCCGGACACCGTAGTCCTGGCCATTAGCCAGTCGGGGGAAACGGCGGACACTCTGGCCGCGCTGCGGGAGGCGAAACGCCGGGGAGCATTGGTGCTCGGTCTGGTGAATGTTGTGGCCAGCTCGATCGCCCGCGAAACCGATGCGGGTGTCTATTGCCATGCCGGCGCTGAGATTGGCGTGGCTTCCACCAAGTCATTCGTTTCACAGGTCACCATTCTAATTCTGATGGCACTGCTGGTTGGCCGCAGCCGTGACTTGTCTTACGAAGAAGGCTCAAGGATCGTTAGCGCGCTCGAAAAAATTCCGGAGCAGGTACGTGAGATCGTGGCCCAGTCAGACAAGATTCGCACGCTCGCAGAGAAATACTGCCAGTCGCGTCACTTCCTTTACATCGGCAGGAAGTATCAGTACCCGGTGGCGCTGGAAGGCGCCCTGAAGCTGAAGGAGATTGCCTACATCCATGCTGAGGGCTATGCGGCCGGAGAGATGAAGCATGGGCCCATCGCACTGATCGACCCAACCTTTCCCACCATGGCCGTTGTGCCTGATGACAGTTCCTACGAAAAGACGATTTCGAATGTGCAGGAAATTCGTGCGCGCGAAGGTCACATTATCGCAGTCACCACGGAAGGCAACAACAAACTCGGTTCGCTTGTGGATGACATTATTTACGTTCCGCCCAGCATCGAGCTCGTTATGCCGCTGCTGACGGTGATTCCGCTCCAGCTCTTCGCATACCACTGTGCGGTGCTTCGCGGATGCGATGTGGACAAACCGCGCAACCTGGCCAAGAGCGTCACCGTCGAGTAAGCCGCTGCTGCTGAAACTACGCGGGTGGCGCATACGTTCCGAAGTTTGGAATGTATGCGATCACAGTATGGGGTCCATGGGCAGCAGTGAAGCATCGTTCAGAAAATAGAACCTCCAGCTTGACCACGGCCAGTCCCCAGGCCGCTCCACCAGCTTCCGAGCCACCGGATTGTTGTGCATGTAATCCAATTTCTCGTTAATCTTCTTCGAGCTCCAGACGTTGAAGTCATAACCGCGCCGCTGCCAGACCCGGTAACGAGCGTGATGGTGTACCGTCGCGGGTAGCCGCACCCGATCAAGCATCTTCCGGCACCACGGGGGCTTCGGGTTCTCCTTTAAATTTTTCAGGACAAACAGTGCCGTCCGGCCCTCAAGCTTTTGCAGGATCTGTGATGGATTGGCTTCCGCCGAGGGCCAAGCAGCAGGTGGAAATGCTCGGGCATCAAGACCCATCCGGCGATCTTGAAGCCCAACTCTCGCCGCAACTCGCCGAGTGTCTCCACCCAACGCTGGCGGACTTTTTCTGAATCAAACAGCCGGGTGCGCCGGTAAGTGCTCCGGGTCAGATAATGAAGATGGTTCTCGCCATAGTAGTGCTTCTGCCGAGGCATCGCGCCATTCTACATCAGTGACCTCGCGACATCTGCTGATATTGCGAAGGGTCGCATACATCGCAAGGGCGCGACGTATGCGCCACCCGCGGAACGTATGCGCCACCCGTGGCTTGTAATAACACTCGGCGTGCCAATCATAGTCGTGCGTAGCATTTTCCAAAAAGCCGCATACATTCCAAACACCGGAACGTATGCGCCACCCGCGGACCCGGAGCCACTCCGCCCTTTCTGACCATCATGACTTGGGACGGGCATCCAGGCCGAACTCCTGCTGCACGCGCTCATACCAGGCGTCGTCATCGAGCGCGCCCCATTCAATCATTTCCTCGTCGGTCTTTGCTTTTCGCCACGCGATGTACTCCGCCGAGTTGGGGCCCACCGGATGCCGCAGCTTCCACGTCCCACTCTCGATGATGTCCCGAATCGCTTTCGCCACCAGCGCGGGCGGACGGGGAGCTTCACCTGCGAAGGAGGCCCGGAAGATTCCGCCGTAGCGCCGCACCTGGCGATACTTGGTGCCGTCCAGCGGCACTTCAGCGCGCCGCGCGAGTGGCGTATCGATGATGCCGGGTTCGACAATGGCGACGCGGATGTTGAACGGTTTTACTTCCTGGGCGAGCGCCTCGCTCAAGGCTTCAAGCGCCCACTTCGAGGCGGCATAGGCGCCAAGCGGCGAGTTTGCAACCTGGCCGGCCACCGAACTCACGTTAACGATGCAGCCGCTATTCCTTTCGCGCATTTCCGGCAGAACGGCCTGAATGCAGCGCAGCGCGCCAAAGTAATTGGTCTCCATGATGGCGCGGAAGGTATCGAGGGGAAGTTCCTCGACTGAGCCGAAAGTTCCGATGCCGGCGTTATTCACCAGAACGTCGATCTGGCCGCCTTCGGCGTGAATGCTTCCCACTGCGTCCGCGACGGATGAATCCGAATCGACATCCATCACCACCACCTTGACCGGCAGATTCTCCCTGGCCGCCGCCTCTCCCAATTGCGGCGCACGGCCGGGATTCCGCATGGCGGCATAAACGGTGTGGCCGGCTCTGCCCAACTCGAGAGCCGTCGCCAATCCGATGCCGGTGCTCGTTCCCGTTACCAGGACGTTTGGCATAAAGTCATGCTCCTTGTTTTGGATTGGAATCTCACCCCGTACGGGCAGATTCGCACGCGACATCTGCGGTGTCAATCGGAAACTTGATTCTTTAAACCAGCAAGATCTGGGGGTACAGGTGGGCGGGCTGGCGGCGGCTACTCCGCGTGCTGCTTTTTGGATGAATGCCAGTGCCAGGCGCTCTGGATGATGGTATCGAGGTCTGAATATTGCGGGTGCCAGTCGAGCAGCTTGCGCGCCCGGGCGGGGTCGGCAACCAGCACGGCAGGATCGCCAGCCCGGCGAGGCGAATCTTTGGCCGGGACTCGCCCGCCGCAAAGCTTACCCACTCCTGCCACAACTTCACGCACGGAATGACCTTCGCCAGTGCCGAGATTAAGTTCAATGGTCTCGCCTCCGGCCGCCAGGTATTCCAGGGCGCGTACGTGCGCGTCCGCCAGGTCCACGACATGGATGTAGTCACGGATCGCCGTGCCGTCCGGCGTGGGATAGTCCGTACCGTAAACCTCAACCTCGGATCGTTGGCCCAGTGCGGCCTCGATGACCAGCGGAATCAGGTGCGATTCGGGATCGTGCCGCTCGCCCAATTCGCCCTCAAGGTCTGCGCCTGCGGCGTTGAAGTATCGCAGCGCCACCCCGCGAAGTCCGTAAGCGCCTCCATACCAGTGGATCGCGCGTTCCATGCAGAGCTTCGAGTCGCCATAGGGGTTCACCGGGGCCTTGCAATGATCTTCCGGAATGGGCACTTTTTCGGGATTCCCATAGACGGCGGCAGAGGATGAGAAGACAATGTGCTTGACGCTGGAAGCCTTCATCACGTCGAGCAGCAGAACGGTATTGAGGACGTTATTGTGGAAATATTTCTGGGGATTCTGTATCGACTCGCCCACCAGCAGGCTAGCGGCAAAGTGCAGCACGGCCTCGATGCGCCGCTCCCTGAAAATGGTTTGCAGAAGCTCTTTGTCGCCAAGCTCCCCTTCGATCAGCGGACCCCACTTGACCGCCTCGCGGTGGCCGGTGGAAAGGTTGTCCAGGACCGCGACTTCGTGTCCTGCCTGAGCAAGAGCTTTGGCCGTTTGACCTCCAATATAACCGGCGCCGCCGGTAACAAGCACTCGCATCGCCCGCTGATCTCCTCATGAACAGCAACTGGAACCGGGATCTCAAGCCCGGTAGTTCACCATCATCCTGCGCATTGCGATTCCCAGGCGGTATCTTTGAGCACACTCCAACTTAACACGGCTTGCAAGCAGCTTCCGAATGCAATACCCCCTACGCGTTTGCGGTTTTAGCCGGCACGCTCTTTTCGAGCACTTGAAGGAACTTGGCGAGCCAGGCGGGATGGGCGGGCCAGGCCGGTCCCGAGACCAGGTTGCCGTCCACGTGCGCTTCCGTCATGGGAAGGTCAACGTATTTCCCTCCAGCTACTGTGACTTCAGGTCCCACGGCCGGGTAGGCGCTGATAGACCTACCTTTCGCGACGCCCGCCGCCACCAGCAACTGCGCTCCATGGCACAATGCGGCCACCGGTTTCCCCTGGTCAAAGAAGTGCCGAACGATTTCCAGCACTTTGTTATTCATCCGCAAATACTCCGGCGCCCGCCCGCCGGGGATTACGAGCGCGTCATAGGAGCCGGCGGTTACGTCCTCGAAGGCGGCATTCAACTGGAAGTTGTGGCCGCGCTTCTCGCTGTAGGTCTGGTCGCCTTCAAAATCATGGATGGCCGTGCGGACGATCTCTCCCGTCTTTTTCCCAGGGCAGACAGCGTCAACCGTGTGCCCCAGCATTTGCAAAGCCTGAAAAGGCACCATTACTTCGTAATCTTCGACGTAGTCGCCCACAAGCATTAGAATTTTTTTGCCTGCCATGATTAACCCCCCTTAAAGTTTTAAAACGTTTTCAGTCGTGCCATGCCAAGCGCGCAGAGCAGGAGAGCGAACGACTTCCGGAATCTCATCGACCCAATAACGTTATTTTACGCCGGCTGGGCATAGGTTCCGGGACTGGATGAAGTAGCCCGCCACTCGGTTTTGCGCTCGGGAGAGGCCTGGGCCAGCGCCTGCCGGACGCCCTCTGCATCAAGATCGGTGGCATAGACGGGAGTTCCCGGCTGCTGGCGCCACGATTCATCCAATCCTCCGGCATCGACGGCATCGAACCCGAGTTCGTTCACCAACCCCATCACGACCTCTTTGGCTCGTGGGTCATCACCCGCGACAGGCAAGGCAATTCGTCCGGGCGAGCCTGCGGGCTTGCCGTTTTCCATCAGGTGCTGGGCATAAATGTTGTTGAACGCTTTCACCGCGGGCCGTCCCAACTGCTTTTCCACCCAGCGGCTCTCCGGCAGGCCATCCTCGATGCCCTCGATTTTGCCGTCGCGCTGGCGCGGATAGTAATTGCCCGTGTCCACCACCACGACATCATGCGGCACACCGGCAAAAAGGTTTTTGGGCAAATCAGGGATGTGCCCTTGGGGGATTGTCACAATTACCACTTCTCCCGCATGGGCGGCCTGAGGCGCCGTCGATGCTTTCGCTCCGGTTTCCCTGGAAAGCCCGGCAAGAGATTCGGCCCCGCGTGAGTTGGCCACAAAAACCTTGTGCCCAAGCTGCGCCAGCCGCCGCGTTAGCGTACCGCCAATGTGTCCTGCACCAATAATGCCGATTTTCATGATTCATCCCTCCATTTGGAATATCCAGTGAGATGAATTCTTCAGCGAAAAGGTTCCCCTACAAATTTGTGCATCTGCATTCCGCCTACTGCCTTCTGCGTTCTGCCTACGGCGTTTCCTTCGTGGGGCTGTGAACCATTATAGGTTGGAATATATCGCCGGTGGGCAGCAATGGCAAATGAGGCGGGGATGCGGGGTCGTGAGGGATTGCAGTGAAAGAGTGCGGCGAAGCCATATTGGCCGTGTGCACCTACGCCGTCAATTTTTCTCTTGCGATCTCGGCGAGACTTTCAAAATAGCGGCTGTGTGTCCGGCGAAGCGCCTCCTCGCTGGGAGCTTCGAGTATCACAACCTCATGCTCAACGCCTTCGCGATTGAGCTTCAGTTCAAGTTCCAGCCGGGTGTCCTCCGCAAGCTTTCGCGAGGAGTCGTCGAACTTGCGCATCTCTTTGATTGTTCCACTAGGACGATCATACTCAATCAGAAAAAGCATGTCATTCTCCTTCCTGCTCTCCTGGTAGGTCTTCGGGTTTGGCAATTTCCACGCGTTTCAGGTCGAGCTTGCAACACGGCGGAGTGGAGCCCTTCCGGAGCGATCTAAAACACGCCATCGGCCGGCCCGTAAGGTTTCACCAATGCTATTAACTGCTTTCGATACGCGCAGCAACGTCAACTCCTGCAAGGGCAAGCTCCTATGATATGCTTCGATTTGGCAGCCATTGCTGATGAATCCAACTCCTATAAATGATACAGGAAATCCAAAAGAGCGATCTCCCGGAGCCCACGCTGCGTTCAACTCGCCGTCGGTGACCGAATCGACGCCGCTGCTATGGCTGACAGTGCTGAGCCTGGATGCGCCGGCGGTGGCCGTGCTGTGGCAGTTGCTCTTTGCCAAATCTTTCCAGGTGCGGATTGGCGCGGGTGTCACTATTCTTCTGGCGCTGGTGGTCTGGCTGATCTACGTGGCGGACCGGCTGCTCGATGCGTGGAAATCGCCCCCCGACGATGCTGAAGCCACTCGACATCTGTTTTATCGCCGGCACCTGTGGGGGTTCCTGTTTCCTCTGGGCGCCGGGTCCGCACTGGCGGCATGGCTGGCCTTAACGCAGTTAGACGTGGGAACGTTTGGCGACGGCATCCTCATCTTTTTGGGCGTTGGGATTTACCTGCTCATCGTACACCTGGTTTCCCCGCGTCGGCGGTGGTTCGTGCCGAAGGAACTGCTGGTTGGGATTCTGTTTGCGCTTGGCACGTGTTTCCCGATCTGGCAGGGTATGGCGGAGCGCACCGCGGTGCTCTTCCCGGCGTGCGCGCTATTCGCAGGTCTGTGCTGGATGAATTGTGCAGTCATTGAGCATGCAGAATGGAACCGCCTGCGCGGGCGGCGGTTCGGCTTACCACACCCCTGGACCGTCTGGATGGGCAAACATTTCTTGTTGCTTTCGGTCGTCGCGGCCGCTATCGCCGCCGTTTATATGTTTTCCGGACTCGGACGCCCGCACTGGCAGATTCCGGCAGCGGAGTTGCTCAGCGCCCTGACTTTTGCTGTGATTCGCAATAAGGAGCATTCACTATCCATCGATCAGTTCCGGGTGCTGGTGGACGTGGCATTATTCACCCCGATTTTCTTCCTGATCCAATAGAGTCAATCAGATCCAAGCACGGCGGCCAAATCCTGCCGGGGCCGGACGAGGTTTTCCCGCTCTCACAAAGCTCTCGAATTGTGAGTTGCACCACGGACGGCGTGCATAAAATTGTGTTAAGATGCACACCGTATGAGGACGACAATGCCTATCCTGTTGGCTGGCGCGCTGCTTTTGGCAACCCTTGGGAGCTGCGTCGGTCCGCTGATGGCAGGGCACGCGTCGATGAACTGTTGCGCGTCGATGCCCTGCGCGCCGGCAAACCAGGTGCAGACCTGCTGCTCGGCGGGGCTTCCCGGGCCAGCCAGCCAGCTTCAGCAGGCAGCCGAGGTCACCGCTCCGAGCGCCGCCTATGCGGTGGTGGCCACGCTACCGCATCGGATCGCAGTTCCCGGCGTGACAAGAGCGGCGCACGTCCAGTTTGACGTTCATTGTTGCTCACCGCCCGGCGAGCTCTACACCATCCACCATTCTTTTCTGATTTAGCAACCCGCCTCGCAGCGTGAAACCGTTCACGCTACCCGTTTCTCTATTTCCCGTCAATCAGCTTTTCTGGAGGTTCGTCATGCGAGGAAACATCTATATCGCCTGGCTCGTTTTGTTGGTTTGCGTTATTCCCGGCAGCTTACTTGCCGCCGCGCCGGCGCCGCAATCCGAGCCGCCGCCTGGGGCAGCAAACACGCCCTGGCGGACCCCGGCGCGGTTGCGCCATCTCATCACAAAAATTTCTGGCACTCTCGAGATCAATGATCGTGGAGTGGAATTTCGTCCGAAAAAGGGATCGCCGCTGAAATGGCCGAATGCTGAGATTCAGAGTTTCCGGCTGGAGGAGAATCGCCTTGACCTCGAAACTTACCAGAATCGCGGCTGGCATCGTTCCGGCGATCGCGAATTCCACTTCGGACTCACGAAGCCCGTGCCTCCCTCGGCGGCGGAAGCCTTCGCACGCCGGGTTCAAAAACCGGTGGAGAACGGCCGGCCTGATGCGAACGCCTCCGGCTTTGCGTCTCTGCCCGCGCGGCATCGCACCTTCGGCGGCGGAACCAACGGAATGCTGCACTTCCGCGACGAAGGAATCGATTATGTGACATCCGGCGGGGGCGGCAGCCGGAGCTGGCGCTGGGCGGACATCGAGACGATTGCCCATCCCGATCCCTACCACTTGCGCGTGCAGGGCTACCGCGAAACGTTCGAGTTTGAACTCAAGCAGCCCATGTCGCGCGAGCTGTTCGACCGCCTTTGGGACGCCGTCTACAGCCGCGACCTGAAGGGCCTTGCATATTCCGAAGGGAGGCAGCAGTGAGCATTCATCAGCCGGTCAAAATAAATGGCCATCGACGAATGAGTCGAGCCCGCGGCCGCGACATCGCCATGCCCGCCGCTGTTCTGCTTGTTACTGTGTGGTGCCTGATTTCGCGGCCAGCAAGCGCCGCCCAGATTTCGGAAGAGCCGGTCCATGCACAAGCCACCAGAACGCCAACGCCATTGTCGCAATTGGTTAAAGAGGCGGAACAGAACAATCCTCAAATCCTGGCGGCGAGGCGGGAGTGGCAGGCAGCGACGCAGGTGCCTTCGCAGGTTTCGACGCTGCCGGACCCGGAATTGATGGTCCAGCAGATGTCCGCCGGAACGCCTCTGCCCTTCGACGGATTCCATTCGGTCGAGATGACGAACCTGGGGTTCGGCATTTCACAAAGCATACCTTATCCCGGCAAGCTTCATCTGCGCGGTGAAATTGCCCGCCGCAAAGCGGACACGCTCCGCCAGCATGCGGACGCGGCGCGTCGCGATGTGGTGGAACAGGTCAAGACGACCTATTTCCGTCTCGATTATGTTCGAGAGGTGCTTTCGATCCTGGACCACGACGAGAAGCTTCTGGAGCAGGTGGAAAAGATCGCTGAATCTCGCTACCGGACGGGCCAGAGCAGTCAGCAGGATGTGCTGAAGGCGCAACTGCAGCAGACAAAAATCCTGCGTGACGCCACCCAATATCGCCAGCAGATACAGATGCTCCAGGCGCAAATGAAACAGCTTCTGAACCGGCCGCAAGATTCAGCGGATATCTTCACCGAACAGCTCACTGAAACCCCGCTGCCCTACAGCTCGGATGACCTGCTGGCCGCCGTTCGCACCGGCAATCCGGAAGTGAGAGCGCAGCAAGAGGTGGTGCAGGACCGCAGCCTGCAGATCGAACTGGCCCACAAGAATTTTTATCCTGACTTCAACGTTCAGTATCTCTACCAGCACACTGGTTCGCCTTTTCCTGAGCGCTACATGCTCAGCGTGGGCGTAACGCTTCCGGTTTTTCGCAGCCGGCGGCAGCGGCCTGCGTTGGCCGAGGCTGCCGAAGAATTGAACAGCTCCCGCCGCGCCTACGAAGCGCAGGTGCAGCAGACCTATTTCGAAGTGCGCGACCAGTACCTGGTGGCCGATTCGGACGCCAAAGTCCTCAAGATTTATCGCCAGGGTTTGATGCCGCAGGCGAGGGCGGCCTTCCAGGCGGGGCTTGCCGCGTATCAGTCCGCGCAGCAGGATTTCGAAACGCTGCTGATCTCGTTCGTGGACGTGCTCAACCTGGACATCGAGTACTGGCGTACGCTGGCCGAGCACGAAAGCGCGCTGGCGCGGCTGGAACAACTGACCGGAATTCAGATTCCCTGATGAAAGGCCCGGAGGGAGGAATTGGCCATGAAGGATTACCGCAAAGCATTTCAGATCACACTGGGGCTGAGCATTGCGCTGGCCGCGGCTGTAGCGCTCATCGCGTGGCGCTACGTTGCGCAGGAACATCGGGGTGCAGCGCCGCAAAGGATGACCGCGCCGGCCTCTGCCGCCGGAGGAGGCCCTGCGGAGGAAAGCAGTCCTGCCGCCACTGCCGCCCCGCTTGCGCCTGTCGAGCTCTCGCCGCAACGGCTGCAACGCATCGGGGTCACCAGCGGTGAGGTCGAATTGCGGGAACTTTCAAATGAAATTCGCGCAGTGGGCAACGTGGCGGTGGATGAGCGCCGGCAGGCGTACGTGCAGACGCGCTTCTCAGGATGGATCACCAAAGTGTACGCGGACGCCACCTATCAATACGTGCGCAAGGGGCAGCCGCTCTTTATGATCTACAGTCCGCAACTGGTGACTACGGAGCAGGAGTACCTGCTGGCCAGAAAGAACAGCGGCCTGCTGGAGCGGAGCAGCGTGCCGGGCGTCGCCTCCGGCGCAGCATCGCTGCTGACCGCCGCGCGCGCGCGGTTGCAGCAATGGGATATTCCATCGCGCGAAATCGGTCATCTTGAAAAGACCGGCGAAGTCGAGCACGACCTTGAAATTGATTCCCCCGTGTCGGGCTATATCACCGAGCGCAATGCCCTGCCAAACCTTTACGTCGAGCCGGCCACGCGGCTGTACACCATTGCCGACCTTTCCACTGTCTGGGTGAATGCCGAAGTCTTTCAGAGCGACATCGGCCAGATTCGCCGCGGCCAGCCCGCCACCGTCACGTCAGACGCCTACCCCGGCCGCACATTTTACGGGCGGGTGGACTTCGTCTACCCCGAGGTCAACATGGACACGCGAACCACAAAGGTGCGGCTGGTTTTCCAGAATCCGGAGCTGAAGCTGACGCCCGGCATGTTTGTTAACGTTCAATTGAAGGTTGCGCTGGGCAGGCGCCTTGCGATCCCTGCAACCGGGGTGTTCCACACCGGCACGCGCAACGTGGCTTTTGTCGATCATGGCGGCGGGTATCTTGAGCCGCGTGAGGTGACGCTGGGACCGCGCGCAGGCAACTATTACAGCGTGCTAAAAGGGCTGAAGCAGGGCGAGAAGGTTGTGACCTCGGCAAACTTTCTGGTGGATTCCGAAAGTCAACTCCAGGCAGCGCTCGGCTCCTTTGTCCCGCCGCCACCCGGCGCCGGTGCGGCAGCCTCGATGAACATGCGGAATGCCCGCCAGGCAATTGTGGAGCTAACCACCTCACCATCCCCGCCGCATAAAGGCCAGAACACGGTTCGAGTGAAGCTGACGGGCGCCGACGGCCAGCCGATCACCGGCGCTGAAGTGAAAGTGCGGTTCTTTATGGCGGTCATGCCGGCCATGGGAATGGCGGCGATGCAGAGCGTCGTCACGCTCAACGACCGTGGAGGCGGCTTCTATGAGGGCAGCGGCCAACTCCAGACTGGAGGGACATGGCAGGTGACGATTACAGCTCAGAAGAGCGGGCAGGTCGTGGCCACTAAGCAACTGAGCGTCAGCGCGCAGGGAGGGATGTAACGTGATAGCCCGCTTGATTGACTGGTGCGCGCGCAACCGCTTTCTGGTGTTTACCGGGGTTTTCCTGCTGGTCCTGGCGGGAATCTGGTCGATGAAGAACATTTCCCTGGACGCGCTGCCCGATATCTCTGACGTTCAGGTGATCATCCACACCGGCTGGGCCGGCCAGCCGCCAGACATCATCGAGGACCAGGTGACTTACCCCATCGTCACCACTATGCTTGCGGCGCCGCGGGTGAAAAACGTCCGTGCTCAAACGATGTTTGGCGATTCCTACGTGTACGTCATTTTCCAGGATGGCACCGATCTCTACTGGGCAAGGTCTCGCGTCCTGGAGTACCTCCAGCAACTACAGGGCAAACTGCCTGCGGGGGTCAGCCCGGTGCTGGGGCCGGATGCCACCGGCGCAGGATGGGTTTACGAATACGTTCTGGTGGACTACAGCCACAAACAGAGTCTTGCCGACTTGCGCAGCCTTCAGGATTGGTATATCCGCTACCAGCTTGAGACCGTTCCGGGCGTCGCGGAAGTAGCGACGATGGGCGGATACGTACGCCAGTATCAGGTGAGGCTTGATCCTGAAAAACTCCAGGCGCTGAATATTCCGCTTTCAACGGTCATCGAGCGTGTCCGCGCGAGCACCAACGCCGTTGGCGGACGCCTGCTCGAACTCGGCGGCGCGGAATACATGGTGCGCGGGCTCGGCTATTTCAAATCACTCGATGACCTCGCCGACATTCCCGTGGGTACGCACAACGGCGTTCCCGTGACCGTGAATGAGCTGGGGACGGTCTCCTTTGGACCGGACATTCGCCGCGGAGCCGTCGACTGGAACGGCAACGGAGAAACTGTGGGCGGAATTGTGGTAATGCGTTTTGGGCAGAACGCGCTGAACGTGATCAACGGGGTCAAGCAGCGAATCTCAGAGCTCAGGTCGGCGCTCCCGGCTGGGGTAGAAATCCTTCCCGCATACGACCGGTCTGAACTGGTCACCGATTCCATCGCGACGTTGCAGCGGGATCTCCTGGAAGAAGCCATCATCGTCAGCCTGGTCATCATCATTTTCCTGTGTCATTTTCGCTCGGCGCTCATCCCGATCCTCACTCTGCCCATCGCTGTCATCGCGTCCTTTATCCCGATGTACTACTTCCACGTGACCGCCAACATCATGTCGCTGGGCGGGCTGGCACTGGCCATCGGAGTACTGGTGGACGCCGGCATTGTGATGGTGGAGAACGGCTATCGGATGCTCTCTGAACGCCAGCACGAACTTGAGGCAAATGCCCCGCCGGCAGACCGGCCGGAGGGGGAGCAACCGCCGCCGCCGGGTGAAGTAGATGCGGTTGTACCTGCGTCCGCAGAGGCCGGCCCTCGTATCGTCAGCCGCCGGGAACGCCGCAGGCTCCTGCTTTCCGCAGCCAAACAGGTCGGATCTCCCATCTTCTTTTCGCTCATCATCATCGTTGTTTCATTCCTGCCCGTCTTTCTGCTGGAGGCGCAGGAGGGCCGGATGTTCCGTCCGCTGGCCTGGACCAAGACTCTGGCCATTGGCTTCTCGTCAATCCTGGCAATCACTCTTGTCCCGGTGCTGATGCTCATCTTTATTCGCGGGCGTTTGCGGCCCGAATCGGCCAATCCGATTTCGCGCTTTACGCAGGCCGTTTACCTTCCTGTGCTGCGCTGGTGCCTGCGGCATCGCCTCATCACGCTGCTTGCGAATGTTCTCTTTTTTGCAGTCACCATCCCCCTGGCGTTTGGCATTGGAAGCCAGTTCATGCCCTCATTGTATGAGGGTGACGCCTTATATATGCCGACGGCCTACCCGGGCATCTCAATTACGCAGGCGTCCAGCCTGATGCAGGAACAAGACCGGATCATCAGGGCCTTCCCTGAAGTTGAAACGGTGATGGGGGCGGTGGGCCGGTCTGACAGCGCGACGGACAACGCGCCGCTCTCCATGTTTGATACCACGGTTGTGCTGAAGCCGCGGTCGGAGTGGCCGGCGGGCATGACGTACTCGAAGCTGGTGCAGGAGATGGACGCCAAGCTGCAGTTCCCCGGCCTCACCAACACCTGGACGATGCCCATCCAAAACCGGCTGGACATGGAACTCACCGGAATAAAAACGCCTGTCGGCCTGAAAATCCAGGGTCCGACCGTGGCGGACATTCAGCAGGCGGGTGAGCGCGTCGAGAACCTGCTGTCGGGCCTGGATGGAGTGCGCTCGGTGTTTGCAGAACGCGTCTCGCAAGGCTTTTATGTGAACGTTCAGGTGGACCGCGGGCAAGCGGCGCGCTACGGATTGACGGTAGCGGACGTGCAGCGCGCCGTGACGTCTGGAATCGGCGGGGAGAACATTGCGGTCAACATCCAGAGGCGGGAACGGTACCCGGTGAATGTCCGCTACAATCGCGACTTCCGTGACGACCTGAATGCCTTGGGGCGCGTTCTTCTGACCACGGCCGCCGGGGCCCAGGTGCCTATCAACGAGGTGGCAAGCATCACCTACTCGAGGGGCCCGGCAATGATCCGGGATGAAGATGGGCAACTCACCGGCTATGTCTATGTGGACTTGAATACCAGCGACTACGGCGGGTTTGTTCAAAGGGCCGACGCTACCCTCCGAGACAAATTGCACCTGCCTCAGGGCACTTCCTACCGTTGGTCCGGTGAATACGAGTTTGAGGTTCGGGCGAAGAAGCGACTTGAACTGATCATTCCTCTTGTGTTCTTCGTCATTTTCCTGTTGCTCTACCTGATTTTCCGGTCAGCCACTGAAGCGGTGGTGCTGATCCTTCCAACCTTCTACGCCTTGACCGGAGGCTTGATCTTACAGTGGTGGCTCGGCTACCAGTTCAGCGTTGCGGTCTGGGTGGGCTACATTGCGCTGTTTGGTATTGCGATAGAAACGGGCGTGGTGATGGTGGTGTATCTGCACGAAGCACTCGACAAACGCCTCACCGCCGCCACGCCGGTTGCGCATGGAGACATCGAGGCCGCCGCGATTGAGGGCGCGGTCATGCGCCTGCGGCCCAAGCTGATGACCGTCAGCGTGGTGCTGGCCAGCCTGATACCCATTTTGTGGGAAACCGGTGTGGGGTCAGACGTCATGAAACCTATCGCCGCGCCCATCGTGGGCGGCATGGTGACCTCAACCATTCACGTGCTGATTCTCGTCCCGGTCTTCTTCGCCATGATGAAGGAACGGGCGCTGCGACGCGGCACGCTGCGGGTATCACAGGCGGATGCGGATGAGGAGTAGCATAAAAAGTTTTATGAACAGGGCCTGCCGACGGTTTTACAGCCGGGGAAATTTCGTCTCCGGCTGGTTGTTCAGTGGCGAATCTTCTGAGTGATACAATAGAAAGTAATCCCAGGAGAAAGCCCATGAATCGCAGCCGGCTCTCGATTGCGGTCTTAATTGTCCCGATTGTGGCCGGAGCGGGGTGGCTGATTCATCGCGAGGTGAATCCCAAGCAGACGGCCGCGTGCGAAATCTGCGGACGCGGAATCATGAAGCAAGTGGAATTTCGCATCGAGACGGACCATGGCGCCATCGACGCCTGCTGTCCTGCCTGTGCAATGCACCACATCATCAACAACCCGGGAGAGGCGCGAAAGGAATTGGCTACCGACTTCAACAGCGGTCGCGAGATTCCTGCGCGTTCGGCATACTACGACATGGGCGGCGACGTGCAGTATTGCACCCGCCACGATCCTGCCATCCAGCGCCTGCCGGGCCACGGAGTGGAGATGCGCGTCTATGACCGTTGCCTTCCCACCCTCGTCGCCTTCGCCTCAAAGAACGATGCCGAAGCCTACCGCCAGCGGCACGGCGGCCGCGTTGTCACCTTCGACCAGGCCTTCGAAGCGGCCCACAGCCCTTGAGCCAGTCCACATGGACAGTTAGCCGGCAACGAAAGACCAGCACGACAACATCCTGGGCGCACACCACTCTATGAGTTACCACTGCCATCGCCGAGTGTATCAGAAGTGGTTCCCTGCAACTAT
>DASUJZ010000082.1:0-48733 GCA_036278995.1 Terriglobia bacterium | reverse complement strand
CACCCACGGCCGTTGCTTTTGCAGCGCCGGCCTTTCAGGCCGGCATGCGTTCTGAAATTGTGGTCTGCGGGTTTTTTCTGGAATCTTGAATCTGGAATTTTGAATGGCCGTCCCTGCCTCCTGCCTTCCGCCTGCAGCCTTTCTGCAGCCCCGCCCCCGCATCGGTCGGGCATAAAAAAGCAGATTCTTCTCCTGCCTTGCGGGACCAGAATGACAAACCCGGCGACATTGTAATGCCCCCGTCATTCGGATCCCGCAGAGCGGGAGAGGAATCTGCTTCTGCTTTGTTTTCAGAATGAGCACAGAGTCAAAAGCAGATTCTTCGGCCGCAGAGCAACCTCAGAATGACATACGTGACCATGCCCTGAGCCGTCATTCCGAGGAGCGGAAGAGCGACGAGGAATCTGCTTCTGCTTTGTTTTCAGAATGAGCATAGAGTCAAAAGCAGATTCTTCGGCCGCAGAGCAACCTCAGAATGACATAGGTGACAATGCCCTGAGCCGTCATTCCGAGGAGCGGAAGAGCGACGAGGAATCTGCTGTCGCTTCCCGTGAAGAACGAGCGAGGATCCGAAAAGCAGATCCTTCGTCGTCCCGCTGGGCTGCGGCGGTACTCCTCAGGATGACGGGTGGAGCGAGGATCTACCAGAGTGTTTGAGGCTGGAGGGCTGCCAAGTCCACCAGCCGGCGCGGTTGCAACTCTTCAAAATCCGGTTGCGGGATCTTCATGTATCGCCATGAACTGCCCGTGAGCCTGGAGGCATTCTCACACCATCTGAGAGCTGCTGCATCCTTGCGCGAGACATCGCTGGTTTCCTGGCCCTTCGTTTCGAGGAGCCAGCGCGTTCCGCCGGTATCTTCGGCAACGAAATCCGGGTAATACGATTTCAGATTCGTGGCCGAATCCGTGTACTCGATCGCGAAGCCAAATGCCATCGGCAGCTTCGCAAACGCTCGCACATCCGAAGCGTTGTCGAGGAATTTGGCAAAGTCGCGCTCGAAACCGTTATCACATGGGACAAGGTTAAAGACGCACTTGCGCCCTTCCCAGACGGGCCGCGACCAGGGAAAGGGCTGGCAGGCAGAAAGCATTCTTGCGGGCTCAAGCAGTTCGGGCGTTTGTTCCTCAATCGCCAGGCCGCCCAACGCTTTCTTAAACACGTCCACACAGACGAAATGCGCCACCTGGGTGTTCATTGCCTTCACAGTTGCGGGATCATCGAGGTCCACGGGATGGCCGAAGGCTTTGCATTCAAAGAACTCCCTTACCCTGGGCGCGAGCGCCGCAAATTGTGACGGGAGCTTTACAGCTTCAGCAATTCGCCGCGCATAATACCCAATCACTTCCTGTGCAGTCTGAGGATCGGGCAGCCTGTATTCCCGTTCCACCAGCTTTTTAAGCGTGATGATGTCAATGCCCTCATAGCGGAAAGTCTTTGCGCGCAGATCATCCTCGCCCATCGGCAGGGCGATGCTGTTGAGGCCCAGGATATCGAGCGCGGCAATCTCTTCCGCCAGGCTCTTTTTGCGCACCAGCAGCGGTGTAAGCGTCGGAAGACCGATATCAAATTCCTTGCGGTCCTCAAGGGGCATAATCGTGACAATGTGCAGCTTGTCTTTGCCAAGCTCAAACGTGTCGAGCTTCAGTTCCTCCAGCTTCTCAAGGTCGTCAACGAAACTGAGAAAGGCATCATTGCCGATGATGTCCACGCGCTCCGTATAGCTTCCCGGCAACTCGCGAAACATCAACCGCAGCCCGCGCCCGATGGTCTGCTCGGGCAGGATATTGGCTTTGGCCGAGTAGGGCCGCAAGCCGACGACCACGGTCACGTTCTGCACGTCCCAGCCTTCGCGCAGCATCAGCACGCTGACGATGGCATTGATCGGGCTTGCCTCTGAATCCACCTCCCGCACCGCGTCACGGGCATCATCGAGTTCCTTCTTGCTGACCTCGCCGCTTTTGTCGGTATGGATCACCTGCGTCTTATCGCCGCCGAACTCCGCTGGATATTTCGTTCTCAGCCAGTCTGCCACATTCTCCGCATCATCCGTTGTGTGCATCATCACGAAGAGCACAGGCTTCTTCTTAAGCGGCGACAACTCCTTGCGGTATTCGCGCCAGCGTTCAACTGCGGCGGTGAGATAAGCCTCATAACGAACTTTCGCGTAGTCGGATTTCACTTCCGTAACTTTGGCGATGCCCTTCATGGGCCGCTTCACGACCCCATCAAGAATCGCCTGCTTCAGCGGGTAATCGAATATCGTCCAGGGGAAAATCTGCCCTTTCTGGAAGCGCGGCGTGGCGCTGAAATCAAGCTGAGCCGTGAGGGTCGTCTTCAAATGTAATTTCCGAATAACATTGTTCCACTCGTTGTCTTCTTCGTGGGTGTGGTGCGCCTCGTCATTAATGATCAGTAGTCTTCCGGCGCGGAGACCGATGCGATCTCCAAAATCCGTCATCTCCAGCTTATTCGCCGGAGGTTTGGGGCCGAGCACGGCCGTGATCTGCTCCGGCTCCTCTCCGTTTGTGCGGTCCGGCCGCTCGTAAAATTGCTGGATGTTGGTCAGGAAGAGCGTGCCGTCAGAGTGGGCCTTTTCGCCTTCGCCGCGCACCACGCAATCAAAGTCCCAGAAGATTTCGAGCTCTTTCGGAATCATGGGGTCGGCCCGGAAAATGCGGCCTGCCACGAAGTCGGACTTCAGGCGCTCCAGTACGATGACGTTGGGAGCGAGGATCAGAAAGGTCTTGGCGTATTCCTTTGCGATGGCGTCCGCCTCGCGAGCCGCGTTCAGGTATTGCCAGACGACGGCCAGCGCCATCACTTTGGTCTTCCCGCTGCCGGTGGCCATCTTGATGCAATAGCGCGCGAAGTTGTCGAAGGGCGGGAGGCGGACATCGCGAAGGTCCTGGGCGTAGCGTTCCAGCAGGTCTTTCCGGGTTCGGACCTTTTCAAATTCCCAAATAAAGATCAGGGTCTCAATCGCTTCGCGCTGAAATGGATGGTACTTGAAGGGAATGCCGGTGCGCAGCTTGTGGTCCGCCTCGAACCAGTAATTCAGCAGGATGCGAGTCGTGTCGGTGATGCCCTTGTAGCCGCCCGCCTTCCACGCTTTCACCGCTTCTCTCAGGGCCGGGACGCATGGGGCTGTCCGAAGCCGCGAGGTGATGTCCAGCAAATCGGCTTGGCTTGGATCAGCGCCTTTTCGTTTCGAGCGTACCATCGGTCCTCAAGGCTGAAGCAGGAAATTTCGCTTATGCTGTCTCAGCGGAGTGAAAGCCGATCCTGCGTTCTGGTTTGTCGGGCGGCTCCATCAATTGCCGGATGGCCTCAAACAGGGCCGTGATACCCTCGTCATGAGCTTCGATCCGGGACTCGAGTTGGGCCAGCTTATTCGCCAGTTCCTTGTGCGTCGCCAGAATTTCGCGCAGGCGCACAAAGGCCCGAACCACCTGGATGCTTGCCTCGACGGCCACGGGGCTGTTCAGCACGCTGGCCAGCATCACCGCCCCGTGCTCGGTAAAGGCGTATGGGAGCGTGCGCCGCCCCCCGCTGCCTGGCTTTGACCTCGCAAATTGCGATGTCAAAGGTTTGGCTTCTTCTCGAGTGAGCTGGAACATGAAGTCCGGCGGAAACCGGTTTCGATTTCTCTTAACCTGCTCATTCAGCCGGAACGTCTGGACCCGGTAAAGCTCAGCCAAGTCAGTATCGAGCATCACTTTATGCCCGCGAATCAGCAGGATGCGGGTCTCAATCTCTTCAGCGGCTGTGATATTTTGGCTCCGCGCCGTCATCCCTAAAGCCCCCTAATGTTTTCTCGCAGCATTGCTCGATGTAGCAATTTGCCACCACCTCGTCTGCCTCACTTCACCGTCACTTCCAGCGTCTTCGTCGTGTCGTTCCCCAGAATGTCGATCACCTTGACCACAATCATGTATTTTCCAGCCGCGGGATAGACATAATGCGCGCTCAACTCAATCTTCGGCTCTTTGCGCGTGCGGTAGCTCTGCCACTGGTTGTGGAAAGTATCGTCTTTGTAATCCCAATCGACCGCCCAGTAATCCACCAACTGGCTCCAGTGCCTGATCGCTTTGCGAACCTCCTGCGGGATATCGTCAATGGGAATGGCGAAGTCGGCCAGTTTGAGCGTGACCTGCCGTGGCGTGCCACGAGCGCCCTGTTGCGACTTTGGCGTAGGGGCACGGCTTGCCGTGCCCGCGTGTGAATTGGGCGGGGCAAGCCCCGCCCCTACGTCCACCGCCAGCGCGCCCAACTCGAAGAACCTGATGTCGCCCTGCTCGACGGCTTTCTTATCGAGCGCCTCATTCGGGATTTTCTTGAACGATACGGCAACGCGCGATTCGGCGGCAATCTGTATGGCTGTTTCGTTCATCTCAAAAGCGAATTCCCAGCCGAGAATGTCCACCGCGGCTTTGGTGGCATGGGCATCTTGCCCATGGCCACTCACGGGCGGGACGCCCGTGCCACTGCTCGCCCCTACTTTCCAAACCTCTTTCGCAATAGCCTTCACGTCCGCCAGCGTCACCGGCGCGTCCACCGCCCCCACATGCACCATGCGGCCCGATTTCGCGCCGTGCAGCCAGGAGTAGCCCGAAACAGGAGTGGCGTGATAAAGGTCCAGGATGAATCTGCGGTAAGCTGCCTCGCGCTGGCGTCGCTCCTGTAATGCGGACGTGGCATGGGCATCCTGCCCATGGATCGACACGGGCGGGACGCCCGTGCCACCCACGTCAAACTCCGCCGCCTGCCAGGCCTGCCGCTCGTATTTGCCAAGGTTCTGCACGACAAACGGCTTCACGCCCGGAATGCCCAGCAGCCGCTTGCGCGTGGTGTGAATGGCAAAGCGACCGAGGTCGCAGGCAATCCAGCGCCGGCCTAATTTTTCAGCGACGGCCGCCGTCGTCCCGCTGCCGCAAAAGCAATCGAGAACCAGATCGCCTTCGTTCGAAGAGGCTTTAATGATGCGCGCTATTAGTGCTTCTGGTTTTTGTGTGGCGTACAGATCCTGCCGAGTATCCTTGAATTCCGTCCAGATATCTTGGATGGGAAAGCCGCGGCTTTCATCTGCGTACATTTTCAACCGGGGGTTCCCAGTTTCGGACCACTCTACTCGACCTTCGCTCTCAAAATTATCGAGTTGTCTATGAAGAAAGGCCCAGTGCCTTCCCTTCGGAGGCGGCAAGCCTTTCCAACGCTTACCCGTCTCCCCGTTTCGTACGCCCGGCGCGTGGAGGGGAACAGTCGTGTAGCGCCTTCCTGTGCCTTTCTCGATTAGCGGAAATCCGTCCTCGAGTTCTTTATGACTTGCCGGCGCGAGGACCTTATTCCAAATGTGTTCCTCTGCTTTCGAGTACGAATAAACCACATCGTGGATGTTGCCAAAGGACTTTGAAGTGTAGTTCTTAGGGTTACACTTCACGCGGATTATTTCGTTGAGAAAATTGTCTTGTCCCAATACTTCATCGAGCACCACTTTCGCGTAGTGGCCTAGGTGCCAGTCAAGATGCACGTATATGCTGCCGTCCTCAGCAAGCAACTCTCGGAGAAGAACTACGGTTTCGTAAAACCACTGCAAATAGGAATCAAGCCCCCGGCCCCAGGTGTCGCGGTAGGCTTTCTGTTCGATGATGGACGGTTCTTTGGTAAATACTGTTCCGTTGCCATCGTCGGAATCGGGGTGGTCAGGAATTGTGGCGGTGTAAGAGAAATCAGCCCCGGTATCGAATGGCGGGTCGATATAGATCAGGTTAACTTTACCGGCGAATTCGGGCAACAGCGATGGCAGGACGTATTTCTTGTCGCCCCAGATCAGGCGATTGCGCCATTCGGTCTGGCGGCCCTGCGCAAAGAGTTCGAGGGTGCGCAGCCGGTCCTGCGCGCTCTCATTCACCGTTTCGATAGTCTGAAACGGCAGCGCAATCCGCACCGGCCCCTGCTTTTTCCCGTCCTTGTATTTCCCGTCCCAGATTAGTTCCGTCATCGCGCTTTTTCAAAAGACTGTCTATATTACGTCATCTGGGAAGGAATACAACCATTCTTCCCGCCGGGACCGTCGCCGCCTTCCGCACCGAGTTTTCGTGGCCTCAATCCGCATCCGACGGGTCCTCTGCGCTCCCTTCCGCCTTCTGATTACTGTCTACTGACTGGACATCCAGCAGCCAGCCCTTTGAGGCCCACCGGCGCTGCGAGCTGCTCGCCGCTCCGGTTATTATCCTCCCGCGTTGGCCGCGGCGACGAGGAGCGGATTGAAGCCGGCAAAGAAAGTGGCGGCAACCGTCGTAAGGAGGAGTCGACAATACGCGGACATTAAGAACGCCACCCGCCACCAGAACTAGCTAGCCATGGCATCCAAGCCCAGGCTTGCCACCCTTCCTTTTCCGCTTCGGCATTATTCGGTCCTCCAGCAGACAAGGTATTTTAGGAGTCCGCTCGCCGCAAAGGACGGACTGTTACTGTCGTGTTGTCTGCCCTGGCCACGCCACCTGAGTCCGGCGCAGCCGCCGCACAGCGCCATTCAAATCCCGCCCAGCTTCGCTGCCGCCGCATTAAACATCCGTGGCTGCGCTGACAATGCGCCGCTTATCAGGGCGTTCGCTGCTGGCTCTCCTGGAGAGTTGCGTCCACCGTGATGTCGCCGCCGGCATCGATTGAAATGGTGCGCTCCCACTTGGTGAAGCCCGGCTTTGACACGTCCACGAGATGGCTTCCTGCTGCGACCCTCAGCGTGGATGGCGTGCTGCCAGAATACTTGCCATCAACAACGATGTCGGCTCCCTCGGGATCGGATTTAACGACTACCGCACAGGTTTGCGGCACTGCGGCGGACGCACTCATCTCTGGTGTGTGCGGCATGAACTTGGCGGGATCAAGCGCCATATCTCCATTGGTGTAAGCGGCAATTTCTGTCCCTTTCGGTATGGTGATGTCCTTGCCATGCATAAAGAGGAACAGGGGCGCGGCGGGAAAGAACACAATGCTCGTTGCAACGATGGCTCCTGTCATCGCCCCCACGTGACCTCCGCCCTGTGTGTCTTTTACGGCCCGGAGAGCGTCCTTCTCTCCATCCGAGAGCCTGACGGTGTCGATGTTTACGTTCAGTTTTCCACCACGTCCCATCCGGCGCTTTTTGTGCGCCTCGGTAACGGTTCCCCAGGCAATGCTCCCTTTCGGAACTACGACAATTCCTTTCACGGTGACCGCATCGAGGACTTCGAAGTCTACCCGATCGCCGACCTGGGCGTTGGCAGACGAAATCGTTCTGGTGAGCCTCAGCTTGACGGGAGTTCCGTCCTCTAAGGCGAAGCCGGTCTTTGAAGCTGTGTCATTGGTTGCTGGTGACTGAGCTTGTGCACTCATCGAAACTGGAAATAAGCTCACTGAAAAAGCGATGATTGCTAACAGCAGGGCGATAAAGAGGTATCGCGTTCGCATGGTGTTCCTCTCTTCTAGGTGAAACGTGACGGAGTTTTTGTGGGGGTCACGTTGCTTTTGTGCAAATTGAAGGGCCTCGTATGGCAGAATCCCGGCCCATATCGAGCGAGCGTGCGACTTCCGACCGCCTGTATACCATTCCAACGACAGGGCGGCAATGGGACTTTAGTGCTAGTCCCGCCGTGTGGCGACTCGGTACATCGAGACGATCAGTGAAGCTGAGCGGGGCTAGAGAGAAGTATGAATTCTGAAGTATGAAAGATGCCGAAGGCGGTGCTAGTGATGAGTGATGAGCAGGCGGGCCGAGCCACACGCCGGGATTCGGTTTCGAGCGTCAATCGTCGGGCGGGCATGAAAAGCAGATTCTTTTCCCGCCTTGTGGGACCAGAACGACAAACCCCGGCGACATCGTACCGCTTGTCATTCCGAGCGAAGCGAGGAATCTGCTTCATTCTCTTTTCACGGAGCAAACGACAGAGAAGCAGATCCTTCGTCGTCTCGCTGGGCTGCGGCGGGACCCCTCAGGATGACGCGTGGGCGGAGGATCAGCGCGAATATGGACGAATAATTTAGCTTCAGGTCTCGCCGGCCAGCCGTCTAGCGCGCCGTGCCTCCTCCCTTCTGCCTTCCGCCCACTGCCGACTGCCGACTGCCCTACTGCCTACTATCCCACGCCGCAACCCGCCTCGCTCCCAGGCGGCGACATCAGCGGGTTTCGGCCGCACTGCTGGCGTCGATTTCGTGCAATGTCACGGTTTGCTTCTGTCCCGCTGCCACGGTGACATTGACGCCATATCCAGCCGCGGCATCGAGAACTCCATGCTGGAACCAGGCGCCGTAGGCAATCTTATCCAAGGCGAACAGCGTGTACTTGCCCGGCGGAACTCCCTGCATCAGGAAATGGCCGCCGGAATAGGTGGGAACAGACCTGAAGAGCCGCGCATCACGCCGCAGCTCTGGAGCTGGCGCCAGGACGACGCAAGCGGATGTCGCCGGCTGGCCATCGGGACCGAGCACGGTGCCCTGAATCTGCACCGCGTCCCAACTCACTACCAACTCCAGCGTCCCGACCGGCTGGTGCTGCGGTATCTCCAGGAGATTGGCGCGCACGTCCTGTGAGCCAAATGTGGCGGATTTGATGTATCCCCTTTCCGGTGCCATTTCAATCCGAATCCGGTAGCGGCCGGGAAACAGGCCGTTCAGTGCGAACGAATCTCCCGAGTGCACGCCATTTGCCTGGACCCGATCGAAGAGGAAGCCAGCATCTCCTCGCTCCGCGATGACGCGATATTGGAAATCACCCTGCGTCTGGCCCTCCACGGTCAAGTGGCCGTGAATTGTCCAATCGCCATCAGGGTCAAGCGTGACGCCAGAAACATTCGCATGGGACACAGTGATGGGTGCGTAGGCCGCATACCGCGGCGTACTCGCGGGAACTACCGCCCAGAGCACATACGAACCCGGCGGCACACCCAAGATGCGGAAATGGCCGGCATCGTCCGGTTGCACGACTTCGCCGCTCTTCAGGGAGATTCCAAACGCGCCTTCCGCCGGCAGCAAGGTCAACCCGACCTTCGCTTTCCACGCGCGCCACGCGCGCCACGCCGCCCCCTGCACCGTGCCGCTGATTTCGTAGGTCGGAATCGGCGAAAGCGAAAAGTTGATTGCCGCCAATCGTTCGCCGGGCGCCAGGCGAACCAGCGAAGCGTCGTCGCCGGGTGTTGTCGCATGCGGATAGTAGATGTAAGGCGACACGGAAACGCCCCGCGAGGCGCCAGGCAAACGCAAGTCGGCAGTAGAGGCTGGCAGCGTCGCAGGCGGCTGGGCAGTCCGCGTCTGTGCGGCGACGTAATACTGTCCCGCAGTAAGATCGAACAAGCGATATCGGCCCAGGTCGTCGGTCACCGTCTCGCGATACGGCCTCAGCCACCCACGGGTATTACTCGATGGATAGGCGAGCGCTAAAGTGACGTGCGCACACTCGACCGGATTGCCATACCCATCAGTGATTTTTCCGGCGATTACTCCGGTCGGCGTCATCTTGATCTCGATGCCGGTGATCTTGTGCTGAGAGCGAAATTGCGGTTTCGGCTCACCAAAATAGGGCGGGCCCGGTTCCGACTTTTCCGGCTGCTCCACAAATCCATTCGCGCGTGCCGCCAGCGGCAAGCGCCATTCGCAAGGGATCGACTTCAAATCAAAGCGTCCCTCTCCGTCAGTGCGGGTGTGCACAGCAGGATGCTGGTATAGGGAGTAGTACTCCTGCCCGAGAAACATCCATGCGTTCCGCATCGGCTGGCCCGTCGCGGCATCAATTACTGTGCCGGATGCTTCACACGCCCCGGTGAGCGGAGGGAACAAATGTGCCTTCTCTATGGGCATCCGCTCCTGCGCAGTCATTGGCCGAACCGGGATGTTAAGGTCGGAAACCACCTGCCCCGCCTCCAGGTTCACCGGCCTTGCGCGATTAGGGTCGGTGCCGCTGGGGTAGAAAAACAACGGGGGAAAGGCTTCCCAGCTCGCAACCGGCTGGGAACTACTGACGAAATAAAATTTACGCTCCAGGTCGTAAACGTTAAAAGCGCCTAGGTCGAAGTCCGGCCCGTATCCGGCGACGAGATAATACCGGCCCGGCAGTAAGCCAAATACCCGATATTCGCCGCGGTCGTCCGTCGTTGCCCCCGTCACCGGCAGCAACATTTTCTGTAGTGCACCCGCTGGCCCATATTGCAGCACTTGCACGAGCGATCCAGGCACAGGTTCACCGTGCGCGTCGGTCACGCGGCCGGCCAGCACGCTCGCGCGCGGCAGCCGGACCACAATGTCGTCGCGCGCCTGGCCGGGCCCCAGCGAGAACTCTTCCGTCTGCATGTCGTTTTCATAAACCGTGAAGACCTGTTCGGCGTAGCCATCGGCTACCGCGCTGACCGCGTATATGCCCGGTTCCATCTCCTGCACGGCGAAGTGGCCTGTGGCGTCGGTCCGAACCTCGTATTTCAATACGCCGTGCTGATCGCATCGCACGCAAGGCGAGGTGGGGACGACAACCGGGATAACGCCGCCGAAACCCACGGGCGGTGAGAAAACCTTTACCTCGGCGCTAGGCATCGGTTTCCCCGTGCCCGCGTCGACCACCAGGCCGGAAATGTGGCAATTGGCGGGTACGCGGGGCTGAGGAGCTGAAGAATTCAAAGGTAGCGTTTGCGCCGAATGGGCCTGCATCCGCCAGGCGCCAAGACACACAACTAGCATCATCAGAAAGAGCGCCGCTCCGCCGCACTTGTGCGCAATTCCCATCGCCAGTTTTCAAGATCGAGGTTACATTCTCTCTTCTGACCCTGCAACTCGGAGTTCGACCGCGCTCTGGTCGTTATCCCGGCTGCTCGCGTGTTGCGGCTGGCTCTTGGACTTGCTGACTTTCCTGGGGTCTCGCGGAGTAAAGCGAAATGTGGCACCGGCACTCCTGCCGGTGTCGTCCTCCGTCCGCGCAAGCGCGCTCCGCGCAGACCGGACGGCCCGTCACTGCGGCGCACCGCCCGATGTGCTAAGTTGTCTAGCCTATATCACTCGAAACCGCCAAAAATGGGACGTATGGGATTCCTGGGACGATTTTTTAAAAATTATTAAGTTGCTGATAAATAGTGGCTTACTAAAAGTTTTAGCGCTTCGTCTGCACGAGTTTTCAAATTGTTGCTCAATTCTCGAACAGCGGGCAAATTTTACTCTCGCGCCGATTTCGGGCTAGGAGCGCGCGTGTCGCCGGAATCCGGAAGATTACTTCCCTGCGGGTTTAGAATAGAAGCGGGAGGATGGACGCGGGACAGTGAACGACAGTATTAAACGACACGTCCGGGGTAAGCGGTGGATCAAGCTGCTGACCGGCGCCGGGCTAGTGATCACGGCGGGGATCGTCCTGGGAGCTTACTGGCTGGCCAAATCCGAACGCCGCTCGCCGTTGCCCAAACCTCCTGCGCTTCCCAAGGACGTTCATCAGCAACTTTCCGGTGTCACGTTTGCGCGCACCGATAAGGGGCGGCAGCTCTTTGTCATTCACGCAGCGCGCACGCTGGCATACAAGGAGGGCGGCTCGATACTGCTGAAGGACGTTGATGTGGAGTTCTTCGGGCGCTCGGGACAACGTCGCGACATCCTTCGCACACCGGAAGGAGAATACAATCAGACGACCGGGAATCTTTCGACGCCCGATGACGTTGAGATGGTGCTTAACGCCACACCCAGCCAGCTAAAAGTATTGGCGGCCAATCCCGACCAGCCCATCAACCAGAAGCCCGCCGATGCAGATGCTGCACGCCAACCGGTGTACATCCGGACATCAAAGGTGAATTCCACTGAGCACGGAACGCAGCTTGAGAGCGACACACCGGTGCAGTTCCATCTGGGGAACATTTCTGGATCTGCTCGCGGCCTCATCTACGGCAGTGACAAGAGCGAGATCACCCTGAAGCAGGATGTGCAGGCGGTCTTCCATCCCGCGAAAGGCGCACAGGCGGGCGCCCCCATCGAGATATCCGCCAGCCGTCTTCACTATTCCGAACCTGCCGACGGAGTGCAGCTCTGGGGGCCGGTGAAAATCCATCAGGCGCAGCGGATGCTCACGGCAAGCAAGGGATTGATTTCCATGAACGAGCACAGCCGGATTACAAAGGTGGTGCTGCAGGGTAATGCGCATGCGGTCGAGAGCACGCGGGCCGGCGAACTAAAACTGCAGTCGGACCTGATGCGCGGAGATCTTGATCCCATTACCAGCCATCTGAGCAGGCTTGTCGCGTCGGGGCATTCGCAGGGTCAGTCAACGCAGGGCGGCGCGCTAAGCCAGATCGAAGCGCAGGAAGTGGTCTTGAACTTCAATCCCGTTACTCACGTGCCCGCCAATGGCGCGGCGACGGGTAAGGTCCGCCTGACCATAACCCAGGCAAAGAGCCGGCCAGTCGGCCCCTCAGCGCCGGGGACGCCGGGCGGAAAGATCGCCAAGGAAGTTCTCGCGACTGAGAAACTCCTGTTTTCGTTTCGTCCCAAGGGGAAAAACCTCAAGCAGGCCGAAACGTCGGGTTCCGGGACGCTGGTCCTTTATCCTGAGAACTCTAAGGCCGGAAACAGGACGGTAACCGCGGCGAAGTTCCTGATGGCCTTCAACTCTACGAGCCATCTCGAATCCCTTCGCGGAACCGGCGGGACGCGGATCGTCTCCGCTCCCCCTGCGAACGTGCCTAACCATGCTCCGGCGGTTTCAACTGCCCGCGAGTTGCTGGCTACCTTTGATCCGACGCGTGAGATTGTACAATCAGTCGAACAGATCGGGGATTTCCATTTCAATGATGGGACGGTTGAGGCGAAGGCCGATGAGGCCCGCGACCTTACGCGCGAGCAGAAACTGATTCTCACCGGGCGCCCGGAAGTTTGGGATTCGAGCACGCGGACGCGCGCTGACCAGATTGTTCTGCTGCTTGCTTCAGATACGGCGGAAGGGATCGGCGGCGTACACTCCATCCACACTGATCCTCAAAATCCATCGGCGCTTCCCACCAGCGTGGTTGCCGAGCGCATGACCGCGGACCGCCGCAGCCAGGTAATCCACTACCAAGGGCATGTTCGCGCCTGGCGCGGGACTGACGTCGTGGAGTCGCCGTCGCTGGACATCTACCGGAACGAGCGGCGTGTGAGCACGAATTCGCCAGTGCTGACCTCTCATCTGCAGGCCGGATCTGCCAAAGCCGATGCGAATAAGGGGACCGCCTCCGGCCCGAGGCCCGTCAGGATACGGGCAGACCGACTTGACTACTTTGATGAGGGCCGAAAAGCCCGCTACATCGGCCACGTCGAGTTCAATACGGAAGACACGCGGATACAATCAGACCGGCTGGACGTTTATTTTTCAGCCGGCGGCACGCCGGCGGATTCGCAAGTTGATCGTGCCCAAGCGGAAGGACACGTGAAGATCGTGCAGCCCATGCGGTATGCTAAAGGTGAGAACGCCGTCTACGATGCGCAGACGGGGAAAGTTGTGATGACGGGAGGACCCCCAACGGTTTACGACACGGAAAAGGGGACGATAACCGGGCAACGTTTGACTTTCAATATTCACAATGACAGCTTGCTCGTCGATGGAAGCGCCAATTCTCCGGTTATCTCCAAACACCATGTCGTGCAGTGAGCGATGATGCATACCCTCTCAACAGTCGACCTGAGCAAGGCGTACAAAGGCCGCAGGGTGGTTGACAACATCAGCCTGACCATCGCTCAGGGCGAGGTTGTGGGCCTGCTGGGTCCGAACGGGGCGGGCAAGACGACCACGTTTTATATTATCGTGGGTCTGGCCAGCCCGGATTCCGGCCAGGTAGTGCTCGACGACACCGACATTACGTCCTATCCAATGTATTTAAGGGCGAGGAGCGGAATCAGCTATCTGCCCCAGGAGCCGTCGATCTTTCGGAAGCTGACGGTGGAAGAAAACGTGCTTGCGGTTCTGGAAACCCTTCCCCTCACCACACATCAGCGGCGCGAGCGCCTGGAAGAACTACTTGAAGAGCTTGGGTTGCAACACGTTAGGCGCAGCCATGGGTATCTGCTCTCGGGCGGCGAAAGACGGCGGGTGGAAATTGCACGTTCCCTCGTTATCTCGCCATCGTTTATACTTCTGGATGAGCCGTTTTCCGGCATTGATCCTTTAACCGTCCTGGACATCCAGGAAATCATCATTCGGTTGAAGGAAAGCGGCATTGGGGTATTGGTCACCGATCATAACGTGCGCGAAACCCTGCGCGTAACGGACCGAGCGTATATCATTAATAACGGAAGGATCTTTCGGACCGGCTCCCCTGAAGACCTGGGGAACGACGCTGAAGTGAAGCGAATCTACCTCGGCGATAATTTCAAGCTGGTAGTGTAATGGGCGGACCTCAACCCAGAATCGGCCTCAACCTCAAGGTGGCGCAGAAGCAGATCCTGACGCCGGGCCTTGTGCAGATGGTCAGCGTGTTGGCTCTGAACAGGCTGGAATTGCGCGAGATGATCAATGAGGAAATGATCGCCAATCCCGTTCTGGAAGAAGTTCCGGAAGACGCGCCTTCGATGGAGGAGGTCGCGCAAAAAGTCGACGCAAACGGAACTGGGGAGCTTATTCCTGGCGAGAACTCCACCGAGAACGGAAATCGGGATTCTTTCGAGGAGATTGATTTCGGGTCATTCTTCCGTGATTACCTGGATCCGGGATTCAAGGCTCCGGCGGGCGAAATTTACGAAAAGACCTCGTTCGAAAATTTTCTCTCTCAGCCCTCCTCATTAACTGACCATCTGGAATGGCAGCTAAGCGTTTCCAAGTGCACAGAAGCGGTGCGAAGCGCGGCGGACTCGATTATTGGAAATCTCAACGAAGACGGATACCTGACGACCTCAGTGGAAGAGATTGCCCGGACGGGAGGGCATGAGCAGGTCGATGTGGAAGCTGCGCTGGCCCTGGTCCAGGAGTTTGATCCGCTCGGGGTTGCAGCAAGGGATGTGCGGGAGTGCCTTCTGATCCAGCTTCGTACGATGGCTCCTGAAAGCAGCCTCGCTGCCCAGATAGTTTCCGACCACCTTAAACTGGTTCAGAACAAGCATTACCGCGAGATTGCCCGAGCGCTGGACCGTCCTGTTCCGGCCGTCGAGAGGGCCATTGAGGTCATCCGGAAACTCGATCCACGGCCAGGCCAGCGTTACAACAAGACACAGCCGCAATTGATCGAGCCGGACGTTTTTATTGTCAAGACCAGCAATGGATATGAAGTTCGCCTGAACGAGGATGGGCTGCCCCAGTTGCGGCTCAGCCGGCAATACCGACGCCTGCTCTCGGACGGGGCGGCCACGCGCGAGGTGCGCAGCTATGTGAAGGAACGCTGCAATTCGGCCTTGCAGCTCATTAAGAACATCGAGCAGCGCAAGCATACCATTGCGCGGGTGTGTGACTCCATCATTCAGCGCCAGGCTGAATTTCTTGAGAGAGGCATCGATTATCTGCGGCCAATGATGATCAAGGAGGTGGCCGAAGAAGTCGGCGTTCATCCCTCCACCGTCAGCCGCGCGGTTGCCAATAAATACGCTCACACGCCGCAGGGCGTGTACGAGCTCCGCTATTTCTTTTCTGAATCCGTGCAGGGGCCGCGGGGAGGAAACACCTCGCTGATCCGCCTGAAGCGGATTGTGAAACAGATGATTGAAGAAGAAGATTCTGCCCATCCCCTCACCGACGAAAGCATCATGCAGCATCTGCGTGAACAGGGCTTCAACGTCACCCGCCGGACAGTGGCGAAATACCGCGAAGACATGAAGATTCCCAGCACTCACCAGCGCCGGGTCAAGGGATGAACAATCCTGCCGCATCGCCAACTCGAAAGATGGTTACAGGAGGTGCTGTTATGGACGTGGATTTCACAGGACGTCAGGTGAATGTGACTGCCGGGCTGCGCCAATACACTCACCAGCGCCTTAGAAAACTTGGCAGACTGCTTCCGGGTAATCCCAAACTGCACGTCATACTCACCGCGGAAAAGCGCGGGCGCACGGCAGAAATTACCGCGACTTTTCCTGACCAGACAATCGTCAGCGTTATGGAGGCGGTGGATAATCGAGGCGCCATCAGGGGAGCGCTCGAGAAGCTCGAGCGGCAGGCGGTAAAACGCCTTGCGCGAAGGCGCACGAAGAAACGGCGCCCCAAACCAACATCGAACATTACGCTAAACGTATTTCAGAGCAGCCGGGTCGACCACGAGGAGCGGATCGCGATTGAATCCGAGCGCCTTCCGGTGAAACCCATGACAGTCGAAGAAGCCATCGAATCCCTGGCGGCGGTCACGAGCGGACTCCTTGTCTTTCGCAACTCCGAGAGCGAGCGGGTGAATGTCATCTATCGAAGACCCGACGGAAAGCTGGGCCTGGTAGAGCCAGAATCGTAAGATCCGCAATCCACTGGTCATCGTGTGGGCGGCAGGTCGCAGCTTGTGCGATTTACGCGCCAACGCATGCAGCGCGCATGAAAAACAAGAGGCGCCATCCCAGCAACGGAGCCCGCCGGCTTGTTGTGATCACAGGCCTCAGCGGGTCGGGCAAGGGATCAGCGCTGAAGGCCTTTGAGGATCTGGGCTACTATTGTGTTGACAACCTTCCGGTCGGACTGATTCCCAAGTTCGCCGACATGTGCGCGGCGCACGGAAGCCGCATCCGGCGCGCTGCCGTGGTGGTTGACATTCGCGAAGGAGAATCGCTCAGCCAGCTTCCCATTGCATATCAGCGCCTGGGGCGGGACGGTCTCAATGTGGCGCTGCTTTTCCTTGAAGCTTCCGATGAGGCGCTGATCCACCGTTTCGAAGAGACTCGCCGCCCCCACCCCCTGGGCCGAAACCTGCCTGTCCGGGAAGGCATCCGCCTGGAGCGATCTCTGCTGAAGCCCATGCGCCACCTCGCCGACACTGTCATCGACACCAGCCGGATGAACGTGCACGAGCTTCGCCAGTTGATTCAGGATCGGTTTGGAGGCCGCCGCCGCAAGACCATGCTGGTTTCAGTCCTGTCGTTTGGGTTTAAGCATGGGGTCCCGCACGACGCTGACCTGGTTTTCGATGTTCGCTTTTTGCCCAACCCGAATTTTGTGACCGGGCTGCGGGAAAAGTCCGGAATCGATCCGGAGGTGAGGGAATATGTGGAGTCACAGGCCCTGACCCGCGAATTTATCAGCCGCGTTACCGACTTACTCCTATTTCTGCTGCCCAACTACGTCCGCGAGGGCAAGAGCTACCTGACGATTGCAATCGGCTGCACCGGCGGACGTCATCGATCAGTGGCGCTGGCCGAGCACATTGGTGACTTTCTGGATGAAGAGGGCTTCAAGACCAAAACCGTCCATCGCGACCTGGAGCGCAACCACACTGAATGAGGGCAATGCCGATTGCGGCGTTGCATCAGGGCCGGACAGAACCGTAGAAGGACTCCCACGACATGAGCAACGTGCTGGCGGTGGACATCGGCGGAACCCATTTTCACGTGGGTCTCTTCGATTCCGAGGGTCGCCGCCTTCTTCTCTCAGAGGGCCGGACCGACTCCTCCGGCGGGCGCGAATGGATGCTCAGCGAGCTGCGAAAGCGGGCGGACGACCTGACGGCAAGATCGGACCAGCGTGTTGAATCCTGCGGCATCAGTTTTGGCGGGCCGGTTGACTATGGCCGACAACAGGTCAGTTCAATGCATGTCTCGGGGTGGCAAGGATTCCCGCTGGCCCAATGGATGGAAGACAACTTCAGCCTCAGGTGTCAGGTAGACAATGACGCCAATGCCGGGGCCTTGGGCGAGTTCCATTACGGAGCCGGGCGGGACGCTGAATCAGCGCTTTACCTCACCATCAGCACGGGCATCGGCGGAGGAATTGTTTGCGGCGGCAGAGTGCATCGAGGCAAGGACTCGATGGCAGGCGAGGTGGGCCACATACCGGTGTCAGACTCTGGCGCCCTGTGCTCCTGCGGTGCGCGCGGATGCCTGGAAACCATCTGCTCGGGAACGGCCATCGGAATTCGAGGGCGCGGGTTCGCGCGAAGGAAGCCAGAGGTGATGGCGAGGACCATCGAGCTTGCCGGCGGCAACCCTGATCAGATTACTGCCGAACTGGTCTTCCATGCCGCGGGCGAAGGTGAAACCGGCGCACAGTTCATCGTGCGCGAAGCGGCACGAGCCTTGGCCAGGGCCTTGCTGACTGCCATCCGCATCCTGAATCCCGATTTCATCATCCTGGGAGGCGGCGTGGCGCTCTCCGGCCCCATCCTGCTGGACCCTGTCCACGAGTACCTTGACGAATTCTCAACCTCAGTGCTCGAGCATTCCACCAGGATTGTTCAGGCGGAACTAGGGAACTACTCCCCTCTGTACGGCGCCGCGGCTTTGGCCGTGGAACTTCTCTGACGAAGCTGCTACCCGAAAAGCACGGAGGGCGTGATAAAACTCGTGTTTTCAGCGGATTGATTGATATGATACAGTTTTGGGGCTTGGAGCCCGTGCGCGGTCCCGCAGCTTGACTTCGCTTTTGGCGAAGATTAAGATCTTATTCCCCGCGCCCGGCGGGCTCTCCAGCCTGCGGGTAGGACGCCGGATGAGCCAAGTTCAAAGCCTGCTAGGATTTCTCCGACCTTACAGACTGCGTTTCATCATAGCTGTGGTTCTGATGGCTGTGGTGGGCGCTTGTGAGGCGGTTACCGCCCTGCTGATCAAGCCCGTGGGCGATAACGTCCTCAAGCCCGGCGCCAGCTCAGCGGGCATTCGACTCTTCGACCTTCCCTGGAATCATCACACCCTCTATCTGCACGATTTTTTTCCGTTTCACGTTCACAACGTCTGGACCGTCGTCGCGCTTTCGATCATTGCCGTTTCGATTGTGAAGGGCATCTCGCAGTATACCGCCACGGTCAGCATTAATTTCATTGGCCAGTCCGCTGTGCGGAATTTGCGGAACCAGCTTTACGCCAAAATCGTCGAGCAGTCGATGGCCTTCTTCAAGCGGAACCCAACCGGCCGGCTGATGTCGGCGATCAGCAACGACACCGACAAGATCCAGTATGCGGTTTCGCAGGTGTCTGCGGATTTCCTGAGAAATTCCTTCACCCTCGTCGGCTTGCTCGCCGTCATTTTTTCCGTCGATTGGAAACTGGCGATGGCATCGCTTTTGCTGGTCCCGCTGGTGGTTTTCCCATCGGCCAATCTCGGGCGGTCGATCCGCCGTTCCAGCCGCTCCAGCCAGGACAGGATGGCCGACATCAACAACCTGCTGCAGGAAACCTTCACCGGTATCGGCATCGTCAAGGCTTTTGTGATGGAGCACTTTGAAGTAGCACGATTCAAGGCGGCGACACACAAGCTGCTCCACACCAACATGCGCTGGATTAGGGCGCAGGCTGCAACGGCGCCGTTGATGGAACTTCTGGGTGCGATTACTATCGCCGGGCTTCTGCTTTACGAGCGCAATGAGATTCTCCATCATGCGCAGACGATGGGTGGATTTCTGGTATTCCTTTATGCGCTGATCAAGATGTATGAGCCCATCAAGCGGTTGACGGGCGTTAACAATGCCGTGCAGCAGGCCGTTGGAGCTTCCGAACAGGTGTTCCAGTTCCTACAGATCCATCCGGAGGTGAAGGAAAAACGCGGCGCCGCTGAATTGCCCTTGTTCAAGGATCAAATCGTTTTTGAGGATGTGGACTTTGAATATGAGCCGGGTGTGCCGCTGCTGCAGGGCGTGAATCTGAGGATCAGGCAGGGTGAAGTGGTGGCGCTGGTGGGATCGAGCGGCGCCGGAAAGACAACCCTGGCCAGCCTGCTCCCCAGGTTTTACGACGTTACTCGCGGGCGGTTGCTGATCGACGGGCAGGATGTGCGTGATCTCAAGCTGGGTTCGCTGCGCTCGCAGATTGGAATGGTCACGCAGGGAACCATCCTTTTTAACGACACCATTTTCAATAACATCTGCTATGGTAACGGGTCACGGAGTCAGGCTGAGGTGGAAGATGCCGCCCGTGCCGCGCTGGCGCACGATTTTATCACCGAGAGGCCCGGCGGATACCAGGGCATGATCGGCGAGCGCGGCCAGCGCCTCTCCGGCGGCCAGCGGCAGCGACTGGCAATTGCGCGCGCGCTGCTGAAGAATTCTCCAATTCTGATTCTGGACGAAGCCACGTCTGAACTGGATACGGAATCCGAAGCCCTAGTGCAAAAGGCGCTGGGAAATCTTATGGCGGGCCGAACCGTTCTTGTGATTGCCCACCGGCTCAGCACGGTCCGGCGCGCGGATCGCATTGTGGTGCTGGACCGCGGAACCATTTCGGAAGTAGGCACGCACGAGGACCTGGTGACGCGCGGGGGAATCTACCAGCGATTGCACGAACTTCAATTTGTGGACACTGAGGCGTAGGCCGGCGGATGCCGAGGCGCGCCCAACATTGGCGTGAGAGACGATGATTCGAAGCATGACTGGGTACAGCAAGGTGCGGCGTGAGGTTGGTAATTTTTCTCTAAATGTCGCTGTCAAGTCAGTGAATCACCGCTTTCTTGACCTGCAATTCCGTATGCCAATGGCGCTCTCGCCGATGGAACCTTTGCTGCGCGGGATCGTAAAAAACCATGTTGTCCGAGGGCATGTGGAGGTCAACGTAAATCTGGGTGCGGCGGGTACAGAAGAATTAAAAGTGAACCGCGAGCTGCTGAAAGCCTATGTCAAAGTCTGTCGCGAAGTACAGGACGAATTGGGTTCCGCGGCAGAACTGGACGTTGTACAGCTCCTGAGAATTCCCGGAGTTCTTTCGGATGAAAGTGAGTTCTCAGACAAGGAATTGGTGGCGGTACGGAAAATTCTGGAAGCTGCCCTGACGGAGGCTCTGGAAACGCTGAATTCGATGCGGGACCGCGAGGGCTCGGCACTGGAGAAGGATTTTCTCGCCCGCCTGGACCGACTGGAGGCCCTGCGAAAATCCATCGGCAAACAGGCCCGCCGCATCCCCGAATATGCGCAACAGCGACTGGAGAACCGCCTGCATGAGCTGCTGGGCGCGGTTCACGTTGATGCCGCGCGGCTTGCCCAGGAAGTCGCTTATCTGGTCTCGCGGTCAGATATTTCGGAGGAACTAATCCGTTTTCAAAGCCATCTGGTCCAGGCGCGCCAGCTTTTGGCCGAAAGTCCTGAGGTGGGGAAGAAACTCGACTTCCTGCTGCAGGAGTTGAACCGGGAAGCCAATACGTTGCTGTCAAAAACTTCGGACGTGCCCCAGGTCGGCGCGGAGATAGGACGCCAGGGAATTGAAATGAAGTCAGAGATTGAGAAACTACGCGAGCAGGTGCAAAACATCGAGTGAGCGTACCCCCCAGCGAACCACCCGCCAGACTTGGCAGCATCTTCGTGATCTCCGCGCCTTCAGGCGCAGGCAAGACAACGCTGATCAAGAAGATCAGGTCCTCGGTGCGCGGTTTGGTGTTCTCCGTCTCTTACACCACGCGTCCTCCGCGCGCGGGAGAGAAAAACGGTCGCGAGTACTTTTTTGTTTCGCGGCAGGAATTCAAAAGAAAGACGGCGCAGGATGAATTTGTGGAGTGGGCGCGGGTTCACAGACAGTATTACGGCACCTCCTGGCGCACGCTGCGGGAGGCCCAGGAAGCCGGCCAGGACGTTCTGCTGGATATTGACGTCCAGGGTTACAGAAAGCTGCGCCGGCGGATTCCAGACACCGTGAGCGTGTTTGTGGTGCCGCCGTCGTTCGCCGACCTTGACGAGCGGCTTCACCGCCGCCACGAAGACTCTCCGGAGGTTATTGACGAACGCCTTGAAATGTCACGCAGGGAAGTGGCACATTGGAAGGAGTATGATTACGTGATTGTGAACGATCGCCTTTCCACCGCCGCCCAGGCTCTCCGCCACATTGTGCTCGCTTCGCGCTTTCGGCGCCAATCCCAAGACCGGCGTGTGACGGAGATTATTGGTAAATTTATTGGAGGATAGATGGAATTACCCAACAACATCGACAGCAAATTCCGATACATTCTCATTTCCGCCAAGCGGGCCCGGCAACTTCAGTCGGGTGTAAGACCACTCGTACAGACGCAGACCAAGAGGGCAACCAAGGTTGCGCAACAGGAAGTCTCTGCCGGCCTGATCCCATTCGAGGTGATTGAAGCGAAGACGGGGAGTGACAAGCACTGATGCCGTCCGCCGGAAGCCTGTCCTGGTGCGCACCCCGCGTGAGGGCGGTGATTCGGTGACTGGACGTATTTGACTGACCATCCGGCTATCAAACAAAACGGTACCCAGAAGTTTTCCCGCTGGACTTTGTCGTTGAGGATTGAGTGATGCGTGTGGCGCTGGGAGTTACCGGGGGAATTGCCGCCTACAAGGCAGCGGAACTGCTCCGCATGCTCCAGGACCGCGGCCTTGATGTTCAAGTGGTGATGACCGCGGGCGCTCGGAATTTTGTAACACCGTTGACTTTCGCGGCGCTCTCCGGCCACAAAGTTATCACAGACATGTTTGGCGAAGGCGGAGAAGAGCCCAACGTCGAGAGTGCAATCGAACACATCGCCGTGGCGCAAGGGATCGATGCCCTGGTCATCGCGCCCGCCACCGCGAATGTCATTGCAAAAATGGCAGGCGGCGTCGCTGACGATTTCCTCACCACGCTATGCCTGGCGACGAAAGCTCCGATCATCGTTGCCCCGGCCATGAACGTGAATATGTGGGAAAACGGGGCAACGCAGCGGAATGTGGAAATCCTGCGCACGCGCGGCATTCGGGTTCTCGAACCCGATGAAGGTTACCTCGCCTGTGGAATGATCGGGTCAGGGCGCTTGGCCTCGATCGAATCAATTGCGCAGGCTGCATTTGAAAGCCTGCACCTGCGCGAGGACATGAGGGAAGAAACGGTCGTGATCAGCGCAGGGCCCACCGAAGAACCTCTGGACCCGGTTCGATACCTCACCAACCGTTCTTCCGGCAAGATGGGTTATGCGTTGGCTGAGGCATGCCGGAGGCGAGGCGCCACAGTAACTCTGGTCAGCGGCCCAACGCGGCTTCCTGCGCCAGCCGGCGTCATCCTGGAAAATGTGCGGACCACCGGCGAAATGGGAGAAGCGATGCTCCGCTGGCTGGACCGGGCGACGATGGTTTTGATGGCTGCCGCCGTGGTGGACTTTGCGCCGGCCGCCATCGAAACCGAAAAGATCAAGAAGCGGCGCGGCAGACTGACCCTGGAACTTAAACTCACGCAGGATATCCTTTCGGAAATTTCACACCGGCGGAAAGCTCATCAGATCATCGTCGGCTTTGCGGCGGAAACGAATAACCTGCTCGAAAACGCTGCTGCCAAGCTGCGCGAGAAAAATCTGGACATGGTAGTAGCCAATGACGTCGCGCAAGCCGGCGCGGGTTTCGATTCCGACACCAACATCGTCACGCTGGTTTTTGCTGACGGCCAGGCCAAACCGTTCGAAAAAATGAGCAAATTGGATGTGGCAAACGCGATTCTTGATGAAGCGGTCGGGCTGCGGTCAAAACGCGCAGCGGCAGGCACGCGCTAGCGCATTCTTTCCCAGGGGCATCAGGCGATGGACGACCGGCAAAGAGCAAAATTGCGGGCCATGCTCGAGTTCTATGAGGAATTAGGCATCGAGGAGTTCTATATCCGGCGAGCTGAAACCGCGAATGCGTCGCCGCGGGGCGAACGCGTTGGCCCCGGCGATACCGTAACTCGAACCACCTCTATACAAGAACCTGAGTCCAGACCACAGCCTTTGAACGCTGCGCTTGGCAAGCTGCTGAACCCCCCGCACGGTGGCGGCGTTGCACCCCAAGCTGCCGCAGCGCCCGGCCCGGTGGCACAGTCCATGAGCTTGTTTGAATCTTCATCACCGCAGGCCGCGCCGCGGGAGAATGAAACCCTGGAACAGATCCGCGAAGACCTGGGTGATTGCCGTCGCTGTCGCCTAGCTGCCGGCCGCCACACGATTGTCTTCGGCCAGGGCAACCCTCATGCCGAGCTGGTGTTTGTGGGTGAAGGGCCGGGCGCCGACGAAGACGCCCAGGGACTTCCCTTTGTGGGTCGTGCCGGCCGCCTGTTGAACCGCATGATCGAGTTGGCCGGAATGAAGCGAGACGATGTGTACATCTGCAACATCGTTAAGTGCCGTCCGCCCAACAATCGCACACCGCTTCCGGACGAGATCGAAACCTGCTCGCCGTTTCTGCTGCGCCAAATCAGGACGATCAAGCCTCGCCTCGTCTGCTGCCTGGGGGCTCCGGCTGTCAAGACGCTGCTTGGGGTCAAAGAAGGCATTTCGAAAATTCGCGGACAATTCTATGATTTTCAGGGCACAAAAGCCCTGCCGACGTTCCACCCGGCTTATGTTCTCCGCAACCCTCGGGAAGAGAAGATCCTTCGCGAAGATTTTCAGAAGATCGTGGAGTTCCTGAACTTGCCCCGCTGAGGCTGCGCCTGCCCTTCACATCGCTCGCGACCGTGCTCCCACAGTCGATGCTAAAATACTTCTACGGCGCTGCTTCCAGGGGCCGATAACGCAGGAAAAGTCAGCCGCCGAATTGAAGTGCGATGGATCTGAAAGCTAAAATCCAGAATCCGCTAATCCCAGTCAGCTTTTTTGAGATGGTGCCACCGCCCGCGGGGAAGCCGGAAGCCCTCCAGTCTGCGATGTTAGAGGTCGCAAAAATCAAGAACCTGGCCGACGCCATCAATCTGCCCGAAATCCATGATGAGTCGCGGGGAAGGGACAGGACTTACAAATTCGTTGAAAGAATTGAACCGCGATTTCTCGGCGCAAAAATCCGCAAAGAGTTCGATCTCGATATCGTCATCAATCGTTGTGTGGTTTACCACTCTGATCAGGCCCGGTGGATCCGCGAAACGCAGGAAAAGTTTGGTATCAGCAACTTGGTCCTCGTGGGAGGGGAATCGAGGGACATCAAGTACCCTGGCCCCAGCGTCATCGAGGCAGCGCGCGAAGTACGGGCCGCGGGTCTCCAGGTAGCCATGGGAGGAATCAGCATCCCCAGTCGCGCGCACGAGGTAGACCGCATCCGTCGCAAAGTGGCGGAGGGACTCTGTTTCTTCACCACTCAGGTTTTGTTCGACTCGAACGACATCGTCTGGCTGATTCAACGCCTCAATGGGCTTGAGGCACGGGTTTTCCTGAGTTTCGCTCCGGTCAGCCATCACCGCGACATTGAATTCCTGCGCTGGCTGGGGGCAGACGTTCCGGCCGACATCGATCGCTTTCTTATTAACAAAGCCGCTGAAGACACTTCTTCGAGCCGAGCTGAAGAAGCCTTCGAGCGCTGCCTGAATCTAGCGCAAAGAATCCTGATGGATGTCTTCGACAATCTTCCCCCCGACCCGCCGCCTATCGGAATCAACATCGAGCACATAAACCGCCGCAATCTTGGATTTGCAGTGCGAATGCTGGACAAGCTTGGGAGCTTCTATGCGAACCTTGTGGCGGCGCGCCGGCGAGCCAGCGTTGTGTGAACGGCCTCAGAATACAGCACTAATCTGCCTGGCATACGGATCGCTTGGATGAGGTGTTAATGGTTCAGGACGAGGTGGTTGCCGCTTGCTCGCGGCCGGCTTTTTCCCTGGCCTCCAGGTAACGCTTGCGGCTTTCGAGTATGGCCTGGCGGGCTTCTCGCGGACCGTGCCAGCCTTCCATGCGGGTCTTCTTACCCTCAAGCTCCTTGTAAATAGTGAAGAAGTGCTCGATTTCCGTCAGAATATGCGGGAAGATCTGGTCAATCGTATGAATCTGGTCATAGCGAGGATTGCGGTCGGGAACTGAAATAATTTTGGTGTCCGGCCCCTGGTCATCAACCATGGCCAGCAGTCCGACGGGACGCACTTCCAGCATGCAGCCCGTAAAAGTGGCCTCGTCTGCTGAGACCAGGACATCAAGCGGATCGTGATCCTCTGCCAGTGTACCGGGGATGAATCCGTAATCGCCAGGGTAGTGCATTGGGGAATAAAGAGTACGGTCCAGACGAAACACACCGAGCGTCTTGTCGTACTCGTATTTGTTGGACGAATGCTTTGGTATTTCCACAATCATCCGCACAATTTCAGGAGAGTGCGGCCCTGGGTCGAGGTCGTGTATTAGGTTGGACATTGGCTGTGCCTGCTCAAATCCCCGGTATATTGTAACAGAACTAGACGGATTCAATTCTGCTAACGCCGGCCTGCGCGAGCAGACTGGCACCTCCAATGTTCTCCAAGTGCGGCAAGAACCATACCGAACTGCTTGCAGGGAATAAGAACCGTGGTCCCACACTAGCCAGCCCGGTTTGTGTAGCATAGAATCCTGCCATGAGTGAGCCCCAAACCAGGCCGAAAACCAGCCGTCGCAGCAGCTCCAAGCCCACCCTGGTGAGCGTGGCCGTGCTGGCAGCATTACCGCGGCCGCTCACCTATTCTGTACCGGACACTATGAACGTTCGCATCGGTCAGCGGGTGCTGGTTCCCGTGGGCACGCGGCGCGCGACAGGCATCGTGGTTTCTGCTGCGCCGCCGTTGCCTCCCGGCATTGACGCCCGACCGGTAATCCAGGTGCTTGATGCCGAGCCTGTGCTTTCGCCAGAACTCCTGACGCTGGGACTGTGGATCGCAGAATATTATGTCTCGCCGCTCGGCGAGGTGTTCCGCGCTATGCTGCCTTTGCGGCCGCACTCACGAAAGGTCCGGGTAGTCGGATTGACGGAGGCTGGGCGAAAACGCCTGTTTGAGATGCCGCACAGTCTGCTGGAAGAAGCCCGGCAGAGCACTGAGCTCGCGCTCCTGAAGTATGTGGCGGAGCACCCGGCAGGGACACTTGAGGCGCTGCGCAGGAGGTTTGAAGCCGCTTCACCCGGGCTTGTCCGGCAGGCGGTCGCGAGGCATCTGCTTGCAATTTCGAGCGCCGATCGCGGACGCGGCACAAGGAAGGTGATGGCCGTCCGTATCGCGGGTCCTGTCGGCGAAAAGCCGCCGAAACTTTCGCCGGTGGCCCACCGCATTATCGAGGAACTCGAACGCGCCGGCGAGATTCACGATCACCGCGAGCTTTTGAAATCCACGCGCGCTACCCTGGCCCACTTAAAGAAACTGCAGGAGCAGGGATTGATCGAGTTCGCCGATCCTGTGCGTGAAGATGGCAAGTCTGCCGGAGTTTCCGAGCTTCGCCACACCCTGACAGCCTGCCAACGACTGGCGCTCGAAGATCTGACCCAGCGGCTCCAGCGTGGCGAGTTCAGCCCCGTGTTGCTCTATGGCATCACGGCAAGCGGCAAGACGGAAATCTACTTGCGCCTGGTTGAGCGCTGCCTTCAATCCGGCAGGACCGCGTTGATCCTTGTGCCAGAAATCGCTTTGACTCCAGCACTTCACGAGCAGTTTCGCATGCGTTTCGGAAGCGCCATGGCCGTGCTGCACAGCGGACTTGCCGAGGGCCAGCGCCATGATGCCTGGTGGCGAGTGCGGCGGGGCGAGGCCCGTGTGGTGCTGGGAACGCGCTCAGCCGCCTTTGCGCCGCTGGAAAAACTGGGCGTCATCATCGTGGACGAAGAGCATGAATCCGGCTATAAGCAGGACCAGACGCCGCGCTATCATGGGCGGGACACGGCCGTCGTGCGCGCCAGGTTGTCCAAAGCCCTCGTGGTCCTCGGGTCTGCCACGCCTTCCCTTGAAAGCTATGCCAACGCGGAAGAAGGGAAATACCGCCTTCTGACATTGAGTGAGCGTGTGGGCCGGCGCCCGCTTGCCAGTGTGGAGATTATAGATATGCGGGAAGAGTTCCGACAGACGCAAACGCAGGTGCCGATCTCGCGCCGTTTGCGTGAGGAGGTGGAGTCACAACTGCAATCCGGGCAGCAAACCATATTTCTGCTCAATCGGCGCGGCTATTCCTGGTTCCTGCTTTGCCGGAGCTGCGGCCAGACCGAACGGTGCGTGAACTGCTCGATTTCGCTGACCTATCACCGGCGTGAAAACCGCCTGATCTGCCACTACTGCGGCTATCAGGCGTCGGTGCCGGCACGCTGCCGATCGTGCGACAGCGAATACCTCCATTACGTCGGGGAAGGAACAGAGAAGCTGGAGCAGAAGCTCGCCGAACTGTTTCCCGGAGCGCGGGTGGCACGGCTCGATCGCGATGCGGCCCGGCGGCCCGGCCAGTACCTTAAAATCTTTTCGGATTTTCGAGAAAGGAAAATTGACATCCTGGTGGGAACCCAGATGATCGCAAAAGGGCACGATTTCCCCGGCGTGACGCTGGTTGGCATCGTTTCCGCTGATACCTCCCTCTCGCTGCCGGATTTTCGCGCTGCTGAACGGACTTTCCAGCTGCTGACGCAGGCAGCGGGGCGCGCGGGGCGAGGCGAATCCAGGGGCCGGGTGCTGGTGCAGACATTCTATCCGGAGCATTACGCAATCCGGTTCGCCGCCGAACAGGATTACAGAAAGTTCTTCAACAAGGAATTACACTTTCGCCGGATGATGCACTATCCTCCGGCCGCTGCGCTCGCTGATGTGGTGGTGCGGGATAAGAGACTTGAAAACGCAGCGAAAATAGCCGCGGAAGTTGGCAAGTTCTTTGAGGGCTTAGGTGGCTTGACTCGCGGAGTCCGCATCCTGGGACCAAGCCCAGCGCCCTTGGCCAGAATTGAAGGGTTCTATCGCATCCAGTTTCTCTTGAAAGCGGCATCCCGCGCCAGGCTGAACGCAATACTTCGGCGGCTGGCGGAAGAGTGCGGCATTTGGGGCGTGCCTTCACAGGCGCTGATGATTGATATGGATCCGGTGAGCCTTATGTAGGAGAGATTAGCTCGGGTTGACTCCCGGCAGGCGCGGCGGCACCGTGGCAGTCGTGGCTGATACTGCCCTGCGATCCCAGGAGTGCGTTTTGAACGATGCCGGCCGTACGCGCCGAAGAATGTTCAGGCTGTTCAGGGAATCGACTGCAGCTCTTTCCCGGGTTTGAAGCGAACGGCCTTGCCGGGCTGGATGTTGACCTCGGCGCCGGTGCGCGGGTTTCTGCCAATTCCCGTCTTGCGACGCTTCACATTGAAGACGCCGAATCCGCGCAGCTCTATCCGTTCACCCTTGGCCAAAGCCTTCTTCATCGAACCAAAAACAGTTTCAACGGCGATCTCAGCTTTGGTCTTCGTAATTCCAGTGCGGTTGACGACATCGTTGACAAGGTCGAGCTTAATCAAAAGGAACCTCCTGAAAACACAGGCTTTTATCGTAAAAAGGCGCTTCGGCATTGTCAAGTTGTTTTCTCCTGTATTATGATTCGATGCTCCGCCAGCTTTTGGAAAGGCCGCCCGCCCCGAGGGGCAAACAGCCAGGTTGCGCGCAGCCAACTTCAATTAGGGGAGCGTCGATGTCTGTCAAAAATGACCGCTGGATTCGCCGTATGGTGAAGGAAAACCAGATGATTCAGCCATTTGCTGAGAACCAGAAACGCGATGGCGTGATCTCCTATGGACTTTCTTCCTATGGCTATGATCTGCGAGTGGCTGATGAATACAAGATCTTTACCAACGTCAATAGCTCTGTCGTGGACCCCAAGAGTTTTGACGAGCGCTCCTTTGTCGAATTCAAGGGGCCAGTTTGCATTGTTCCCCCTAACTCCTTTGCCTTGGCGCGATCGGTGGAGTATTTCAGGATTCCGCGCAGTGTCTTGACCATCTGCCTGGGAAAATCGACCTACGCCCGTTGTGGGATTATCGTGAATGTGACGCCACTGGAGCCGGAATGGGAAGGTTTTGTGACACTCGAAATCTCGAACACTACACCTCTGCCCGCACGCGTTTATTCGAACGAAGGGTTGTGCCAGATTGTGTTTTTCGAGTCCGCCGAGATTTGCGAAACCTCCTACAAGGACAAGAAGGGCAAGTATCAGTCGCAGCAGGGCATCGTTCTGCCCCGAATCTGATGAAAATCCGAAGGCTTGCCGTATTTCTTTTTGTGGCAGCAGCGGTGGTTTGTGCTCCGCACGCTCCGGCTTGGGGCGCTGGCGCGCTTCAGGCGCAGCGAAGCCCCACAGAACGGGCAAAACCCTCCGCAACCCCACCGAAGCTCCAGGCGCCCAGCGTTCCGAAAGGTTACGACCTCCCACCCCAGAAAAGAGCTGAGGCGCTTGCGTATTCGCAGGTCCAGTATGTCCTCTATTTTTCAGGCATCGGCCTTGTGCTCCTCATCTATTTCCTTTTGTGGCGCACAAGAACAGCGGTGGTGTTCCGCACTTGGGCGCGCAGAACATCCTCGCGATCCTTTGTGCAGTGTCTCATCTTCGCTCCGTTGTTCTTCCTAACTGTCAGGCTGCTGCTACTTCCATTTGCGTACTACGCGGACTTTGTTATTGAGCACAGGTTCGGCCTTATGACGCAAGGGTTTGGGTCGTGGCTGGCAGACTGGTGCAAGGGCCTCATTTTATTCCTTATTGCCGGCACACTGATGGTCGCGGTTTTCTACTGGATTGTCAGGCGCAGTCCGCGGCGCTGGTGGTTTTACTTCTGGCTAGCAACCATTCCCATTACTCTGTTCGTCATGTTCATCGGGCCCTTCGTTGTCGAGCCTCTTTTTTACAGATTTACTCCGCTTAGCGCTACCCGGCCGGGACTTGTTGCGCGGATTGAAGAGATGCTCCACCGCGCCGACCTGGGAATCCCCGAGCGGCGCATTCTGGAAATGGGCGCCAGTGCGAAAACTAACACTCTTAACGCGTATGTTTCCGGCCTGGGAGCGAGCAAGAGAGTGGTGGTGTGGGATACCACGCTAAACAAAATGACCGATGATGAGACCCTGATGGTACTCGGGCATGAAACGGGGCACTATGTTTTGCACCACATCATGAAAGAATTTGTTCTGATTGAACTGGTCGTGCTGGGCTTTATCGCGCTGGGTTTTTTTGCGGTAAAAAAGCTGATCAAACACTACGGCGGCCGAACCGGTATCGAGGGCGAAAGCGATCTGGCATCTCTCCCCGTGATGCTGCTGGTTCTCACGCTCCTGACGTTTTTCTCTTCGCCGCTGGTGAACGCTATTTCTCGGCACTACGAGCACCAGGCTGACCAGTTCGCGCTGGAGGTGACGTACGGCGTCGTGTCGGACCCCAACGCCGCTGAAGCTCGAGCTTTCCAAATCCTGGGTGAACAGGACCTTTCCGACCCTGATCCCAATTCTTTCATTGTGTTCTGGCTTTATAGTCACCCGCCGCTCGACAGGCGGATCCGGTTTGCCTTGAACTACAAACCATGGGCGGAAGGCAGACCGCTGCAGTTCGTCCATCCGCCCAGGCCTTAATCGAGGCTCCTCCGCAGTTCAGGCGCCGCCGCCACTAGGCCGTGAGCTGGCTCCGATGGGCTCACGGGCCGAAGCTACATCGGCCTCCACCATCATTCTGACCAGTTGGGGAAAGTCCACAGCAGGCCGCCAGCCGAGTTCCTCACGGGCCAGAGCGGCATCGGCCCGCAGGTCGTGGATCTCGCCTGTTCGCAGCAGGTGAGAGTCGATTTCTACCCAGTCCTCGACAGAAGAAAAATTTGCCCCGGTTATCCGGCGGAGTTCCACCATGACCTCCCGGAGAAAATCTTCCACGCTGTGCGAAATTCCTGTTCCAACCACATAATCTTTGGCGGTCCCATTTTGCAGCATGGCGTGCATGGCCTTCACATAATCGCCCGCAAAGCCCCAGTCGCGCCTGGAATTCAGATTCCCCAGCTTGAGTTTTGTCCGATCACCAGCCGCCCAGCGCGCGGCCGCGCGGGTGATCTTTCGAGTCACCATTTCCGGGCCGCGGCGCGGAGACTCATGGTTGAATAGAATTCCCGAAGCGACGTACAGGCCGCGGTTCCGGTACACTTCTGCCATACGGTGGGCCGCCATCTTGGAAATTCCATAGGGAGACAAGGGCTGTAAAATGGTCTGTTCGCTGCACGAGCCGTCCACGTTTCCAAACATCTCCGAAGTTGAAGCTTGATAGACGCGCGTGTCACGCTTCTGCCGTTCGACCACCTGGAGCAGCCGCGCCAGGCCTCCGGCATTGATGTCCATCGTCTCGGCCGGGCATTCCCAACTGGTGGGGACAAACACCTGGCCCGCGAGGTTGTAGAGTTCGTCAGGCCAGGCCTTTTGAAAGGCAACGGCAAGGGATTCAGCATCGCGCATGTCGCCATAGACAAACTCGATGCGATGGATCGCGGGCTGGAGCCATCGCAAGGTTGCCGGTTCACGGCGAATGAGCCCCCAGACCTCGTAACCCAGGCCAAGTAGATATTCGGCCAGGTAACTACCGTCCTGTCCCGATATTCCCGTGATCAGTGCTTTCTTCATTTTCGGAAGTCCTTGCATCGTGCTCAGCTCAAGCTCTGCGTGTTTAGTCCCCAGCCTCGCATATGATGGCTTCCACCGCTGGGCGGCTGACCAGTCTTACATTGACAAGACCTCATTATAGACTTGCAAATTGGCTTCCGCGGTACGGCGCCAGGTGAATAGGCCGGCGCGAGCAATGCCACGTTCAATCATCAGTTGCCGCTGGCTCTTATCCTCGACGGCCCTGGCAACTTTCTCGGCGATGTCTTTGGGATCGTGCGGGTCCACGTAAAGTGCCGCGTCGCCCCCGACCTCCGGTAATGACGACGTTTCTGAAGCTACCACCGGCAGTCCGTGGGCCATTGCTTCAAGTACCGGAAGGCCGAAGCCTTCTTCGAACGATGGAAAGAGGAACACGCTGGCGGCATCGTAAAGTATGGGAAGCTGCTCCGCTGGGGCGTAGCCCAACAACACCACACGTGATCCGAGTCTTTCGCTCCGAATAAAATGATGCACCGCTTCACTGCCGTGCCCGTTTCCACCCGCAATCACAAGGCGATATCGCTCAGGCAGGTGGCGCAGCGACATGAGAGCATTCAACGTGTTCTTTCTTGTCTGGATCACGCCAACGGTAAAAATCATCTCGTTGCCTTTCCCCACAAGCCGCTCGCGTTCCGCCAGGCGTCGTTCCTCGCTGAGAGGTTCCTCGGGGAGGTCAACTCCAAAAGGAATCAACCGGACCTTCTCTTGCGGCACGCGCGCGTGCCTCAGCAGCTGGTCCGTCGTGTATTGTGAGGGCGTGATGACGAGGACGGCTCGCTCAACTGCTTCCAGCAGCAAGGCCGAAAATTTCTGTTGGAACTCCGGGGTCGAGTAGCTCTTACCAGTGAGGGGAAACAAGTCGATGACGGTAACGATCTCCTTTTTGAACCGGAACGCGGGCGGCCGTTGAACCAGGCTATGAAACAGATCGGTATGCCAGGGCAGCCAGAACGTCCAGGGGTCTTGATAATAACGAACCGAAAATCGCGGTGCCTGCGACATCGGGCGGGAACTAGGGCGTAGGAATTCCCGTCGCGACTTAAACCTCGAAAGCCGGTAACAGAGCAAGTAATGATGCTCGCTTCGAATTTCGGCAAGAGATTTAATCAATCTCCTGCAGTACACGGCGACGCCGGAAGGCTGCTCGCCCACTGTATAAGTCGCGTCAAGAGCAATAGTTGCCATCAAGGAGATTTTCGGATTGTGCAGCCTGGTTTGTCGAACGATTTTTCGCGACCACTGCCGAGCGAATCTTCAAGCCTGCTGCGGACCCACCGTGCCTTCCAAGTTGTACTCCTTGATTTTGCGGTACACGGTGGTTTTGCCGATGCCGAGCAGCTTGGCGGCGCGCAGGCGGTCACCGCCCGCAATTTCCAGGGCTCTCCGAATGGCGTCCTTCTCCATCTCGCGCAAAGTGGAAAAGCGCTGCGTTCCGCTTCCGTTATGCATCGCGTGCAGCAGAGTCGAGGGCAGATCTCTCACCTGAATTTCAGGCGGCGACCCGAGTGCCACCGCGCGCTGGATGCAGTTCTCGAGCTCACGCACGTTTCCTGGCCAGTCATAGTTCATCAGCCTGCTCATAGCGTCGCAGGAGATCTCCCGGACGCCCTCAGAACTTCCAGCATAGCGGTCGATAAAATGATGTACCAAAAGCGGAATATCGCTCTTGCGATCCCTCAGTGGCGGCAGCTTGATGGAAACAACGTTGAGCCGAAAGAACAGGTCCTTGCGAAAAGTGCCACACGTGATGGCGCCTTCCAGATGCTGATTGGTTCCTGCGATGATTCGGGCCTCGAGCGGGATGCACTTGTTGCTGCCAACCGGTCTCACCTCGCGTTCCTGTAGGGCCCGTAGCAGTTTTGATTGCAGTTCCACCGGGAGCTCCGCAATTTCATCCAGAAAGACGGTGCCTTTGCCTCCGCTCACCAGCAGTCCCGAGCGATTCTGGCTGGCCCCTGTGAATGCGCCCCGAACGTGTCCGAACAGTTCGCTCTCGATAAGGGTTGCAGACAATGCGCCGCAATCCACCGGAACGAATGGAAGATCGCGCCACGGTCCATAAGAGTGAATCGCTCGCGCCACAAGTTCTTTTCCTGCCCCGCTTTCTCCGAGCACCAGCACGGGATGGCGTTTAGTGGCAACTTTGAGGACCACCTCATAGACCTTTTGCATCCTGGCGGACGAGCCAATCAGCGTTCCAAGACCTTGGCGAGCCTCAAGCTGCTCGCGAAGCCAGCGGTTTTCGGCGGCCATCTCTCTCTTATGGATCAGTCGGTTCAGCAGGCGATCGAGGTCATCCCTTACGAAGGGCCTGATCAGGCAGTCATGAGCGCCTTGATTTAGCACCTGGTGGGCAACGTCTGCACTGCCGGCAGCTGCGATCACAATAATCTCTGAGTCGGGCAATGCCCCACGGGCGGCTTTGATCAGTTGGACCATGTCGAGCCCAGGCATCTGAGCATCGGCCAGAATGACATCAACCCCGCTGTTCTTGAGAACGCTAAGTGCGTCAAAAGGCGCTTCAGCGGTGCTGACCTCAAGTTCCATCTCTTTCGAGATACTCAAGCACAGGTCCTGGAGGTGCTTGTCCCGTGAAGCGAGCAGGAGATGGATGTCCATAGTGCGTTTTAGCCATCCTGGATAGCACGCACAGTATGAAGCACAATTGAGGAAAGTCAAAAGAAATCCCAAAATGGAACTTGACCGGGCATCATTATTCCCCAAACCGGAATCCCCGGAAGCGTATCCCTTCTACAGATGCTGGAGGGGAAGTGCCTTGTAGCCGGTTTGGTAGCAATTTGTTAGTCTTCGTAGTCTATACTATATTGGTCGCAAGGAGATTCACGTGCCGCGGCATGACAAGGTACTCGTAGTGGATGACGACGCCAGCGAGAGAGAGGGTCTGGCGGAGCTGCTAAGAGTGTGGGGCTACGAGGCTGACATAGCTGCCGATGGCCAGCAGGCGCTGGACCAGGCGTCTGCCTTTAATCCCAGCGTCATTATTTCCGACCTTCGCATGCCCGGAATGAGCGGTATGGATGTCCTGCGCCAGATGCGCGAGTCGCGCCCCGAAATAACCTTCATTATGTTGACTGCCCAAGGCACCATCGAGGAAGCCGTGGAGGCCACCAAGCTGGGGGCTTTTAACTTCCTTGAAAAGCCTGTCGACCCGAAGCGCCTGCAGGTTGAACTCCGCAATTGCCTGGAGCGCCGCGAAAGCGAGTTGCAGCTCGAGATCGCGCATCGGCGGCTGCGCGAAGCCGGCATCCTGGGGCAATTGGTGGGACGATCGAAGAAGATGCAGGAGGTTATGTCCATGATCGCCACCGTAGCGCCCTCGCGGGCTAGTGTTTTGATAACGGGTGAAAGCGGAACCGGCAAGGAACTGGCAGCTCGCACCCTCCATGAGCTGAGCCCGCGGAAGGGCAAGCCGTTTGTCGCCGTCAACTGTGCGGCGATTCCCGAAAGTCTGATGGAGAGTGAAATCTTCGGGCACGAGAAGGGAGCTTTTACGGGAGCCGTGGAGAGGCGGATGGGCTGCTTTGAACTTGCTGACGGCGGCACGATTCTGCTGGACGAGATTGGCGAGATGCCGGCGCAGACACAGGCCAAGCTTTTGCGCGTCCTCGAAGATTCCAAGCTTCGGCGCCTGGGCAGCAAAAGCGAGATCTCTGTCGATGTTCGGGTGCTTGCCGCAACCAACAAGGTTCCCGCCGAGGCCGTTTCGAAGGGAGAACTTAGAAATGACCTTTACTTTCGGCTCAACGTCGTTCAGATTACCATGCCCCCCCTTCGCGAGCATCTGGGCGATCTGGAATCTTTGATCCAGGCCCTTATCGATGACCTGAATCGCAAACACCATACCTCCGTCAAGGCCGTGGATAGCGGTGTGCTGGAAGCATTCAGGCGTCACTCGTGGCCCGGCAACATTCGTGAACTTCGCAATACGCTGGAACGCATGATGGTTCTGAGCCAGGGAGAAATTCTGCAAGGCAATGACCTCCCCGCTGATTTTGGAAAAGCTTCAACGGCTGCAATGGGTGACGATCTTCATCTTCGCCCGGGGATGACGGTTGGAGAGGCGGAACGCCGGCTGATTTTTGAAACGCTGGCCTTTACCAGCAATAACAAGACCCGTGCTGCTGAAATGTTGGGCATCAGTTTGAAGACTCTTCATAACAAGTTGAAGGAATATGAGGCTGAGCCTCAAAGCTAAGCTGACGGCACTAATAGGCCTGCTGGTATTGGTCGTGGTGCTGGCCATCTCGGCCCTTTACCTTTTTATCATCACGCATGCGGCCCTCGCTGCTGTGGGACGAAGAGGGTCATTTGTGGCCGATGAGGTTTACCATCAGACTCAGACTGTCCTGGCTCAGAGTTACCTCCCGACCGGGGTCGAGCCATCCAATGCTCCGGCCGTACTCCAGTTCGTTCGAACCCGATTGGCAGAAGACCCCAACCTCAATTCCGCTATTGAATCTGCGGTGGGCTACTCACCGACCATATATTACGTAGCGATAACGGATCCAAAAGGAACTATCCTTGTCCACAATGATCCTACTCAGGTGGGCAAGCAATTCATTCCGGCCCCGCCGTTTGACCAACTCCTGAACTCGGGCATATTGCAGCAGCTCCACGTCCTCTACGGACCCCAGCAGATTTATGAAGTTGTCCATTCCAGCATGGTGGGCGACCGTCCACTTGACGTTCGCGTCGGCGTCTCCACGTTGTTTGTCGCCAGCGAGTTGACGCCTGAATTGCACCGTGCGTTGCTGCTTGCCATTGTGGCGCTCATCCTGGCGACCCTTTCCGCCAGCCTGCTCTCTTATGGCGTGCTACGCCCCCTCAAGACCATCTCCCGCAGTGTCGAGCGAATGGCACGGGGAGAAAGTCCAGAACCGCTAAAGGTGGATCGCAAGGACGAATGGGGCATCCTTTCCTCCAAGTTGAATCTGTTGGGCGAGCAGATTCGGGGGGAGAAAATAGCCTTTAGCGAGCTTAAGGAAAATCTCGACCAGCTTTTTTCCAAGCTTGCGGACGGCCTGATGTTTTTTGATAAACAGGACCAGTTGGTGCTTGCCACGCCTGCCGTGGAGCGGTTCCTGGGCGAGGACCCTAAATTGCTGCTGCACCGAACGGCGGCGGAAATTTTCTGGAGCGATCATCCGATGGATCGCGTGCTCCGCGAGGCGTTTACAGCACGAGTTCCTATTACCTGGGAATCACAGAATGAAGAAGATGGCAATGACAGCGAAGGCCCTCGCATCTCCGCCAGCGTGCAGTTTGCCGAGACAGAAGGAGAATCTGTGGGCGCTCTGGTGACGGTGCGGGACGCCGGCACACGCGCACAATTAGAAGACCAGATCGCCGTGGCAACCAGGCTGGCGGCACTCGGGCGCATTACCTCCGGAGTTGCGCACGAAGTGAAGAACCCGCTGAACGCAATGGTCCTGCAGTTGGAAATCCTGAAAGCAAAGCTCGCCGAGAACAGTACTGCCGTAAAGCCCCAGCTTGACACTCTTACTTCAGAGATCTGGCGGCTCGACCGAGTGGTGAAGACGTTCCTCGACTTTACCCGGCCTGTGGAGTTGCGGCTGAGCGAGACAGACCTGGAACAGATGCTCCAGGAAGTTTTTACTCTCGCCGAACCTCAGGCGCGGCAGAATCTTGTGCGTCTAACAATTGAGAAGGATGGTCCCGTTCCCAGGCTGAAGGTCGATCGCGATCTTTTTAAGCAGGCCCTCCTGAATCTGGTGCTCAACGGGTGCCAGGCCATGCCTTCCGGAGGAGTGCTGAAAATCAGGGCGAAGAAAGCGGACCGCCACGTGGAGCTTGAAATCGAGGATCAGGGCGAGGGGATTCCCGCGGACGTGCGGCCCAGGATCTTCTCGCTCTTTTTTACCACCAAACCTGGCGGTTCAGGTGTGGGCCTGGCAATGGCTTACCGGATAATCCAGTTGCACAACGGTTCCATCGACTTCTCAAGCGAGCCGAAGCACGGGACAACGTTTCGAATTGTCTTGCCCGCCTAGTCCTGGCCCAGGAGCCTTGTGCTCGCCATCCATCCGGAGAGAATCCATCAGAAGGTTGTCGCTGCCCCTACAAGAATGTCGGAGTAAAATAGGCTCAGAAGGACTGGAGGTTAGCGGGCAAAGTTGCCCTTCTTTGCCATACAACGCATGGGAAACACGTCTGCGCCTACTAAATTGGGTTCGAGAGGAGGAGCCATGCCCTTGAAGAAGCTCCAGAAGTTTTTTGCCGCGCCTGTGCCACACCTGTCGCGGGAAGACGCCATGAAGATATTTGCTCGTGATCAATTTCGGTGCCAATATTGCGGACTGGACGGCTTGCAACAGTTCACAAACTGGTTGGTCCTTACCATTGATCATGTACACCCGCACTCCCATGGCGGGCCGCGAAAAATGGATAATCTGGTGACCTGCTGCCAGCCGTGCAACGTGATCAAGGGAAAACGCCTCTTTAAATCGTTCGAGGATGCCAAAGCCTTTGTGCTGCAGCAGCGGAAGGAATGGGAGCATCTTTATAAGCAGCAGGCCAAGGCCGCCGAGAAGAGTGTTGCGAGCCACCATTCTGTCTGATAGCAGGATCTCTGCTTCTGATCGACTTACGCCGCGTGTTTTATAGAGCTCGTAACTTGTAGCGGCAGTTGTACCCGTAGCCGGCCAGGAGCCCACGCAATTCATGGAGATTAGCAGGGCAGAGCGGAGCCGCCCACCGACTTTGCTGAAGTGATAGAATTAGAATACCTTGAGCTGGAAAGCTGCAATTTTCGGTCTTGCCGTGGTTGTTGGCGGCTGCCCTAAGCGGCAGACGGTGCAGCACGTTGTATACGTCCCCACGCCGCCCCCCGCTGCGACACCTTCGCAGTCCGAACAGAGCATTATTGTGCAAGCTCCAGCTCCTCCCGCTCCTCTTGAAGCCAAGCCGGAGATTGCCCAGCCTGCTCCGCCGGAACCTGCACCCAGCAAACCTTCACCTCCCAGACGTGCTGAGATCAAAGCTCCTCCGGAAGAGCCCCCTGGTGCTGAGGTTCCTGCGCTACACTCTGCCGTCAATTCTGGCCAGGCGATAGCATTGCAGGGCCAGATAGTCCAGTTGCAGCAGGGGATTGAGAAGAGGATCGATGCTCTCAGCCGCGAATCGTTGTCACCCTCCCACAGAAAAATGCTGGACGATGCGCGCGGCTTCCTTCAGAATTCTCGAAAGGCACTTCAAAAGACGGACCTGGACCTGGCTTCCAACTGGGCTAGCAAGGCCGACCAGGTAGTGACCTCGCTCGAGCGGCCTCGATAACCCTCGGAGACGGATTAAACCTGCCGAAGAATGGGTGAGCTTGTAGGCACGTCCGACTCGCCATTTCACTTGAATCTACTCTGCGAACAGCGCAATGGAGTTGCGGAGGGATCACTATGGCGAACAGCATGGCTTCATCGAACCTTGAACTCCGCTACATCCACTGATCTCGGTTTGAATAGAACGTGATCTGGCGTAGGGGAAATCTTTCCTTGAAAGCTCGATAACGCCGCAATACTTTGATGTATCGGCGATTGGAAGTCTTCAGCTTAATGTGAGGCAAATTGATTAGCGCCTCTTCCACGCTCCATACATTTTTCAGCGAGAAGCGCCAGTCCGTGGCTACAAGCTCTCGGAGATCAACGAGGGCATAACCGACGATTCTTGCCTCTTCGGTTACGAAGGGATCAACATAACTCATCACCAGGTGACGGAGGGTGCGGTAGAGAGGCTTGCGCCCCTGGAGGCTGTAATCGCGCGACTGCCCGACGGATCCCCACCGGCCGCCCTGCCGGAAGGCAAACACCACGTGGTCCAGCTTATCTTTGGATTCCAGGTCCAGCAGCAGCGGCGGGTAGCCATGCTGTTCCAGGATGGTGGCCGCAACGAAAGCCGCCTCCAGGCAGTGGGACGTCGTATGCCTGAGCGTAGCGCGAAAACTCCGCAGCGTTTCACCGTGTCTCTCACGGTTGTAAGTGAACGTGCGGATAAATTTCTGCACTTGACGTGGGGTCCGGTAGGCTTGGATGATCTCCCACTCGTGAGGCGTGAAAGCTTCACGCGGGGGCAGATCGTAAGGCAATTTCGGGTTGAATCTCCGGGGGCGCAAAGCGCTCTAGTCTCCCATATGCCAGCGATCGTACCAGAGCTGGAAGCACAGAAGCGTCCATAGGGCCTTCCGGTGGTCGGCTTGGGCGGTTGAATGTTCGCGAATCATCTGTTGAACATTCGCGCTGTTGAACAGCCCCTGGCGCTTCAGTTTTCCTTCTTCCAGCGTTTCAGCCACAAGTGGATACAGTTCATTCCGAAGCCAGCTTGCGATGGGTACGGTGAACCCCCGTTTCTGCCTGTAAACGATCTTGCGCGGCAACCACGTTTCAGCCGCTTTCTTCAGAATATATTTGGTCTTAAAGCCACGTACCTTGAGCTGCGTCGGCAGGCCCGCCGCGAACTCGATGAGGCGGTGATCCAGGAAAGGAGTTCTCATTTCGAGCGAGCAAGCCATACTGGCGCGGTCCACCTTGACCAATAGGTTGTCTTCAAGATACATCCGGAAATCCAGATAGAGCATTTCAGCCAGGACCTCATCAAAGCGGGCCCCTTCCAAAACCCGCGATAACGGAGTGAAAATAACCCCGAGCGGCGAATGTGGGCCGGTCCACGCCGAGGCATAAAGCTGCTCCAGTTCTTCGGCTGCGAACATGCCGAACCAGGTATGATGGCGGACCACCGGATCCTTTTCGGCGTCTCTCAAGAAACGGCGGAGGAACAGACCCTTCGGCACGGCGTCTGAAGAGACCGGCAGGAGTTCCCGAACTCGATCGAAGACCTGCCGTCGAAGAAATTCGGGAAGCATCAGATAATATTCCGCCGCTCGGGCTCCCAGGTAAGTAGGGTAGCCCCCAAACAGTTCGTCACTGCCTTCACCGCTCAATGCCACCTTGATGTGTTCGCGGGCGAAACACGACAGAAGATATGTTGGAATGATGGCGGGATCGGCCATCGGTTCGTCCAGATGGTCCACGAGCGTCAGCAATGCGCCGCGCATGGTTTTATCGTCGGCCGTCAGGACGTGATGCTTGGTGTTGAAGTGCCTGGCCACGAACTCCGCGTATTCTCCTTCGTCAAAGGAGCGCTCTGGAAAGGAGACAGAGAAGCTGTTGACGTTTCCGGGTGAAAGCTCGCTCATTGTAGCAACCACTATCGAGGAATCGATGCCGCCACTGAGAAATACTCCAATGGGAACATCACTCACCAGGCGCGAGGTGGCCGCCTGCCGCAACTTTTCGCGAAGCTGTTCACACGCTTTTTCTTCCTGAGCGAGGCTCAGCCTTCCTGCCTCCGGTGACCGCAAATAGGCCTGGAGTTTCCAGTAGCACTCAATGTGCGTTTGCTGATTCTGAACCACCATCAGGTGGGCGGCAGGAAGCTTCTTGATGTCGGAATAAACCGAGCGGGGCGATGGGAAGTAGCCGTAAAAGAAATACTGTGAAAGCGCTTCGCGGTCAATTTCCCTGCTGACGTCCGAGTGTTCTAATAATGCCTTTATCTCTGATCCAAACACCAGCGTGCCGTCAGATTCCCAATAATACAGCGGCTTTTCCCCCGCCCGGTCGCGCGCCAGAACCAGCCGCCTTTCGCGATTGTCCCAGAGTGCGATGGCAAACATGCCATTCAGTTCGCGAACGAATTTTGTTCCTTTTTCCTCATAGAGGTGGGCGATTACCTCGCCGTCGGACTGAGTTCTGAATACGTGGCCGTGCTCCAGCAGGTCCTTGCGGAGCTCGCGGTAGTTGTAGATCTCCCCATTAAAAACCAGATTAATGTCGCCAGTTTCGTTGGACAACGGCTGGTCGCCAGTCTTGAGGTCAATAATACTCAACCGTCGAATGGCAAGGGCAAGGTGAGGAAGTTCATATTTGCCCTGGCTGTCCGGCCCCCGATGCCTGAGCCGGGCCGACATGCGATCGATCAGTTCCGGGTTGTCGAGCGGCCGCAGAAACAGGTTATGAATGCCGCAAATGCCGCACATAGACTTTTATATTAACGGTCCGCTGCCTTGCCGGGTGGGTTTCGCCTTGGCCTTCAGTCTTCCTACTCCTGAGCAACGGTCCGGTCTGAACCTGCCGGTATTTCCCAAACGGAATATTGCCACCCAGTCCACATTGGATCCATTGCCCGAACAGCGTTGGCCAGTTGCTTCACCTGGCTGTTCCGTACCAACACAAGCTCAGGTGTGGAGGGCCGTTTCGCCAGCCATTCATCCAGGTCCATCACCAGGGGCCTGCCGCCCGATTCCTGAGGAACCAGCATACGGTGCAGTTCTCCGTTTTCGGCTTCCCTCGTGATTCTTGGCCACTGCGTCACAATGTAATTACTGGTCAATTCATCTGCCGTAGAAGAAATCAGGCCCACGGGTCTCCGAAGGTAGAAAGGTAGTCCCGTCCGGAAGTAATAGTACCCGTAGATGGGGAAATTCCCCTGAGGGCTGTCGAGGATGGCGCTTGCAAGAGCGCGGCTGGAGTTTGCAGAAGCAAAAAGCTGAAGCGGATGAAACCACCGCACCAGCATCAACGGAAAGCAGCACGCAAGCAAGGCAAACATGATCGCGGTAGGAGCCTTCTCCCTGGCCCGCGCACAGAGATTTCGTCCCATCACTCCCAATGCAGCGAGGATGACTCCGGTATAAAGCATCGTAGGGCCCAGCAAGACGAGAACGCCGTGCGGCATCTTCCGTTCGAGGCGGCCGTGCGGGAATAGATAATGCTGAAAATGGGGGACCGCTGCGACGATGATCCCCAGCGCGATCAAAGTGGCAAAGCCGCCGGTCAGCCAATCAGGTATCCGCGCTTCGTGTCCGGGTTCACGCCCCGTCCACACTTTCGACATTAGGATGCTCAGCGGAACCATGGCGGGTAGAAAGTAGCCCGGAAGCTTGGATTGCGAAATGGTGAAGAATACGAACACTACCCCCACCCAGCTTAACAGGAATAGCACTGGAGCCTGCTGCTCTTTCCGGAGTTCTCTCCATTGCCTCACCCTGCGAATGGCGGCGTAGAGCAGAAAGAAGCTCCAGGGCAGGAAGCCGGCAAGATAGATGATGAGGTAGTAATAGACGGGGCCGCCACGATGAGAATGCCCTGTGGCAAATCTTTGCAGGCTCTCCTGCCAAAAGGCGTATCGCGGAAAATCGGGGTGCCGAATCGACACGGCGATAAACCAGGGGAGCGTTATCGCGAAAAACGCAGTCAGGCCAAGAAGCCAGTTCAAGTCTTTCAGCCGGCCTAAGTTTCTGCGGAAGGCCTGGTAGGCTGCGATGGAAAGCAATGGCAGTAGAAATCCTACCGGGCCTTTGGTTAGGGTTGCCAGTCCCATTGCGGAGAAAAACAGGACATCGAGCAACTTATGGCGTCCGGGTCCGCTTTCCCGCAACCAATAGCACGCCATCGCCGCTGTGACAAAAAGGGTTAGCGTCATATCGAAGATGACGTCGCGCGCAAACACAACCACCAGTGGCGAAGTTGCCACCACAATTCCGGCGTAAAGGGCTGTGGAATGTTGAAACATTCGGCGGGCTAGCAGCCAGCAGAGGAAAACTGTCAGGAGGGCCGCCAGTGCCGAGGGAAATCGCGCACTCGCCTCTGACAATCCCGCCAGCTTAAACGAGGACGCCACTGCCCAGAAAAAGACAGGAGGTTTGTCCAGGTAAGCAAAGTTGTTAAAGTGCGGAGTGATCCAGTCGCCTGTGGCAAGCATCTCGCGCGCGACTTCCGCGTTCCTTCCTTCATCAGGCTCGATGAGTGCAAGGCGCCCAATGCCGGCAAAAAACATGCAGCCGGCCACCACCAGCAGCACGAGCACGTGCGGGGTGGGAAATCCCCGACCGCTCGTATCCGCAGAAGGAGCTTCAATCAGCTTTGAAGAGCTGTCACCACTCAAGGGTTCCGTACCTCTCCATCAGCCCAAAGCCGGCTCCGCAAACCGAGCACGTCACTTTTCCGCCTCTCCGCTGCTGATCCTGTCGAACTCAACAGGATTTCGCTCGATCAGTTCGAGGTTGGACTCGAAACCGAGGTGGTTCTTTTTCATCCAGCGCACCGCCCAGACGTCTTCAAGCCCTTTTACCAGCCGTCCCCAGGTTCCGTACTTGGTCTTTCCCGCCAGCCGCGGATGATGCGACACCGGCACCTGCGTCACGCGGTACCCGCGCATCCTGACCAGCGTGGGGAGGAAGCGGTGCATCCCATTATAAAGTTCCAGACCGTCCAGGCATTCGCGCCGGTAGGCCTTCAGCGTGCATCCGGTATCCACAATGTTGTCGCCTGTCACCCAGTTCCGAAACCCGTTCCCGATGCGCGACGATATACGCTTCCAAAGGGTGTCTTTACGCTGTGTGCGGACGCCACACACCAGATCCCAGTTACTCAGCATACCTGCAAGGCGGTGGATTTCCATGGGATCGTTCTGCAGGTCGGCATCGATAGTTGCGACCACCTCGCCGCTCGCCAGCCGGAAGCCGGCGGCCATTGCGGCCGTCTGGCCCATATTCTTGTGGAAGTGGGCGATACGAATCCGGGAGTCTTTGGCCTGGGATTCCTTCAGCAATTCCAGAGTATGATCGCTGCTGCCATCATCGACGAAGAGAATTTCAACGGTGCCTTGCCAGCCGGCCATGGCCTGGGAAATACGGGCGATCAGGGGGCCGATATTGCCCTCCTCGTTGTAAACCGGGATGACGATTGAAAGACTCTGCATCTCGCACTTTGTCAAGCAGACGAAAAATGCCAGGTTGGACCGACGACGCCAACAGGCTGAATACGCTTGACTTCCATTTACCTGCCTTACCAGAAAGTTTAGCATGCCGGAGAGCCTCCAAAGAAATTACAACTGTGCAACTTAGCAATACCGTTGGACTTTGGTTTTCCAGAAGGGTTAAACTGCCATGCCGGATATGGGGGACGGAACACCAGCTTCAGCTTTCGGCTGAATCTGGAAATCAGTCGCAAGTTCCTCGGCGATAGAGAGGTGCGTATGATCCATCCTAAGAATCGTATGACAGCCGTAGTAATAGCATTCGTGCTGACTTTCGGCGGCTGCAGCCTGTTCAAGAGTTCGAGCGCTCCTAACGACGAGGCCATCGCTGCCTCCGTTCAGGCGAAGCTTTATCAGGACCCTGTTCTGAAAGCGCGCGATGTCCACGTGGTTTCCCAGAAGGGAGTTGTAGTTTTGTCCGGTAGCGTGGCCAGCGATCAGGAAAAATCAGCGGTCGAACAATTTGCCCACAGTGCGGATGGTGTTAAACAGGTGATCGACGAGCTGACAATCAGCGCTCCTGAGCAAGCCGCCGCGGCGCCCCCCGCGGAAGCCTCTGCGCCACCCCAATCGAGGGCCACACGGCGCCGCCGGCCCCGCGCAACGGCAGACGACCAAGCTCCATCCGAACCGCAGGCTCAGACCCCGGCGCCTGTCGAGCAGGTGCCTCCCGCTCCTGCGCAGGCCGCGGATGCACCTCCGCCAGCGCCCGAACCGGTCAAAGTTACCATCCCGGCCGGGACCGTCATTACGGTACGAACGGTGGATCCCATCGACTCCTCGGTCAACAAGACTGGAGACGAATTCGCGGCAACCGTTGACTCGCAGGTTGAACAGAACGGGCAGGTCATCGTCCCCCGCTATTCCAAGGCGCGTTTGCAGCTTGTCGCGGCGCGGACTGCCGGCCGCATCAAAGGCCAGTCAGAGGTTCAAGTGCAACTGGTCAGCCTGGCTGTGAATGGCCAAAGCTACCCGGTGAGCGCCGGGGTTTACCAGCAGGCAGCCTCCTCCCGAGGAAAGCAGACCGCCAAGCGAGTTGGTATCGGCGCTGCGGTGGGGGGAATTATTGGGGCCATTGCCGGAGGCGGCAAAGGCGCTGCCATCGGTGCGGGCGTCGGCGCGGGAGCCGGAACGGGAGTGCAGATGGCGACCAAAGGCCAGACCGTCAAGATTCCGCCCGAGACAAAGCTGGATTTTACCCTGAGCAGCCCGCTAAACGTCACAGTGAATCCGTAAAAATCCCGGAAGACGGACGCGTTTAGCTCTGCAACAAGATCACCACTTTCTGGCGAACTGCGGGGAAGGTCTGCTCTCCTCCGCGCGATCTGTTCTGCACGGAGAGTGCTGTCATAGGTCGAAGGCTTTGATGCGCTTCCATTGGCGCACGCGCCCATCGACTCTGGTGAGCATCAGTTGGTGGACCTGAAACGTTCGGTCCAAGAGCGAACTGAAACCTGTTGCAACCCTCTGCTTGGTTTTAACCGGAAGCTTGCCATAGATGAGGCTTATGTGCGGTAGATAAGGCGCGTTTTGCCGGTAAAATATCCCGCAGGCTGCACGGTAGGCGCTGGAGACGGAATGGTCTCCGACCACGGTTAAAAAAATAGAGCGAAAGTAGTCATCAAGGAAGCCGATGTTGCCCAGTTCGAATCGGAACGGTTTGAGCACGCGCGCCAATAAAGCCGCCTTTGCCAGGGCTTTTTCCTCCCGTAATACGATCCTGCCAAGCAAAGTAATGTGAGGTTTGAACCTTGGCGTGGAGTGTTCTCGGCTGAGGCGGGAAATCGCGCCGGCCAGCAAGCTGAACGCCGGCTCAGCGGGCATTAACCAGACAGCATAACCCTTAGCGGCAGGATTTTCGTCGAACGGCATTCGATTCCATACTTACTTCAGGGCTTGGAAGCAGATTCGCTGTCCTCGGCCTTTTTGTGGACTCGCCTTCCCTTAAAATCCGGCAGGACATTTCGCATGTTCTTGGGAGAGCCATTGGCTTTGTAGTTTTTATAACCCATTTCGTTTTGACATCCGGCCAGATTGGTCTCCATTGTTAAAAATACCTGGTCGTGGTTACGCAGCAGAAATGAAAGATAGGGTTTGAGGGACTGGCGCATGGTCAGCATGTCGTTCCATGCCTGGTTTAATTCACCTTCCAGGCTTGGATTGTGGTAACGCGCGACAGTCCTGGTAAGCCTTTCGAGAGACGGCAGGACCTCACTGATGCCGGCATACGTTTCAAATCCCAGATATTCGCTGTCCACCCGGCTGCCAAACATCTGGCGGCTTTGGTCCAGGGAAGCAAGGCTGCCACTCAGCGCGTTCAGGGTGCTGTTGAAATTCGCCAGCTCGGCGGCGGGCAGCTTCAGTTGTTCCGGGCGGATCTGGGCTGCCAGATCCTTGACGCGCGCTTCCGCCTGCCACAATTTTGAGAGCAGCTCGCGTGTCTGCGCAGGCTCCATGTATCCGGGTTGATTCGCCATGGTGTGAGGTGGCGCCTGCAAGCTTTCAGGTACTTTGATCCTTTCCGTTTCAATTTGCTCAGGCGGCCTAGCTTCGGCCGCGGGCTTGGATGTCCCCTGGCCGGGAGTTTGGGCTGCCAGTGTGCAGGAAGCAAGCAGCCCGAAAGCAATCAACAAGGCAAAGAATCTCATGGCGACTCCTGGGTCTGAACTTTGATCCAAGCAATCAGCATGGCAGCGACTAGAGGGATTCGTCCAGCAGTTTTTCAGGGATTTTTCGGCGTTTTTGCTGTCAACGCAAAGTATAAAGTTTCGGTATTTAGCCAGATAGAAACTTCCTCTTCCAGGGGTGGTTTGGGGGAGGGGTGGGAGCGGCGCCGGGCAGGGTGTCAGTCTGAGATAAGAACCCCGGAAGCGCAGCCACATCGTAGCGTCCAGCCGTTGCTCGACCTCCACGCCCGGCGGACCTTTCTACTTTGCTCATAGAGGAACTTCTCACTTTGCAGCGACACACGCGCCGGTTTCGCTTGACTTCTGTCGGCTACCGTGGTAGCCTGATGATAGCCCGTTCGAAGGACCGTCCGCTGCGCGACAACAAAGCCTGCCAACGCCGATGCGGCAAACCAGCAGCAAGCGATGGGGATTCGATTTCGTGGTCAAGGCCCGTTCTATGGTCATGGCGATTTGAGCTTCAGCAGCAGGCGAGGTTGGCGTGCAAAACGGCCGGGTACGGCGACGAAAAGCGGGGATTTTTGGGGCCTGTTTGGAGGCAGCAAAAACAAAAAGAATACCTTTTTTCAAAAACAAACCGGAGAAGTTGCTGAAAACAAAGGATCGGCCCGAAAAACAAACGGGAACAAACCGGAAAACAAAGCGGAGAAGTTGTTGAAAACACGTGCCAGTGGAAAAAACAAACCGGAAACAAACCGGGAAATAATGCGGCCGCCGATCTCGTTAAGGTATGTTGGCAAAAACGCCCATCAATAAGCGAATATGCGCTCCAATGTAGCCCTACGAGCAACGAAGCCCGCCTGTATCCCTCGGCTTGGGTCCAGTAGACAGATGACCCCGCGGCG
>DASUJZ010000081.1:0-13228 GCA_036278995.1 Terriglobia bacterium | reverse complement strand
CATCTGACAATCTGACTTTGGTTCCCGGCGTTATCCACAAAAAGTTCTATTGGAGCTTCCATCACCCGCCCCTCAAGCGCATCGCAATGAGCCGCAGCCGTACGCGCTAAATGTGGGCTCAGCGCAAGATGTTGTTTTGATCATGATCAGACCGCCTATATATAGCGGCGATTTCGGGCTCCTACGTGTAAGAGGGCCGGGACGTATCGGTGAACGGACTATCGGCCGAAGCGCCGAGGCCGCTCATTGCGGTCTTCCCACTTGCCACTCGCGTTAACTCACATTATAATGCCGTGACGATAGGGTAAATAAGGGGGCAAAGATGATAGCTCAATTTCACTGGAGTGTAGCCGATTACGTTTCCGCGCAGAAGATCTGGCTGCGACGCCATCCCTGGACCCATTTGCGAGCATATTGGTTCCCGGTGGCCATCGCGGCGCTCTCGGCTGCCATTGTAGTATTCGAACCTGAAGCGGGCCTCAGAGGCATGGTGGGCATCGCCCTGGCTTTGCTCCTCTTTGCTTTCAGCGCCCTCCTGACGCGATGGCGCTGGCACCGGCATTTTACGCAAACGCCCCTGTGGCACGACATCGTCACTGCCAAAGTTGACCAGCACGGAGTCACTTTGCAGAGCCAAAGCTATGACGTCCACCATTCCTGGGGCGAATGCTCGGACATTTACGAAGCCGCGCGAGTGATTATCTTTGAAGCAGCGAATCAGACCTTTGTCTTTCTCCCCAAGCGGGAAATGAGTCGCGCCCAGCTTCTCGACCTGAAATCCGCCATCATGACCTATGCGCGGGTGCAGCCTGACCTGGCCAGCGAAACTGCATGACGAGGTCGGCGGGCGCTCACGCTTTGCAAGAACGCTGTTGGCGCCAGGCAGGATGTGTCTGCGCAGCCTCAGAATATAAAATCCAGTTGCTGGAAGCTGCGAGACGGGTCGTCCAGAGGAGAATGCTGCGTCCTATCCAGGGCGAGCGCGCCGGGGACATCGACTCCAAAGCGGCAACCCTCGTGCTCGACCGGCTCCAGCAGCACATGGAGAGCAGATACCTGCGGCAGGGAGTGAGCGACGCTGTGCTCGATGGCGCACTTGAGATGATCGATCGGTATGCACTGCGGGCCTATGATGCATTCCAATTTGCCGGCTGTCTCGCGCTAAGACAACGGCCGGATCAGAGTCCCCAGTATTCGTCTGCTCCGACCAGCAATTGCTTGAGGCCGCCCGGTCCGAGCTGCTATCGGTTTGGGATCCCTCCGCGTCTGCCTGGTAGGTCAGTCGCAATGGTGGATTGTTCCCTCCGGCTTCTACGGGTTCTGCGGAGGGATGCTGAGCCACGAGCACCTTACCCCCGCGCGGCTTTGGCCTTGACGGGGGCAAAGGTCATCTCGCCTTTTTTCGGATCGGCGCCGACCTCGATGGTTTCGCCGACCTTGACTTCGCCTTCCAGAATTTTGAGCGCCAACGGGTCCTGGATCAGGCGCTGTAAGGCGCGCTTCAGCGGACGCGCTCCGAACTGCGGATCGTAACCGCGTTCAAACAGCAATTCGCGCGCCGCAGGGGTCAGCTCGATGGTGATCTTACGGTCGCCCAGCAATCCGCGCAGGTGGTTGAGTTGCAGATCAATGACCTTCGTGATCTGATCTTTGCCGAGCGGGTTGAAGATCACCACTTCGTCCACGCGGTTCAGGAATTCCGGCCGGAAATTCTCCAGCAGCGAGGCTCGGATGCGTTTCCTGAGGTCTTCCGAAAGCTTGCCGGGCTCGCCACCCGCTCCAGTCATCGCTTCGTGGATCATGTGGCTGCCGATATTGCTGGTCATAATGATGACGGTGTTCTTGAAGTCCACCGTGCGGCCCTTGCCGTCAGTCAGCCGGCCCTCGTCGAGGATCTGGAGGAATATATTGAAGACGTCGGCGTGCGCCTTTTCGATTTCGTCAAACAGCAGCACGGAGTACGGACGCCGCCGCACCTGCTCGGTGAGCTGGCCGCCTTCTTCATAACCCACGTATCCCGGAGGCGCGCCGATCAAGCGCGCCACCGCGTGCTTCTCCATGTACTCAGACATGTCGATGCGCAGCATGGCTTTCTCGTCATCAAACAGAAACTCCGCCAGCGCCCGTGCCAGTTCCGTCTTGCCCACACCCGTCGGCCCCAGGAAAATAAAGCTGCCGATTGGACGGTTCGGGTCGGCAAGTCCAGCCCGGCTGCGACGCACGGCATTGGCCACCAAGTTCAGCGCTTCTTCCTGGCCCACCACGCGCAGCCGCAGGCGGTCTTCCATTTTCACCAGCTTGGCCAGTTCTCCTTCCAGCATCTTTGACACGGGAATGCCCGTCCACTTAGACACCACGCGCGCCACATCCTCTTCGTCCACTTCCTCCTTGAGCATGCGCCCGCCTTTTTCCTTGCCCTCGAGTTCGGCGTTGGCTGCGGCAAGCTGCTTCTCCAGCGCCACAAGCTGGCCGTAGCGAATTTCCGCGGCCTTGTTCAGGTCGCCTTCGCGAGTAGCCCGCTGCTCTTCCACCTTGGCCTGCTCGATTTCAGATTTCAATTGCCGGATGCGCGAGATGATTTCCTTCTCGGCCCTCCAGCGCAGTTTCAGGCGGTCCGACTGCTCGCGCAGGTGGGCAAGTTCTCCTTCCAGCTTCTCCAGGCGCTCGCGTGAAGCGGCATCTTCTTCTTTCTTCAGCGCCTGCTTTTCGATCTCGAGCTGAGTGACGCGCCGCTCAATCTGGTCGATCTCTGAAGGCATCGAGTCAATCTCGATGCGCAGACCCGACGCGGCCTCATCGATCAAATCGATGGCTTTATCAGGCAGAAAACGGTCGGTGATGTACCGGTTCGAAAGCACGGCGGCCGCAACAATAGCCGAATCCTTGATGCGCACGCCATGATGAACTTCATAGCGTTCCTTCAGTCCGCGCAGGATGGCGATGGTGTCTTCCACGCTTGGCTGGCCCACCAGCACCGGCTGGAAACGCCGCTCGAGCGCAGCGTCTTTTTCGATGTGCTTTTTGTATTCGTTCAGCGTGGTGGCGCCGATGCAGCGCAATTCACCTCGTGCCAGTGCAGGCTTCAGCATATTGGAAGCGTCAATCGCGCCCTCAGCCGCGCCCGCGCCCACCAGCGTGTGCAGCTCGTCAATGAAAAGCACCACCTGCCCGCTCGATTCTTCGATTTCCTTGAGCACGGCCTTCAGGCGATCTTCGAATTCCCCCCGGTATTTTGAGCCGGCTATCAGCGCGCCCAGGTCGAGCGCCACAATACGTTTTGATTTCAATGACTCCGGGACGTCGCCCGCCACGATGCGCTGCGCGATGCCTTCCACGATGGCTGTTTTGCCTACGCCCGGCTCTCCGATCAATACCGGGTTGTTCTTGGTGCGCCGCGAAAGCACCTGGATCACGCGGCGGATTTCTTCATCTCGGCCGATGACAGGGTCCAGCTTGCCGCGTCGTGCCAGGTCCGTCAGGTCGCGAGCGTAGCGCTCCAGCGCCTGGTATTTTGCCTCAGGATTCTGATCCGTGACGCGCTGGGATCCGCGAATAGCCACTAGCGCCTTCAGTATGGCGTCATGCGTTATGCCCAGTCGGTTCAGGAGTGCACCCGCGGTGTCGCTCCTCTTTCTCGCTAGTGCCAGCAGCAGGTGCTCGGTGGAGACAAACTCATCCTTGAACTGCTCGGTCTCTTTTGCCGCCTGCTCCACCACGTCTTTCAGCCCGGGTGAAAGGTAGTGATCGGCCATGCCGCCGACCTTCGGCAGGCGCTCGATTGCCTTCTCCATTTCCTTGCCCACGGCCGAGGGCGTTACGCCCAGCCGCTCGAGGATAGCCGGCACAATCCCTTCCGGTTGCTCGAGCAGCGCCAGCAGCAGATGGACGGATTCCAGTTGCTGGTTCCCGAAACGGCCCGCAACGTCCTGCGTGCCTTGCAGAGCCTCCTGGGCCTTGATGGTGAATTTGTCAAATCGAGTTGCCATAATGACTCCTTCTCCAGACTGAAAATAGCTTAGAAGCTGGTGCGCCAGCCGGCACATTCAGGGGCTATTAATATTATTCCTCCGACAGAAATGTTTGGTGGCCGCCGTTAAATAAGTCCGGGCTGGCCGGTATGTCTGCCTGCCAACCCGGAGAAAACCCCGCCAGCGCACTTCCGGCTGGCAGGGACCGCAGAGCTTGCGCTCATCATCATTACTTCGAGGAGCTGATTTGGATCTTCTTCGCCTTTGCCTGTTCCTTCTTGGGCAGGGTAAGCGTGAGGACTCCATCCTTGAACTCCGCCTGCACGTTCTCCGCATCGACAGAGCTCGGCAGTTCGAAGGTGCGTGCAAAACTGCCGTAGGCGCGCTCCACGTGGCGATAGCTCTCTTCCTTCACTTCTTTTTCGTACTTGCGCTCGCCCTTCAGGTAGAGCGTACCTTCGTGTACGGTGACTTCGATATCTTTGGGGTCAAGGCCCGGAAGTTCCGCCGTCAGCACGACGTTTTGCTCGGTTTCGTAGATATCCACTGAAGGAGTCCACGCACCTGACCGATTCTCTTCACTTCCCACGAACCGCCCCATCGTCTCATTGAAGAGCCGGTTCAGGCGATCCTGCGTTGTCACCAGGTCTCGAAAAGGTTCCCATCTTACGATTGGCATCGGATTCATACCTCCCTTGGTTGGTTGTTCATTGTTCTGACTGCCTCCGTCGCGGGCCGGCAGAACGACCTTGCTGGTCCGGTCCGCAGACTTCAGGCCTTCGCAACTTTGATTTTGACGCTCCGAGGTTTCGCTTCCTCGCGCTTGGACATGGTCAGCGTGAGAATGCCATTGTTGTATTCCGCGTTGACCTTCTCTGAATCAACGGTCTTGGGAATCGAAAAGGTTCGCGTGAAGCTTCCGTACGACCGCTCTACCCGGCGGAGATTCTGCTCCTCCACCTTCTTCTCGAACTTCCGCTCACCCTTCAGATAGAGTGTGCCGCCTTCCACGCGAATTTCAACGTCATCCGGATTGATTCCCGGCAATTCCGCTTTGAGTACAACACTGTCACCGGTTTCATAGATGTCCACCGGCGGGACCCACCCACGGGGCGAAACTTCCTGCTGTTCGCCCAAGGCTTGTGAGAAAGTTTCGTTGAACAACTGGTTGAAACGGTCCTGGGTAGAAACGAGATCACGAAAGGGTTCCCATCGAATGATAGACATAGCTCATACCTCCACGTTCCTAGTTTCTTAGTCAATTATAATAATAAATACTTAGTGCGTCATTGTCAAGTATTTTTATATGGCCGTGTTTTCAGGCATTTATAAACATGGATTCAAAATCGATATGATGACGTGTTTAGCACTTTGACCTCCTGCATTCACCTCTTAGACGATGGAGGGTTGCTACCCCTCCGCGATCAGGCAAATTCCTCGTCCTTTCTCGATAGATGAACTCAAATGCGCGCGGGTTCTGCCGCGGATTTGTGGAATTACTAAGCCCGATGCGCCCCCGGCAAATTCATGATAAACTCGTCGTCATCTTGACCAAAATTGGGCGTGGGGAGGTATCGATGAAGCGGAATTTCAAAGCGGCCTTCGCACTGTTGGTTCTCGCGCTGGTAGTCCCCCTCTTGAGCCAATGTTCGTCGGCGGAAACGTCAGCCAAGGCCGGGCCGGAAGCAAACGCGGCGGCGAACGCTCCGGAGGCTGCGGCACTGAAAGTTGGAGATAAGGCGCCGGACTTTACCCTGCCGGACGAGAACGGTAAGCCATACAGCCTGAGCCAGTTTCAAGGCAAACAAAGCGTTGTATTGGCCTTTTACGTCCTGGCGTTCACAGGTGGTTGAACAAAGGAACTACAGGCGTATCAGGCTGATCTCGCCAAATTTAAACAGACAAATACTCAGGTTTTAGGCATCAGCGTGGACAGTTCGCCGGCCAATCGGGCGTTCGCCAAGGAGATTGGCGTCACCTTCCCGCTGCTCAGTGATTTCAATCGTACGGTTTCCAAGCAATACGGAATCCTCAACGCCGAGCATGGCTTTGCTAACCGCACCACCTTTGTGGTGGACAAGCACGGAGTCATCACGCACATAGATAAAGCCCGTGAAGCGTTGGACCCGACTGGCGCCCACGACGCATGCAGCCTGATAGAGCACCGGGAAGCGGAGAAGCAAAAGAAATAAGGGCTTCACTCGCGGATTTCGTCGCCGGTTGGCCCGTGTTCGCAATATAAGCCAGGATGGCCTTAAGCATCGGAGATGCGGCGCCAGATTTGGAACTGCCGGACCACGAGGGCCGGGCGGTTCGGCTTCGCGATTTCCGGGGCAGGCGCAGTGTTGTCCTGGTTTTCTATGTCTTCGCCAACACTCCGGGTTGAGCGCAGGAGCTCAAGGCATACCAGGATGGTCTTGCCGAATTCGAACAAATGGGCGCCCAAGTGTTGGGCATCAGCGTGAACAAGCCCGAAACCAACCACAGCTTTGCGAATAAGCTGGGCCTAAAATTTCCGCTGCTGTGCGACACCACGAAGAAAGTCTGCCGCCAGTACGGCGTACTCAGCTTTCTTCGCATCCCCAAGCGCACAACCTTCGTTATAGACGCCGAGGGAATCATCCGCCAAATTGACCGCGGTAGCGGCGCAATGGACCCCGCCCGTCTCCTCCAGGCACGGAGTCTGCTGGCTCCTCTTTCGGAGTGACCATCCGGCTTCCATTCCCCGATGAACTCAACACTACGACTCGGCTTTGCCTCTGGGCACAGTCGCGCCGAAGTTTGGTATCCCACCACACTCCGGCGCGCCGCGACTCTACAAGCCTCTCGTGGCATCACCCCCACTCACGGAGCAGGGGGAGGGGGCACGGGGAGCACATCCGTCACCGATGTGTCGACTCCGATCCGCTGGCCAACGATGTTCCCGATCAGATGCACCAGTGGATTGCCGCTTGCATTGAACTGGTCAACCGAGAAACTCCCTGAGAAGCTGTTGTGGTCCTGGCCCAGCGTGACCTGCTGGCGGATATTGGCCGGACCCTGGTAGCTCTCCGTGGAACCGTCGAACGTCCAACTGATCGCAAAGTGGTTGAGCTTGTACTGCAAGCCGCCGGCATTCTCCCACACCCCAAGGCAGAAGCTTTGGGTAACAGGTTGCCGGTTCGAATTGCTTATTTCGGTACCGTCGGCGTGCCACTGGGCGTATCCCGAATCAATCACTGCGCCGTCAGGCGGGACCTGGTCCGCCGGCAGCCCGCTGCTTGCGGCGGTGTTGCCCTCGGCCACCATCTTATAAAACCAGAAACCCACAATCGGTGGATTGCCAGGTGGGTCTGCCGCCGCAGCTTGCGCCGTGCTCACGCCGCCGCAGTGGATTAGTGGCAGAAAGAATGCTGCGGCCACGGCTAACACGACTGACACCTTCAAGGTTCTGAATATCGTTCTCATTTGGATTCCTCCTATTCGGCAGGCATGGGATTCCTCCGGCCGGCGTCCCAGCTTCATCTCCGTCTTTCCTGTCGCTACCGACTATGCCCCGCTGCCTCGTTCAGATTTGCGACCGCGCACCTCCGTGTACGAGATGTTCTCGTGGGCGGGCGCGCGCGTTGTCCAGACTACGTGCCCATTGGCTGTGCCTCAATGGACTGAGAATCCTCGGCCAGGGAATTAAATATCCCCTGGTAAGTTTCGAAGTACGGCGAGGTTGGGGAGAGATGTCCCCTGCTCGCTTTCATATTGATTCCTGGCAAAGCGATGCTAAACTGGGCCGAAGGTTTGGGGTGCTTCTCCGTGACACAGGCGCGTGGCCGGCAAACATTCATCCGGTTCGGCGTATTTGAGGCTGATCTGCGCACGGGAGAGTTGCGCAAGAAGGGCCACCTTGTCCGACTGCAGGAACAGCCATTTCAGGTGCTTGCGCTGCTGCTGGCGCGGCCCGGCGAGATGGTCACGCGCGAGGAATTTCACCAGCAACTCTGGCCAGCCGACACCTTTGTGGATTTTGAGCACGGACTGAACAAGGCCATCAGCAAACTGCGCAGCACGCTCGACGATGACAGCGGCACGCCTCGGTACATCGAAACCTTGCCCCGTCGCGGCTATCGATTTATCGCGCCAATTGCCGGCGCGCTTCCGCCATCGGAACCGTCTGAAGACCAGGCGACGGCGGTAAGTCAGCCGGAGCCGGCTGCGAGCAGCTCCCCGCAGCGAGGCCGCTGGAAATCGCTCATCACTTTTTCTATACTGGGACTCCTCACCCTTCTGGTTTCACTAGCTGGATATAAGCTCGTCCGCAAGCAACCGCATCGTGTCCCAGCCACACTCAGCGCATCGATCCACTCGCTTGCTGTCCTGCCTCTGCAGAACCTCTCCGGTGAAAAGGACCAGGAATACTTTGCTGACGGCATGACCGATGAACTGATCACCGACCTGGGACAGATGAGCGCTCTACGGGTGATCTCGCGCACGTCCGTCATGCACTACAAGCAATCGCGCGAGACCCTGCGGCAGATCGGGCGTGAACTGACCGCCGACGCCATTGTGGAGGGGTCGGTTTTCCGCTCCGGGAATAGGGTGCGCATTACGGCCCAACTGATCGACGCCCGGAACGATCGCCACCTGTGGGCCCGCACATACGAGCGCGATCTGCGCGATGTGATCGCCATGCAGGACGAGGTGGCTCGAGACATTGCGAATGAAATCCAGGTGAAGCTCACTCCCCAGCAACAGGCGCGGCTGACGTCCTCCCGCGCTGTCAACCCTCAGGCACACGAAGCCTACCTGAAGGGCCGCTATTACTGGGACCAGTTTACGATGGAAGACCTTAAAAAAAGCTTCCCGTTGTTCCAGGAAGCGATTGCGAAGGACCCGAATTATGCTTTGGGATACTCCGGCTTGGCTGACTATTACGTCGTGTCGTACGTCCGATTTGACCTTTCCCGAAATGAAGCGTGTCCGAAAGCGGAGCCCTTCGCGCTTAAGTCCGTTGAGCTTAACAATGCGATTGCTGAGGCTCACTACTCGCTGGCGAGCGTTCGATACTTCTGCAACTGGGACATCAAGGGAGCGGAAAGCGAACTCAAACGGGCTCTCCAGCTAAATCCAAGCTTCTCGGAGGCACACCGCGTTTACGCTGAACTTTTGGCGTCTGAGGGGAAATTCCGTGAAGCCGAAGCGGAAGCGGAACGGGCAGTGGAAAACGATCCAATGTCAGGCGACATTAACATGGTCCTGGGATGGATATATTTGCTGGACGGCCGCTACAGCCAGGCAATCCGGCAGGAAAGGAAGACCATTGAGATAGACCCGAAGAGGCCCAACACTTACCTTGTCCTGGGAATCGTCTATCTAAAGGAAAAGCAGTACGACCTCGCCATTCGGGAGTGTACGAAAGCCGCGCAGCTCTGGAGAGTGGATCCCGGAGCCTTCCCTTGGGTAGGTTATGCATACGGTCTCGCCGGAAGACGGCGCCGGGCGCTGGAAGTCTTAAAACGGTTGAACGCGACCTCCGCAACGCAGCCGTTGTCGGCTTTTGGCATCGCAATTGTGTATATCGGTCTCCGTAATAAGCAGCAAGCCTTCGCGTGGCTAGAGAAAGCCTATGAGCAGCACGATTGGATCTTGACCAGTGTGAATGCGGACCCCGTTTTTGACAGCCTGCGCTCCGATCCGCGGTTCCAGGACCTGGTGCACCGCATCGGTCTATGAATATTCCCCCATGAGGATATGGGTAGCACGAGCAAGGCGACGGTTCGTCCGGCAGGCCTTCAGCTGGTCGCAAAGAGAAATCATCGTAAAAGCTGAACTCAATTGGTAGCAGGAGCCGTGACGTCGAACTCAACCACGGCGCTGTTGGTGGTGACCGGGTCGGAAGTGGACGTAGCGGTAATGATAACGGTATCGCGCGCGTAGGCTGGTGTGCCGGCAGGCACCTTCAGCTCGACCGCCACCTCGCGCGATTCGCCGGCGCCAAGCGACAGAACCTGCGGCTCATTCCGAGGGAGAAAACTCTTGGTATCAATTATTAAGATCCGGAACTCACGCGCGGCGCCCGCATTGCGAACCTTGAACCGGATCGGAACCGTCTTCCCTGCAGCGATGTCGTCAACGCCCAGGCCGATAGGCGTTACCTCGACATTCTCGGCGTGGAACAAGGTCGAAAACACCCGTTCAAAAGAGTGCCCGCTCTCATCCTCTCCGGTCACAGCCAGGCGAAAAGGGGTTGCGGGCAGCCTGAGTTCTCCAAGGTATTCGCTTTCGTCACTGCCGGCCGAGTCGGCCTTCATCGTAACCTGCTGCACAGTGCTTGCTTCAGGCGAGATCAGATGGAATTGCACGTTCCGGGTCTTGCCACTCAATTCAACCCGCAAGATAGCGGGCTCGCCAGCGACCGGCTGGCCGGAAATGCGGAAATACCCCTCATGGCCGGGCCGCCCGGCTAGATGGACGAACTCGGCGCCCACCATAAAAATATCGCTGTCGCCGCTGGCTTCCAGCCAGAAACGCCCTTTGCCCCGGAGTCGAACGTGCCACTCGCCAGGCGTGGGAGGCGCGACCCTGACAATGCCGCCGCAGTTCAGGGTAGTGACCTGGACACCGGGCATCCCGCCGTGCACCGGTTTCCTGTTCGGATCAACAACGGCCAGTTCCCCTCCCGGCGTATCAAACGAAAGGGAAAACATCAGGCGCCGCACGGTGGAATCCACCGGCACCATGAAATCATGAGCTTCTGAAAGGTCCCCCCGCGCCCAAAGCAGCGTCACATGATTCGGGCGGGCTACTTCGTTAATCAGGGCGAACGATTTGGCCACTTCATCCGGAGCGAGAAATAGTGGCTGCCCTCCGGACTCTTCCGCCGTACGAATGTAGGTGGGGTCCGCCGGGCCACAGACGCCGGGACCATAGCGGACGGAAGATCTTCGCTGTTGCTGCGCGAGAACGGGCAAGCAACAGGCGAGGAATGCAATGGAACAGGATTGTAGCAGTCGCATCGTGGTTGTTGACCAGGCGGCAAAAGGGTGGCGTCAGAGGCGCCGCACGCCCACTTACTTTTTCGCTTGTGCCTGGAACTGGCCCGCATAACCCTTCTCGGGGGTGCCCAGTGTCAGGTCGAAAATAAGTTGGCAGACCGGCATACCGGGAATTAGTTTCACTTTCAGTGAGCCGTGATTGCAAATTTCGAGCTGAATTGGACCTTTGAATCCGGCGTGGATCGTAGGCGCTGTAACATGAATGCCGATTCCTAATCTCGATAGGGAGCTCTTGCCTTCCACCCGCGCCGCAAGGCGTCCGCAGATAGGTAACTCCACGGTTTCTTCCGTCCAACCCAGCAGAAAGCCTCCTGGGTTAACAACGTAGCCCTCAGGGCCTATCTCCTTGGCGTCCGAATAGTTCTTTGCAAAATCGCTGAACCGGTATCCATCGGTGGCCGGACAAACGATCTGGTCAACTCCCTGGACGGGCTCTGTCCTCCACACGCGGATGAATTTTGATAGACCGAGATCCAGGCTTGTAGAACTGTAGGCAAGCTCGTTAGGAAGGGGATCGATGAGGATTTGTTTGTTTTCAATTGCTGCTTGTATCTCGCGGTCTGTAAGGACCATTTATCCCTCGACAGATGATTCTTTTACCCACATTCGCCAGCGGCCCGACGCGCTTTCCCGAGGGAGTTCCACCAAAACTTCCCCCGAGCGCCGTCCTATTTCGGAAGCTATCAGCTTGTTGTCGCTGATATTCTCATTTGACACGAAAACCTCCTCAAGTTTGCCATCCGCCGACTCGATGCGCGCGATTTTCTCGGTCGGCATCAAGCCTTCCACTATGTCGCAATTCAATTTCGTGGTCATTGAGGGACCCCTTTCTAATTTGCTTTTTGTTCGCCTTGTAATTTATATCATAACTATCCAGATATGCCGCGATAAACTTTACCTTCCTTGTCGTATGTGTGCCGTTTCCGCGACGGCGAACCGTTCAGTTAATCAAGTTCAAATCGGCCCAAACATGCGTGCGCCTTCCCCTGAGTGCAGGCGACTACTTGGACTGTGCGGCTAGCTGGTTGAGAGTCTGGCCGAGTTTTTTGATCTCATTGCCGTAGCCCCCCCAGTCGCCCTGCTTCAGCAGTTGCAGCGCGTGCTGGTATTCCTGGTTCGCCTGGCGTGTGAGATCCCTGAACTGTTCCAGATCGGCCGTCGCGGCAACTCCGGGCACGGATGAAGCTGTTCCCGGCACGGTGTTGGCGAGCGTTTTGTCCCCAACGTTCGGCTTCATTGTTGGAACCACCTGAGCCAGTTCGGTGGAGATGTTGGCGCTGAAAATCTGGCTGAGGGCATCGTCAAGCGTGGGAGACATCACGACCTGGTCAGAATAAGCCACGATCACCCGCTTAAGCTGCGGCAGCGCGCCGCCGGACTGCGACGCCAGGTAAAGGGGCTCGATATACATGACAGCGTTGGCGACTGGAATCACCAGCAGCGTGCCCCGTATCACGGACGATCCCGCCTGGCCCCACAGCGTGAGTTGCTGGGAAATGGTGGGGTCCTGGTCAATGCGCGATTCAATCTGCTGAGGGCCGTAGACCAGCCTCTGCTTGGGGAAAGCGAATACGGTGACCTTGCCGTAGTTGGGAGCGTCACAGCGCGCGGCCATCCACGCAATCATATTGTTCTTCCGCGCCGGCGTGAACGGCACCATCAGGATAAACTCTTCCCGCTGCCCCACTTCCGGCAGCTTCATGATGGTGTAATAAGGGGTCATGGGAGTCGCCGGACCGCGGGCTGCGCTGCGGGCCACTCGCCACAGATCTTCCTTATTAAAGAAGACGCGTGGGTCCGTCATGTGGAAGACGGCGAACTTGGCGGCCTGCACGCTGAAAAAAGCTTCGGGGTAGCGGATGTGCGCGCGAAGGTCCTGGGGCATGTCGCTGAGCGGTTGAAACACGCCTGGGAAAATCCTGGAATAGACCTGGATGAGCGGATCGGTGGGGTCGGCGATGTAGTACTTCACCTGTCCGGTGTAGGCGCTGATGGTGACCTTCACCGAATTTCGAATGTAATTCCCCATCTGCTCGGTCGGGTCAGAGTACGGATAGCGGTCGGAAGTGGTATAGCCGTCGAGTATCCAGTGGAGCGAGCCGTCGTCTGATACCACCATATACGGGTCAGAATCAAACTGGAGAAAAGGCGTCAGGCGCCGGGCGCGATCGAGGATCTGCCGGTAAATCATCACGCGGCTGTTGCTCTTGATGTCGCTCGAAAACAGAATAT
>DASUJZ010000080.1:0-18517 GCA_036278995.1 Terriglobia bacterium | reverse complement strand
GCGATCCACCTCAGCCAGCTTCAGGCGTTCAAACAGGCCCAGGTTCCTATAACGGGCGTTCTAACCGCATCCCTCCGGGGACAGGGCACGCTAAAGGCGCCACAGGGCCAGGCGAGCCTTTCTATTCCTACTCTTGTAATTGGCCGACAAGAGATTACAAGCATTTCTTCGCAGGTAACGGTTGCAGATCATCTCGCCACATTCAGCTTCAGTTCTGATTTTGCGGGCACTCCAGCCCATCTGGATGGCACGGTCCGCCTCGCAGACGATTACGAGATGAACGCAAAGCTCGATACTGGAATCATCAATGCTGGACCGCTGCTCGCGTCCTATTTGCCGAGTGCTCCGGGAGACGTACAATTCAGCACTCAGCTCAGGGGCTGGCTGAAGGGTCCGCTCAAAGAGCCCAGACGGATTGAGGCGCAGTTACAGATTCCCGATTTTCGGATCGGACATCAGTCCCTGGAGCTTTCCAACGCGTCCACGATCACGGCAACTTATCGCGATGGGGTGCTCGTTCTGAATCCCGCAGAGATCAAAGGGAACCAATCTGAGTTTCGTGCGCAAGCCAGAATTCCATTGGTGGGCAGCACGCCCATCCAGGCTTCAGTAAACGGAACGGTTGACCTTCACCTGGTTCAGATGATCGAGCCAGATTGGAGCAGCTCCGGCCAATTCCGCATCGACCTTAATGCGAGCGGCAGCCGAAGCCATCCGTCATTGCAGGGCCAGGTGCAGCTTGTGAATGCAGCCATCGAGCCATCCGACGCTCCGATCGGCGTCTATGACCTGAACGCAACCATCCGCCTGGCCGGCGGACGGGCGGAAATTGTCCAATTTAACGCGAAGGCCGGCGAGGGGACCATTGAGGCTTCAGGGTCTGTCGCTTACACGCAAGGTGCAGCATTTAACCTGGCGCTCAGCGCAGACCACGTGCGCATCCGCTACCCCGAAGGGGTTCGCGAAGTGATTGACAGCAAGCTGAGGTTTACCGGATCGCCAGAATCCGCCCTCATTGCGGGCGAAGTCACCATCGAAGAGCTATCCCTTACCCCATCTTTCGACCTTGTTAACTTTGCCAGCCAGTTCAACGTGATGTCGGTTCCGTCAGGTTCGACAACTGGATTTACTCACGATGTCAAGCTGAATGTCGCTCTCAGGTCCGCCCGCGAACTTTCGCTTAATAGCCGCCAACTCCACATGAGGGGCAGTGTGGATCTCCGGGCGGAAGGCACCCTGGCCGATCCAGTCATCGTTGGGCGTACGGTGATCGACGGCGGAGAACTTTTCTTCAACAACCGGCGGTATCAGGTGGAAAGCGGCGTCATTGATTTCCTCAATCCGGTCAGCACTGAACCCGTCGTGAACGTCCGCGTATTCACGACGGTCGATCAGTACCGGCTAACACTTGCTTTTGTGGGGCCTTTCGATCATATGCGTACCACGTACTCTTCTGATCCGTCACTGTCTCAGGCTGACATTATTCATCTCCTCGTCACAGGCCAGCCTTCGGAAGCCGCCGGGACAGGTTTGGGGGCCCAGTCCATTCTGGCCCAGGGAGTGGCGGGCCAGGTGAGCAGCAGCGTTGAAAAGCTTACCGGCATCACATCGCTTTCCATTGATCCCCAGGTGGGCGGCCATGGCGCGGGCCGCGGAGCACGCATCGCCGTTCAGCAGCGGGTGACCAGCAAGCTCTCGTTCACTATTTCGGTAGACACCAGCACGTCCCAGGACGACGCCGTGCAGCTACAGTACCATTTTACTCGTCGTTGGTCAGTGGAAGCCCTGCGCGACCAGGCCGGTGGCTACTCTCTGGAGATCCGATCTCATAAGGACTTCTGACCTTCGAGCAGATAACTTCGACCTCGGGTAGAAGGAATGGGATGATGTCGGAAGGTCATGAGAGTTCCTGCTTGGAATGCGCGGTGTCGCTCCGCGGTTCCGTATCGCCAGCGGCTTTTGCGCCATGATATAGCCGGATGTGCTCCTGCCTCTCACGCTCGGCATCGAAGGTTTCATTGCACATGCTGCACTTATATTGGCCGGGTTTTTCGACTTGTGGCATGACCATACTCCTTTTTGTGCAGGGGGTGGTTATTCCAGACGGATCGAGCTGACGGAGGCGCCCACCTCAGGTGCCGGTACGGTGCGACTTGTTCTCCATCTCCTCGTGCGCCGAACCTCCGTTCGCGACGCGCTGCCGTGACTTGGTGAGTAGAAAAGCAAGCGCAGCAGCTCCCGCCGAGGCTGCTGCCGCCATGGAGGTCCGGGACATGGACTTGTGTACCGCAGACGCCCGAGCTTCGACCATTTCCCTTTCGGGATAGATTCTCTGGATGGGCCGCTTCTCCTGATGCAGTGCCATTTGCAGAACCTGCGCCAGGTGCAGAGCGTGTCGGTCGGTGCACTGCCGAATCTGTTCCCGGCAACTGAAGCCGTCCGCGATGATCAGGGCCGACATTCCAGCATTCCGCACGGCCGGCAGAAGCACTCGCTCTCCACAGGCAACAGAAACTTCGTATTTTTCTCTCTCAAATCCGAACGAGCCTGCCATGCCACAGCATCCGGAGTTGAGCACGTCGCAGTTGAGCCCCAGGCGATGCAAGGTCGACGACATTGCGTCGGCTCCTAGTATGCTCTTCTGGTGACAGTGCGCGTGTACGATGGCGTCGCGGCGAAGCGCAGGAAAGCTGTCACCCTTCTGCCGCTGCTCCAGAAATTCACTCAAGAGAAACACCTGCTTGCTGAGGCGCTGTGCCTGCTCGTCGCGCGGAAGCAGGTTCAGCATTTCATCCCGGAACACCGAAGCGCAACTAGGTTCTAGAACTACGATAGGCGTACCGGCGGAGATGACCGGCCGCAGCACTCGGAGCACGCGTCTCAGGTAGTTCTCAGCCTCGTTCAGAAAGCCAAAATCATAGAGCGGTCGCCCGCAGCAAACGTGCTCGAGTGGCATCTCGACCTGAAAGCCGGCCGTTTCCAGCACCTCGACCGCCGCCTGGCCAACCTCCGGGTGGAAAAAATTGTTGAAGGTGTCTGGCCAGAGCAGCACGTCGCCCCCGGGCATCTGGCCCTGAACGCGCCGGCTGAACCACGCTTGCAGCGTCTGCGGCGCGATAGCTGGCAGGTCCCTCTGCAGCGCAATGCCGATGGCCTTCTTGAAGGCCGTATTCAGGGCTGGGTTCTGCGTCACCAGGTTGGCGGCGCCTGGCATGGATGAGGCCATCTGCGCCCAGCGGTCGATGTATCCAAGAGCATATGCGAGCGCGGGACGAACGCGGCCTTCCCAATAGTGCGACAGAAACTCCGCCTTGTAGGTCGCCATATCCACATTGATGGGACAGTCGGATTTGCAGCCCTTGCAGGATAGGCAAAGATCGAGGGCTTCCTTGACATGTTCGCTTCGCCAGCCGTCAGGGATGGAGTCGCCGCGCAGCATTTCGAACAGCAGGTGAGCGCGCCCGCGGGTGGTGTGCATTTCATCCCGCGTCACCTGAAAGCTGGGACACATGGTCGCGCCGCCCAGTTCGCGGCACTTGCCGATGCCGAAGCAACGCTCGGTGGCCTCCGCCAGACTGCCGTGGTCTTCAGGAAATTTGAAATGCGTTTTGTACTGTTTTGGACGGTATCCCGGACCCAGCCGAAGGTTCTCATCGAGTTTCATGGGATCGACGATCTTTCCCGGATTCATCTTCCACTGCGGGTCCCAAATTGACTTGAACGTCTGGAACGCGCGCACCAGACGGCGGCCAAACATTTTGGGCAGCAATTCAGCCCGAGCCTGCCCGTCGCCGTGCTCGCCCGAGAGTGATCCTTTATACTTGACGACAAGATCGGCGGCGGATTCCATGAAGCGGCGGAAATTGCGGACGCCCTCGCGTGTCTTGAGATCGAATGTGATGCGGGTATGAATGCAGCCGTCGCCGAAGTGGCCGTAAATGCTAAAGGAGTACTTGAACTTGTTCGTCAGCCTGTAAAAATCCCGCAAGTAGTCGCCCAGTACCGCCGGATCAACCGCTGCATCTTCCCACGACGGCCAGGCGTCCTCTTCACCCGGTACTCGGCTTGCAGCAACACCGCCCTCCCGCAAATGCCACACCAGCTTCTGCTGATATGGATCGTCCAGCAGGCGCAGGCCCGAGGCCTTCGTGCCGCGCTTTTGCAGGCCTACTATGGCATCCTGGGCCTGCTGCGTGGCGGCATTCTTCGTATCACCACCGAATTCGGCGAGCAGCCAGGCGTCACCGTCGGGCAAGAATTTCGATCCGAGATGAGGCTGGCCCTTGCGTTCAAGATTTCGAAGCACGTGCTGCTGCAGGCACTCCAGTCCAATGGGGCCGAAGCTGCGCACGAACGGGACCTCGTCGCCAAGCAGGAAGATGTCGGGGTACCCGATGACGAGCAGGACACGCTGCGGCGGATCGTCTAGCAGACGCAGCTTTGCATTCAGCACCAGCACGCACGTGCTCTCGGAGCCTACCAGCGAGCGGGCTATGTGAAATCCGCGTTCAGGAAGCAGCTCGTCAAGGTTGTATCCCGAGACTCGCCGCGGGATCTTCGGATACCGGCGGCGAATCCGGCCGGCCTGTTTGTCGCGCAGATCATGAAGAGACCGATAAATTTCAGCGCGGCGGCCGCCACTTGCCACGATGCGCTCGAAGTCGTGGTCACTGGTCGGGCCCACGGTCAACCGCAATCCGTCATAGGTGAGCACTTCCAGCTCCTCGACGTTATCAACCGTTCTCCCGCCCATCACGGAGTGAACGCCGCATGAATTGTTCCCGATCATGCCGCCCAGCGTGCAGTAGGCATGGGTAGCAGGATCCGGCGCGAAGGTGAGGCCGTATGGCTTAGCGGCGTCGCGCAGTTGATCACAGATCGGCCCGGGCTCGACGCGGGCCCACTTCTGGCCGGGATTGAGCTCGATCAGTCCGTTGATGTGCTTGGAAAAATCTATGATCACCCCGGCGTTGCAGGTCTGCCCGGCCAGGCTCGTGCCTGTTCCCCGACCCAGGATGGGCGCTCCGTATTCGCGGCAGATGGCTACGGTGTCCATCACATCCTGCATATGACGGGGAATGACAACCCCGACAGGCACATGCCGGTAAATGGAAAGATCGGTGGCGTACAGTGCCCGGCTACCTTCGTCGAAGCGGACTTCGCCCTCGATTCGCTTTTGCAGTGCGGCAGCAATCGCCTTTCGTTGGCGTTCTGAAGCGCTCATTTATTCTTTCCCGGCGCCTTTTTCAAGATTCGACCGGCGAATCCAAAGGGACTTTCTGAGTAGAGGGCCTCGTCCCACATCGCGCGGCCAAGCGTGAGACCGACGGGAACCCGGTTAACCTCACCGCGCGCCAGCGACTTTGCCAGGTTCTCCGTCTGGCGCTTGGTGATGGTGGGCGGTTCCGGGGGCTCCAGGGGGTCGACCTCGCACTCGATCAGGGCCGGGCCCGCAGCTTTGAGCGCGGCGGCGAGTTGCTCGCGGCATCGCGCGGGCTCCTCGATGTGGACCGCATTCAGGCCACAGCCTTCGGCAACCCGCGTGAAGTCGATCGGGAGCAGGTCAACGCCAAACTCCGGGTTGCCCACATAGACCATCTGCTCCCATTTGATTAGCCCCAGAGTGTTGTTCTTCATCACAATCACTTTCACCGGCATCTTGTGCTGCGCCAGGGTTGCCAGATCGCCCATCATCATGCTCAGCGAGCCGTCGCCGGTGAACGCGACCACCTGCCGATCGGGATAAGCTGCCTGCGCCCCGATTGCATACGGCACTCCCGCCGCCATGCTGCACAGCGTTCCGCTGAGAGAGAACTGCTGTCCCCGCCGCAACATCATTCGGGCAATCCAGGTGGTTACCGTGCCGGAGTCACCGGTGATGATGGCATCCTTGTCGAGAAGGTCCGACAAATGCCAGCCGACCGTCTGGGGGTGCATAGGCTTGTCTCGACGCGTGGCACGCTCTTCCATCAGTGCCCACCACTCCTGCATGCCTTGCTGGGCTTTCTTCAGGAAATCACCGTGGCGGTTTTTTGAAAGCAGCGGGATCAAGGCGCGCAACGTTTCGCGGGCATCGCCTACCAGTCCCATCTCCACGGGATAGCGCAGGCCAATGCGCTCCGGCTTGTCGTCGATCTGCACGCCGGCAGCCTGGCCGGGATTTGGAAGATACTCGATGTAGGGAAACGAACTTCCCACGATGAGCAGAGCATCGCAGCTCTTCATAACATCGTACGACGGGCGAGTGCCGACCACGCCGGTGCCGCCCGTCGTGTAACGGCTGTCGTCGGGAACACAATCCTTGCCGAGCAGCGCCTTCACGATGGGCGCTTGCAGAAGCTCAGCCAATTGCTCCAGTTCTTCGCCCGCGCCCCGCGCGCCGGCTCCCGCCAGAATCGCGACCTTGCGTTTGCCCTGTAGCAATCTGGCAGCTTCCAGCAACTGCGCTTTGGCGGGCACACGGCGCGGGCGAAAAAATGCCTCTGACACGTGCTGCTTGATGTTGCGGTGTGAACGCTTCTGAGAGGACATATCGGCGATCTGGTAATCAATGGGGATCGTCAGGTGAGAAACCGCCCTGTTGCTAAGAGCGGCCCGGCAGGCCAGATTGACCATGTTCTCCACGTGCGCCGGCCCCATGATTCGCTGATTGAACAGAGCCACGTCACTGTAGAGATACTCCTGATTCATGTCCTGGAGATAATGGGTCCCGATCAAGTCATGGAATTGCAAGCCGGTGATGGCGAGCACCGGGGCCTGGTCAATCTTGGCATCGTAAAGTCCATTCAGCAGATGGATCGCGCCTGGCCCGGAAGTAGCGAAGCACACGCCCAGTTTGCCGGTAAACTTCGCATAGCCGCTGGCGGCCATTGCCGCCGTCTCCTCGTGGCGCACGTGAATGTATCTAATCTTCGACTGGGCTTTGCGCAGCGCTTCCATGAATCCGTTGATTCCGTCGCCAGGCAGACCGAAGATGACCTCAACGCCCCAGTCTGAGAGAATCTCGATGACAGCATCCGACAAGGTCATGATGGCTCCGCGCCACGAAAGAATTTGTGCCAGGCCCCTGTCCGACAACAGCAAAGTAGGTTGCTAACCAGTGTGATGCTGAGTGGTAAAAAAGGTTCCGGCAAGTTTCCGCTGCCGATGGTGCGACTTAGAGTCAATGCCCGGGTTCTGCGCATCTATATCTGTATACGCGAAATCCGCTGAACCGCGCCTGGCTGCCGGGCACGGTTACACATGGAGGAAGAAAGCCATGATCGCAAAATTGTTTCGATTAAACGGAGCAAAAAAGCGCGCCCGCGAGACAAGTGACCCCGAACCGCGCAACAGGACGTTAGATGCTGCAAATCCTGACTCGGTGAATCCGCCGGTAACTGATGAAGGTTCTGTTCCCACATTTAAATATCCGTTCTCGATGGCTCACCGGCGGCTCCATGAGGGCGGCTGGTCGCACGAGGTCACTACGCGCGAACTCCCAGTGGCGAAGACCCTGGCGGGTGTTGTGATGCGCCTGACCGCAGGAGGCGTCCGCGAACTGCACTGGCACGCTGCCGCGGAGTGGGGCATCCTGCTTTACGGCGGCGCACGCCTGACCGCCATTGACGCCGACGGAAAAAGCTTTGTGGACGACGTTAGAGACGGTGACATCTGGTTTTTCCCGCCCGGTATCCCGCATTCGATCCAGGGTCTAAGGCCGGAGGGCGCCAAGTTTCTGTTGGTTTTCGATGACGGCAACTTTTCGGAGTACAACACGGTGCTGCTGACCGATTGGGTGGCGCACACGCCGCGCGAAGTGCTGGCCAAGAACTTTGGCGTCCCCCGGAAGGCTCTGGAAAAAATCCGCAGCGAGAAGCTGTTTATCTATCAGGGAGAGATTCCTAGTCCGCTCGCGTGCGATCAGCAGTCAGCCGCCAGAGCAAGCGGCATGTCGCCTGTGCACTTCGCCTTTCGAGGCACTGAACCGGCGGTAAGCATCCGCACCAAAGGCGGAACCGTCCGCATCGTCGATTCCAGAAGCTTCAAAGTCTCGACCGTCGCCTCGGCAGAGGTTACCGTGCATCCTGGCGCCATGCGCGAGTTGCACTGGCACCCCAATGCAGACGAGTGGCAGTACTATCTGAGCGGCAAAGGGAGAATGACAGTATTCGCAAGCGGCGGCCACGCCCGCACCACGAACTTTGAAGCCGGCGATGTTGGTTACGTGCAGCGAACGCTGCCGCACTATGTCGAAAACACGGGCAATGCCGATCTTATTTTCCTCGAGATGTTCAAGAGCAGCTATTTCCAGGACCTTTCGCTTTCGCAGTGGCTAACCCACACGCCTCCAGAACTGGTGACCGAACACCTGATGATCGACAAAGCTGTCCTGGAGGAGATGCCGAAAGCCAAAGTTCCCGTTATGCCGCAATAGGCTTCGCCTCGCAAGTCGAACAGGTCAACTGTATACAGCGGCTTATTGCGAGGTCACAATTTCCACTTTGCCTTTGCGCCGCAGAACCTTGACGCTGAAATGATCCCCAGACCTCGACACAAAGAGATCCACCGATGCCTGTGCCACCTTAAGGTTCCTGATCTGAACTTCCGGGATGGTTTCTGGAAGGTAAGCACGAGTGAAACACACGCGGGGAGGCGAGGCGGTGATGGAAATTCCTAGGCAGGCTCCAAGCAGCATGAAAACCGAAGCAGCCGACCACGCCTGGGGCAGGCACGCTACTGGATAAAGCGTGGGCGCCTCGCCCGGGCGCCGGTCCAACCCGCAAATCAGCTCGGGCAGGTGGTGCAATTCCATCGAGACGACGGTGTCAAACATGCCGCTAAACACTCGCGCGGCAGATTCCCCCAACCCGTACCGCGACATGCCACAGCTAATCAGCGCGTTGTCATGCGGCCAGACGGAGCCGTTGTGATAGGACATGGGATTGTAGCGCAGTTCATTCGAGCTGACCGTCCTGATTCCCCATCCGGTGAACATGTCGGCCTGCAACAGAGTCGCCGCGGCCCGACGGGCGTGCTCAGCACTGGCGATCCCGGTGAACAGACATTGCCCGGCATTGGAAGTCCGAACGCGGCAGGGCTGCTTCCGTCCGTCGAGCGCCAGGGCGTATGTGGACAGGACCTCGCACCAGAATAAAGCCTCAAAGTTATCCCGCAGCCGGGCTGCGTCCGCGCGCAGAACTGCGGCGCGCTGGCGGCGGCCCAAGGTCTCGGCAATTTCCGCCGCACGCAGCCGCGCCGCATAAACGTAGCCCTGCACCTCGCAAAGCGCGATCGGCGGCTCCGCCAGCGCTCCATTTGCGTGAAAGACCGAATCCTGTGAGTCCTTCCAGCCCTGGTGGTCCAACCCTTTGCCGGACCGGCGCTGATACTCCACAAACCCGTCGCCGTCGAGATCACCGTAGTCATCGATCCAGCGCACGGCGAGTTCGATGCTCGGCCAGATGCTCTCGATGAAAGAGCGGTCGCCGGTGCGCTCAAGATACGCTCCTGCCAGCACCACGAACAGCGGAGTCGCGTCCACGCTGCCGTAATAGCGCGCGAACGGCACCTCACCCAGGGCGGCCATTTCGCCGTTGCGCATTTCGTGGATGATTTTGCCAGGCTCGGCGTCGCTCCGGGCATCTGACTCTGTCGCCTGCGTCGCCGCCAAATACGCGAGCACGCAACGCGCCAGATCAGGTTCGGACCACAGCATCTCAAATGCCGTGATGATGCCATCTCGTCCGAAAACCGTGTTGAACCACGGTACACCGGCAAAGGGATAAGGCCCTTGCGGCAGATCGGTAACCAGCATGCGCAGGTCGGCAGAAGCGCGAATCAGCCAATCGTTGAATTGCTCGTTGGATGTGTAGATTTCGCACTCATTGCTCCGGGCCTTTTTCAGCGAGTTTTCGACCCTGGAAAAGGCGGTGGAGAAGCTTGTTGATTCCTGCTGCGGCTGATCCGTACCGTTACCGCTTTCGCAGCAGATGCTGACGGCGAGAACACCGCGGCTCCGCGGCTGTAGGGCAACCTCAAATCTCAACTCGCCCGGCCGCACGCAAGTGGGCAACGGTGAGCACCGAATGCGGGTTTTCCGCAGGACATTGTCCAGACCCTCGTAAGCCAGGATCACTTCGTCCTTGTCTAGCTGTGGGTCGAGCAGCCGGCCGCGAGCCTTGCGCCGCGTGCCCCGCACCTCGAATAGATCAGCATAGTCCGCCTCGAACTCCAGTGACATCGACACCGAAACTTCCGACCGGGCGTAGTTGGTGATCGTGATCCGCTCGTAGCAAGTACCTTGCCACAGAAATTTTTCACGATCGAAGTGCAGATCACCATGCGGCACCGCCACGCGGTCCTCATCGAGAATATCGCAGTTGGTGAGGTGCGCCGCCAGCAGCGCATTATCTCGCTTGATTGACGAACTTAGCAGGATGGGGCGTTCGCCTTCCAGCTTGAGCACCAGACGAGACAGGAAGCGGGTCTCCTGATGATACAAACCCTGAACGCCACGACCCACGGGCTGGATGTCCCCGTGGCGGTCGAAAACTGCGAAAGTGTCGGCGTGCTTGAGGACGTGCGTGCGGCTGTCGGCCAGCGAGGAAGTCGCCAGAATGTAACAGTGCTCGTCAATGCGTATGACTTCCTCTGCCGAATTGCCAAGCGGCATCGCTAGCCTCTCAATCCTTTTTCATTTTCAAGGCGCGGCCCTATAACCATGGTCCGCCTTGATCCTGCGCATTATCGCACAGGCTGATCAAATCGGGCCAATTGGAACAGCTTGACTGCTGCTGCGCCCGCTAAAGCAAGGACGAGCGCCCTAGCTTGTTTCTCCCAGGCTACCGGCCGTTCAGCGGAAATCCTCCAAACCGCCGGTGGCTGCGTCCTGTGATGCGTCGGAGATCGCCGCCTCGTCATCGAGAGATGGCGGGCCCACTGCATAATCCACCACGATCCCACCGACCTCCTCGGCTGCCCTCTGTTGGCACACCCGTTCGTATACGCGGGTGTAGTCCAGCGCCATGCGTCCGACGCTGAACCGCCGCTCGAAAACCTTCCGGCACAGGCTGCGATCGAGCTTCGTAGCCAGCCCGACCGCCTCGACGGCTTGATCGATATCGTCCACGACATATCCGGTGACGCCATCGTCCACTACCTCCGCAGCCGATCCCCTGCGAAACGCGATCACAGGAGTGCCGCAGGCCATCGCCTCGATCATCACCAGGCCGAACGGCTCCGGCCAATCGACGGGCGAGAGCACAGCCAATGCCCCACCGAGGAAATCATTCTTTTCGTGCTCGCCAATTTCTCCGACAAACTCGATGAACGGCTGGTCGAGCAGCGGCTTGACGACGTCCTTGAAGTACTCGCGGTCCACTTTGTCCACCTTGGCAGCGATCCGGAGTTTCATGCCGAAGCGTTTGGCGATTTCGATAGCCCGATCTACTCGCTTTTCCGGACAGATACGCCCGAGAAAAGCCAGGTAGTCGCCGGGTCGATCATGAAGGCGATAATAATCGAGCGGCAAGCCGTGGTGGATGGTCGCTTGCCAGTTGATCCAGGGCAGAGGCTGCCGCTGGGCGTCGCTGATGGAGACAACCGGCATTTCCCTGAATTCGCCATAGAGTGGCACCAGGTCAGGGATATCCAGCCGGCCGTGTAACGTGGTTAAGTTTGGAACCGGTTGCCGGCGGCTCCACGGGAAATGCAGGTAATCGATGTGAAAGTGGATGAGGTCAAAATCCGATGCCCGCTGGATGACCTGTTCCAGCATCACGATGTGCGATGCGAATAGATCGACGGCGTTGGCGTCCAATCTCAAAGCTCGCGGGCACTGAGGGAACAATCGGGCCGCAGTCACCGAATCCCCGCTGGCGAACAGGCTTACATCGTGCCCTTCGCGGACCAGTTCTTCGGTCAAGTACGAGACAACGCGCTCGGTGCCGCCATAAAACTTCGGCGGAACACTCTCGTAAAGCGGCGCAACTTGCGCTATCTTCATGCGCCGACCTCCTCTAAGAGTTTTCCCCGGCGTCGGCTGCCCTAAGAACATTCTAACCACGGACCGCGAATCCTGCAAATCGGGGGAGCTTTTCGAATTCCTGCTGCCGGATTCGCCGGAGACGGACTCGCTGGAATATCGCGTCGAGCGCCGAGTATTTCGAGCTAAAATTGCTCTGACGAAGGAGCCATCATGAGCACTGCCACACGCCAGACCGACATTGCATCCGTCGAGAGCATCCGCGCGCAATTTCCCGCGCTCGAGCGGCACGAAGGCGGCTGCCCGGTCGCATACTTTGACGGGCCCGGCGGAACGCAGGTTCCCCGCCCCGTGGTCGAAGCCATCAGCGATTATCTTTATAATCACAACTCAAACACGCACTGGGGCTATGCCAGCAGCAATGAGACGGACGCGACCATCCGCAACGGGCGCGCAGCATTGGCGGACTTGCTGAACGCCAGCCCGTCGGAAATTGTTTTTGGGCCAAACATGACCACGCTGACGTTTCACCTTTCCCGCGCGCTTGGCCGAGGCTTTGGCGCCGGAGACGAAATTGTGGTGACCGAACTGGACCATCATGCCAACATCGATCCCTGGCGGGCCCTGGCGAAGGAGCGCGGCATAACGGTCCGCTCGGTGAAGATGCTTCGAGATACCGGCCAGCTCGATTGGCAGGACCTGGAAGCGAAAATCAATCGCCGGACCCGTGTGCTGGCCATCGGCGTGGCTTCAAACGCCCTGGGCACCATAAACGATGTTCGCCGCGCTGCTGAAGTTGCGCACAACGCCGGCGCGCTGCTTTTTGCCGATGGCGTACACTCCACTCCGCACATTCCTACGGACGTGAAGGCGTGGGGCTGCGATTTCCTCGCCTGCTCCGCTTACAAATTCTACGGCCCGCACATGGGCTTGCTCTACGGTCGAGAGGGCCTGCTGGAATCAATCGACTTCCCGAGGCTCCTGCCGGCGCCCGATACAGCCCCGGAACGCGCTGAGACCGGCACGCAGAACCACGAAGCGATTGCCGGAGCCGCCGCTGCCGTGGATTTCCTCGCCTCGCTGGCCGGCGGACCGTCCAGGCGCGCGAAGCTGAGTGCGGCACTTGCGGGACTCGATGCGCGAGGTCACGCGCTGCTAAGTCACATGTGGGACGGCCTCTCGAACCTTCCCGGCGTTAAGCTGTTCGGACCCACGCCCGAGGAACCGCGCACGCCAACCATGTCATTCATCATCCCGGGCATTCCTGCCGCCGAAGCTTCTGCGCATCTGGCAAAACGAGGCGTCTTTGTCTCGCACGGAAACTTTTATGCGGCAACGGCCGTGGAACGCCTGGGCTGCGCCGGCCAAGGCGTAGTCCGCGCCGGTTGCGCGTGTTACACCACCAGCGACGAGATCAATCGCCTCATAGAAGGCGTGCGGGAGATCGCCTAGCCCCGGGGCCATAAGATAACGCTGCTTGTACCGCGTTCGTGTTCGGCTCGATGTTGCCCTCCCGTGTTTTCAAAAAAAATCGGCAGGTACGCTCTCCGGTTTGTTTCCGGTTTGTTTTTTCACAGGTACGTGTTTTCAACAACTTCTCCGCTTTGTTTTCCGGTTTGTTCCGGTTTGTTTTTCGGGCCGATCCTTTGTTTTCAGCAGCTTCTCCGCTTTGTATTTGAAAAAAGGTATTCTTTTTGTTTTTGCTGCCTCCGAATAGGCCCCAAACATCCCCACTTTTCGTCGCCGTACCCGGCCGTTTTGAACGCCAACCCCGCCTGCTGCTGAAACTCAAATCGCCACGACCATAGAACGGACCTTGAACTCGAAATCAAATCCCCATCGCTTGCTGCTGGTTCCCGGCATTGGCAATCAGTCCCTTGGCAGGCTTTGCTGTCGCGCAGCGGACGGTCCTTCGAACGGGCTATCATGAGGCTACCATAGTAGCCCACAGAAGTCAAGCGAAATCGCGTAAAACGCGACTTTGGAAGGAAAAGAGGGCGGCTGCGCTGCGCCAGAACGGAAGTGGGGAAGCCCTGAAGCACGAGGAGTGAAGCCGAACTGTTTACTCCTGCTGCTGTCGGAGCTTGAGGGTAAATTTGGGGTGGTTCGGATTGTGTCATTCGGTTTCGCGCTTCCCCGCAATCCCGACAGGGCGGCGGTTTCCATGGCCGCGCTTCACCTACCGGACTACGCGCAGGTCCTGCTATCACATGGGTGTGCCAAGTGGTGCCATAGGGCGGAATTTTCAGGCTGGGCCAGCGGATAGGACTAAACGGCTAAAGTTCTGCTTCAGGTGGCGAAAGCCCGTCGCACGAATCGGCTGCTAAGTACATTTTTTATTAGGAATTTCACACCATACTTTAGTACCATTGCATGCACGCCTCAGATGCTGTAAAAATTTTGCGAAAGGGGGGATCAGAGTCTCAACAGGGGTATCAGTAATTGGTCACTGTACGTCCCCAATCAGGCAGGATGTACAGATGGCAGATCACGTGTAGCTGCCAAGAGAGCGGGGTATAGCTGATGTGTGATCAAGCTATCCGGGTTTTGTTTTTCAGTTCAGATGGTCCTTTCGCAGAAGTGGTAACAAGAGCGCTCGGGCCTGGCCACGAAGTTCGAACCAATGAGCAAGAGGGTTTTGAAGTAAATCCTGCAGGGCAGGAATGGTGTGATGTCGTGTTGCTGGACTTGCACGACAGCGGAGAGGATGAGGACGCTGAAGAGACTCTCCGTCTGATGGATGAGATCAAGAAGCTCAATGGATCGACACCGATGATTGCAATCGTGGGCGACGCCGACGACAGCCTGGCGCGAACCGTTATGGAAAACGGGGCGTATGACACGCTGTCAAGTCCTCCTAATATGGCGGACCTTCGGCTCCTACTCCGTCGCGCATGCCGTTTCCGAAGGATAGAAAGAGAGCTGGCCGATCTCCGCTCCCGCGACCTCTCCGGAGGACGCTTTGGAGACATGCTCGGCACGTCCGAGGCGATGCACCAGGTGTTTGAGACCTCGCGGAAAGTAGCGCCCTGCGACGTGAGCGTGCTGATCTCCGGCGAGACCGGCACCGGCAAAGAACTTCTGGCGCGCGCCATCCACCGCTTGAGTCCCCGGGCTACGGGCCCTCTGGTGGCGTTTTCCTGCGCAAACCTGCCGGAAACCCTGGTGGAAGACGAGCTGTTTGGCCACGAAAAGGGCGCGTTTACGGGAGCGATTGCGACGCGCCGCGGAAGATTTGAATCGGCGCACGGCGGAACGCTGCTTCTGGATGAGATTGGCGATTTGCCACTCGGCCTGCAATCCAAGCTGCTGAGGGTTCTCCAGGAGCGGTCGTTCGAGCGGCTGGGCAGCAATACACCCATCGAGTGCAACGTGCGGGTGCTCTGCGCCAGCCACCGAGACCTTGCAGCCATGGTTGAGCAAGGGCAGTTCAGGAAAGACCTGTTTTACAGGCTTAACGTGGTGCAAATTGAAATTCCTGCATTGCGTGAGCGCCGTGATGAGATTCCTATCCTGGCCCAGCACTTCCTGCAACGGTTTGCCCAGCAATTCGGAAAGAATGTCACTCGCTATTCGCCTCTGGCCATTCATGCTCTGGAGGAGTACCAATGGCCCGGAAACGTGCGCGAACTGGAGAATGCCGTCCAGCACGCAGTGGTGATGGCAGAAGGTCCGACAGTCGAAACCTGGCACCTGCCCAACAGTCTTCGCGGTGATTTCGAGCAGACTATTGTGGGACGGTCGTATGAAGACGAGGTCCGCGAATTCAAACGGCGGCTGATCATGAGAACTCTGCGCGAGTGCGGAGGGCGCAAGGTGGATGCCGCCCGCGCCCTGGGCGTGGCGCGTGGATACCTCCACCGCCTCATCAATCAGTTGCAGATCCAGATTGACGACGAGGAAGTAGGAATTGCCGAGGTTGAAGAGGCTGAAGAGCCTGCCTCCCAGGAACGCATCATGTAGTCCGGCCAACCCCCGGGGTATCAGGAATGTCCGCAGGCACTGAATTGGCCAGAATACCGCCGCAGGAGCGAGACATTCATACCCCGCCCCACAATTTTTTCCCCGATCTTTTGTGCCGCGCTCAGAACCCGGATGGTGGGTGGGGCTATCGGCGAGGGCTGCAAAGCACAGTCGAGCCGACGGCCTGGTCCATTCTTGCCCTGCTGGCGTATGAAGGCCCTTCCGACGAGGTTATCTCCTCCGCCTGCGAGTGGCTGCGTCGTTCGCAGATAGATGTAGGGGCCTGGCCCACCGGTTCCGGAAAGGACTCCGGATGTTGGGTGACCGCGTTGGCGTGCCTGGCACTGGCAAATGCGGGAGAGGCTTCGACCGGCTCGGTGGCCCGTGGAACAAAATGGCTGTGCGATAGCTGGCCCGCAGAGGGTAACCTTTTGTGGCGCCTGCGCCAACTCCGGCAGCAGAAGTCCAAAGCTGTCGTCCATCAGGACCATTCTCTTCGTGGTTGGGGTTGGACCCCCAATACAGCAAGCTGGGTGGAGCCCACGGCTTACGTTATGATCCTGCTCCAGAGCCTCTCTCCGGATCTCCGCCCCCAGCAGGCAACCAGGCGCATGGAACTGGCTGAGCAGATGCTCTATGACCGCGCCTGCCCCGGCGGAGGGTGGAATGCGGGAAATCCACTGGTTTACGGCGTCCCCGGCGTGCCCCGGATCGGCCCAACAGCCTGGGCGCTGCTCGCTTTGAGAAGCAATCCCAGGCATTCCACCATCGTGGAGGGATTGGAGTGGCTGGAAGAGCAATATCAGCATCCGCGGAGTCCGGCTTCGCTCGCCTTGACTCAATTGTGCCTCAAAGCCTTCAGCCGCCCAACAAGAGCCATCGACGGCGCCCTCTACGACTTTTACAGCAGCCGCGAGTTCCTGCAGAGCATCCCTGTGGTTGCCTGGGCGTCGCTGGCACTAAGCGATCTTCCCCGCTGGCTTGAATCCTCATCACAGGAGAGAGGCGCCAAATGAGCTACTCCAACACACGCCTGGCTCCGCCCTTCCACCGCTCGGCCTCCGCCGTGGCGATCAGGGCCGTTTCAAGCTACGAGGCTGATGTGGAGGCGATCCTGTCGGAAACGCTTCAGGAACTCGGGCCGCCGGTTCGGGACAAGTCAGTCCTGCTCAAGCCGAACTTTGTGGAACCCGATGCTGAAGGAACTATCAACACGCACCCCGTGGTGATCAGGGCCGCGCGCGAAGCATTTCTGCGGCTGGGCGCCAAGTCCGTCATCGTCGCGGAGGGGCCTGGGCACGAGCGCGACACGGAGGGAATTCTGGAAGTGCTGCGGGTTAGAGATTACCTGGGCCCCCTGGAACGAAGCTTCGTGGACCTGAACACGGACGAGGTTGCGGAGGTGTCAACCCGCACCCATGCCTCGAAACTGAAATCTCTGTGCCTGCCAAAGACCGTCCTGGCGGCCGACTTTGTGGTCTCGATGCCCAAGATGAAAACCCATCACTGGGTTGGGGTTACTCTCGCGCTGAAGAACATGTTCGGCATTGTGCCCGGCAATTGCTACGGTTGGCCCAAGAACGTGCTGCACTGGGCGGGCCTCAGCCAGTCGATCCTGGACATTAACAGCACCATCCGGCCGGACTTTGCCATCGTGGACGGCATTGTCGGGATGGAGGGAAACGGCCCCATCCAGGGAACCCCCAAGGCATGCGGGGTCCTGGTTGCCGGCAGCGACTCCGTAGCCGTAGACGCTACATGTACGCGAATTATGGGCCTTGTGCCGGAGCGGATTGACTATCTAAAGCGTGCTTCCCTGCTGCTGGGAAATATTGATGAAGCAAGAATCGAGCAATTGGGCGAAACGATCGCCGCCCTGCGCAAACCCTTCAAGATGTTACCCGGATTTGAGGAGCTTCGGGCCTGACCGGTGGCGGTCTTGCGACCGGGAGTTTGTTGGGTCGGCATTAACGAATGAATAAATACTTGGTTTACCCTCTTGACAATAGGTGAATTTCCGGATACTGATATAAAGGATCGGCCGTAGTTGGGGCGATGTCGCGCCCATAGGAAGCCGATTTCTGAGGACAGATTTGCGATTGTTCCAAGTGGCGTAGGCAGCATTTTGTTGCAATTTCAAAGGGATTAAGGACATGGTCTACGCCCGAAGGGTAGAACGAGGACGCATGTGTCATTCGCCGGGAACGCGCGTGAAGCGTTTTTGTGCCCGACTGGTTACAAAGCTAAAGGAGGAATCCGGCGCCGAACTGTTCGAGGCCGCGCTTGTCCTTCCGATGCTTCTGATACTGCTGCTTGGGATCCTCACCTTCGGCCGGGCATACAACACGTACCAGACCATTACCCGGGCGGCCCGCGAAGGCGCGAAGGCGGCTGTCCTGACCCCCTGCGCTGATTCAACTTATTGCACAGGAGCGACGAATTACAGCGCTGATGATATCTGGAACAATTTCGTCGATCCAGTCCTGCAAGCGGACAACCTCGACACCACAAAAGTAACAGGTAAATCGCTCACCTATGTGCAGTTGGATCCCAATGGCTCGCCGGCTCATGTCTGTGGCGTACAACTAA
>DASUJZ010000079.1:0-10356 GCA_036278995.1 Terriglobia bacterium | reverse complement strand
AATGGGGCGGTGAACAAACCAGTCCCTTTTGCACCCTAAGAAAACTTCCCATGCCGTCCCGATAGTCCAAGCACGCGAAGCGTGGCGTCCCGATAGTCCAAAAACACCCCCAACAATGGCCCACATTTGACCTAGGTTGCGTTTGTGAGAGGTCAAAGCTGTCTGAGCATGGCCAATTTAATGCAGGGCGATTTAAGCAGTTTTTGGGGGGGAAAAATTTTGTGTAACACTACTTGAGCAAAAGAACCTTGACTCGTTTGCGCCTGCTTAACGTGAACCTGCCCTGTGTACCGCAGAGTGTACACCCTTGGGTAAAACTGGCGCACATTCACGCGCACTCACGCGCAAACCAGCAGACGGCCCCACACACATTCCGCCCCGTGTTTAAACGCATTCCGAGTACTGTTGCACACTCTTGAACACTCACGCTTATAACCTGTTGACGCCTTGGTTGACAACTGATAAGGGTGAGGTCGGTAGTTCAACTCTACCCAGGCCCACCAGCCTTCGCCCGGGGGAACTCTCCAACGCAAACGCCCTGGCCGAAGCCGGGGTTTCCCACCCGGTGCTCCTGCGCGCGGCCAGAAAATTTCCAACCATCCCGTAAAGACCTTCTTCAATTGCCGCTGAAGTAAGCAAGCCTTAACCACTCAGCGATCTCCTCGAGGCCGCAGAATCCCTTCCTGCCCTCTGTGCTATACTCCCGACGTTCATAACCCGTTATCCTGCTTGGAGGAACTGATGAATCGCAGAGATTTTATGGGCAGTGTGGCGGCTGGGATGGTTGCGGCTCAGGTGGGGGACCTCAGGGCAAGCGGATTTCCCGCTACCGCTGAAGGGCTAAAAAAAGCGCGCTGGGTGCAAAACGGATTTATCACGGCAGGCGGGATCCACGAACCCTACATGTATGTTCTCCGGCGCGGCGGTGAAGGGCTCGATGCCAGGAAAATCCACGATTGGAACCAGAGTGAGGCTCTCATCCGTCAGCTCAAAGACCAGGGCGTCGAAGTCTTCCATACCCATTTCTACAAGGGATTTGGGATGAGCGCCGAAATGCCGGAGATGCTGGAAACCAAGCGGACTGCCGAGATTGTGCATCGCTACGGGATGAAGATTGACACCTACCTCCAGTGGAATACGATGATGTACGAAACGTTCTTTGCCGAGGAGCCCCGAGCCAAGGACTGGATCCAGCGGGACGCCAGCGGAGTGCCCATCCTGCTGACCTACGGCTACCAGCAATCCTTCCGCTACCGCCCGTGCTTTTCAAACCCTGAATATCTCGCATATCTCAAGAAGCTGGTGCGGTTTGTGGTGGAGGAGGTCAAGACCGACTACATCCATTTTGATAATTTCGATCTCAATCCGGAACCCGATTCCTGCCACAGTCCGAGTTGCGTCAACGGATTCCGCAATTACTTGAAGTCGAAGTATTCGCCGGAAAAACTTCGCGAACGGTTTGGATTCGAGAATGTTGACCATATTAATCCGCCGCAGTGGAACCGGAACAATTCGCCGGAGAGAATGGCGATCATCTTCGACCCCGCCATTCAGGAGTGGATTGATTTCCGCTGCCAGATGATGGCAGACGCTCTGAGACAGATGGCCGATTATGCCAAGTCACTTAACCCTGAGGTGGCCATCGAAATCAATCCTCACGGCATTACAGGCGGCAATCGCGCGTGGATGAACGGCATCGATCACCCCAGGCTGCTTACCTCGACTGACGCCTATGTAACCGAAGAGGGGAACTTCGCTGAATATTTTCCTGAGGATGGGCGGCTGGTTTCCAAGATCCGGAGTTACAAGCTGGCGCGGGCTTATGACAACGTTCTGGTGACAGTCTCTCCCAGCGAAGTGGCCACAGCGGAAAAGCTGGCTTTCAACCAGACGATTGGCAGGGCCGGCAGCGCTCCGCTTTCCGCCTGGATGCTCGATTACATCGCGTTCTACAAGAAGCACCGCGACCTATTCGTTGGAGCGCGCGATTTGGCAACCGTCGGGGTTTTGCGGTCCTATCCTTCCATCACCTATCACAACGCCAGAGCGCAGTTGAGCGCCATCCTGGTTGAGCAGGCACTGATCGAGTCGCGCATCCCGTTTCATCTGATTTTCGACGAGCCTCTGCCTGATCTCTCCAGCCTGAAAGTTCTGATTCTTCCGGACTCGGAATGCCTCTCCGATGAGCAGATCGCCAAAATTCGAAGCTTTGTTGAAAACGGAGGCGGCTTGATTGCCACCGGCCAGGCTGGGCTTTACGACGAATGGCGCCGGCTGCGGATCGAGCCGGGCTTGAAAGGTTTGGCAGACGGGCAGCAAACCGCGACTTCCTACGAAGAACATGTACGAGCGGTCAAGATTTCCTCAGGATTGCCAGTCCGGAAATTGGTGGGGAAGGGCCGGGTCGTGTACTTCCCCGGAATCCCGTTTGACGGGCCGCTTCCGAAGCCGGAGCCGTACTTCACCATCGACAAAAAGTTCTGGAAGCGCCCTGCAAATTCGGAAGAACTTGTCAGCGAGATTCAATGGGCCGCCAATGCCGCAATGCCCGTCGATATCTCAGGGCCGGAATTCCTGGTGGCGAACCTCGCATGGCAATCGGATCAGCGACGTGCGATGGTGCACCTGGTGAACTATAACGCCAAAACGGCTCCCACAATTTCCGGCATCGACATCGTGTACCGCGTACCCGAGCGGGAAATAGCGAAGAGCGTGAAGCTTTACGAGCTTGAACACAGCGCAGCGGTCGATCTTCCATTCAAAACTCGACCGCAGGCCGCATCCTTCAGCCTTCCCGAAATGAAGACCTATGCCCTGATCGTTGTTGCTTGGTAGCGCCCGCCAAAGGCTATGGAGTGCGGCGGCGTGCCGCCGTAATTGAGGCCCGCTTCCTGGCTGTTCACACTGTAGCTCGCGCGGCAGCAAACTTGCGGGCCGAAGGCGGGAGCCCGCTCCGCACTCTATAGCGGCTTTGCGCTACGTGATGGGGATTCGGACGCACTCCACCAGAAGATCTTCGCCTCTCAAGCCCAGGGGCTTCTGGTTGCAGTTAGCTTTGTTGCTTGCCGTTGCCTGACCACGCTCATGGCCAGCAGCACGATGTCATTGCCGGAGATGGTTTTGCCGCGAAGGTCCTTGAACCCCGAAATTCCCTCCAGCCGGATTTCCTTAACACGTTTGCCAAAACGCGGATTGATCCACTCGAAGGCGAAAAACGTCACCCGCTCGCCGGTATTCTTGCCGCAATCGACGAGCTCGGCCTGCCAGGCCACATTTCCCGGCTCGTGGTTTTTGCCCCAGCCGGTCTCCAGAATGTTCACGCCATAGCGGATGGGGGCCGTTTCCACCAGCCCGTCATCGTACACGAATTGATAAACGCCCAGCAGGTCCGCAGTGTCGGCCTCGTCCCAGGTTTCGTAAAACGCCATGGAATTCCGCGAGGGCAGGGAACAGGCATGCAGGAAAATGATACTGCTGACGTCCTCGCGCAAGGGAATTGTCGCTGCGCCTGATTCGGTGCTTGTCTCTCCCGTGGCAACCACTATGGCATGCTTACCGCCGTTTTTTTCCGGGTCGGGCAGATTGAATTGCATCGCGCCTGCGCGAATGGTCCCGCTGCGCAGCGAGGCAAAGTCGAGGCCCGCCGGATTGTTTTTGCCGGATGGCGTGTTCAGATGCGCGCTGATGTCCATGGCCTCCACCGGATCGTCTGCGCTCGGCCAGAGCTTCATGGACACTCTTCGCCGAAAGCCAGGCAGCGCCTTCTGGACTGCCTCCGAAATTTCCTTCGGTGCAAGCGCGTGCGGCGACCACGTGAGATTGGCGCAGCCGAGGATGTCATACATCATGTCCTTGCCAAAATTGAATTCGGTGGTTTCCGCCCAACTGGAAGGCGCACCGCCCAGCACGCTCTTTCGCCGGCTGCGCTCATCGTAATTCTGGATCTCCGGCGTCATATTTCCGTACACCTGATGGAAACCGAAATCCTCCACCGCGGCGTCATTGTCCTCCCCAGAGCCTTTTTCGGTGTTATTCCAGAACCAGTTGAAGATCAGGATATCTTTTGGAATTAACTCATGCACTTGCTGGGGAGAAAGCGCTCCGGGCATCTGGTATTGATATCCCTCGGGGCTGTCGCCATGCCGCAGGCCCTTTCCTCTGACTCGCTCGATCAGGTGGTCGCCCCACATGGCAACCTCAACATTGCGCTCTCGCAGGTAAGCATAAATCTTGTTGACGTCCTGGCCGAAGAGGACGGTGGGGTCTTTTCCTTTGCACCGAGGGCAGATTCCCCAAGGCATCCGCCATTCGTCGTGGCCGATGTGTACCATGCGCGGCTTCATCGCCTCAAGGCATTCATCCATTACATCATATATAAGGCTGTAAGTTGCTGGAGCGCTTGGACAGTAAGTGTCTGGCCACTCGGCCGCCTGGATCTCTGCCAGCTCCCGGTGACGGGTCAACAAATAGTAAGAGTGCGTCAACGTGGAAATCTCCGGAATCACATCCACGTGATGCTGCCGCGCGTATTCAACCAGTTCCGCGACCTCTGGTTTTTCCAGCACGCCGCCATCCGTAAAAACCATATTGCCGGAATCCTGGAACTGCTCGTGCGGGCCGGTGGAGCGCCCGCGGCGAGTGTATTTCATGTCCTTCGTAAAGTCGATCCAACCGGCATTCAGTTCCGGATGCCGATCGAATTGCATTCCCGCGTCCATTTCAACAATCAGCCTGTTTAGCTTCGAGGGCGCCATCACGTCGCGCACGAATCGCTTGAAATACGCAATGTGGCGCCGGCCGGGCAGAAAAATGTAGATTCCACGGAACGGCTGATGCGGCCAGTCCACAATCCGCTGCGCCGGAACGGAAAGCCCGCCGTCAGATTTTTCAAGAACCTGGCGGAGTGTCTGCAGCCCGTAAAACGCGCCCGGCTTGTCGTTGCCAAGAATTGCAACCGATCGCTCTGTAGCGTCCAGCACGTAGCCTTCGGGCCGCGCGGCGCCATCTGAGGCTTGAATTCCCCGAGTCTCCTGGTATCGCCGCACCAGCGGATTCGACGCATCGCCCATCAGGAAAAATTGCTCGGCCTTCGGAATTGCATTCGTGCGGCGGACCCTGAGAGGCATCCCATACTGGCTCGCCATCTCAGCCGAGAGGAACGAGGCAAGGAACAGATCGGAACTCGAGGCAAGCTCCGGCACCAGGATTACGGCGGACTCATCTACCGTCAGGCGTCCGTTCTGCTTGGTCACTTCGCGCGGGACGGGGAAAATCATGGCATTCCTCGATTTCTGTTGGGGGCTCCGCTTGCGCAGGCGACTCACCGCGCTGCCGCAAGGCATTAGTCTATGTTCGCAGGTTGTCTTTCACCGCCTGCTCCGTCACCCAGTCGGTCCACAACGCCGTCCGGCCGCTTGAGAGCAGCGGCTGGCCGTCAAGCACGGCCTCCACAAAATTTTCGACGCAAGGGAAGTGGATGTTCGCATGATTTGGAATCTCTTCGCGTCGCTGCGGAGATACCAGCGCGGGTCCGTTCAGCGGGCTTAGTTCCAATTCGCCGTTGCTGCCGATAATGCGGAACTCGTCGCGGTCCACATGCGAGTGCCAGCGGACGTCAACAATTGCTCGGACGTGGTTCAGGTATTCGATCAGCACCGTGGCGCAATCCTCCACCGGCGTCCTGTTTACCGCGTTTGACAGTTGCGCCCGCACGCGTGCCGGCTGGCCAAAAATGAAGTTGAACAGATCAATCCGGTGCGAAGCGATGTCATAGAGCGGCCCGCCGCCCGCTTTGTCGGGATCGATCAGCCAGGCGCGGAATTCGTCTTCCGGCTTGAACCAGGAATGGCAGGAGGCATAGGCCAGCACCGGCTGCCCGATCGCGCCCTCGCGCATCAGGGCCATCGCGCGATGCACCTTGGGATACGTTCGCCGGTAATAGGCGATGCCCAGCGTGCGGCCTGCCGCCTCGGCCGTTTCCACCATCATTTCGGCCTCGGGATAGTTCATGGCCATGGGCTTTTCGCACAACACGTGGCAGCCTTCACGCAGTGAAATCATGGTTTGCGGAGCGTGCATAAAAACCGGCGAGCCCACGTAGACGGCGTCAGGCCTCGTCTTCGCCAGCGCTTCCTGCAGGTCTGTGAACCCCGGCACGCCGTAAGGCCCGGCCTTCGCCGGATCGCGAGTAACGATGCCAACCAGCTTGCTCTGTTCCTCTTCCGCAATCGCCGGCAGCACCCGCTTGGTGGTAATGTCCCCAACTCCAATCACAAGCCATTTCATCATGCCGCCTATTCTACGCCACATGTGAAAGGTCGCGCAGAGTTTCAGGTTTTCGAAACTCTGCGAGTTTTCTTGAAAGTACCTGTTGACAATCAACAGATCTGGCGGTACAGTCTCTGCTGTTGGTACTCAAAATGAGAGCGATGTAGCGCGGTTTGCTGGAAAGTTTTCTTGAAAGTACCTATTGACAATCAACAGGTGTCGGAACATGACATAGTCTGCCCTGTTGGCATTCTAAATGAAAGGTAGTGCAGAGTTTCGGCTTTTGGAAGCTCTGCGAGTTTTCCCAATGGGTGAGAAAAAAGCTGAAGTCCTTCAAGGCACGCTTGACCTGATGGTCCTGAAAACGCTTGAGACGATGGGGCCGATGCACGGCTTTGGCATCGCGCGCCGCATCGAGCAGGTGTCGGAAAACCTTCTGGAACTGAACCAGGGCACCCTCTACCCGGCGCTGATACGCCTCGAGCAGAAGGGCTGGATTGCGTCCAAAACTGGCGTTTCAGAAAATAACCGCCGCGCCCGGTTCTATTCGCTGACCCGCGCCGGCCGCCGCCAGCTCAAAAGGGAAGCTGAAAACTGGGAACGCATGACCGCTGTCATCGCGCGAATGCTGGCAGGCGCAGAACGGTAGCGCCCGGCAAGGATGCAGTGTGAAAGATGAATGCAATTATGAATTATGAGTGCTGAATTCTCGTGGAAGATTCCGGATTCAAGCGGATGGCCGCTACTCAACGCTCGGAACTCAGAACCCAGAACTCATAATTCATAATTTTCGTCGCACCACGTCTGACGCGCGGGAAAGGAGCATGACATGGCCTCTCTCAGAACGCTGTTTGTAAAGTTCACCGGATTATTTGACAAAGAGCGGTTGGAACAGCGGCTCGACGAAGACGTGCGCGCGCATCTGGACATGCTCACCGAAGAAAACCTGCGCAAAGGGATGTCGCCGGAGGATGCCCGCTACGCCGCGCGGCGCGAGTTCGGCAATGTCGCCAGCGTAAAGGAAGAATGCCGCGACCGCTGGAGCATTCGCATCATCGAGGAACTCGCCCAGGACCTTCGCTACGGCCTGCGCCAGCTCCGCCACAACCCGGGATTCACGGCAGTTGCGATAGTCACCCTCGCGCTCGGCATCGGCGCCAACACGGCTGTTTTTACCCTGGTGAATTCCGTTCTGCTCCAGCCGTTACCGTATCGCAATCCATCGAAGCTTGTAGCAGTCTATCAATCGCCCCCAGCCAAGAGCTTTCCCGGCATAAAAACCTTCGCCATCGCCCCCGCGAATTACCTGGACTGGCAGAGGCGCAATCGAGCCTTCACATCGATGGCCATCTATCATTTCGCCGCATTAAACTTGACCGGAACAGAGCATCCCGAAGCCTTGAAGGCCGCTCGCATATCGGCTGATTTCTTCAAGGTACTCGGCGTCGAGCCCTGGATCGGACGCAATTTCTCGCCAGAGGAAGAACAGTCGGGTCACGCCGCGGAAGTGATTCTTGGCACCGACTTCTGGCACGCGCATTTCGGTACGGACCGAAACATTATCGGCCAGAAGCTCACTTTTGACGGTCGGCCCTATACGATTATCGGAATTATGCCGCCGAATTTCCGGTCTCCAAGTTGGGCCAAGGTCTGGATTCCTCTTGGCTGGACGGCGGCCGAGCGCGCTGTACGGGGCAATCATACCTACTTGGCGATTGCGCGGTTAAAACCGGGCGTCGGGATTGCAAGCGCTCAGGCAGAGATGAATACGATCTCCAGTCGCCTCGCCGAGCAATACCCTGACGATGACAGCGGCTGGGGCGCCGTTCTCGTGCCACTTCATGAAGATCTGGTAGGAGAGGTCCAGCCCACGCTGCTGATTCTACTAGGAGCCGTTGCTTTGGTCTTGTTGATCGCTTGCGCCAACATCGGCAATCTTGTGCTGGAAAGATCGCTCGGACGCCGCAAGGAAATGGCGGTCCGCACGGCGCTCGGAGCAAGCCGCAGCCGAGTGCTGCGGCAGGTGCTGTCGGAAACTGCCTTGCTCGGACTCGCCGGCGGCGTTCTGGGGTTGCTCTTCGCCTACTTCAGCGTTGCTCTATTTACCCACTATCCAGCCCTGCACTTACCGCGTGCAAGTGAAATCCGGCTGGACGGATGGGTGTTGGCTTTTACTCTCTCTGTTTCGATCCTCACGGGAATCCTGTCGGGCTTGGCGGCTGGTTTGCACGCAACCCGGGTTGACCTCAATAAGGCTCTAAAAGCAGGGCTTGGCAGGACGGATTCGTATTCGGGGCATGGAAGGACGCGACGTGCGCTCGTCATCTCGGAAATTGCTCTTTCGCTGATGCTGCTTGCCGGAGCAGGACTGCTCATTCGCACTCTCTGGTCGCTGCGCAGCACTTCTCCAGGTTTCGATCCCAGCGATCTTCTGACCTTCAGCTTGGTGATGCCTCAATCCAAGTATTCGACCCCATCACGAAAGTGGCAATTGGTTCATGAGGTCGGTCAGCGATTGGCCGCACTGCCCGGAGTCCTATCCGTCGGCGGTGCAAACACTTTGCCTTTGACCGGCGGCGAATCCCACTGGCCGATAGCTATCGAAGGTCGACCGGCCGGGACAGCGAGTGAGCAGCCCGAAGTCACTACCAGCCTGGTGACTGCTGCCTATCTCCAGACGCTGCGCGTACCGCTGCTAACAGGGCGCTTTCTCACTGATTCCGATCGGGCTGGCACGCAGCCAGTGATCGTCATTAGCCAGGCAATGGCGAAGCGCTTCTGGCCGGGCGAAAATCCTTTGGGAAAGCACTTGACCACCGTGTTCGCCCCGGGAATGTCTTTCGAGGTCGTGGGAGTGGTGGGCAACATCAGAATCAGCAGTCTTGCAGATGAGACTCCGGTTGAGGCGATGTACATTCCCATATTGCAGTTTCCGGACTTTGCAATGTCATTCGCCGTTCGCACTTCGGTCCCACCGTTAGGCATGGTCCCGGCAGTAGCCCGCGCGGTTCATCAAATCGATCCCGACCAGCCACTGGGCGACGTGATGACCATGAGCCAGATTATGAACGATTCGCTCGCTCGACGCCGCTTCAGCATGATGCTGCTCGCCGCCTTTGCGGGTCTCGCGGTGATCCTTGCAGCGATCGGTATATTCGGCATCATCGCACACTCGGTTTCGCGGAGAACGCATGAACTCGGCATCCGCATGGCCCTGGGGGCGGAGAAGAATGATGTTCTCCGGATGGTTGTCGGGCAGGGACTGAAACTGGCCTTGATCGGCGTGGCTGTGGGTATTGCCGGCGCGCTGGCACTGACACGATTCCTCTCAAGCCTGCTCTACGGCGTCAAGGCGACCGATCCTCTCACCTTTATTGCCGTTTCGCTCATCATGATCGCCGTGGCGCTCGCGGCTTGTTACATCCCCGCCCGCCGCGCCGCCAAAGTCGATCCGATGGTGGCGCTGCGTTACGAATAACGCAGGGATTAGGGTAGCGCAGATGCCGTTTTTGCAGTCTGCAACCTTTCGCCTTTGTAGCGCAGGCCCTTGTGGGCTGCGGTTCTGGTGAACGAGGCGGTGGTTCGTGACTCACTCTAGCGGCGCGTTTACCGCGCCACAAAATGGCGGCGTAAAGCCGCCGCTACAAGCTTCGGAGGTTGACATGACAGGGTTGCGAGCGCTGCTTTCACAGTTCACCGGATTATTTGGCAAGGCGCGGTTGGAACGGCAACTTGATCAAGACATCCGCGCGCATCTGGACATGCTCACCGAAGAAAACCTGCGCAAAGGGATGTCGCCGGAGGATGCCCGCTACGCCGCGCAGCGCGAGTTCGGCAATGTCGCCAGCGTAAAGGAAGAATGCCGCGACCGCTGGAGCATTCGCATCATCGAGGAACTCCTCCAGGACCTCCGCTACGGCCTCCGGCAGCTCCGCCGCAACCCGGGAGTCACGGCAGTCGCCGTGCTCACCCTGGCCCTCGGCATTGGCGCCAACACGGCGATTTTCAGCGTTGTGAGCGCCGTAGTGCTGCGGCCGCTGCCTTATGCGCACAGCGGCCGGCTGGTGTGGATTGCCGAGTCGATTCCGG
>DASUJZ010000078.1:0-80576 GCA_036278995.1 Terriglobia bacterium | reverse complement strand
AATGAGATCACGGTGGGCCTGCTGACCTGCGTGTGGGACATGGGCTTTCCGCATTCGGACTTGGTACAGAGTCTGAGCTGGCACAAGCCGGATGTCCTGCTCTGGACGGGTGACCAGGTCTACGAACGGGTGGGTGGATTCGGAGTAATGGAGACGCGCGACCCGGAGTTGTTGGTTCCCTCAATGCACGACTACCTGCGAAAGTGGTACGTGTTCGGCTGGGCCACTCGCGACCTGACCCGCGACATTCCCTCAGTCTGCATGACCGACGACCACGACATGTTCCACGGCAATCTCTGGGGATGCGGTGGTAGACAGACCGATCCTGGTCTGCCCATGCAAGGTGATGCGGGACAGGATTCAGGCGGCTACAAGATGCCCCCGCGCTGGGTGAACATGGCGCAGCGAGCTCAGACGTCACATTTGCCCGATCCCTTTGAAGCGACGCCGATTGAGCAGGGCATCACGGTCTATTACACGCACCTTCTGTGGGGCGGCATCAGTTTTGCGATTCTCGAAGACCGCAAATGGAAATCGGCGCCGAAGATGAAATGCCCTGATGCTCAAATCACCAATGGTTTTCCGAAGGATCCTCGCTGGGACGCCCGGAAGAACGACGTGCCGACGGCGGAGTTGCTGGGACAGCGTCAGCTTGATTTTCTCGAGTCCTGGGCGGCTGACTGGAGCGGCGGCGCGTGGATAAAGTTTGCGGTCTCGCAAACGCTGTTCGGCTGCTTGCAAACTACCCCGACGGGCAATCCGGACGACAACATCGATCCCAATCTGCCGATTCTTCCGCCGGATGAATACCCGCCGCACGACTGGATGATGGCCGATCACGATTCGGGTGGCTGGCCTCAGCGCGGCAGGAACGACGCCATCCGAATATGGCGCAAGGCCTTTGCCATGCACCTGAGCGGCGATCAACACCTGGGCACCACGTCGCATTACGGCGTGGATAATTTTCGGGACGGGGTCTACGCAGTCTGTACGCCGGCCATTTCAAACCTTTGGCCGCGCCGATGGTTTCCGGATCAGCCAGGCATAAACGCCTTGCCCGGAACACGGAATACCGGCGATTACCAGGACCGCTTTGGTAATCACATTACGGTGCTGTCCGTGGCAAATCCATATCAATATGCCGGTGCAGGACTCGAGGGCCTGAGGCACCGGGCAACAGGTTATTCGATTCTGAAGTGCAAGCGGCAGACGCGCGAAGTCGAGGTGACGCTGTGGCCCCGCTGGGTAGATCCTTCTGCGCCGGATGCAAAACCCTACGCAGGCTGGCCTGTCATTATTAAACAATTCGATAACGGCTTGCATGGCGCCCAGTGGAGGTTGGAAAAGATCGCAACGCCAGGCTGGCGGGACCAGGTGGTCCAGGTTCGGAAAGAACCGGCCGGAGAAATCATTTACACGGTGCGGATGAACGGCGAATCCTTCACGCCGCTGGTGCGCGAGCCTGGAACTTATACGGTAATAGCGTTCGATCCTGATGGCGGGTATCGCCAGGAATGGAAGGGATTGGAGGCGAAGAAGCTTGAGGCTCGCGAAATTCCACCTGAGTCGCATGAGATGCTGTCATCTGCTGCAACAAAACGTGGGAATCCAGGAAGGCTTTGATGCTCTCTGTTCAGTGCCGGCAATTCGATTCGTCGGTTGCACGATTTAGAATCAAGAGCTGTGCAGCAGCGAAACGAAGCAGCTGCGATAGAATTTATTAGACCACACAAGTGAAAGGGCTGCTTCGAGAATTTCCGCCACTACCTTTCCTCCGAACCCAGGGACGAAAAAAGGATGCAACTGGATGACGGAAGAAGTAAAAACTACCAGAACCGTGAAATAAAGAACATCCTTCGCCCAATTCGTTATCGACGTATTTTTCTGCGAGGCGCTCGCAGGCAAGATGGTCGTCTGGGCCCAAATAGTTGAAAGCAGTAGGATTGATTTTTTAGGAGGAGTCGGAGTCCAGGAAGTCTGTCGGTGTAACCTCCTGGACTCCGATTCTGGAGGAGTTGAAGCGTGTCTGACCTACCTTGGCTGAAGCACTTCATGTGCCAAAAGGCCACAGAGCATAGTTGTTTCAACTTGGCACATATTACCTAGGGTTAACGCCTACGGGCAGGAAGTCTCCAGTGGACGTGGGCGCGGTGGATTACGACAGGGTTGTAGCCGCAAGTGGGCATCCCGGGTGCGAAAACCCGACGCCGCTGATTAAGTATTTGAAAAGGGATGAACGGGCTGGCTGTCGGTTACAGCCGGGAGTACATCGCATCGACAGTACGTCGGATGCCCTAGTTCCAATATCCTGAATCGGCCAGGGCAACGATGCTGTTGGCTGTTTCCCTGCATTGGTCACGTAAAGCCTGAAGGTGGAATTCCGCCTCCGCTGTCGACATCGAAAAGAAAGCCTCGCACAGCGAATTCCGCATGCCGGAAACGACGGGCAGCAATGCCTCCTCTGACAAAAGCCCCAATTGCAGAATTCCTACGAATTCCTGGACCAGTATCGACTTGACTCGTTGATCAAAATCTTCCACTGACATCGTGCCAATCATAAGCCCCCTCCCTTGGACCCTAGGACGTCCGTGTGGTACTCGGTACGTCACAACCAACCCTGTATAGGAATTAGCATCAATCCTCGAATCAGGACAATAGAACTTTGGTAGCGGTTATTTGTCTGGCGAGTGGCACCGCAGGCGCAGGTCATTCCGAAAATGAGAGGCCATCGCGCTGTCCTTGCTGGAAACGCATCAGCCCTATTGGTCGCGCAGGGATGACCTGGATGCGACGGGTTGCCAACTGCTGAGCCACAAGCCATAATGGACGTCATGACATCGACAACTGCATTGGCTGAAGGGCAGTTTGCCCGCACACCCGAATTCAAAGTGAAACTCAACCGCCTGGCAGAAGCTGCGGTCCATGTTGGACTGGGGCTCGGACCCGGGCAGCAACTTGTGATGACGGCCATGCTGGATGCGGTTCCTCTGGTGCGGCTCATCACGCAACACGCCTATAAAGCAGGCGCAACACTGGTGACAACGCTGCTTGGAGATGAAGAGTCCACGCTGTTGCGGTATCGCCATGCGTCCGACAACAGTTTCGACGTGGCAGCTTCCTGGCTCTATGAAGGCATGGCCCAGGCGTACCGCAGCGGTGCGGCCAGGCTGGCCATAGCGGGCGGCAATCCGGCGTTGCTTTCCGGAGAGGACCCGGAAAGAGTGAGCCGGGCCAATCGCGCGACTTCCAAGGCCTACCGGCCGGCAATGGAATTGATCACGAGGCACGATATCAATTGGACGATCGTTTCCTGTGCAACTCCGGCGTGGGCGGTCGCTGTCTTCCCGGACCTGTCGCAGGAGGAAGCCATAAGCCGCCTGTGGGAGGCAATCTTTAAGGCTACACGCGCCGATCAAGCTGACCCTGTCGCCGCCTGGAAAGCCCATGACGCCAAGCTTCACGCCTGGGCCGACCGCATGAACCAGAGCCGCTATGCGACCCTGCACTTCAAGGGGCCGGGCACAGATCTGAAGGTAGGTCTTGCCGATGACCATTTGTGGCTTGGCGGAGGAACAATGGCGGGCAACGGCCGCTACTGCATTCCTAACATGCCGACAGAAGAGGTGTTTACCACGCCGCACAAAGGCCGCGTGGAAGGACACGTAACCAGCACCAAGCCGCTGTCACACCAGGGCACGATGATTGAAGGTATCGCCGTGCGTTTCGAAGCCGGCCGCATTGTCGAAGCCCATGCGCAACGCGGCGAACAGGTGTTGCAGCGCATGATTGAGACCGATGACGGGGCAGGGCGGCTGGGCGAAGTCTCGCTGGTACCGCACTCCTCGCCGATTGCATCGAGCGGATTGCTGTTCAAGAATACGCTTTTCGATGAAAATGCCGCCTGCCACATCGCCTTGGGACAGGCCTACAGCAATTGTGTGAAAAACGGCAATAAGCTGAGCCCGGAAGAACTGGCGGCAAGCGGAGCGAACGAGAGTCTCATCCACGTGGACTGGATGATCGGATCGAACATGATCGATGTGGACGGTCTAACGGCAGACGGCAAGGCAGAACGCGTGATGCGCCGGGGCGAGTGGGTTTAGAGTCCGCCATGCGGCGTTCTTGCACACCGATCATGGTTCTGTGCTCGCGCGCCAAATGTCCGGAAAGCTAAATCCATTTCAGCAGTTTCACCGGAAGGGAACTGTGCGCCAAAACCCCAGAGTGTTGAACAAGCCCAATATGCCGGCACGAACGCCGGCTTCAGCATGCTATCGAGGGCGGGGTCGGTCCATTGGGCTCGCCTGTTGCGCTCTGCTAAGTCTCTGCATGGCCGGATGCAACAGTTCCGGCGGGCCGCCAGTGGGCGAAATACGCACGATTTCCAAGAGCATCCCTCTCGGGCAACAGAAGACAGTTGATGTCGAGATCAAAATGGGAGCGGGCGAGCTTCGCGTTGCCGATGGCGGCAGCGAGTTAATGGACGCCGATTTCACCTATAACGTCGATGCCTGGAAACCGGAAGTACGGTATGACGCCACTGGAGATCGGGGCACGCTGACCATCCAGCAACCGTCAGGCGGCCACAGCTATCGGGGCAAAACCCGATGTGATTGGGATGTCCGGCTGAACAGAAAGGTGCCAATGGAGATGAACGTCAAAATGGGCGCCGGAAAGGCCAACTTCAAGCTTGCAGGGTTGAATCTCAGCCAGTTCAATCTGAACGTAGGCGCGGGTGAGGCTGATATCGATCTGGACGGAGCGTGGCAGCATGACCTCGCCGCCGCGATACATGGCGGAGTCGGCCAGCTAACGCTGCATTTGCCTAGCGATGTTGGTGTTCGGGCCACCGTGCATGGTGGTCTCGGCGAGGTCCATGCAAACGGCTTTTCCCGGGATGGCGACGCCTACACCAATAATTCCTACGGCAAGTCGCCAGTAAACCTCAACATCCAGGTCGAGGGCGGTATGGGTGAAGTCGACCTTATCATGGGCGGCACTGGAACGATTTAGAACACTGCGCAAAGAAACGTCTAAGTTGTAAGCGCTGCGTGGTGGTGCGAGCTCGTTCACTCTCGTCTTTCAAAAATCCGGTCGCCATTAGGAAATGAGTTTGCGAGCTGATAGTGAGCCTGAAGGTAGGTCCGAAGCGGATCCAGATTATCACCTGAAGGCTGCCGGCGGTGTGTAATGGGCAGACCCGAATACCAGAGGATATACCGGACCTGATTCCGGTCGAGCGATTCCACGAGAGTCTGAACCTGCTCAGGCCTGGTATAGTCCGAAGCGGTTACATAGTCAAGAGGCGTTGGATCAGTCAATCCCAGTGAAAAACAGATAAGTTGATTGCCAAAGAGGCTGTCACCTGGACCTGCCCGCTTCGCAATCCAGTCGTATTCCGCGTATATTTTGGGTTCAAGAAATGCCGTCCTGCCCGTAGAGAGGTCGAGAAAGCCACGCCAATGCATTTGGACGAGCAGAGGCGCGACGGCAATCCAGACCGCGCTGATGACCCATATGGCCCATCTGGTAGCCCTTTTCCAATTCCCCGGTGAATCGAGGAAGCTGACAAGCAGGATAATGCCGGGCAGGGAGACCGTACACAGGCGGCGATAGGATGGCGCTGAGGCTACGGCGAGAAGTGAACATAGCCCCACAAGAGCCACTAGCATAAGCTGCTCATCACGCCGGCTCGGTTCCGCAGCGGTCTGCTTTCTGCGCCATTGGCAGGCGAAAAATAACAGGTAGACGGGAGGCAAAAGGGCGTGGATGAAGAGCCAGCCTGCCCATTCCAACAGGTTCGGCCATCCATGCGTTGGCGGGCGGTGTGTCAGATAGACGTGCCAGTTGCTGAACCAGTCGGCAGAGAAATACTTGAGGACAAAGATCAGCGTGCTCCAGAGAAACCGCCCCAGGCCTGCCTTGGCCGCAAAATAGGCAGTCAGGACAGTAACTGTTAAAAAGTAACTGATAAGGAGGAAGGCCTCATTCCTCAGAATCAGGCGCCGCGCACCCTTCTTTTTCTGTTGCTCCCAGACCAGGAACAATGCCAACGCCAGCGCAACGGCAGGACCCACCGATTGGGTGTACCACGTAGCAATTCCGCAAAAAGCCCCGGCGATGCACAGCCGGCCCGGCGTGCGGTTGTTAAGCGCGACGGCAAGGGCCGCCATAATCGCCAACGTGCTGTACCAGTGATGGGTCCCGTCGAGGACGGCGTGGTACGGGAAGGCAAGGAATAGCAGGGCAGGGAGGAAAACGGTATGGCCGGACATTAGATTGCGTGAAATGTAGACGGCCAGCCAGATAATCCCCGCTCCAAGCAGGATCAACATAATATTCGGAATCCATGCTCGTACGCCAAAGGCTTTGAAGAGGAGGCAGTAAGTAGAATCGGTGCCGGGGAACGTGAAATAGAAGAAGTCGCGGTAGATGGCCTCCCCATGCAGCAGACGACGGCCGTTCAGCAGGTAAATCGATTGGTCGCCCTGGGCGAGGAGCGGAATGCTGGGAAAGATAAAAAGCTGGAAATAGAGAGCGGCCACAGTCCCCAGCAGCAGGCAAACGACAGAAAATCTGGAGACGTGGGATTTGCCGGGAGCTTGCCTTGCCCGAGGCGGCAACAAGTCGGCAATCGCAGAAGTAGCCACTGGTGATCCAGTCTCCCCGCGGTCCGCGACCTTTTAGTGCGAAAAGAGCGCAGCAGACGCCGGCCAGTAATACTGGGGTCCCGGCAATGCGAGCCGGCATTTACGCCCATCACGAAGAGCCGGTTCCCGCAACTGGAGTCTACGTGAAGGCGTTCAGGCGATTGTCACTATTCTGCAACTAATTTGCCCTTTACCGGCACATCTATGAGCACAGCGGGATAAAACGAGCATCAGACGAATACTCATCCAACCCGCCATCTAATCGAACTGCCCGGCATAAAAAACGCGGAGTCCTCGCTTGCCGGCTGTGGGACATCTCGCGGCCAAAATTGAGACAAGCTGGCTGTCTGCTATTGGGTAATCTCGATTAAGGATAAAGCGTGCGGCTGGAGCTTGAGCGTCACTGCTGGCGTGCCGGCCTCAACCTCTTCGATTTCAGGCGGGGGGATTTGGGACGCCTGGCGCAGAATTTCCTGCTGGTTGCGGCTGGGGAAGTTCGGCTTGCCCATCGCCTCCCAAGTGGCAAGCGGTGAGCCATGATGCTCGTCAACTGTCCAGATGATGGCGTGATGAGAGCCGCTGAGACCTTCAAGTGAAAGCTTGTACGTTCGGGCGATTTCATCATTTCCGGGCGGAGCGTAGTTCCAAAGCGCGATGGCGAGCGTCCCGTCGATGCGGCGCGTGACCATGACCGGACCGGACTTTTCAGTTAGCCGTTCCGTGCCGAGGCGATGCAGCAGAGCGAAATCGTTGTAAGCAGCCTTTGGAATATGGCCCGTGGCTACGAGACCATAACCGCCGTAAAAAGGCGCTTTGGCCACGCCCTGCTCCTCGAATACATCGGAAAAAGCCCAGTAAGATAACAGGTGCAGCAATCCGTCGCAGCGGGCGATGGTCTCCGCCAGCCAGGGACCCATGAAGGCTGAATCGGTGATGTTCGGGATGTTCATATAAGTAGCGTTGTACTCGCTGAAAATGATGGGGAGATGCGGCATGGGCGATGAGGCAACTTCATCGTGAACTTTCTGGACGGCCATCACCACCATATCGCGCCGTGGAATCTTCTGATGAGTGCCAAAAACGTCCTCCGCCGTGTCATCACCGTAAACATGGGTTGAGACGAAATCGACGGGAACCTTCTCCCTGGCACAGTGAGCTATGAAAGCGCTGGCCCATGCGGCCTGGGCGGTTGCCGGCCCGCCAACACGAAGCCGCGGGCTGACGCCTTTGATCGCCCGGGCGGCGACGTCGTAGAGATGAAAGTAGGTGGCCTGCTTGGGTTCGCCTGCCCAGAACCCGATGTTCGGTTCATTCCACACTTCGAAATACCATTGCGAGATCTCATCGACGCCGTAACGCGCAATCAGGTGCTGGGCAAAGGCCGTAATGAGATTCCCCCATTGGCTCCAATCCCGCGGAGGCGCAATGTAGGGATGGTAAAAAAATTCCTGCTGTTGGGGTGTTGAGGCCAGCGCCTGTGGCATAAAGCTGAGTTCTACGAAGGGGCGGATTCCTTTCGCCAGCAGGCCGTCATAAATCTGGTCGACAATGGTGAAATTATATTCGGCGTGGCCCTGCTTGTCTTCGTAGTAAAGCCCTACATCGCGGTCAAAAATGGCATGGAAACGCACGTACCGGAATTCCGTTACGGCTTTCACTGCCTTGAGATCATGACGGTAACTCTGGCGCAGCGACAGGAGCGCGCGTCCCGAACCGAACATCTGTTCCCAATAGTGAGGAAAAGGATGCGAAGGCGCCTGCGTGTCGATGGCGATATCTTCGGCTTGCGAGACCTGGTTCGACTGGCCCGGCAGGATTTGTTGATAACTGCAAAGAAGCGCGAGGAGCACGAAGCCTGCGGTCAGTGTGGTTTGAAAGCCAAACTTTCTCATGCGAGCAGTGATCCCGCTAAAAAGGCGTGGACACAACAGTAAACGTTAAGAATATACATCAAACAATCGCGTATCGCGAGCAGTGACAAGCCTCTCGACATCGTTTACCATCGTAAGCCTCGGGGGAGGTCTCATGCCGAAAATTGCTTTTGGACTGGGTAAACGCGGCTATGCGCTCGCGATTGCGTTTGCTGCGGCGCTGGGAGGACTGCTGTTTGGGTACGACACCAGCGTAATTTCCGGCGCCATTCTATTTGTCCGGCAGCAATTCCAGTTGACGCCCCTCGAGACGGAACTGGCGGTGAGCATCGTGCTGGCGGGGGCAGCGATTGGAGCGGGCTGTGCAGGATTTTTCGGCGACCGCTATGGGCGCAGGCCCGTGCTGATTGTGAACGCGATTCTCTTCGGTGTGTTTGCTGTGCTGACAGGCCTGGCGAATGGCCTGCCTCTGTTTCTGCTGGCGCGATTTGTGGTTGGCATCGCCGTAGGTATCGCGTCGATGCTGACGCCTCTGTACATCGCGGAACTGGCTCCGCCCAAGATCCGCGGCGCACTGGTCACACTGAATCAATTGGCCATCGTTACGGGAATTGTGGTTGCCTACTACGTCGATTACCTGTTTTCTGATTCATCTAACTGGCGGGCCATGTTCATCAGCGCCGTTATCCCTTCTCTGATTCTGCTCATCGCCCTGATGTTCCTTCCTGAGAGTCCACGATGGCTGGTGACAAGGTGGCGGGCGGATGAGGCCTACAGGATTCTCGACCGGGTTGAGAGCAGCGCGGATGCCCTCCGCCACCTGGAGGAGCTGAAGGTGGTGACGGAAACTGACAGGCTGCGATTTCGGGACCTTTTCGGCGGGCGTTTCAGGAAGCCGCTGATGATCGGCGTGGGGCTTGCCATTTTTCAGCAGATTACGGGAGTGAACGCCATCATCTATTACACGCCAACCATCCTGCAGATGGCGGGATTCCAGAGCGCGAGGAGCGCGATATTGGCCACGGTACTGGTGGGAGGAGTCAACCTGGTTCTGACCATCGTGGCGCTGTTCCTGCTGGACCGCGTGGGACGCAGGCCGCTGTTGCTCTTCGGAATCGGGGGAATGCTGGTGAGCCTTACTTTCCTCGGCTACCTGTTCGGGGCGACCCATGTTTCCCGTGCCGCAATCCTGTCAGATGTACTGGCTTATTTGGCCTGCTTCGCCATCGGGCTCGGTCCAGTGTTCTGGCTGCTGATTTCGGAGATTTATCCCACTACTATCAGGGGCCAGGCCATGTCCGTGGCTTCGGTGACGATCTGGATTTTCGATCTGGTGGTCAGCATGACCTTCTTAAGCCTGATTGGCGCGGTGGGGGCGAAGTTCTCATTCTGGATTTATGCCGCCGCCTGTGTGGCTGCTTTCGTATTCGCGTTCTGGCTGGTTCCGGAAACCAAAGGGCGCACTCTCGAAGAAATCGAGGCTTCATGGGGCGGGGAATCACTGGCTTCGACAAACGGATAGAGAACACGGGGCAGAAGCTGTCACATCGTCCTTCCAAAAAAGAAGGGGACCGCGTCGTGCTGCGATCCCCTGAGGGTTGAGTTCACCACATCCAGAGGGCCTGGACTAGAAGCTCAGCTTGGCGGTGAAGATGAATTGTCGTGCGTCCACTCCGCCGTCGCGGCCTGTGTTTGCCAACCCATTCACCCGCCCGAAGTTGCTGCTGTTGAAGTTTCCTTCGGGAGAGCCGAAATGGGGTGTGTTCGTGAAGTTAATCGACTGCGCGCGGAACTGCAGATTAAAACGCTCAGTCAACTTGAAGTTGCGAGCAAGGGCCACGTCCAGGTCGAACAGCGGCGGCCCGTGCAGGGGATAGAACGGCGCAGTCCCGAAACGGTTCTTGTCATCCACCGCCGCAAACGCTGTGGTGTCAAACCATTTGGTATGCGGACCATAAGCGCTCAGGATGGCAATGTCAGACTTCACACGGTCTGGACGCTGGGTGTTACCTACCGAAGCGTTCAGGTTGCTTTGGGACGACCCTGTCGAGCGTATTCTAAAGACGGCTCCGGAGACCTTTGACATGACTCCGCTGACCTGCCAGCCGCCAAAGATTTTGGAGCCGATCCCGCTCGTCATCCAGCGCTTACCGGCCCCGAACGGCGACTGGCCGATAAATACCGCCTGGAAGTTCTGCGGGCGGTCCGGCGGGGAAAGTCCCCGATTGAGATAATAGAAGGCAGGCGTCTGAATTTCGGCGCTGTCCTTTTCGTTACTGACCCCCGCCATGCCGAGGTTCTTTGACCAGGTGTAGGCAACCATCACCTGATAACCGTGGGCAAACTGGTGCCGGAGAATGCTCTGGAGGGAGTCGTAATGTGTGTTTGCAATGGGCGCGATGATTGAAGTAACACCGACACGGCAACGGAGAGCATTTGAGGGCACGCCGGAACAGCCCGTTGTAGCGCTGGCATAGTTGAGGGGTTGACTGTCGTGCCCGCCGCAATCCACGCCCACCGTGCAACCCGCAGGGCCGATAGGCGTTTCGGCATTGATATCCTGAAAGCCGAGCTGTCGAATGGTTCGCGTTGCGACGTAACCCACCTGGGCCTGCCAGCCGCTGGGTAGTTGCTTTTCCAGGGTGAGATTCCAGGACTGGATGTAACCCCGCTGCAAGTCACCAACCGTTGTCGCAAGGTTCACGTCGTTCGGAATAGGCACCTCTGGCTGGGTCAGGTCCGGTGTGGCGGGAAGAGGAATCCCGATCGGAAGACTTGATCCCACCGGACTATTCTGAAGGCTGGCTGCGTCCAGCGCGCCGGTCGCCTGAAAAGAATCCGCGCTAACGAAGAGCGGAATGAGGATTGGATAGTTAGTCCGAAGATCGTCGGCCAGGTTGTAGGGCTCGTTGGTCAGCCCGTAACCGGCGCGAACCACAAGGCTGGGTGTAACGCGGTAAGCAAGGCCAATAGTGGGGTCAAACATCGTCTTGCTCACCGAGGTCCCGCAATTGGTGGGGATATCGCCGACGCCGCAGAGCATCATCATGTTCTTGGCGAAGTCAAAACGTTCGAGGCCCCGGGTGCCGCCCCGGGTCGGGATGGGATAATACTCCCAGCGCAGGCCGAGCTGTGTGGTCAGCTTGTGGGTGGTCTGCCACTGGTCGCCCACGTACATGCTGAGCTGATGGGTGACGGTGTGGAATGCGTCAGGCACCATGATGTTCTTGCCGTAGGCCGTGTCCAGCCCCAGAAGGAAAGTTGCAAAATCATTGTAGGCATTGGTATCTGCGCCGTCGCCTGCCTCCAATGACGCATCGAAGCAATTGTTCGCCGAGGCGACTGTGTCTGCCGCCAGCGCCTGGCATCCCGTGGGACCGGAACCAAATTCAAAGCCGCCTGAACCCGGCATGGTGTCGCCACCGCCGTTCCATTCCGGCTGAGCATGGTTCAGGTGCGTAATATAGTAAGCTCCGCCGAACCGGATGGTGTGGTTGCTGTGGATCCAGCTTGCGTTGGCACTCCACAGAAACTGAGGGTCGTTCCGGAAATAGGGCATGTAGTCGTTGTGAGTGCCCAGGTCGTCGTAGTTGCTGATGGCAAAGCGCGGCCAACTTCCTTCAAAAATCCGGGTGCCATTTGTTCCCGGAATGCCCAGGACATCGAGCCCCAGGTTCTTGTCGATGTCAAGCTGCGCGGAGTTCGAAACCTGGCGCGTCATGCCAAAGTTGCCATCCACCACGAAATGAGGGCTGGCGACGTAGTTACCGGTCACTGTAAACGTGATGGTGTGGCCGTAACCGTGCCCTTCGTTCCCTCCGTAGCCGCTGATCGGATTACCGCCCACCGCGCCAAACTCCTGGGGATCCAGATCGTCGAATTTCAGGAACCCAATGTGGCCGTACATGGTGAACTTGTCGGTGGCGTTCCAGTTGATTTTGTCATCCGTGGTAAAGCGGTTGAAGGCAAACGAGGTGGCCGCGAGGTAGTTATCGCTCGGCTCATCCGAACTCTGGCTCGACTGGAACCGACCCGGTGCCTGCTGCAGCAGGTTCATGAGGGTGGTGGCCGTCGGGCTGATGCGGCTGGTGGGAATCATGTTGAGGCACTGCGCGCTGGTGCAGAGCGAGTTGAAATGGGCGGCGTCATTAGGATCGTTGGTGGCGTAGATCTGTGTTCGTCCCGTCCCGTCGGCGTTGCCGGTGGTCGGGTCGAAGACGATGCTGGCATTGGGATCCAGTCCGTTCGCCGCATCATTACCCTGCAGATCGCCCTGCATCATGGCAAGCGTCGGAACCGTAGCGGTACGGGTGGCAAACTGCCGCTGGCGCGTCCACTCGACGTTTGAGAAATAGAACAGCTTGTCCTTCTTGATGGGCCCGCCGATGCTGGCGCCAAACTGGTTGAAAATGTCCTTAGGCTTGCGAGTGATGCCGTTATTGGGATCAAAGAAGTTGTGGGCCTCGGTATTGTTGTCAAAATGGAATTCGTATAGGTCTCCATGGATCTGGTTGGTGCCGCTCTTGATCTCCACATTGGTGGTTGAGCCGCCCGCCAGCCCCTGTTCGGGATTAAAGTCGGCGGTCGTCACGTTCACAACCTGGATGGCATCGGAGGAGGGGATATAAGAGGTGTTTTCAGGCACCCAGATGTTGTACTGGGTAACGCCGTCTATCCGGACCGTATTCCCATACTCGCTGGTACCGTTGACGTTGTATTGGAGAGCCCGTGTCGGATTAGTGGGGATAGAATGGGCTGTAGTTGGCGGCGTGACACCGGGCAGGGTTTTCACCATTGATTGGAAATTATTACCCGGCGGCAGGGGCACCTGTTCGAGAGTGGTCGCTGTGATGTCGTGGTGCACGTCAGCACGATCAGTCTGCAGCACGGCAGCGCTGGCGCTGACCTCTACCGTCTGGCTCACCGCACCGATCTGAAGCGTAGCGTCCACGCGGCTGACGGTGTTGATGGCCACAGGCACATCAGACCTTGAAAACGTCTTGAAGCCTTTGGCTTCGATTTTGACCGTGTACGTGCCTGCTGCAAGCGTGGAAACCGTGTACCCGCCGCGTGAATCGGTATGCACCTGGCGGGTTAGGGCAGTTTCTGTCTGGGTGACTGTGACGGTGGCTGCGGGCACGGCCGCGCCGGTGGGGTCTGCGACGTTGCCAACCAGAGTGCCGTAGAGGACCTGACCCGCGCCGATTGTGGGAATTGCCAGGACTAATGAGAAAGCGAGAGCGGCCAGAATGGCACTGCGAACGAAGCCGTTGGGACTTGCGCAGTGATTTGAAGCATTGCCAGTCATGTGATCTTCTCCCTCCTTACAAACAAGATTGAATATGTGGCCCGGGTGAGCACAATGCGATGGGGCTCCGTCCGGGGTGATGACAGTCGCTCCCATACAGGAATCGAGGCCCCCATTTCGTCATGCAAGATGTGCTCTTAGTCCCAAATCCGACGCGAGAGATGACGGAAACGGTTCCATGATATAACACTAGACAACTTATCTGTCAAGGATTATTTTCGTTCTGGTAGATTAACAATTGCGGGCGTGGCGGTCATGGCACGGCTTAGACGCTCCGCACAAGGCCGAACCATTGCGAAGCAGGGCACCGAGTTCGAGTACACGGCGGAGAAGGGCGAAAACTAGGTCAGCCTTCTGAGACAGGCAGGGGACGAAGATGAATTCGATCTGTGATGCTGCTACGATCCGCGACGTTGCGCGGGAGGCTGGCGTAGGCCTTGGAACTGTTTCACGTGTTCTGAACGGCGGTTATCACGTCAGGCTGGAAACGCGTGAACGGGTGTTGCGCGCCATCCACCATTTGGGATTTCGCCCCAATGCGCAAGCACGGCGCATTCAGCGAAGGCGCTCGGAAATTGTGTGTTTCCTGCTAAGTAACCGAAAGTTTCCGAATTCCTTCCACGCGCGAATCCTTCAAGGGGTAGAAGACTGTGCTCGGGAGCTAAAGCAGCACGTGATGTTCGGGGGCGTCAAATATGACTCGACGGCTCCGCCCTGGCAGATCAATCTCCCCTCGATCCTGGATGAGCGGGGACTGTTTGATGGTCTGATCCTGTCCGGAACAAATCATCCGAACTTCCTTACAAGAATCCAGGCACTGCGGATTCCTTTTGTGGTTTTTGGAAACAACCTCGTGGACTTTGAAGGCGAAAAGTACTTTGATCAAGTTGGATACGACGGCTTCAAAGGCGAGTTGGATGCTGTCGAGAGCGTGCTGGGGCTTGGACACCGAGAGCTCATGTTTGTTGGGGACGTCAGCTATCCGTGGGTTAGAGTGCGCCACGCGGCATTTCTGGAGGCGTGTCGCGACCATATCAACGAACCTCGAAGTATCACAACCGCTCGGGAACTCAGTTTTGTGGATTATGGCGAGTGGGCGGGAGAGCGGGTGCTGGATCAGGTGCGACGCCCAACCGCGGTGGTGGCGGTCAATGACGAAGTGGCCTTCGGGCTGTGGCGGTCATTCCGCCGCAGAGGGGTTCATATACCTTCTGACATTAGCCTGGTGGGTTTTGATGACCGCGAGGAGGCACTGTTGATGGATCCGCCTCTGACCACCGTGCGCGTGCGAAAAGAGGAGATAGGCCGGGTATGCCTGCAGACGCTTCTGGAAAGACTCCGGCATCCGGAAATGGCTTTCGTGGAAAGGACGCTGCCAACAGAACTTATAGTGCGCGGCACGGTCAGGCGGCTGTAACGTCAGGCGATTCGATTAGCTGGGTTTACCCGTTCCCTGGCGCAGAGTGAGGATACGGTCGGCGCGGACATTCTCCCATCTTTCCCTTTTGCCCCCTGGCCAATCGACCACAATTGCTTCAAGCCTTGGATTGTTCCCAAGCCCGAAGTGTACTCGAATGTCGCTGGCGCTCAACATGCTGCCATCGGTATGAGCGTGGCGCCACAAGGTCGGCATGCCGCGACGGAAAACGCCAACCCGGGAGCTTATCCCGAAGCGGTTAACTTTCGGCGCTTCCAGTTTCACGATCAGCCAGTGATTACCGGATGTGCCCTGATTCAGGAAGAGCCGGGCGGGGCCATCGTCGTTGGTAACCACGATATCGATGTTGCCGTCGTTGTCGATGTCGCCGAATGCCGCTCCGCGACTAATTTCAATCATCTGGAGGAAGGGCTCGGCGCTATCAGTAATTTCGCGAAATCCCTTGCCCGGGCCTTCGTTGTGAAACAGTTGGTTCTTCTGAGCGTATGGGTTGGTGTTGCTTTGCATGGAGTCGATGATGGTCATGGCACCATTCGCGATGAATAGATCCATCAGGCCATCGTTGTCGTAATCGACAAAGCCCACACCGTATCCGGTGTAGCCGAAGGTCGGTTGCGCCAGCCTGAATTGGGCGGTGTCGTCATCATACATGCCTTTCCCGTCGCCTCGGAACAGGGTGACTCCTTCCCGGTTCAAGTTGGTGATCAGTATTTCCAGGCTGCCGTCGTTGTTAATGTCATCGGCGGTGATGCCCATACCGGCTTTGGGCAGGCCGTCCGCGCTGAGAGCAACGCCCATATCAAGCCCGGATTCCTTGAAGGTGCCGTTGCCCTGGTTCAGCCAAAGGAGATTCGCGGCCGTATCGTTTGCCACGTAAATGTCGATTAATCCGTCGCCATTGAAGTCCATGCAGATGACGCCGAGTCCCGGGCCGTAGGAAGACCCGATGCCGGAGGCCTGGGTGACATCTTCGAATTTTCCATTGCCGAGGTTGCGGTACAAACGTGACGGAATGGCATGATATGCAATCGGCGAACAGTAATCCGGTTGCCCAGAAGGGGAATAGCATTTCTTGTGGCCCAGCACAGTAAAGTCCACATAGTTGCACACGAAAAGGTCGAGCAGTCCGTCGCCATCATAATCTACCCAGGCGGCACTGGTACTCCAGCGAGGATCGTCCACGCCGGCTTCTGCGGTGACGTCTGTAAACGTGCCGTCACCATTATTGTGATAGAGAACGTTGCGCCCGAAGTTGGTGACAAAGATGTCCTGAAACCCGTCGTTGTCGTAGTCACCTACGGCAACTCCCATGGCGTAGCCTACGTTCCCGACCCCGGCCTTTTCCGTTACGTCCACAAAGTGCAGCTTGCCGGTTTCGGAAAGCATATTGCGAAAAAGATGATTTCCCGGCTTCCAGCCTGCGGGAGGGGGCGCCAAGGGTTTCTTGTCGGGTTGGAGCATGGTTCCCTGGAGGAGGTAGACGTCCAGGTCGCCGTCGTTGTCATAATCGATCAAAGCGAGGCCGGCCCCGAGGATTTCCGGCATCAGCAGGTCGCCGGCTGCGCCGCTGAAGTGATGAAATTTGAGGCCTGTCTCCTCAGCCACATCGCGAAAGATGGGCCGAGGTACCGCCGGGAAAGGCAGGGCTGCGCGAGTGCTCCTCGAAGGCCACGCGCAGGCCGCGAGGCTGGCCAGTAAAAGGTTCCGTCGAGTCAATTAGTCCTCTCTATCCTCCTGTATGTTTTTCTCGCCGTTTCTTCACGGCTCTTCTTCACCATGGGATCACTGTTCCAGCTTTGCCAGGTCCTGTTTGATGCTGGTGAGCAAGCGTTCCTGGCTGCGCGCCGCCGCTTCATCCCGTGCTTTGCGCATATAGAGCAGGGCCTTCTGGCGATCGCCGGCCCGCGCATACGTCGCCCCCAGGGCATAAAGATAGCCGGGAGTACTGGCGTCGGTCGGAGTGAGTATCTTCTGAAATTCCTGAATGGCTTGCGGGTACTTACCCTGGTTCACCAGAATCTGTCCAATGTGAAAACGCGCCAGCCGAAAGTCGGGGCGTTCCTGAACTGCTTTGCTGTACTCGTCAAGGGCCTCATCAAGCTGGCCATTCATAGCCAGAAGGTAACCAAGGTTGTCGTGGGCTTCCGGGTAGAAGGGGTTAATTTGGAGAGCCTTCCGCATTGCCTGTTCGGCATCCGGCAGCTTTCGGAGGTTAAACATCAGCACTCCATAATTGTAGTAGCAGTCGGCGCGGTTGGGATTGATCGAAACGGCTTTGCGGTAGGCTTCCACAGCTTTGTCGTTTTCTCCAACGCGGGCGTAGAGCTGGATGAGATTGATATACCCCTGGACCTCGTTCGGGTCGGCCTGGATAGCTTTTAGGTGCTGCTGAATAGCTCCCTGTAGATCACCCGCATCGGCCATGGCCAGGCCGCGCCGCAGGTAAGCAGTAGCGCTTTGATCGAGCGCCTGCACGGCAGCACGCACTGGGTCGATAGCAGAAGGGACAGTGGTCATGTTGGCTTGGTAGAGCTTAAAGTGTTCGGAGGCCTTATCTGCCTCGCCAATTTTGCGGTAGGCCGTTGCCAGGGCAAATTGCGCTGCGCCATAACGAGGCACCAACTCGCAGGCCCTTGCCAGTGACGCGACGGCTGCTTTGGAGTGTCCTTGCGCTGCCTGTACTCGACCCAAACCGTACCACGCTTCGGCGCTGCTGGAATTTTGCTGAATAACCTCCTGATAGAGCTTACCTGCGGTTTCCAATTGCCGGGCCGAAAAGAGGCTGTCCGCCAGCTTTAGTTTTGCTGGAACATAGTCCGCTCTGAGCACAAGAGCATCCCGCAAAGCATCAACGGCCCGAGTGTATTGGCCCTCCTTGAAGAGGACATAGCCGAGGTCATAGGCCCAGTCGAAGGATTTGGGATCGAGTATGTGGGCGCGCCGGTAACAGATTTCCGCCAGAGAGTACTGCTCGTAGGTGTCGAGGATCATGGCCAGCTTACCGTTGGCGGCGGCATCCACGGGATTAGCGCGAACCGTTAGATCGGCCGCGTTGATCTGCTTCACGACTATGGGAAAAAGGCCGCTGGTATTAAGCTCCGGCAGGGTTGGCAAAGACGTGCCAGAGAGCAGCGCAGGGGCTGCACCTATAAAAGAAAGCACTAGAACCCATCGGACGCCCATCCACATAGGGCTATTTTATGGATGGGAAAGGACCGCGCGTCAAGTCTCTATCTTTGATTCGACCGAGCACTCGTCGAGATGGGGTAGCGATAATTCCCGAGCACGCGCGCCACAGCCAGGATGGGCCGCCGAGCGAAGAGCGAACCCCACCATAGAGAACTGGGACGAAACGCGCAGACAAGGCTAGGCCCGCTCGTCCCAAACGGATTCCGCAGGAATGAGTCTACCTAATCCCGGACAGGCATCTGATCTGATTTGCGCCAGAACCGATACGGTTTGGTTGCCCTACCAACGTGGTTCGCGAGGAGAGTGCGACCCGCCGCGACCGCCGCCGCCACCTCGGCGCTTTCCGCCGAATCCGCCGCCACCACCGCCGCCGAACCCACCGCCACCCCGACGTTCGGGTTTGGGCCTGGCTTCGTTGATGGTGAGCGCGCGTCCGCCGAATTCCTTGCCGTTGAGCTCATTGATAGCCTTTGCGGCTGCCGCGTCATCTGCTATTTCCACAAAGGCAAAGCCTCGAGACTTGCCGGTGTCACGGTCAGTCATAATCCGCACTTGCTGAACTTCCCCGAATGCACTGAACATATCTCGGAGTTCGTCTTCGCTGGCGGTAAATGGAAGGTTACCTACAAAAAGGTTCTTCATTCGTTTTCCTCACAGGTTTAGGTATTTCGTAATCAGGATTGATCTCCCGAAATCAAGGGAGTCTCCTTGTCCCCCCGGTTATTCAGTGCAGGGGCAGCCTCTCTTTTGTCGTGCTAAAGAAAGCCTACACGTTCAGTTCGATTCGGGCTCCAAATGCTGATCTAAATTCTATACTGTTAGCATTGTCTCACAAGTTGATGGCCGGTTTCAGCAATTAAAACAAACCTTTATAAAAGGTTTACGCAAAAATGGCCCAGAGTTCACTTCAGAATTCGGCAATCGGGGCGTGTTGCTTTTGAGCGACTTGTGAAAATCCGGTGCGGATGGCTGGCCTTATGAACAGCGAGAGGTGTTATAATCTTTGGTTCGTTACCCGAAAGTTGAGTACCCGGCCATTCGACCTGGCGGGAACGCAAGCATCCTGAAAACTCAGGAAAATGATCTAATGGAGGTTGATTGTGTCGAAGTATCAAGTCGATTTTTACGGCCACGTTCGCCAGTACCACAACTTGAAGGCAGAGATTGATGCGGCCATTCTGGACGTGCTCGAGAGTGGAAACTATGTATTGGGCCCAAAGCTGACACAGTTCGAAGGTGAACTGGCCCGGTATTGCAACACCAAGGAAGCTGTGGGCCTTAACTCCGGCACGGACGCTCTGATTCTGGTGCTGAAGGCCCTCGGTGTGGGTCAGGGCGACGAAGTCATCACAACATCCAACACTTTCTTTGCGACCGCGGAGGCCATTTGGCTGGTTGGCGCAACACCGGTTTTCGTGGATATCGAGCCCAAGACCTGCAATATCGATCCCAACCTGATCGAGGCCGCAATAACACCGAAGACGAAGGCCATCATTCCCGTCCATCTCTACGGCCAGCCGGCCGAGATGCGCGCGATTTCAAAGATTGCGAAAGCTCATAAGCTGTACGTGATCGAGGACTGCGCGCAGGCCCTCGGCGCGCGTGGCGACGATTTCGCAATCGGGGAACTGAGCGATGCCGTGTGCACCAGCTTTATTATTCAGAAAAATCTGGGTTGCTTCGGCGACGGCGGCGCGGTGATGACAAATAATTCCGAGATGGCGGCTGAAATCCGCAAGTTGCGCAATCACGGATCTGCCAAGCGGTCCCACCACAGTCTGGGCTACAACAGCCGACTGGACGACATTCATGCCGCGGTGCTGAGCGTGAAATTAAAGGAGCTCGACAAGTGGAACGATCTGCGGCGTGCGCGCGCCAGGGAATATGATGCCGGACTGTCCGGAAGCTCGCTGACTCTTCCCACGGTGCGGAACGGCTTTCGGCATATCTTCCACCTCTACATCGTTGAAACCGACCATCGCGATGATCTACAGGCATTCCTGCTGACCAAGGGCGTGCGCGCGCTGACCCACTACCCAATTGCCATCCACCAGCAGGAAGGATTCCCGTTTGGAGAAACGGCGCGCATTTCCGGCTCTCTGCAACACACGGAACGGTCGGCCGACCGTGTGCTTTCACTGCCTATGTTCCCTGAATTGACCTCGGAAGAAGTTAAGCTGGTCATTGCGGGAATTCAGGAGTGGGAAAAGTCACGCAAAGTCGCTGCTGGTTCGGCAGGGGCTTGAGCATCCCGTAAGCGGATTTCCCTGAGCGATTGCTGCTCATTCCAGCCGGTAAAGATCGGGCTTCCTGCCCCTCACTCTGGCCCGTGGAAGTCTGCCAACGCAGATCGAGGAGGGTTTAAACAAGATGAGTGGAAACCGGAAATACAGTGTGGCGGTTGTGGGATTGGGAAAGCGGGGAATGCATCATGCCGAAGCGTTTGCAAATAACAACCGCTTTGAGCTGATAGGGCTCTGCGACATCGACAAGGACCGCTTGGATGCCGCAGCCAAAAAATTCGGCGGGCCCAAAACGGCGACAGATGCCAAGACGCTGATGCAGGGGCTCAAGCCGGATGTATTCTGCTTCTGCACGTTGCCGCAATTGCGGTTGGACATGATCCGCCTCGGCGTGGAATCGGGCGCGGGGCTGATCGCCTTTGAAAAACCGGTTGCCCTGAGCACCAACGAAGCACTCGAAGTGATGAAATTGGTAAGGGAGGCTAAGGTCAAGACCGTAGTTAGCCACCAACATCGCTATGGCGAGCACTACAAGAAGGTGAAAGAGATCATCGCCAGCGGCGGGATCGGGCGCGTCCACACGGTCTACGGCACAGCGACCGGCTGGATGATGCACATGCTGACTCACCTGATTGAATATATACGCTGGTTCAATGACAATGCTGAAGCGGAATGGGTGGTAGGCCAGGCCGCAGGCAAGGAAAAGTTCGCTGACAATCATCCTTCGCCAGACTATGTGGCGGGTCTCATCCAGTTTGCAAATGGCGTTCGTGGCATCGTTGAGACCGGCGATGGCGCGCCGGATGTTCCGGAAGTCGATTACTGGTGGCGGAAATGCCGGATGGGAGCCCAGGGCACGGAAGGGTTTGCCGAAGTCCTGACCGGCGGAGGCTGGCGAGCTATTACCAGGGATTCCGATGGAGTGATTTCGGGTCCGGGTTGCATGGACTATGCTCACGACATGCCACCCTATATCCAGGAAATCGCCGACTGGCTGGATGATCCGAAGAAGGTTCATCCTTGCAACGGCGAGAGCGCATACAGAGGGTTCGAGATCATGATGGCCATCTGCCGGTCCGCCGTCCTACGCGGCAAGGTCAAGCTGCCGCTAGGTCCAGGCGAGCCGGAACTGGATGCTCTGAAAAATGCCCTCCCCGACGGCAAGGCTTGAGGGGCTTCCGCAGACGGCACAGTTCTGGAGCGCCCTTCAAGGATTCAAATGAGACAGGCATAGCTTTGCAAACCGACTCGCGTATGCCGGCTTCGAATGACTCTGCCGCGTTACGGCGACAATAAGCCTCTGAATGCGCAGGTGAAAGCATGTCGTTCATGATGAGGGAAATTCTGGACCAGCCGCGCGCTTTGCTGCGCTGCTATAAGGCTGAGCACAAGCACGCGATTGAACTGAAAAAATTCGCCGAACGGCAGGACTTCCGCATGATCCTGCTGGTTGCGCGCGGGACTTCCGACAATGCCGCGCTTTTCGGGCGTTACCTGCTGGAACTGACCACAGGCAAACCCGTCTCTCTGTGCGCGCCCTCAATCCATACCCTCTACCATACCAGGCTCGATTTGCGGAAAACGCTGGTGATTGGCATTTCGCAGTCGGGTGAGGGGACGGACATTAACGCGGTGCTCAAGGCGGCACGGCGCCAGGGCGCATTTACCGTAGGCATCACCAACGAAGCGAAGTCCACCATGGCGGGCGTTGTGGATGATGCTTTCTTCGTTCGAGCAGGCACCCAGCGCTCGGTCGCCGCTACCAAGACCTACACCGGACAACTTCTCATGCTGTACATGTTGGCGGCAGCGCTGGGATCCCACGTAACGCTCGAGCGAGTGGGTGAAATCCCGAAGTGGGCGGAATATTCGCTCAAGATCATTCCCGACATCCAGCGGATCGTGGAGCGCTACCGATTCATGCGGCAGTGCGTGGTGGTGGCTCGAGGGCTGAACTATGCAAATGCCTTCGAGCTTTCGCTGAAGCTGATGGAAACGTGCTACGTGGTAGCCGAACGGTTTTCGGCCGCCGATTTCCTGCACGGCCCCATTGCCATGGTCGAGAGCGACTTTCCCGTGATTCTGTTTATGCCGCCCGGAAAGACCTACTCAGACATGAAAAAGCTGGCAGCCCGCGTTCGCAAGCTGCGCGCGGAAACCCTGGTAATCTCCGCCGAGGGCGTGAGGCTGCCAGGGCACACGAGCGCCATTCGCATTCCCACCGAAATCCCTGAAGTCTATACTCCGATTCCTTACATTATCCCGGGCCAGCTTTTTGCTTGCCTGCTGGCAGAGCTGAAAGGGATTGATCCCGACAAGCCGCGCTCACTTAAGATCGTTACCCGCACGTTGTAGGCGTAGATGGCCTTGAAAGAATCCGTCGGCACCAGTGTGAACCTCGACGTGATCAGGCGCTATGCCTGAGGAATTTCCACTTCTGCGCCGCGGCGCTCGGCCGAGAGATAGGCGCTGTACAGTACAGCGATGCTGTCGGAGGCCAGAACACCGTTTGCCAGCGGCTCGCGATTGTCGCGGAACGCCTCAAGGAAGTCCTGGAACTCCTGCGGGTATCCGTGCTGCCAGTCTTCGTCGGGCGCGGGATGGTTCCATCCCTGCTTGGTGGAAATCTTCTCCGTGACGTAAACGTCTTTGAAGAACTCTTCCTTCGGATTGAAGGTCGTCAAAGCGTCAATCGGATTCAGGTTGCAGCGGGTGCGATGGTTGTTTGCAAAGACTTCGAGCCAGTTATGGACGCCGCCCAGGACGAGTTCAGAAGCAAAAATGTCGGCCACGGTTCCGTCTTCGAACGTGATGTGGATCTGGCCATAATCTTCAATGTCGTCGTAACCGGTGCGAATGATACCCGCGTCGCGGAAAGTTTTTAATCGCGTAATTTCGTGCGTTCTGGCCGAGACGGTAGCGGGCCGGATGGGCTTGCCGTCCCGCGCCTTTCCTTCAACAGCCTTCAGGTAGAGCGCCGTAGATAGAGGATGGCAGGCCTTGCCCACAATCGAGCCGCCGCCTGAGAATTTCCAGATGCCATAGTAGGGAGAATGCGATCCGCTGTGCGATTCATCGCCGATCAACCAGAGGATCTGCCCGCCGCACTTCTCCAGAATATCCCGCTCCTTCTGCACGGACGGCGCATAGACCCAGTCTTCGGCATAACCAATCAATTTTCCGCTTTTGCTGGCGGCATCCAAAATCCGGCGGCAACTTGCCATGGCCTCTCGCAGCATGATCTCCTTGGAGAAGGTATTGCCGCGAAATTTGACTGCGTCCTCGCCCGGCGGTCCGTAGAAACCGGTAAAAGGCTTTTCGATGATGACATGCTTACCGCGCTTGAGGGCTTCGACCGCCACGGTTTCATGACTCGACCCCGGGGTGCAAACGTCGATGACATCCGAGGCGTCGCAAAGGTCCTCAAGAGTGTCAAACGATTTTACGGCAAACTCCTGCGCAAATTTCTGACGCGAGGCCGTCGTGTTGGAGATGACACCCGAGACGGTGAAGGGAACACCGTAAACTCTCCGAATGCCCTTCATGTGAAACCTCGCGGCGAAACCCGCTCCGGCAATACCAATTCGAATAGCTTCTGTCATTTCAAGCTCCGCTTAAACTGGATTTGATGAATCGACACTCTTCAGAGGCAACTGACTGCAGACCGAAGTCGAACTGCATTCTACCATCGCGGGCGGAGTGCGGAGTGCATTTTTGAGAACAAGGGTTTCAAGCGGCGCACAGGCTACCACCTGTAACCTGACGACCTGCCCGCGCGTTTCTGTGGCGGGTTTGCGGCCTTCGAAATATAATTGCTGGGGGCTGGAGCAACCCAGACTGTAGTTTCGACAGGCGCGATCGCGCCCCAAGCCTGGCTTGCGGCGTTGCTGACAAACTAAAGCTTTACGCGCGGCCCTTGGTACAGGAACCAGGGCATCGCCCAGTTGTGAAGCGTGTGCGTGTAAAATTCCTGCTGGCGGCCCCGGCCGAAATGGCCGCCGTCGCGTTTCAAAGCTGTTCGAGAATATCGAGTGGGAGGGCAAGGGAACTACGATGAGCATCTTGAGCATGTTTAAGAAGATTGACCGGAACCGCTGGTTTGTGTGCCACAATTGCATGATGCACAACGATCATGACGCGCTCAAGTCAATCTTTTACTCCGAGAGCCCAAAGGTAAATGTGCTGGGACGGCCTACCATGATTTGCCCGCGTTGTAACGACGGCAATACGCGATCATTCCAGGAATTGAAAGATGCGGGAGCGGAATCCTCCCTGTGGGGCCTTGAGCGCTTGGCCAGGAAACACCCACGCAATCAGTTCATGGTGAAATCCACCAACCTGAATTAGCCCGCTGTTTCGTCAGTTAGGATTGCCGATATTGCTTCCGGCCAGTCATGGCCAGAGCCGGAGGCGCATGGGCTTTGTCGCCGGGCGCTTCGCAGTTTCAGTGTTGTACGGGGCCGCGGTCGATTTAGCTGGGCGCGCGGAGGGCTGCCGCCACGGCGGTGATGCGGCTCTTGAGATCCAGAAAAATCATGTGGCTGATGACGAGATGCGCGTCCTCGACCTGTTGCATATTGCTGGAAGGGACGATAATGGCGCAGTCCAGCAGTTCCTTCATTTTACCCCCGCCAAACCCGCCCAGGCCGATGGTAGTTGCGCCTGCGCCGCGGGCATATCCGAGGGCCTTGAGGACGTTCGGAGAATTCCCGCTGCCACTGATGGCGAAGGCCACGTCTCCCGGTTGAAGGAAATTCTCAATCTGGCGCATGAAAACGTCGTGGTAATGGGTGTCATTGGCCCAAGCGGTCACCATCGGCATGTTGTCCGTCACTGCCATCGCACGAAGGCGTCTGACGGTGGCCAGTTCTTTGGGTCCGGGGAAGTGAGTGCCTTTCCCAAGGTCGGCAACCAGGTGGGACGCCAGTGCGCCGCTGCCGCCATTTCCAAACGTGAAGACCGTATGGTCAGCCTGGTAGCATTCAAACAAAATGTCGGCCGCTCTCGAGATCTGCTCGAGCGGAAGGTTATCCAAAATGGTCTTGAGTTCCGCAAGATAATCCGAGAGGCTCATTGCCGCACCTTCCAACTGCCTTACCTCCTGCGAGGCTATATCCCACTCGAAGACAGCGGGGGGATATGCTTGATCGCCATGTCCCCGTCAGACCAAGACCAATCCAGATCTTCTAGTTCAACTCCGCTCGCACGACGTCCACGCGCGCTTCAGGCGAACTGGCTCATGTTGATTTCTGCATCCCAGTGCTCACCTGAAGTTGCCATGGTTTCGTAGCTGACTTCCTGACCGGTATACGAGGAGTGCCGAGCCATCATGCAACTCAAGGCCGATTCCACACCTTGCTCCGCCTGATTGTGGAAGTTGCGGCTCAGTATGCTGTCTACAAACGACATCTTCTTTTCCGGGTCCGCCTGCGCCAGATTGTCCTCGAACACGCCGGAGGTTGAAAACTGTTGTTTAGATGCTTGTGGCGCGGGCTGATTTCCGCTCCACTTCCAGGCATTGTCGCCGTAGATGGCAACCGGGCCGGAATAATGCGCCTCCGAAGAGCCTTTGGTGCCGAAGAACCGCCAGCCCACTTCCCACGGATTGTTTCCGAACTGGGTGGAAGCGAACGTCAGGCTGACGCCGTTGGGATACTTGAACACCACGCTGTAATGCCCGGCAACATTGCCTTTCTCGGGCCGGCCATTGTGGGAGCTTGAGGCCGAAGCCATTATGGGATGCGACTGAAGTACCCAATTGCACACGTCTATGATGTGGATGTTCTGCTCCACAATGATGTCGCCAGAAAGGATGCGCGAGTAATACCAGTTGCGGATGGTCCGTTCGTCCGCTGAGGCTTTGGGCCAGTCAGGAAGTTTGGGCCAGGTTGCGTAGTAGTGGCCCTCGCCGGAAACGATGTCTCCCAGAGCGCCCGCATGAATCCGCTTCACCTGCTCCACGTAAGGAGGAGCGTTGCGGAGCTGGAAACCGACCTCGAGGCTCAGGCGACCCTGGGCGCGGCGGGCAGAATCGAGCACCGAAACGCAGCCTGCGGGATCGACGGACACAGGCTTTTCACAATAAACGTGCTTGCCTGCCGTCACCACTTCCGCCAGGTGCTGCGGGTGGAAGTATGCCGGCGTGGTGATGATGATGGCGTCGACATCTTTGGAATTCGCAATTTCCTGATAAGCATTGGCCCCGCGGAACATCAGCCGGCGCTCGATTGCGGGAATCCCTTTTGCCTGCTGAAGTTTGTCAAAGTGAGCCTTCGCCTCATCCAGTTTGTCCTGGAACAGGTCGCCCAGCGCTACCAGCCGCGCCTTTCCAGTTCCCACCGTGTAGGTGGCATCTGCCGTGCCGCGGCCTCCGCAGCCCAGCAGGCCGACCCGAAGCGCCGAATTTGCCGCCGTTCCGCGCACCAGTTGCGGGGCCACGATCATAACACCCGCCGCGGCCGCCGCCGTGCCCATAAACTCTCTTCGACCTATTCTCTTGGTGGAGTCTTCACTCACGTTTCTTTCCTCCTTCGTCAATCCACATCTTAACTTGGGGGCTGACGCTGCCTCCGACTGATGGATGGTCAATCCTCAAACGGGTTACCGCACCGAATCGTGCCAAACTATCATAACGCTCACCGACTATGGAAGCTTAACATGCCCATTCCGTCCCAACGAGTATAATTCCACCCGGTCTCCACGCACTCACATGCGAGGCTGCGCATACGCTACGCCGGGCATGTGGCCTGACAAACTGAACAGCGGCGCAGCTGAAGGCGGAGATAAAAACCCATGAAAAGGATTGAAGCGGTTATTCAATCGTCACGCCTAGAGCATGTAAAGCCAGCGCCGCACGAAATCGGCGCCGAGGGCATCACCGTTTGGGAAGCGCACGGACATGGCCGGCAGAAAGAAATAACCGCGGCAGGGAGTACAACCTCGACCTGCTGCCCAAGCTGAAAATCGTAATCACGGAAGTCGATTGGCCGGGAGGGTGTTCAGCCGGCCACCTTGGCCTCAATGGCCCGCAGCATCTCTTCATTCGTGGAAAACTTGAACTCCTGAAGTCCAAGCGATTGAGCTTGTTGCGTTTCAATCTGGCTCAAAACGACCAATTCTTCTTTGGTGACGGATTCAATTCCCCTGCTGCGGATCTCGCCCAGGATTTCCGCTGTAGTGGCCGATTCCTTTGGCGCGGCCCGCTCGAGATATTTGAGGACGTGTTCGATGCCGTGCTCGGCGTCAAAGCGGGCTTTGCCCACCAGACCCTCGCTGGCCTTCCGTGCCCATCCCACCACGAACACACCGTCCATGACGTTTCCGGACACGGGATCAAAAACTTCGTAAGCGGCGCGGTCGGAATCCGCCGTATTGGAGTTGGTTACGTAGCAGCTTTTTGCGTAAGGCAGGCCCAAACCGGGGTCGGCAAGATCGCCGATGGCAAAGATGAGCGTATCCACGTCCAAATGCGTCTCGGCGTCCGTTGCCTTGGGACGCGTATTTTCGCCTTCGCGGACCAGGATGTTTTCCACCACTCGAAGCCGCGCAATCCGGCCGTCCGCTCCGGGCTCAATCCCGACGGGAGAACAGAGAAATCGAAAACTCAGCCTGGACTCCGGCGGATTTTCCGGCTGGAGTTTCAGCCATGGGAAGCATTTTTCGGCAACCTGGCTGACATCCTGGCCGGCCGACTGGCAGGCTTGCGCAACGCGGCTGAGTTCATCCTGAAAGAGCTTGCGGTCCAGGAAGGTTTCGATTTCGTCGAATTCCTTGCGGTCAAACTTAACTTCAAAGGGGCCGCGGCGCGCGATCACGATGACTTCTTCAGGTTTTTCGCCAGGTTGATCAACCATCAGCCACCGCGCAATATCCACCATCACGTTGCCCATGCCGACGATGGCCACCCGGCGGCCGGTGGAGAAATCCTGTGAGGCAAAAGGAGGCAGCAGGTTGTAGTGGTAAACAAAATCTTTGGCCGAATAGACGCCCGTGGCGTCCTCGCCGGGCAGGCCCAGGTTCTTGGTACCCTGCGCGCCCACAGCGAAGACGATGGCTGCAGGGTTCCAGTCTTTCAGGCACTCGATCGTCAGCCGCTCGTCACAGCGCACCCTGACGTTGCCGATGTAATCCACGTTCGGCATGGCAAGGATCTTGGCGAACTGCTTCCGCAGGCCGCTCTTCATGTGGAATTTCTGGGGATAAATGCCGTACTCGGCGAGGCCGCCCGGCTTGACGTCCCGGTTAAGAATCAGGACGTGATGTCCGGCCGCGGCGATTTTGCGGGCTGCGAACAGTCCGGCAGGACCGGCGCCCACCACAAAAACAGTTGGTTGATCCATGAGTAACCTCGTCGTCCCTCACCATCTTTCTTCCCACTCATGACTCGCCGCCCACCAGTCTTTGTGGGGCTTCTCACAACCTGCAGCACGATCTCGGGTGATCTTGCTTGGGTTGAATTTTAGCAGATTCGGACTGCTGTTCACAACCGCCGCAGGGCCTTGCCTCGGCATGAAGCAAGCGTGCAAATCCTTCCGAACGAACTCGGAAACGGCAGGGTACGGGAGGCGCGATTACTGAGTGAGTTTTCCCCGGTTTCGTTTTCCGTTTGTTTTTGGCCCTCTAGTGTTTTCAACGAGGTCGGTACATACGTTCTCCGGTTCGTTTCCGGTTAGTTTTTTCCACAGGTACCTGTTTTCAACAACTTCTCCGCTTTGTTTTCCGGTTTGTTCCGGTTTGTTTTCAGGCCCGATCCTTTGTTTTCAGCAACTTCTCCGGTTTGTTTTTCAAAATAACATCTTTTTTGTGCCGCGGCACCGGCACCACAACATATAGATCCTGCTGATTACCAAGGGTTTACGAACCGAATAGCAGTCCAGCCAGACTGCCTATATTCCTCTGATGCCGCAGCCCGCCGACATGATTAAGACTAGCATAGTAGCGTAGCTGTGTCATGCCTGTTTCGGGCGCAGGAGCCAGCTCATGTTTGGCGGGTTTACGCCACAGACGGCTTCAGGCTACAGGGCTAGAGGCGATAGCAGCGGTTTTGGTGCGGGACTTTGCAGGGGCGGCCTGTGGCGCCCGAACCAGTTTCCAGGCGTTTTTTTCACGAAGTAGACGGCTGACCAGGGCGATGTGCATGGCGTGGCCTGCGCGGTCGGCAATCACGTGCCCGATCAGCGGACGGCCAAACATGACCAGGTCTCCGATCAGGTCCAGAATCTTGTGCCGGCAGAACTCGTCCGGGAAGCGCAAGCCCTCCGGATTCATCACGCCGGCTTTGGTAAGTACGACGGCGTTATCGAGCGAGCCTCCGCGGACAAGACCGCTCTGCCGAAGCATTTCGACCTCGTCGATGAATCCGAAAGTCCGGGCTGGGGCAATGCCGCGTTCGTAGGCGGCCTGGCTCATGGTGAAAGCACGTTCCTGCTCGCCGATCAGAGGATGATTGAAGGAAATCCGGTAAGTGATTTTGAATTCTTCGGAAGGATAAATTGCGATGCGTTTCTGGCCGTCCACGAGCTCGACGGGCTTAACGATTTTTGCCCAGCCTTTCGTGGCACGCTGCTGCCTTGCGCCCGCCTCGCGAATGAGCTTGAGGAAAGGCAAGGCGCTGCCGTCCATGATTGGAACTTCAAGATTGTCGATTTCGACGATGGCATTGTCAATTGAGCAGGCCGCGAGCGCAGAAAGCAGGTGTTCGGTGGTGGAGATGAGCACGCCTTTCCGCATCAGGCTGGTGGCGTAGCTCACGCGGGCCACATTCCTGGCCGTGGCGGTAATTGTGAACCCCTCCAGGTCAACCCGTTTGAAGACGATGCCGGTGCCGGTTGGCGCCGGAGCCAGTCGAACGTGAACGGGGACACCGGTGTGTAAACCAATTCCTTCTGTTGTTGCAGGGCGTGCGATTGTATATTGTCGACTCAAAAGCCCTCCCGCAGTCTAGTATGACATAAGCAAGAACCGTTCCATGCGAGACTGATTAGCTAAGCGGCTGGCCCTCAATGAGTTGGGCGAGGCAGTTTTTGGGACACGCTTCTCCAAGTGTGTCAAAAAAGCAACAACATGACTCGGATTGGCGATCAGATGGCGTGCTCTGAATGCCGAGCCATTTTTGCTGTAAGATACAATGTCTGCCAATCAAAAGGAGGGAGACGCGTGACTGAATCCGCAAAAGGGGGGCGAGTAGTTTTGATTGACGCGATGTCGCTGCTGTTCCGCGCTTTCTTTGCTCCCATGCAAACCGCGCTGACCTCGCCCAGCGGCATGCCTACCAAAGCAATCTACATCTTCCTGCGAACGATTCGGAAGCTGCTGAAGGATTACAAGCCTGGTAGGGTGGGCGTGGCGTTTGACAAATCCGCTCCAACCTTTCGCGACCAGCTTTTCGAGAAGTACAAATCTAACCGGCCGCCCTTTCCCGAAGATCTGACAGTCCAGCTTCCCTACGTGCATCGCTTCTGCAAGGCGCTGGGGCTGCCGCTGGTTGAGATGGCGGGATTCGAGGCGGACGACCTGATCGGAACCCTGGCCCGCGAAGCTTCGAGTCGGGGCGCGGAAGTCTTTATCGCGTCCGGAGACGAGGACCTGTTCCAGCTTGTGGATGGCAACATCAAAGTGGTCAAACCGGCCCGGTCATCAACAACCGGAGAAACAGTTTGCGACGCCGCGAAGGTGAAGGAGATCATTGGTGTGGAGCCAGGCCAGGTGGTGGACTGGCTGGCCCTGACCGGAGACTCCAGTGACAATATTCCCGGCGCGCGTCCGCTGCCCGGCCGCGAGCCCCTCCAGACGGAAAGTGGAAAGAAGAGGAGTTATATCGGACCAAAAGGGGCCACCGAGCTGATCAACCGATTTGGGACTCTGGAAGCCGCCCTGGACAACTACGAAAACGTGTCGCGGCAGAGCTATCGGGAAGCCCTGCGCGATTTTCGCGAGGAGGCGCTGCTGAGCCGACAGCTTGCCACCATTCGCACGGACGTGCCGCTGGAGATCGGTCTGGATAAGCTTACGCCCGTTAAATATGACGTAGCCGAAATTCGAACCTTGTGCCAGGAATTGGGTTTTGTTTCCTTGCTGAACGAACTACTCCAGGAATCCGGGGCGGAAGAGGTGGAGGTTGGCGAAGACTCGACAGAGCTCCGGTCGGCCGCTGAGGTGGAAAAATGGCTGAAAGCGGGGCCGGATTCGGAGGCGCTGGCCATCGCGTTTGACGTAGAAGGCGATGAAGGATATGAAGGCCGGCTGGCCGGAATCGGCTTGTCAGACGGAAAACGCTGCGCGGTGATGGGAACGGATTCATTGAATGCGCTGCCGGAAGCCCTTGGAACCGTGCTTCCCGGGAATGGCCGCGCACTGGCGGTCCACAATTCAAAACTCTGTCGGATGATGCTGGGCAAGCAGGGAATTGACCTGGGCGTGGTGGCGCACGACACGATGCTTTACTCCTATCTGCTGAATCCACTGGCCAGCAGTCACACGCTGGAGTCGCTGGCCCTCCTGCGTATGGGACGAAGGATCAATCGCTCTCTTGGATTGGCCGCGCGCTATACGTATGAACTCGCCGAGCTGATGAGCCCGCAGATGTCCCGCGAAAACCTGCGGGAGCTTTATTCCGAAATCGAGTTGCCGCTCTCCGACGTGCTGGCCGATATCGAAACGACTGGAGTAAAGATCGATCCGGCCATTCTGGCCGGCATGTCCGACGCCTTCTCCGGCGAGCTTACGGAACTGACGCATCAGATTTACGATCTGGCGGGCGGCGCTTTCGATATTGATTCACCGAAACAACTTGGTCAGATTCTTTTTGAGAAGCTGAAAATGCCGGGCGGCAAGAAACTCTCGAGGAGCGGGCAGTATTCAACTGTGGCGGCGGTGCTCGAGTCGCTTGCGGAGGAATACGAGCTGCCCCGGAAAATCATCGACTACCGCACGCGGGCGAAATTGAAATCAACCTATCTGGATGCCCTGCCGAAGTACATTAACCTCGAAACGGGCAGGCTGCACACATGCTTCAACCAGGCCGGGTCGCGCACGGGGCGGTTATCGTCCTCGAATCCCAACCTGCAGAATATCCCTATCGGGGAGGAGTTCGGGCTGCGAATTCGGTCGGCATTTGTGGCCGAGCCGGGCTGGCGATTGATTGCGGCGGACTATTCACAGATTGAGCTGAGAGTGCTGGCGCATATGTCGGGTGATCCCGTATTGATCGAAGCTTTTACGCGAGGCGATGACATCCACGCGCGCACCGCCCAGGAAATTTTTGGCGTTCCGCCAGCCCTCCAGAACCACGAGCACAGGCGAATGGCCAAGGCGATCAATTACGGCGTGATCTACGGGCTCAGTTCCTTCGGCCTGGCGGCCAGGACTGGATCGAGCAAGACCGAAGCGCAGCAGTACATTGACGCCTATTTCAAACACTACCAGGGAGTGTATGCCTATCTGGAAGCGCGCGTAGAAGAAGCGCGCAGCAGCGAACGAGTTCGCACGCTGTTTGGCCGCATGCGTCCCATGCCGGAAATCAACAGCCGGGATGCGGTGGCGCGGAACAGGGCCGAGCGCGAGGCCATGAATACACCTTTGCAGGGCACCGCCGCCGACCTGCTGAAGCTGGCCATGGTGAAGGCCCACGAGCGGCTGAAGCGGGAGAAGCTCAGAACGCGGATGATCCTGACCGTCCACGACGAACTGGTCTTCGAGTCGCCGGATGAGGAAGTTGAGGCGACACGGGAAATTATACGGAAGGAAATGGAAGGTGTGTATCCGCTCAAGGCGCCTCTGAAGGTTGAAATCGGGACGGGGAAGAACTGGAAGGAAGCGAAGTAGATCAGCTCTTGTTGGCTGCGCCATGCCGGCCGTTGATTAACGATCTCGAGGACCCTTTCTGTTAAACTGGGATTAACTCTGCAACGGAGGCTTGTGATGCGGCGTCTGATGTGGGCACTGATGATATGCCTGGCGTTACCACCGGCGCTTTACAGCCAGCAAGCGCCGACGCTTGGACCCTCCCGCCCCACGCTGGGAGAACCCGGCAACACGCGAACAAGCGACCCGGGTTTGCTGCTGAAAATGCGCAAGGTGTACGTTGAAAGAATCGATCACAACCTGAACGAAAAACTTGAGGCCGACATGGCCCATCTTTCCTGGCTGAAAGTTGTAGACAAAGAGGACGACGCCGACGCAATTATCCGGGGCACCTGCTTTGACCTGCCGCGCCTGAAACGAATGCACGCTGAGGTCTATATCACCGACCGGGTGAGCGGAAAGTCAATCTGGCAGGACGCCATTCGTGAACCATACGGTCCGCCGGATGTTTCCAAGGCTGTGGACCAGATGGCGACTGAAATCCTTGATCATCTGAACGCTAGCGTTCGCAGCGCCTCCAGACGCTGAAATTGTTCGGAACAGCGGCTCCGCGCCTTCGATTCGGATTGATTTCCTGCAAACTGGCGCCTATTTATGAGCGACTATCGATCGCATTTCGCCGACTTTGGCGAGACGATTTATCTGAACTGCGCATACCAGGGAGTGTTTCCCCTGGCGGCCGTCGAACGCGCACATCAAGCAATCGATCAGAAATGCCATCCGGAACGCATGGATCCAGCAGAGTATTTTGCCCTTCCTGAGCGCGTTCGAAATCATCTGGCCGCGATTATCGGCAGCGACCGGACGGAAATCGCCCTGACCAGCGGCGCGACACAGGGCATCGGCGTAGTTGCCGCCGGGCTGCAACTCGGGCCCGGCGATGAAGCAATTGTGGCCGGCGATAACTTTCCCGCCAATCTTTTCACCTGGCTCCACATGCGCCGGCGTGGCGTGCAGGTGCGCGTGCTGAAGAACAAAGATGCACCCCTGCGTCCGGATGATGTCGCGGCGGCCTTCACGTCCAAAACGAAGGTTCTGGCGCTCGATTGGGTGAATTATTCGACTGGAAGGCGAATTGATCTTGCTGTTATGGGGCAAGTGGCGCGCGAACGGGGAGCCTGGTTTGTTGTCGATGGCACGCAGGGAGTGGGAGCTCTGGAACTGGATGTCCATTCGCTTCCGGTTGACGTGCTTGCCGTGGCGGCTTACAAGTGGCTTCTTGGACCTTATGGAACCGGGTTCGTCTATGTTCGGAAAGAACTGCTGGACCGCCTGGAGTTGAAAGTGGTCAACTGGATGTCCGTGGACGGCGCAGAGGATTTTGACGCTTTGCCGGTGGACAACTTCAGGCTGGCGGATGCCGCCAGAATTTTTGATTCTCCCGAAACGGCCAATTTTATGAATCTTTCGGCGGCGGAAGCTTCGCTTGAATTTGTCCGCGGGGTTGGCGTGCCGTCTGTGACCAGGCATTGCACAGCGCTGCTTGACCGTGCGGCGGAAGGCTTGCAGGCTCGGGGCCACATCCTGGCCAATGCCGACCGTTTGCGGCATCCCTCGCCCCTTCTGTGCTTCCGCTGCGGCTCAGACGATGTGACCGACAAATTGTATGCTGAGCTGAAGACTAGGCAGATTCACGTCAGCCTGAGGCACCATCGCATCCGGGTGTCGCCTTATCTTTACAATACTGGAGAGGACATTGATCGGCTGCTGGAAAGAGCCGGGCAATCTGCCAGCTAAGCGAGTGCTGCCCTTCCGCTCAACGGCGCATTGACTCAATGCCGTTCGGGCGTGCAGGGCGTGTCCGTAATTCCCGGTGGTGATGAGCTTCCCGCAGTGAACCGATGTGAACTTGTTGCGATTTCTCCATGCGGATTAGAGAATTTCAGCCTTCCGACTTGCCAATCCTTTCTAAAATTGATAAGGCATGTTTCCCTCCCGGGATTTCCTACTCGCGGGAGGAGCTGACAGGGTATATTGCGTTCAGATCGGCCCGGACCTGGGTTGCAGAGGACGAGAGCGGGATTTTTGGATTTCTGGTGGCCAACCGTGAACCGGCCGGCGTCGGGCATATTATCACCATCGACGTGCTGGAAAGTGCGCGGCGGCAGGGTACGGGTACCCGCTTGATGGATATGGCTGAAGAGTGGGCGCGCAAGGCCAGGCTGCGAATCATGTATCTTGAGACTGCGGAAGATAACCTGGCGGCGCAGAGTTTCTACGAGGGGCTCGGCTACCGCAAGCTGGAGAAAATTGAGCTGTATTACAGCAACGGCCAGGCGGCCTGGGTGATGATCAAGAATCTCGAACAGTAGGCTCGCGGAGGCCGGCAAGAGGCTCCGCAGGTCGGCGGAAGCAATTTTGGCCCGAGGCCGATTCCACGGTTTGACCCTCCCATTGGTATAATCCTCGATGCAGTCTGAATCCTGCTTCACGGTTCAGAGGTATCTATGGCTGTCAGACTTGGATCTCGCGAACGGACGATCATCGTGGTCGCCATCTTGGTGTCCGCAATCTCGCTGGTGATCGGAATCAAATACTTCTCTTCGGCTTTCCCTGAAGCCTCACTCACGCTGCGAATCAACCGCGCCGACTCGCTCCCAATTGCAGAGAAATTTCTCTCCTCTCGCGGCTTCAGCACTGGCGGGTATCGGCACGCGGCTATTTTTACCTACGATGACGACGCCAAAACTTACCTGGAGCGTACGCAAGGGCTGGCCGAGATGAACCAGTTGACTCGAGGCCCCATCCATTTGTGGCGCTGGTCGCACCGCTGGTTCAAACCGCAGCAGAAGGAAGAGTTCCGAGTGGAGGTTGACACCCAGGGCCGCGTGGTGGGTTTTGACCATGAGATTCCCGACGCGGCGCGCGGAGCCTCGCTGACTTCCGACCAGGCGCGGCAGATTGCGCAGCAGTTTCTTCAGAACACAATCCATCGCGAGCTTTCCGGACTTGAATTTCTTGACGTGCAATCTGAAAGGCGTCCGGCGCGAGTGGATTACAGCTTTACATGGAACCAGAAGAACGTAAATCTGGGTAAGGGCAGCTACCGCATTGAGGTGGACGTCGCCGGCGATCAGGTCGCCGGCTACAGCGAATATGTCAAAATTCCGGATCAGTATCTCCGGGATTACCAGAGCCTTCGCTCGCGCAATACGTCCGCGCAATTAGTGGACCAGGTGTTCTGGATTTTGCTCAGCCTCGCCATGCTGGTGATTCTGGTCAAACGCCTGCGCGATCACGATGTTCCGCTCAAAATGGCGGCGGGATTTGGACTGGTTGGAACGGCCCTTTACTTTCTTGAGCAACTGAATTCATTTTCACTCAGCCAGTTTGGCTATTCCACCACCGATTCCTATTCGAGCTTTATGACGGGATATTTCCGCGACGCGGTCTTGAGCGCCCTGGGCGTGGGAGCGTTGATTTTTCTGCTCGTCGCCAGCGCTGAACCTGTCTACCGGGAAAACCTGCCTCGGCTGGGGTCTTTGCGCCGCACGCTGAGCTGGCGCGGACTGCGGTCGCGCTCCTTCTTTATTGCCAATGTGGTGGGCATTGCCATGACGTTCTTCTTTTTTGCCTACCAGACCGTGTTCTATCTGGCAGCCGACAAGCTGGGGGCCTGGGCGCCCGCTGACATCCCTTTTTCAAACCTGCTGAATACGCGAATCCCCTGGGCTGCTGTGCTGCTGATGGGTTTTCTCCCTGCGATGTCAGAGGAATTGCAGTTCCGGGCGTTCGGCGTGCCATTTCTGGCGAAACTCTTTCGCTCGCGCGCCGCGGGACTGATTCTGGCAGCGTTTATCTGGGGATTTCTGCACTCCGCGTATCCGAACCAACCCTTTTTTATTCGAGGCGTCGAGGTGGGCGTCGCTGGCATCATTGTGGGCGTCATCATGCTTCATTTTGGCATTTTCGCCACGCTGATCTGGCATTACTCGGTGGATGCTCTTTACACGGCCTTTCTCCTGCTGCGCTCTCCAAACAACTATTTGAGAGTCTCAGGCGGGTTGACAGCCGGCATTATGCTGATTCCGCTGATCGTGGCCCTGATCGCCTACCTGAGGAGGGGAACGTTCTCTGAAGAGTCTGACCTCACCAATGAGAGAGCTGGAATCAGGCGCGCGGCGAAGGAAGAACTTGCTGCGGAAGCTGAAACATCCGTGAGCTATCAGCCGCTCAAAAGGCCGCGCATTGTGGCAGCCGGTGTGCTGTTTGTGATCCTGGTGGGTGCAGCTTTCATCCCGGCTTATCGCTTTGGCCGGGATATCACACTCAATTTTGCGCGATCTGCTGTAACGAAGTCAGCCACTGCATACCTGGCGAAGAAGGGCGTGAAGGTGGGGGAATATCGTCGGGCAGCCTGGCTGGTTGAAAATATTGATCCGCTCACTCTGCGATATTTTCTGGAGCGACTCTCCATCAAGGAATCCGAGCAGCTATATCGGCGGTCGACCCGCATGGTGCTCTGGGAGGTGCGATTCTTCAAACCGATGCAGAAGGAGGAATACCGGGTCTTTGTCGATCCCGGCGACAACCGCGTTTTTGGCGACCGGCATGTGTTGGACGAGAACGCGCCCGGCGCAACACCATCCCCGGACGCAGCCCGTGCCCTTGCAGAAAATTTCCTGCGGCAGCAAGGGTATCAACTCTCTGATTTCGAGCTGCAGAATTCTGACTCGAAAAAGCGCGAGGCGCGCGAAGACTACACGCTCACCTGGCAGGTGAAGCCTGACAATCCGCTCAACGTGGGAGAGGCGCACTTCCGGATTGCGGTGGACGTTGCGGGAGACCAGGTGGTTGGAACTTCGCGGTACTTCAAGCTGCCGGAAGAATGGACCCGGCAGCGCGAGGCATCGCGACTTGAAAATTCCATTCTGCTCGGACTTGAAAGCCTGTTGGGGATTGCTCTGTTCGCGCTGATGATCATGCTTTTTGTGAGGCGGGTGCGAGCAGGAAAAATCCCCTGGCGACGCTCATTGTGGACAGGCGTGGCGCTGGCAGGATTGACGATTGTCGGGGAACTAAACGCAATTCCGCTGATTTATCAGCGCTATATCACCTCCATCTCGCTGGGTAATTTCTGGATTACGGTTGCTGTAGGGCTGGCGGTAGCGCCGCTACTGATGGGGCTGGTGGTCTGGCTTGCCGTGGCTCTGGCAACCAGCCTGTATCCGGACTCCTGGGCGATTTTCCGGAGTGCGGCGCGGCGGGTGTGGCGGCGCGACGCCGTGATCGCTATTGCCCTTAGCCTCGCGGCAGCAGCGGGACTTACACAACTGAATGGGTTGATCTCTAACCGCTTCCATAGATTTGCGCCCGTCTCCTTCGACATCTTCTCGGGGCAGATGGACGTCTCGTTTCCGGTAATTTCGGTGATGCTGCATGCGATCGTTTATACGGTGCTGATCGCGGCGCTGGCGGCGATTCTGATCTACCTGGCTCGCTCCGGATGGTTACGCCGGGCCTGGTGGATCTGGCCGCTTGTTTTGTTGATCCTTATCAGCCTCGGTCCTTCCGGCGCGCATTCCGGACGGCAGTACATCGCCGGATGGGCAATGGCGTTTATCCCCTTGATTGGAGCCGTGGTGATCGCAGGCTGGTTCTGCCGGACGAACATTCTTGCGTATGTCGCGGCAATCTTCTGCCTCCAAATCGCCGCTCCGCTGGAGCAATTGCTATCGCAGCCTTCGGCGTTTTTCCGATGGAACGGAATCGTCGTTCTGTTGCTGAGTCTGCTGCTATTGGCATGGATGCTTGCCATCGGGAGCAGAGCGAAGCAATCTGTCTGACAAGGCGACGCCAGGCTGATCTGAAACCGGCCGTCCGGACTCGGAAACGGTGAGCATGGGATTCCTCAGAAAACGTCCTTGGACTCCAGCATCTCGCCCTTGCCGGATTTCCAAAGCGCGTACTGGAGATGAAACTGAGCATTCATTGAAGCGGCTCCCACCTCTCCGCGGGAATTCATGGCAATCACCGCGCATGCTGCCTCTTTGTTCCTGGAGTCTGCTTTAGCCATGTCACGAAGCAGTTCCTCGCAGGCCTCCTGCGGAGATGCGCCGCGCGCCATCATCTGTACAATCGAGACGCTGGTGCAGTAATTGCTCATCAGATCGCCGTCGCCTGTGGCGGAAGCCCCACCGGCGCGGTCATCGGCGTAATATCCGCAGCCGACGAGGGGAGAGTCGGCAACGCGGCCGGGAATCTTCCACGCCAGTCCGGAAGTGGAGCATCCGGCCACGATGTGGCCTTTGCCGTCTGTTGCCACTACGCCAATCGTGTCGTGGTGTTCGGAATTGAGCCAAAACGTCTGGCGGTGAGGGTCGGCTTTCCACTCCATCCATTGCTTCAGGCTGTTGGGCGTCAGCAATTGTTCAGGGTGGTATCCCATGTTGCGCGCAAACTCCTGCAGGCCGATTCCGCCAATCGTCGTATGACTGGTCTTTTCGAGGACCAGGCGGGCCACAGAGATCGGGGTCTTGACGCCGCGCAAGCCGCACACAGAGCCTGCGCGGTGCCGCGTGCCGTCCATAATGCCGGCGTCCAGTTCGACGATGCCTTCGGCGTTTGGCAGGCCGCCATATCCAACACTCGTCACCTCGGGGTCCTCCTCGGGAATATTGATGCCTTTTTCGATGGCGTCCAGCAGACTACCGCCGTGGTGGAAGACTTCGGCTGCGCGATTCACTGCCGGCAATCCGTGTTTCCAGGTTGCCAGAAAGACAGGCCCTTCAGCATTGGAATCGGCTGCCTGTGCCGGAACCCCTGCCAGCGCCCCGGCTGCGGCAATTGACTTCATAAAATCCCTGCGATTGACGTTGTCCATCGTCTCTCCTTAAGAATCCCGTGGGATGCGAACTTTTTCCTGCTGAGAATTTTCCCCAGCCCCCACCCCCGGGAGTTTGAATCGTCAGCACACTTCCTGGAGGAGCACTAATCACGGTCTTTGAAGCCAGCCGGCGGGTACTGCCCTTCGTGGCCAGGGTGTTCTTTCCGGGCTTGCCCGGTTGCCCACCAGCCACCCCGTAGGGCGCGAACCGGCGGCGATCGGACAGGATGCTGCACCGGACTTCCGTGAGAAATTCGATTTCGCGAATGATGCCGTCGCCTCCAGAGAATTTTCCGCGGCCTCCTGAGCCGCGCCGAAGCGAGGTTCTCAGCACCCGCACCGGAAAATGGGATTCAAGAGCTTCTACGGGCGTGTTCAGAGAATTGGTCATGTGCGTATGGACGCCGCTCAATCCGTCAGCGGAAGGGCTAGCTCCCATTCCTCCCGCAATTGTCTCGTAATAGGCAAAGGGCTGGCCCGTGCGAGGATCGATGCCTCCGAATGACAGATTGTTCATGGTGCCCGAACTCGCCGCCGGAATGCGCTCCGGCAGGGCGCGCGCCATGGCCCGCAGCAGAACGTCTACCATCCGCTGAGAGGTTTCGACATTTCCGGCCGCTACTGCGGCAGGAGGACGGGCGTTGACCACGCTGTCTTCAGGAGCGATCACTTGAATGGGTATCATCAGGCCCGCGCACGCCGGCACCTGCTCGCCCAGCAGGCAGCGGAAAACATAAAAAACCGCAGATATGGTGATGGCCAGCACGGCGTTCACGCCGCCGCGACATTGCCGCGATGAGCCCGTGAAGTCCACGGTAGCGCGGTCGCCGCAAATCTCAATCCGAACTTTCAATCGTACGGGCCGAGTGGAATATCCATCATCGTCCAGAAAGTCTTCTGCGGTGTAGATACCGTCGGGAATTCGGGCAAGAGCATCTCGCATCAGGCGAGTTGAATAGCGCTGAAGAGCCGCGAGGTAAAACTCAATCTTACGAGCACCGTACTTTTTCGCCATCTCCTGAAGCCGCTGCTCTCCCAGTTTGCAGGCCGCGACTTGTGCCGTTAAATCGCCCTCGCGCTCTGTCGGAGTGCGCACGTTGGCAAGAAGAATGGCGAGAACATCCCGTTGGACTTTTCCGTTGCGTGCCAGAAGCACCGGAGGAATTCGCAAGCCCTCCTGATAAATCTCTTCGCTTAATCCCATAGAAGCAGGTTGTGCGCCTCCCACATCGGAGTGATGGGCCCGGTTTGCGACATAGAAAATCGGACTTGAGTTCGCCTGCCCGTGAGCGAAAACCGGCATCACGCAGGTGAGGTCAGGGAGATGCGTTCCTCCGGCAAATGGATCGTTGAGCAGGGCGATGTCTCCGCGACCGAGCGGCAGAGCCTCGATAGCCGCAGCCACGGACCGGGGCATCGAGCCCAGGTGGACGGGCATGTGGTCTCCCATCGCCACAACGTCACCGCGACCGTCAAACACGGCGCAGGAATAGTCACGGCGCTCTTTGATGTTGGGTGAAAAGGCGGAGCGGCGCAAAGCAGCACCCATCTCTTCCGCGACCGAGTGGAAGAGGTTCTTAAAGACTTCGAGTTCTGCCGCATCAACTGGCATCGTCGGTGAGCACCAGGTTCAGATCACCATCCATCCGGCATTCGTAGCCGGGCGGCACAACGGTCGTGGAACTGTATTCCGCCACGACAGCGGGACCTGCAAATCGCATGCCCGCATTAAGCCCGCTCCGTTCATACAGCGGAGTTCGGTAAAAGCGATTGCCAAACCACACATTCTTTTCCTTCAGCAAGGCGTTGTCAATGCGTTGATTCGATTCGCCGGCGGGATGACTGTACGAGTGGTGTCCGGCAATCGGGACTATTAACCGCAAGCGAAGATTGACGACCTCCAGCGGCTTGTGGCCGTGAGTGTATCCATACGTCTTCTGGTGGAGGCATTCGAAATCGGCCGGGAATCGTAGCGAGAAGGGGACCGACAGCTCATACGATTGGCCGGCATAGCGTACCTCAAGGTGTTTCTCGATTTGTATTTTGCCGGGTGGAAAATGGTCGCGCCGGAGTTCCTTTCGAGCGTCCCGCTCGACTTGCTGAAAATGCCGCGCAATTTGGTTGTAGCAGTTCCGGAATGCCGCGGAACGCCCGACCGCAGTATTGCTTGGGACTGCCATCAGGACTGAATGCGAAACATCTCTAACAGCGTCTGACAGCAGGATGCCCAGGGCCGAAAAGGCCCCAGGATTTGGAGGAATGATGACCCTGCTCATGCCCAGCGAACGGGCAAGCTCTGCGGCCTGCAGTCCGCCGGCTCCGCCGAATGAGATCAGCGAAAAATCGCGAGGATCGTGTCCGCGCTCAACGGAAATCACGCGCAGGGCGCGCTCCATGTTGGCATTTGCCACGGCTATAATCCCACAGGCAAGCGCGAGCGGGCTTTTGAGGATTCCGCTGGACGCGGCGGATTTACTGCTCGCCTCACGGATGAAAATCCTGAAAGCGCCCTCAGCAGCCTGCTTGTCCAGAGGGAAAGCGCCACCCAGGAAATGATCGGGATCGATCCGGCCAAGAATGAGGTTCGCATCCGTTACGGTCGGCCGGTGCCCGCCGCGACCGTAGCAGACCGGACCGGGCGTTGCTCCAGTGCTTTCGGGCCCCACTCGCAGCGCACCGCCGGCATCGATTCGGGCCAACGATCCGCCACCCGCTCCAACCGAATGGACGTCGATCACCGGAACCGCGACCGGTAGGCCAGCCAGAGTGGTTTCGTTGGTGATGCGAGCGCGGCCCTCAAACAGGCAGACATCGGTGGAAGTCCCGCCCATGTCAAAGCTGATCGCCTGCCGGATTCCAAGACGCTCCGCGAGCCGAACCGCGGCGGCAACACCTCCGGCAGGTCCCGAAAGAATCGTTCGAACCGGCTCTCGCGCGGCATGCCTTGCCGTAGTGATGCCACCATTCGATTCCATCACAAAAACGCGAACACCCGCGCGCCTTGTGTCCGTGCGGCCTCGTTCGGATTTCGAAACGAACTTCTTAACGGCTTCTTTTTCCAGCCGCGACAGGTAGGAACCGATGCGCGGCATCAGGTATGCGTTGATCGCTGTCGTCGAAAGGCGCTCGTATTCGCGGAATTCAGGCAGGATCCGATGAGAGATTGAGAGTGGAAGTTTGAGCTTGCGAAGCGCTTCAAAAACCAGCCGCTCGTTTGCGGAGTTTGAATATGAAAATAGCAAGCACACCGCGATTGAATCTGCGCCGGAACGCAATATCCTGTCGCGGAGCCTGCGCAGCTCAGAGAGGGAGGGTTTCACCAGAACGACACCGTCAGCGGCAGTGCGCTCGCCCAATCCGAAACGCCTTTGGCGCGGCACCAGCGCAGGATCGCGGCGCACGTCGAAATCATAAAGGCGGGGGCGTGCCTGACGTCCGATCTCAATCAGATCTTCAAATCCGTGAGTGGTGACCAGGGCCACTCTTGCCCCACGCCGTTCGAGCAGACTGTTGGTGCCAACCGTTGTCCCGTGGATAATTTCGAGGGATGTGGAAGGCGATTCTGCGATGAGGTGGCTGATACCCTCCACGATTGCGAGGCTGGCATCATCCGGTGATGCGGGAGAACTGGAAAAAACTTTGATGACGCGCACGCCGCGGCCATCTAAGACAATGCAATCTGTAAAAGTTCCACCCGTATCAACGCCGACGCGCATGAGCTTTCTTATCCCTCGACAGCAATTCCCGCGAGCGGCTTCGGCAGCGCGAGGTCACCCGCAGTGTTCGGCATAATTCAAGCCGAAAGCTTAACAGAAAAATACAATGTCCCAGCAACCAGAGGCGCATCCCTTCCCGGCGGATGGGTTCGGCGGCAAGCCTCAAAGTCCGAACCGCCTGCTCCAGGGACAGGCGTAGATGCCTACGACAGAGGCGTGCCCAGCGGAAAGGATGCGTGGGCGTTCAGGGATGCATCGTCGCGATGGCCCGCAGCCAGCTTGTAGTACCCGGCGGCAGCAATCATGGCGGCATTGTCGGTGGAAAGACCTGGGGAAGGGAAGAGGACGTTGAGGCCGTGCTCGATCGCCGTATGTGCGAACCGTTCCCTAAGCAGCGAATTGCACGCAACGCCTCCCGAGACGAAGACGGTATCAATGCCGGCGGCGGTTGCAGCGGCCATAGTGCGTTCAACAAGGTCGCTGACGACGGCCTCCTGAAAACTCGCGATGAGGTCGAGTGTGTCCTGCGAGCAATGGGCGCGAAGCTCATCGGGCGTTACTTCATGGGGTGATGCGCCGCGCCAGGCGCGCCGTTCCTCCGCCTCGCGAGCGAGTGGAGTTCCACGCACGCGATAGAGCACAGCAGTCTTGAGTCCTGAAAAACTGAAGTCGAGCTGGTTACCCTTCATGCGGATTCGGCCGAATTCCGACGCGCGCACTTTGCCATGACGTGCCAGCCGGTCGATGACGGGCCCGCCGGGGTACCCGAGGGCGAGAAGCTTGGCCACTTTGTCGAAGGCCTCGCCGGCGGCATCATCGCGGGTCTGCCCCAGCGTTTTGTAGGAAAAAGATGTGCCGCTAACCTCTGTTGAAGAAATAGAGTCCGCGCGATAAAGGATCGTGTGACCGCCTGAAACCACCAGGGTGATGTTAGGAAATCCAGCGGTAGGGACGGACTTGCCGGCCTGCCGCTCCATCGAGTTGTGGAGGAGGACTGCGTGAATGTGGCCCTCGAGATGATTGACTCCAACCAGCGGCTTGCCCAGCGATAGTGCCAGCGCCTTGCCGTATACCAGGCCCACCAGCAGCGAACCGATGAGACCGGGTCCCTCCGTGACGGCGATCGCCTCGATATCATCAAGCGTGGTTCCGGCCTGGCGGCAAGCCTCATCAACGATGGGCGCAATCTTTTTCAGGTGTTCGCGAGATGCCAGCTCCGGAACAACGCCGCCGAACCTTTCATGAATTTTAATCTGGGAGGCAACGACGTTCGACAGGATCCGCATGCCATCCACTACGACAGCCGCGGCTGTTTCATCACAACTGGATTCGATCCCCAGGACAACCATAACCCGTTATGTTAACACGCGACGAGGGCGGAAAAATGATTTGACAGAATAGGTTTGAACCACTAGCGCGATAACTGCGCGACGGATACCTAGTCTTTGACGCGATTCTTGCAAAGGCTGTAGACTGGGATTTTTTGGCATCAAAACGCAACGCCCCCCTCAGGAGAACATGATGAAAGTGCGCAAAGCTGTGCTGCCCGTGGCCGGGCTGGGTACCCGATTCCTGCCAGCGACCAAGGCTCAACCGAAAGAGATGCTGCCCGTAGTGGACAAGCCTTTGGTGCAATATGCGGTGGAAGAAGTCGCAGCCGCAGGAATTCCGCTCACCATTTTTGTGACTGGACGCGGAAAGAGCACAATCGAAAACCACTTTGATGTTTCCGCCGAGCTTGAGCATGAGCTGGCAGGGCGCGGAAAAGAACCCTTGCGGAAACAGGTCCGGGAGATTTCATCTTTGTGCAATATCGTCTATCTCAGGCAGAAATATCCGAAAGGACTGGGGCACGCGGTGCTCATGTCGCGCGACATCGTGGACGAGGAGCCCTTTGCAGTGGTGCTCTCGGACGACGTGATCGACAGCGAGGTTCCGTGCCTGAAACAGATGACCGAAGTGTTCGATGAATTCGGCGCCAGCATTTTGGCAATCGAGCGCGTTCCAAAGGCAACGGTCGGGAGCTACGGAATCATTGCTGCGGAACCAGTGCGCAACTCCAGATGGGATGGCCGGCTCTTCCAGGTAAACGATCTGGTTGAGAAGCCTTCGCCGGCTGATGCTCCTTCTAACATGGCGATCATCGGCCGCTACATTCTTACGCCGGGGATCTTCAAGAAGCTGAGCACCACAAAGCGAGGTAAGGGAGGGGAAATCCAGTTGACCGATGGGCTTAAGAATCTGCTGAAGGACGAGCCGATCTATGGTTTTATTTTTGAGGGGAAGCGGTATGACGCAGGTGATAAACTCGGCTTTTTAAAGGCTACCGTGGAGTATGCGCTGAAGGAACCGAGCATGGGACAGCAGTTCCGAAAATACCTTAAATCATTAGATTTGTAGCGGTTCCAGGGATACCGTATCTTGTTGCGCCTTCGTTTCCCGCTCCTTGTTCAGTGCGGGTCAGGAGAAGATTGCTATGGAAGACGAATCGAGCACTCTACGCGAACACCTGGTTTACCTGCTTCGCGGCGGCGGCGCCCACGTCGGTTTTGATGCCGCCATTGCCGACCTTTCCCCGAAATTGCGCGGCGCCCGGCCACCGGGCATTCCCCACACGCCCTGGCGATTGCTCGAGCACATGCGGATCGCGCAGTGGGACATTCTGGAATTCAGCAGAAATCCACATCACGTTTCGCCTGAATTCCCCGGCGGATATTGGCCGGAGGGCGATGCTCCTCCGGATGCCACGGCGTGGGCAAATTCCGCAAAGTCTTTTCGGCGCGACCTCAAGGAAATGCAAAATCTTGTTGCCAATCCGAAGACTGATCTTTACGCCCCGATTCCTCATGGCGATGGGCAAACGATCCTGCGCGAGGCGCTGCTGATCGCAGACCACAACGCTTACCATCTCGGTGAGCTTGTTGTAGTCCGACGATTGCTGGGCGCGTGGCCGGAGGCATAGCATCACTGTGGGCCGCAAGACGGCAAGGCGTTTTACCGCGATGTTGCGAGACCTCAGACACTCCTGAGGCGCGGCGCCGGGCAGTCCGCTCACCTCACGAATTGCGTGCCCGGTCAATTTTATTTGTTAGCGGAAGTATTGGACTCGGAAGGCTTGCTCTTGGCGGGGGAAGACTCAGCGCCTGCGGCGGGTTTTACGGCAGATCCGCCATCAGATTTGCTGTCAGACTTCCCGGTCTCACCGGGCTTCGACTTTCGAGCGTAATCCGTCACATACCAGCCGCTGCCTTTAAATTGAATTGCAGGGGCCGAGAGCAGGCGGGTGAGGTCTCCGCCGCATTTTTCGCACGTCGCCAGCGGCGGATCACTGAACTTCTGGATCTTCTCAATCCGCGCGCCGCATTTTTCGCATCGATATTCGTACAGGGGCAAGGTCGCCTCCCTTCGGCAAAATATTATAGCAACCCGCGGGAGTTCCGGTCAAAAACCTCGCGTTGAAAGCTCTAGCCTACATACGCCCGCCCAACTTGCAGGTGTGCGCCGGCGCCTTCCGCTGGGAATAGATTGTACCTGCGCTTATCAATTGGTACACTGGAGGCGGCATTGCATCCCCAAAAATTCTGAAGCGAGGCGAATCTGATGAAAAGCCCTGTTCTTGCGGCCCGTTATCCACCCTCGCGGCATCCACCCGGGCGCCTCTACGTGGTAGGAACACCGATCGGCAACCTGGAGGACATCACTCTCCGGGCGCTGAACACGCTGAAGGCCGCAGACCTCATCGCCTGCGAAGATACGCGGAGGACCCAGAAGCTCCTGAACCACTACAGCATCAGCACGCGAACCGCCAGCTACCACGAACACAATGAGCTGACGCGGGCGCCTGAACTGGTTCTACAGATGGAGCAGGGAAGCAGCATTGCCCTTGTCTCCGACGCAGGCATGCCGGTGCTCTCCGATCCCGGCTTTCGCCTGGTCCACCTGGCCATCCGGCACAAGGTCCAGGTGATCCCGGTGCCGGGTCCCTCCGCGATGGTAGCGGCGCTCGCGGTCGCGGGCCTTCCGATGAACGAATTCATTTTTACAGGATTCTTCCCCGCCAGACGGTCGGCGCGCCGCAAAGCTCTGGCGGCACTAACTGATTTCCACGGGACCATTGTCTTCTATGAAGCTCCGCATCGCATCGCGGAATGCCTGAGAGACGTGCAGGAACTTCTTGGCAACCGTGACTTGGTGATCGCCAGGGAAGTCACGAAAGTCCACGAGCAGTTTCTGCGCGGGTCCATCGCCGAGGTTCGCGCGTTCCTGAAAAAGATACCGGCCAGGGGCGAGTTGACGGTCATTCTGGGTCCGGGGGCTGCTCCGCAGCAGGCCGGAACGGACGACAATTCACTCCACGCGCAGATCGAAAAACTCCGGGCCAGCCAGGGTCTTGATGAGCGCAATGCCTTGAAGGCAATCGCGCGCGCACGCGGCATCTCCCGCAGCGAAGCTTACCGACAGCTCCAACTCGAAAAGAGCGCAGAACACCGAACCTTCGCCCAGCGAGTATTCGCGAAAGAAGACGAGTAGCGGCAAGCGATTTCGCCGAGAGCGATTGGGACGCCCGCCTTATTCAGTAGACGATCTACCACTTCTGTGGTAGATTACCTTCCACAATGACCAGAGAATCATCCGATGATCGAATCGAGCTTGTTTATGGCTCGCTGGACATGTTGATCCTGCGCACGCTGCTTTGGGGGCCAACCCATGGGCACGGGATCGCCAAGACCATTGAGCGCATGTCGGAGGAAATGCTGAAGGTCGAGCACGGATCGCTCTACCCGGCGCTCCAGCGCTTGCAGCAGGAGGGCTGGATCAAAGGCGAATGGGGTGTTTCCGAAAATAACCAGCGGGCCAAATATTACCGGCTCACAGCGGCCGGACGCCGGCAACTGGCGGCGGAGACTTCGCGATGGGAGCGCTTTGTACGCGCAGTGACGAGCGTCATCAGCCCGGCTGAACGAGGCAGTGGATAGTGATGAGGCAGTGGTTAGTGATCAGGAGATAGTGATTAGTGAACAAAAGCAATCACTATTCACTATCCACTTACCACTATTTAAAAATGAGCTTGCGGCGGCAGCTTGCGAAGATCGGTGCATTGATTTGGCGGCGGAGAGCGGCTGACGATCTCAGTGAGGAAATTTGCGCTCATCTTGCATTGGAAGAGCGGGAGAACCGCCAGCTCGGCATGCCGGGCGAAGAGGCGCGTTATGCCGCGCTGCGTCGCTTTGGCAATGTGACCCAGGCGCAGGAAAGGAGTCGGGACATGTGGAAGTGGCAATGGCTCGAAACCTTGCTTCAGGATATGCGCTACGGCCTGCGCCAACTGCGCCGTAACCCAGGCTTCACCACCGTCGCGATCATCACGCTGGCTCTCGGCATCGGCGCGAACACGGCAATTTTCAGTCTGATTGATGCCGTAATGCTCCGTTCCCTTCCGGTGTACGATCCGTCACGGCTTGTTGTGCTCCGCTGGAGCGCGCATCGTGACAGGCGCGGCCCAATCAATAGCAGTTCGTTTGGCGATTGCGATGAAAGGCACGGAGCTGCCATCGCATCAGGCTGTACGTTTCCATATCCTCTATTACAGGCCTTTCGGTCTGAAACGGAAGTGTTTTCCGGAATAACAGCTTTCGGCGGCCCGGATAATTTGGTCCTGGGTGGCAACGGCCAGGCGATGATGGCGAGAGGTGAAATTGTCTCCGGCGATTACTTCTCGACCCTGGGTGTAAAGGCCGCTGTCGGCCGTACCATTGGCCCCGCGGATGACAATCCAGCCGCCTCGCCCGCCGTCGTTCTCAGTTACGCCTTCTGGCAGAGCGCCTTTGGCGGCGATCGTTTGGTGGTGGGGCGCACCATCCTTTTGAACTCGGTGCCTTTCACCATTGCCGGCGTGGCCGAGCGCAGTTTTACGAATCTTGCTCCCGGCAAGACTCAGGACCTTTGGCTGCCCATCGCAATGGAGTTGCGGCTGAATGTCCCCTGGGCCACGGACCTTCAGTCCTTGAGGAATTGGCGGGTGGTGTTGTTGGGGCGGCTCGCGCCTGGAATCTCCATTCAAAGAGCGCAGGCGGCAGCAGACGTCGTTTTTCGGAGCGATGTGCTGCACGGCTCTAACCCAGTCTGGCAGGCGTCCGACAATCCGAAGATTGAACTTGTTCCAGCCCAGCAAGGACTTACCGGCTTTCGCGGATTCTTTTCAACCCCACTTTATGTCCTGATGTTCGTGGTCGGGCTGATTCTACTGATTGCCTGCGCGAATGTCGCAGGGTTGTTGCTCTCACGCGCCGCCGGACGCCAAACGGAGATGGCGGTTCGGCTGGCAGTGGGGGCAGGACGGCGGAGGATTGTGCGCCAGTTGCTCACGGAAAGCGTCCTGCTCTCGCTGGCTGGCGGCGCACTTGGAGTTCTATTTGCCTACTGGGGAGTACGTCTGATTGTGGCATTGGTTTCGTCCAGCCCGTTCGGAACCTTCCCGTTTGTAGTCGCTCCCGACTGGCGCGTGCTTGCCTTTACCGTGTCGATTTGTCTTCTGACAGGGATCGTCTTCGGGCTCGCACCGGCATTTCGAAGCGCCCGGCTGGACCTGACACCGGCGCTGAAAGCGAACTCGCCTGCGTCTTCGCTGAGCAGAAGAGGTGGTTTGTTCCATCTTGGGAAATCGCTCGTGGTTGTCCAGGTGGTCCTGTCAGTGGTCGTCCTGATGGGCGCAGGTTTGCTGGTGCGAACACTGCGGAATCTTCGAGACATAAACCCCGGCTTTGACACACGAAACCTGCTTCTCTTCGAGACTGACCCTACCCTTCAGAAATACACTCCCTCACAAGTGCAGAGCTACTATCGCGAATTGCAGCAGCGGCTGGCAGCGTTGCCCGGCGTCATCTCGGCCAGCTATTCACACCCCGCGCTGCTGAATGGGAGCCTGACGGCAACAGGCTTCCACATTGAAGGTCAACCGGAGAAAAAGAGTGTGCCTTCGGACACCTTGAACATCGGGCCAGGCTTCCTGAGCACGATGCGCATTCCTTTGATGGGTGGACGAAGTTTTACGGATGAGGACTTTGAGCAGGCTGCCGAGGCGGCCGCAGCTGAAGAAAAGGCTGCGGCGGCGCAATCCAAAACATCGCATCGGGCGGCGCCGGCGCAACCGGCGGTAGCGCCGCCAGCGGCTGCCCTGGTCAACCAGACTTTCGCTCGCAAATACTTTCCAGGACAGAACCCGTTGGGCAAGCAACTAATGGAACCAGTCCCCGAGGAAGGCGGAAAAGCATCGAGTCGCAAAGTGCCCCGCAGAAGCTGGGTGATCGTTGGAATTATTGGCGACACAAAATACGAAAACCTGCGGCGGGAAATTCATCCCACGGTTTTTCTGCCCATCAGCCGCGGTGGGGCGCACTTCGAACTGCGTACGGCCGGGAATCCTGCGGCGCTGATTCCTTCCGTTCGCCATGCCGCTGAGATCATGAACAACAATCTTCCTCTGTTCACTGTTCAGACCCAGACACAAAGCATCGACGAACTGTTGTTTCAGGAGCGGCTGATCGCGCGGTTCTCGACTCTGTTTGGCTTGCTTGCCCTTCTGCTTGCCTGCATTGGGCTCTACGGCGTGCTTTCCTATGAAATGGCCCGCCGCAGGCGTGAAATCGGCATCCGCATGGCGTTGGGCGCGGAAAAGGCAGACGTTCTCCGAATGGTCGTAGGGCAGGGAATCAAATTGGCGTTGACAGGCGTTGTGATCGGCATCGTGGGCGCGCTGGCACTGACGCGCTTCTTGTCGAGCCTGCTCTACGGTGTTAAACCGACCGATCCACTTACGTTCCTCGCGATCTCGCTCATCCTGATTGCAGTGGCGTTGCTGGCATGCTACATCCCCGCGCGGAGGGCGGCGAAAGTGGATCCTATGGTGGCGCTGAGATACGAATGAAGTGTGAAAGATGAGGGATGAAATGGAAAGACGGACGGCGAGAGCCATTCTGATTCTGGCCGAACCCGGGGAAGAAAAATGAGCTTGCGGCGGCAGCTTGCGAAGATCGGTGCATTGATTTGGCGGCGGAGAGCGGCTGACGATCTCAGTGAGGAAATTCGCGCTCATCTTGCATTGGAAGAGCGGGAGAACCGCGAGCGCGGCATGCCGCCCGAAGAGGCGCATTACGCCGCGCTGCGTCGCTTTGGAAATGTGACCCAGGCGCAGGAAAGGAGCCGGGACATGTGGAATTGGCAATGGCTCGAAACCTTGCTTCAGGATATGCGCTACGGCCTGCGCCAACTGCGCCGAAGCCCGTCATTCACGCTGGTAGTCGTTCTAACGCTCGCGTTGGGTATTGGCGCGAACACGGCGATTTTTACGCTGATCAATGACGTGATGCTCAAGATGCTTCCGGTAAAAAATCCGCAAGAGCTTGAACTTCTGCACTGGAACGCCCGAGGCGACACCGGCCCCGTTTTTCACTGGCTCGACGGAGACACCTGGAAAGATGGCGGCCTGCTGGTGTGTCCGAATTTTTCGTATCGTACTTTTGAACAGATTCGCTCGCGCAACCAGGCTTTTTCAAGCGTGTTTGCCTTCAAAGATTTGGGTCGAACCAATGTGATCATCAACGGCCAGGCGGGGCTTGCGACGGCGCAACTCGTTTCGGGGGACTACTTTTCCGGGCTGGGAGTCCCGGCGATTTTGGGACGTACCATCACCAACAGCGACGATGAACAGGGAGCGCCAGCGGTAGCCGTGGTGAGCTACGGATACTGGCAGCGCGCGCTTGGGGGGAATCCCGGGGTGGTGGGCAAGGGAATCACAATCAATGGAGTGGCGTTTACGATTGGGGGTGTGACTCCTCCGGAGTTTTACGGGCTCAGCCCGGGAACCGCCGTGGATATTTCCGTGCCGCTTACGATCGAACCGCTCGTCGAACCTCATTGGGTGCAGCCTGGGTTATCGCTTTTAACGGCGCCCGACCACTGGTGGCTGAACATCATGGGCCGGCTTAAACCCGGCATCACGGAACAGCAAGCCGCCGCCGGCCTTCAGGTACTTTTCAACCAGAGTATTACGGAGGGTGTGAAGTTCAGTGCGGGGCAGGAAAAGAACGTTCCCTGGCTTGAGTTGACGCCTGGAGGCAAAGGTCTAAGCAGCCTGCGGCGACAGTTCTCGAGACCGCTTTTTGTTCTGATGGGAATTGTTGGCCTTCTGCTGCTGATTGCCTGCGCGAACCTGGCCAGCCTTTTGCTCGTCCGCGCGATCGTGCGCCAAAAAGAGATCGCCGTCCGGCTCTCGGTGGGCGCCCGGCGTCTACGACTGGTCCGGCAACTGCTCACGGAGAGCGTCCTGCTGGCCATAGCAGGCGGTCTTGCCGGCCTGGCGTTTGCATACTGGGGCAGCGGTCTGTTGTTGGCCTTTATGTCGCCAGGCAATAACAGCGTTGTGCTTGACACGCGCCCCGACCTGAGCGTGCTGGGATTCACAGCCGTCGCCTGTTTGCTGACCGGCGTAATGTTTGGGCTTGCGCCTGCACTGCAAGGCACTCATCTCGATCTGGTTTCTGCACTCAAGCCCAGTGCGCGGGGTTGGGGCCAACGCGGTGTGAAGCTGGGCATGGCCAAGTCGCTTGTGGTTGCGCAGGCGGCTCTTTCGTTGGTGCTGCTGTTCGGCGCCGGGTTGTTCGTCCGGACCCTGGTTAATCTGAATAACGTCAATGTAGGATTCAACCGAAACAACCTGCTGCTCTTCGGCATCGACCCGACCCAGGATGGATACAAGGGCGCGCGGCTTGCGGATTTTTACGATCGTCTCCAGGACCGGATTGCGGCCCTTCCGGGCGTCCGATCAGCTACCACTTCTCTCCACCCTTTGCTCAGCGGACATTTGCGTACCCAAACCGTCTCAGTGCCGGGCTCACCGCATGACGGGAAGGGAAAGGATGTCTATGTTCTTCCCGTAGGGGCGAAATTCTTTGCGACTATGCAGATCCCCATATTGCTCGGGCGGGGCTTGCGTCCAGAGGATAATGAGAAAGCCCCGAAGGTATCGGTGGTCAATCGGGCGTTTGCGCATCAATTCTTTGGTGACCGGAACGCTATCGGGAAGCAGTTTAACTGGGGAGGAGCCGATTCGCACGATCGGGCCACAATTGTCGGCATGGTTGGGGATGCAAAGTACTCCAGCCTGAAGTTGGCCGATCCCCCTACCATTTACCAACCTTTTCGCCAGACCTTGGACAGCATCGGAGCGATGAACTTTGAAGTGCGGACTGCTGGAGACCCCGCTGCGTTGATCCCGGCGGTGCGGCGCATCGTCCATGAATTCGATAAGGATCTTCCGCTTTACAACGTGAAAACGCAGAACGAGCAGATCGATGAACTGCTGGTGCAGGAGCGGCTGTTCGCGCGGCTCTCGAGTTTTTTTGGGCTGATCGGACTTCTGCTTGCGGGAGTGGGACTCTATGGCCTGATCTCGTACTCGATCTCTCGAAGAACTGGCGAGATCGGCATTCGCATGGCGCTGGGCGCTGAACGCAGCGGCATCCTGCGCATGGTGTTGCGGGAGACTTTGCTGCTCGCTTCGTTTGGAGTGGTTGTCGGGATTCCCGTGACGCTGGCGGTGGCGGGCCTGGTTTCGAACCAGATTTCGGACCTGCTTTACGGCCTCACGCCGATCGACCTCACGGTCCTGCTGCTTTCGGCACTGCTGATGGTCGCGGTTGCGGGCCTGGCGGGATTTCTGCCCGCGCGCCGCGCGGCGAAGGTGGATCCCATGGTGGCGCTACGGTACGAGTAAGGCAGTGATCAGTGGTTAGTGGTTAGTGAACACCAATGCGTAGAACGGTGCTTAGTGCCCAGTGGTTAGTGATCAGTGGATAGTGGTGAGTGAAGAAAAGCAATCACTATTCACTATGCACTATCCACTTACCACTGTTGTTGACAAATGAGCTTGCGGCGGCAGCTTGCGAAGATCGGTGCATTGATTTGGCGGCGGAGAGCGGCGGACGATCTCGGTGAGGAAATTCGCGCTCATCTTGCATTGGAAGAGCGGGAGAACCGCGAGCGCGGCATGCCGCCCGACGAGGCTCACTATGCAGCGTTGCGGCGTTTCGGCAACGTGACCCAGGCACAGGAAAGGAGCCGCGAGATGTGGAAGTGGCAATGGCTCGAAAACCTTCTGCAAGACATTCGTTACGGCTTGCGGCAGCTTCGCCGTAATCCAGGATTTACTGCGGTGGCCGTTCTCACTCTCGCGCTTGGCATTGGCGCCAACACGGCGGTGTTCAGCGTGGTGAATGCGGTCTTGCTGCGCCCATTGCCGTTTGCAAATTCGGACCGGCTGGTGAGCGTCACGTCGACAATACAACCAACAGGCAGCTCCGGAAGCGCCTCCTATCCGGATTTTGCCGACTGGCGAGCCCGCAACCACGTCTTCGACGGCATGGCGGCTTACCGCGACGACAACTATACCTTGACCGGCGGTGAGACGCCGCTCCACGTCAATATTGTGGTCGCTTCCGATGATCTCTTCAAGGTTCTGCAGGTAAGGCCCGCATTGGGGCGCTCGTTTCGTCCGGGCGAGGACACACCGGGCGCGCTGGGCGGGACCAATGCCGTGATGCTGAGTTATGGTTTGTGGCAGAGGCGGTTCAATGGCGATCCGCACGTGCTGGAAAAAGTGATCGAGCTGAATGGCAGGCAGTACACCGTGGTTGGAGTCCTGCCCGCAGGCTTTCAATTTCCCATCGACTCCGATTCCGTCGACCTGTGGACCACCATGGCTCCTGACTTGACGCCGCTCGCGGGCGGGAAGTCAATGGCCTCGCAACGAGGCGCTCACTATCTCCAGGTGATCGCGCGCCTCCGTCCCGGTGTGACGCTGGGCCAGGCCCAGGCGGAAATGAGCGCAATTGTCAGCTCGCTCAACAAGCAATATCCGGAGAACAAGCCGCGCTACGCGCATGTGATGCCGGAATCAGAACGCGTGGCCGGCAGGATTCGCGCAGCGCTGATGGTGCTGCTGGGCGCTGTTGGATGTGTACTGTTGATTGCCTGCGCCAACGTGGCCAACCTGCTGCTGGCGCGCGCTTCAAGACGGCACAAGGAGATGGCTATCCGATCAGCGCTGGGCGCGACGCGCGGCCGGGTTGTCCGCCAGGTGCTGACAGAAAGCGTGCTGCTGAGCCTGGGCGGCGGAGTGCTTGGCACGCTGACAGCCGAGTGGGGAATTGAATTCTTGAAACTACTGGTTCCTCAAGGCGTGCCGCGCACCGAGCAGATTGGCATGGACGGCCACGTTTTTGCTTTCGCTGCTGTCCTGTCTCTGCTCACAGGAATCGTGTTCGGGCTCCTTCCGGCATTCAAGTCCTCGAAATCCGAGTTGGAGGAATCTTTGAAGGAAGGCGGCCGCAGTTCTCCGGCAGGCGAACGGCGGGGCCCAGCGCGCGGCGCGCTGGTTGTGGCGGAAGTCGCAGTGGCTCTTTGCCTGCTGGTTGGCGCGGGACTGCTGGTTCAGAGTTTTGTGCGGCTGCGCAGCGCTGATCCCGGCTTCGATGCGCACAGCGTCCTTACCTTCAATCTTGTTCTGCCCGGACACTATTCGCAGGTGCAGGGCCTTCAGCTCTTCCAGGAGGTTGTCGCCAGGATGCGGGCTATGCCCGGAGTTCGCTCGGCAAGCGCGGTTATGCCCTTGCCGCTCAACGGCAACGAAGTCAGCACCTCGTTTAATATTGAAGGCCAATCCAACGTTCTCGGGCACGATCCGGATGCGAACTACACCTTTGTCGAGCCTGGATATTTTCGCACCTTGAGCATCGCGCTTCTCAAGGGACGAGGCTTCACCTGGCAGGACACTCTAAAGACCAAGCCCGTCGTGATCATCAACGAATCGCTGGCCAAACAATTTTTTGCGGGCGAAGATCCGATCGGGAAACACCTGAACGCCCACATCGGCAACGGCTACAGCAAGCCGCCGATGCGGGAGATCGTAGGCGTGGTGCGCAACGTGAAAAACAACGGGCTCAACTCCGCTCCGGGGCCGCAGGTTTATGTTCCGCTGGCGCAGAGCCCGCTGGACGCAATGACCTTTGTTGTTCGCACGGCAGTGGATCCGGCCAGCCTTGCCGGCGCCGCCCGCGGCCAGATCAAGTCGCTGGACAAGGACTTGCCGCTCTTCGGCGTTCAAACATTGGAGGACTATGTGGGCCGGTTCCTCGCGCCGCCACGATTTGTTGCCTTGCTGCTTGGAATTTTTGGCGGCATTGCTCTGCTGCTGGCCGCGGTTGGAATCTATGGCGTCATCTCCTATTCGGTATCGCAGCGCACACACGAGATCGGCATCCGCATGGCTATTGGGGCGGAGCGAGGCGACGTCCTCAAAATGGTGGTCGGACACGGGCTCAAGCTGGTGCTCGCTGGAGTGGTTATTGGAATCGCCGGGGCGCTCGCGCTGACGCGATTTCTGGCTAGCGCACTGTACGGAGTGACGCCCACCGACCCACTGACGTTCATCGCCGTCTCGCTAATTCTGATTACCGTGGCGCTCGCAGCGTGCTACATCCCCGCGCGACGGGCGGCGAAGGTGGATCCCATGGTCGCGCTGCGATACGAATAGGGCAGGGGTTAGTGATTAGTTGTTAGTGAATAGTGATCGACGAAAGTAATTTGTAATTATGGATTGTTGGACCGAGAACTAATATCAAGCGGCGCTTGTGGGCTGCCGCGGTCTACCCTCCGCCTTGCGAGATCGCGGAGGCTGCAAGCGGGATGTCTGGGGCAGCCGGGGACAGAATCGTTCCGAAGAAATCGTCCACGCGCGCCAGCACTTCCTGGGAGCGCTGGGCGCTCTGGACGCTGCGGCGCAGTTCCGTTCCGTTTCTCACTCCGTGCGTGAACCAGCTTGCGAATTGCTTCATCTTTCCGATGGCACCGGGCGTTTCTTCTTCGACCAGCATGGCGTAGTAGTCGCGAATGAGCTGATAGCGATCTGCGTCTGAAGGTTGCTCATAGCGGCCGGTGCCCGCAAATGATTCCATCTGGCGAAAAATCCAGGGATTGCTGGGCGCGGCACGGCCAATCATCACCGCGTCGCAGGCCGTCTGGTTGCGCAACTGCAGCGCGTCCTCCGGCGCCATCACATCGCCGTTGCCGATGACGGGAATTTTGACAGCCGCTTTAACTTCCGCAATGATGTCCCAGCGGGCGCGTCCGCTGTAACCCTGAATCCGCGTGCGAGGATGGACGGCGATGGCCTCCACGCCCGATTCTTCCGCGAGGCGCGCAACTTGCGGCGCCACAATCTCATCGTCGCTCCAGCCCGAACGAATCTTGGCCGTGAGGGGAATGCTGACGGCGGCGCGGATCTTCTGAAAAATCGTACGGAGCAGGGGCAGATCGCGTAGCAGGCCCGAGCCTCCGCACTTCACCACCTTTTTGGCCGGGCAGCCCAGATTGAGATCGATGATGTCGAATCCGAGGTCTTCGATCATTCGCGCGGCATCGGCCAGGTGGTCGGGATCGGCGCCAAAAATCTGAGCCGTGATTGGCCGCTCTTCTTCCGCATAGTAGAGATAGCGGCGCGAGCGGAGGTTCTGCCGGACCATCGCTTCGCTTGAAACAAATTCCGTCATGATGAGGCCGCAGCCGCCCAATCGTTTGATGAATCGTCGGAAGACAGTGTCCGTGATGCCCGCCATGGGCGCCAGGATGTGGGCCGGGCGGATTTGGACGTTGCGGATGCGGAGTTCTTCAAAAAGCATAACGAAGCTATTCATTGAGTATAGCGGCGCGGTCGGCAATCGCAAAGCGCATCTGCCCTTCGGCCAGCAGTTCGTCTCCAAGATACGCGGCGCCGCGCAACTCGCCAAGCGTGTCTCGAAGCTTCAAGACGCGAGCTTCAAAGCGGACAGTCTCGCCGGGCACGACGATGCTCTTGATGCTGGCCGATGGAATCTGCAGGATCATGGCGACCTTGCCGGCCATCTGCGGGCGTTCCAGCACCAGAATGGCTCCCAGCTGAGTAACGGCTTCCAGCAGAATGCCGGGCGGGACCACCGGAGATGATGGGCAGTGTCCCATCAGAATTGCTTCATTAGCGGTGAAGTTCTTGATGCCGTGAATCTCGACCCCGGGCGTGAAGGCGGTGACCCGATCAACCAGCAGAAACGGGTATCGGTGCGGCAGCACACGCTGAACGATGGATTCGAAAGAAGGCTTTGCGTGCTGCATGGTTGGTTCGGACATTGGATGAGTGCCGGGTAACTACCGATTCGTGTTGTTCGTTTTGGGCAAGGTACAGCAGATGCTTCTCCCGATTCGCGGGACCAGCATCACGATTAACCTTTTCAGCAGGCGCTTAGAACTCAAGCTTAAGCACTTCGTCTTTTGCGGGACCAACCACGGGCTCCGGCGCTGGTTTGGCGGCAGCAGCGGCGGGCGCTACTTCAGGAGGAGGCTTCAGCAATTCCCGGCCGAGCGGACGGCTGCGCGCAGTGAACTCGCCGGGGCGATCCTTATCCGCTTTATATTGTTCACGCATGGCCTGGAGTTTTGAGTCCAGGTCGTCGAGATAGTGCACCGCCAGCGCTTCCATGAACATCGGTTCTTTGGGCGACCCGAATTCCAGCTTGCCGTGGTGCGAAAGGATGACGTGCTGGAGGCGGTCCCACAGCTCGGGCGGAAAATCCGGAATCTCCCCCAGCTTATCGCGGACCATGTCAATCCCCATGCTGATGTGTCCCACCAGTTGGCCGCGCGTCGAATAGCCGAAGCAGCGGTTGAAAGTGAGTTCCTCAATTTTGCCGAGGTCGTGCAGCAGGAGGCCGGCAAGAATCAATTCGCGATCGAGCGAAGGGTAATGGTCGGAAAGCCGGTCGCCGAGCGCCACCAGAGAACTCACATGCTCAATCAGGCCGCCCAGGTAGGCGTGGTGGAAGCTCATAGCCGCCGGCGCCAGCTTGAACTTCCGGGCAATCTCGGGATCATTGAAAATGCGGAGCAGCAGCGTCTGCAAGGGACCCTGGGGCATCTGCTGAATCCTGTTCAGCAGGCCCGCAAAAAGCTTTTGGGAATCCTGGTTTCCGTGCGGCAGATAATCGGCAAGGTCAATGTCGAGCTCATCGCACTTTAAGATCTTGCGTAACGAAAGCTGGAGACTGCCCTGGTAGAGTTCCACTGCGGCGGCAACGCGCACTACGTCATCGGCTTCAAAGGCCAGATCGCTACCGTCGCAATCCCAGAGCTTTGCCTTGACGACTCCGGTGGAGTCCTGAAATTCAAGATCGAGATAGGCGCTGCCGTTGCGCGCCGTCTTACAAAGCTTGGTGCGGACCAGAAAAGTTGTGGTGACGGAAGTTCCGGGCTTCAGAAGTGCAATGTAGGCTTCTTTCATCCAGTTAGGCCTCGGCGATTATTCGTGATCGCCTCCGGTGGGCGCGCCCGTGTCCACAAACCCCGGCGCCAGGCGGATGGAGCTGTCGTTGCGCAGATCCGTCAGAAACCCGCGCATCGACCCCGTCACCTTCTGCTCGTACATCGTATTCATCACCTGGTTTGTGACCTGTTCGAAAGTCGGATGTTGTCCCACGCGCTTTTCGAGGACTTTGAAAATCATATATCCGTACTGGGTTTTGACGACTTTGCTGGTATCGCCCACATCCACATTGGCGATGGCCTTGGCGATCTCATCAGAAATGGTGCCTTCCTTGAAGAAACCGACATCGCCGCCGTCTTTGGCGCTGGGAGAGTCGGAGAGCTCTTTTGCCACGTCAGAAAAGCGCATGCCGCTCTGGAGCTCGCTCTCCGCCTTTTTCGAGCGCTGCTCAGCTTCTGCTGCGGAATGCTTCTCCGTCGATATCAGGATTTCCGCCAGATGAACTCCGGGCGGGGAATCGAATTCTTCCTTGTGGGCATTAAAATACTTTTGTGCGTCGGCCCGGGTGAGAATAATCCGCGATCCGACCTCGCGCGAGATCACTTCGCTCATCAGCAACTGTCGCTTGATCTGGTCCTTAAAATCTTCCCAGTTGCCTCCGTCCTTTTCCACAGCATTCTGCAAGGCCTCGAGGGAAGCCATGTTGTACTGCTGGCGGATTGCATCCAGGCGCTTGATGACGTCGGTATCTACGTTGATGTCGTCATCGGTGGCTTTCTGGACCAACAGGTCCTGGTCAATCAAGTCGCGAAGCAGGTCCTTGCTTTGCTGATTGAACTTCGCTTCTAATTCGGCGCCTGAATATTGCGCGGCCAGCTTCGCGTGCAGAGTTTCGCGCTCTTTGTCGTACTGGCGCTGCGTGATGATTTTATTGTTGATTCGCGCAATGATGCGCTCAACCAGCACGGTTTTGGCGTTGACTCTGGGAGCCATGCTGGAAAGAGCCAGCACTGCCAGCCCCAGCGCCGTCATCAAGGTGAAGGTTTTTCCTGCCATAATATCCACCCCAAACAAAAACTGCTTGCTGTTCCTGCAAGCGCCTGCGAGTTTTTATCTGTTCGTGGCGCAACCAACCACGACAAATTATGTTAGCTCTGCGGCTGCAGTTCCAGCAAGATGTTTTCAAGCTCTTCCAAGGGGTCGCCGCTGCCGTCCTTAATTTGCATCCGGAGGACGCCGTCCGGCTGGAAAACAGATCCGCGCCGCCCCTTGACGATCTGCATCAGCCTTTGCGGACTGACGGGCGTCTGCTCGTGGAATCGCATCCGGACTTCGCTGCCTTTGCGTTCCACGCTCTGGATCATCAGTTGTTCGGCGCGGGACTTCAGCACGGCATAATTCAGCAAGTGCGTCACCGGGAGCGGAACGGGGCCGTAGCGGTCGGTGAGTTCGGCCTCGATCTCCCGCAATGCTTCCTGCGTCTGGAGCGCCGAGATGCGCTTATACATGCGCAGTCGCTGCCGCTCGTCGGCGATGTAGCTTTCCGGAATTTTGATGTTGATGCCCAGGTTCAGAGTTGTGCGCACCTCGGGCCGGGACGGTTCCCCCTTGAGTTCGTGTACCGCCTCGTCCAGCATGCGCAGGTAAAGGTCGATTCCGATGGCGTTCAGGTGACCATGCTGTTGCTGCCCCAGAACGTTTCCGGCTCCCCGCAGTTCGAGGTCCAGCGCCGCCAGGCGAAAACCCGCGCCGAGATCGGAAAACTCTCTTAAGGCCGCGAGGCGCCGCTTGGCGATAGGCGTCAGCGTGTCAACGGCGGGGACCAGGAAATAGGCGTATGCCCGGCGATCGGAGCGTCCGACCCGCCCGCGAAGCTGGTAGAGGTCCGACAATCCGAAGCGCTCGGCGTGATTCACAATCATGGTATTGGCGCGCGGAATGTCCAGCCCGTTCTCCACCAGAGATGTCGCCACCAGCATATCGTATTTGGCTTCCATGAACTTCAGCATCACACGTTCAAGATCGCGCTCGCCCATCTGGCCGTGCGCAACTCCGATGCGCGCCGCCGGCACCAGGCGCTGCAGCAGGGCGGCGATGGTAAAAATCGATTCCACACGGTTGTGAACAAAATAAATCTGGCCGCCACGCTCCATTTCATGCTGGATGGCAGCCTGGATGAGGCCGTCGTTGAAGGTGGCTACGGTGGTCTGAATGGCCAGCCGCCCGCGCGGCGGGCTCTCAATTACCGAAAGGTCGCGCAAACCGCCGAGCGCCATGTGCAGCGTACGGGGGATCGGAGTGGCGGACATGGTGAGCACATCGACGTTGGCTTTCAGCTTTTTCAGCCGCTCCTTCGCGGCCACGCCGAACCGCTGCTCTTCATCCACCACCAGCAGTCCCAGGTCCTGAAACTGCACATCCTTCGACAACAGCCGATGGGTGCCGATCACGATATCAACCTTGCCGGCTTCGATATCAGCCACCGTTTTCTTGATCTCTGCCGCAGAACGGAAGCGGCTGAGCATTTCAATGCGCACGGGGAAGTGCGACATGCGCTGGTTGAAAGTGGTGTAGTGCTGGAAAGCCAGAACAGTGGTGGGCGCCAGCACGGCGACCTGGCGGCTTTCCTGGACCACTTTGAAGGCCGCGCGCATGGCAAGCTCGGTCTTGCCGTATCCCACATCGCCGCAGAGCAAGCGGTCCATGGGCTCGGGAGATTCCAGGTCTCGCTTGATGTCGGCAATTGCGGTCAACTGGTCGGGCGTCTCATCAAACGGGAAGGAATCTTCAAACTCCTTCTGCCAATTGTTGTCCGGCGCGACGGCAGTGCCGCCGCGCATCTTTCGCTCGGCGTAGAGCCTGAGAAGCTCTTCCGCCATATCGCGCAGGGCGCGCTGCACCCGTTTCTTGGTGCGCTGCCAGGAGGTACCTCCCAGACGGTCCAGGCTAGCTTTAGCGCCGTCGCCGCTGGAGCGGTACTTCTCCACCAGATCCAGCCGCTCGAGGGGGACGTATAAACGGGCGTCATCCTGGTAAGTGAGCAGCATGAAGTCGCGGCTTACACCGCCGACGGGTAGTTGTTTTAGTCCCTGATAAACGCCAATACCATGGTCCACATGGACAACGTAATCGCCCACCTTAAGATCACTGAGGTCCGAGAGAAAGCTGGAGGCGGCACCCTCGCGACGACGCGCAGCGCCCCATGCGAACTCGCCCAGAACGTCGCGCTCAGAAAGCAGAACAAGGTGGAAGTCAGGAAAAGCCACGCCGGCCCCGATTTCGCCCCGAGCGATCAGCAGTGCGCGGCCCTGTGGATTACTGGCCGGGGCAGATTCCTCCTGACCGGATTTACGGCGCATGCTTGGCCAGCCGACATTTTCATAAGAGATTTCATAATCAGAAAAAATCTCCCGCAGGCGGTCCGCCTTTGCCGAGGTCGGAACGGCCAGCACCATGCTTTCGCCATCTTCAAGCTGCCTGTGAAGCTGATCCGCCATCATCTTGAGCGAGCCTTGAAATTTGGGCAGGGGCTGGGAATTCAGAAAAAACCGCCGGCTCGCCTGCGAAGGGGTGGCAGGAAATCCCGAAGACTCGCCGTTCCCTTCGATCTCGAGCTCGCTGAGAAATACGGCTGGGAGTCCCGCAACCGACGACTGAAACTCCTCGTCCGCCAGGAAGATTTCGTCGGGACGTGGCGGCTGAGGCGAAACGTCCCGGACCGTATCGAAACCGCTTTGCAGGCTGTCGAGAAGCACCGGGAGCTGCGCCTGGAGCTCGGCTGGTTCGTCCCAAATAATCGCCGGCCGTTCGAGAATCGAAAAAAGCGTCCCGGAATGCGGCTCGACGAGCGGCACGTAGAATTCCCAGCCGGGAAAGGGTCCCGAATAGGAATCGGCCCAGCCCGGTGCAAGGCGCCCCGCACGTCCCTCCGGGTTTCGCTTCGCCAGCACATCGACGAGCCGGCTGAAGAAATGTGAGGGCGGGGCAGCTTCGGTGAGGGGAAGGGCCAGAATTTCAGCGATGCTTTTTCTCGACCGCTGGCTGGCCGGATCGAACTCCCGCATGGATTCAATCGAGTCGCCGAAGAACTCGATTCTAACGGGCCACTCCGCCTCTGGTGGAAAAACATCCACGATGCCGCCGCGCACTGAGAACTGCCCGACAGTGGAAACGGGCTCGGTCGGTTCGTAGCCGACTCTCAACAGGTGCTCGGCGAGGTCTTCGGGAGCAAGCTCGTCGGAGGTTTTCAATCGGAGAGCGAGTGAGCCGTAAAAAGGGGCAGGGCGGTAGCGCATCAACCCGGCCGACAATGGCGCCGCCAGAACGCGAACCTTGCCGCACCCAATACGCCAGAGAGCCACGGCGCGGCGCTCCAGAATGTCGGGATGGGGCGAGCGCGCCTCGTAGGGAGAGCAGTCGAAGGCAGGAAGGGAAACGGCCGCCTCGCCCGCTCCCGGCTCCAGCCAATCGAGCACCGTGGACGCCGTCCCTGCCAGCCGCTCAGCAGCATCGTTGTCAGAAGTGAGAATGATGGCGGGCCTGGCCAGGTGATGCGCCAGGAGCGCAGCCGCTATTCCTTTGCCCGGGCGGGTGAGCCCTGAAATTGAAACCCCGCTTTCGGGCGCCGCGGCGGGTGCCTGGGCGCTTACCTGGGCTGCCCGTAAACCGGGATGTTCGAGAATCGTATGGAGTAAGGATTGAATGGCGGCCATCAAAGCTGAGGGTTCTTAGCCGAAAATTTTCTGTGCGGCGCTGATGATGCCCGTGGTGGAGAGACCAGGAACGGCCGGCATGGACACGACGCGGCCTCCGGCTGCTTCAACTTCAGCGCGTCCCACAATCTCATTCGGACCCCATCCGGCGCCCTTCACCAGCACGTGCGGCAGCATGCGTGCAATCACCGCCTGAGGCGTGGTATCGTCGAACGTAGTTACGTAGTCTACCGCCTCGAGCGCCGCAATAATTTCAGCGCGCTCGTCCTGCGGGAAGATGGGCCGCCCCTCGCCCTTTAACAACCGGACGCTGCGGTCGCTGTTGATGGCAACCACCAGAAGGTCGCCGAGCTCGCGAGCCTCAGCCAGATAGCGCGTGTGCCCGGGATGCAGCAGATCAAAGCATCCGTTGGTGAAGACCACCCGGTCACCGCGGGCCTTGCGCTGCTCAACAACCTCACAGGCGGTTTCCAGCCGAAGAATTTTTGACAATGCCGACCGGATTGCCGGTTCTCTGGATTTCACAGGCTTATTCTAACATGCGCGGCGTCTAATCACTTGACCGCAGTCGATTTAGAAACTTACACTATGCAAAGTCACATGATATCCTGACAATAAGAAAGGATGGGGCGCCAAGGTTGAGGACAATTGCCGTCGTCGGTGGCGGACCCGCCGGCTCGATGACCTCCACAAGGCTGTTGCAGGGCGCCGCGACCCAAAACGGCAGCGACGCGGTGCGCGTCGTCATCTTCGAAGAGAAACTCGGCTGGGAAAAGCCATGTGGAGGTGGTTTAAGTCACAAGGCGCTCAGACTGTATCCGTTTCTTCGTGAAGCGACGGATTTGGCGAATCCCGTATGGAAGATGGAGGTTCACGCGCCGGGCGGTGCGACAGCATCCATCAACCTCCGCGAGCCACTCGCCATCTATTCCCGCCGAGAACTGAACGAACTTCTTCTCGAACGCAGCCGGCACGCCGGCGCAGAGCTCGTCAACGACCGCGTCATCAGCGCTGAAAAATTGGGCGACAAGTGGCGTTTGCGCGGCCGCAGCAACTCCTATGACGCTGACTATCTGGTTGTGGCAGCGGGAGCGCGGAGCGGTTTAAGGAATCAACTGGCCGGGGCTTTAAAGGCCAAAGACTTCATGCTGACGTTCGGGTATTTTGTTCCGGGGCATGAGGATCTGCTTCGGGTGGAATTCTTCGCGAATTTTGAGGGCTACGCGTGGTCATTCCCGCGCTCGAACCATCTTTCTGTCGGGATATGCGGCAAGGTGGGCGATGCCAGTATGTCCGAGTTGCGGCGAAACCTTCTCGGATTTATGCAGCGGCACGGATATTCGACGGAGTCAGCTCCGGTGTTCAGCCACTTGCTGCCCTCTCTGGAAGTTGAAAGCTGGGCTGGGATGCGCCTTGAGGGCGACGGATGGGCGCTGGCTGGAGATGCAGCAGGTTTGACAGACCCTGTCACGGGAGAAGGCCTTTACTTTGCGCTGCGATCAGGTGAACTGCTGGCGGACGCCATCGTGAAGGGTTTCTCCTATGCGCGAAAAGTGTGGGATGAGTTTGGCAGCAAGCTGATGCTGGGCGCCCGAATATGTCCCAGGTTCTATCATGGCGAGTTTCTGGGGGCGAGCCTCACCACGCGCATGGTACAACTTTGCGGCCGGAGCAAAACGTTTTTGAACCTCTTTCAGGACATGGTAGAAGGCAGCCAGGCTTATCGTGGGCTTCCCGGCCGCCTCTTCCGAAACTTGCCGAAGTACCTGGTGGAGACGGCTACACACTCCGTCTGGAAACGGATGGGGATCCAGTCTGCAGAGCAGGCTTAAGCAAAGCGGATTTGCAATCCAACAAATCTGATCGGGATGGTGGCGTGCGCGAAAAATCTGAAGACTTGTTCGATCGAGCGGTGCAACTGATGCCCGGCGGCGTGAACTCGCCGGTTCGGGCATTCCGGGCAGTCGGCGGAACGCCCGTCTTTATGGAAAGCGGCCGGGGTTCCCATGTAAAGGATGTAGACGGCAATGAGTATGTGGACTTTGTGCTTTCCTGGGGACCGTTGATTCTGGGCCACTGCCATCCGGAAGTGACCAAGGAGCTTGCCGCGGTGCTGGGTACAGGTACGAGCTTTGGGGCTTCAACCGAGGGCGAAATAGCCCTGGCGGAGGAGATCACCAGGGCATTTCCCTCAATCGAGCGCGTACGCCTGGTCAATTCCGGTACAGAAGCCATTCTCTCGGCCGTCCGGCTGGCACGGGCCGCCACGAGGCGGGACCGACTCCTGAAGTTTGAAGGCTGCTATCACGGGCATTCCGACAGCCTCTTGGTAAGGGCCGGGTCCGGTGTGGCGACCCTGGGATTGCCGGACAGCCCGGGCGTCCCGGCAGCCCTGGCCGAACTGACCATTACTATTCCATTCAATGACTTTGAAGCTCTCGAAAGCGCCTTCGACTGGCACCGGAACCAACTGGCTGCCGTTCTGGTTGAGCCGGTGGCCGGCAACATGGGCGTGGTGCCGCCCAAGCCGGAATTCCTGATGCGGCTGCGCTCGCTGACTGAGGAGCATGGAACGGTGCTGATCTTTGACGAGGTGATCACCGGGTTCCGCGTCGCTTACGGCGGGGCGCAGCAGCTTTATGGAATCCAGGCGGACCTGACGACGCTCGGCAAGGTGATAGGCGGCGGGCTGCCGGTTGGCGCCTACGGAGGGAAAGCATGCCTGATGGACCTTGTCGCGCCCAGCGGACCGGTCTACCAGGCCGGAACCCTTTCGGGCAACCCACTGGCTGTGGCGGCGGGGACAAAGACCCTGGAATTGCTGCGGCGGCACGGAACTTATGACCGCCTGGAGGTGCTCGGCAAGAAGCTGGCGACAGGTCTGGAGGAACAGGCAAGCCAGGCCAGAATCCCAATCACCGTCAACAGAATGGGCTCCATGCTGACGGCGTTTTTCAATCCCGGGCCTGTTACGGATTATGCATCCGCGAAAAAGTCTGACTCTGGGATGTTTGCAAGCTTCTTCCGGGAGCTGCTTGAACGAGGCGTGTATTTTCCGCCGTCCCAGTTTGAATCACTTTTCGTCTCGACGGCGCACACGGAAGAAGATATTGAGTGGGCAATTCGTGCGGCTGGTGAGGCCCTTCGCGCCGCCCGGGCGGGAAAATAGCCCATCGTGTTACGACTCCAGGAAGTAATTCCGGCAGGCCTGCCGCACTGACGGGCCGTCCAGTTTTGGCTGGGTCCCATGATAACGGGCGGCCCAGGAGATATGCTGGGCGATGTCGCGCGGATAGCAGGCGCGCAACGGCTGCTGCAGGGCAGCGAGCAGGCTCAAGACACCGTCGACCACCGTGGCGTCATAAACCAGGCCGAAATCATGGCACACGCGGCGGAAGATCTCATGGAACTGGCCAGGGGGAACGTAGTCAACTTTGATTTTGGTCTGGATGCGGCGAAGGAACGCTTCGTCGGCCAATGAGCGGGGATCGAGGTTGGTTGCAAAGGCCACAAAGAGGTCGAATGGAATCTCGATCTGTTTGCCTCCCGCGAGGTTGAGGAAGTCGATTCTGCGGTCAAGCGGAACAATCCAGCGGTTGAGCATGTCTTCAGGGCGCATACGCTGGCGGCCGAAGTCATCCACAACCAGAACGCCGTTGTTGGCCTTCATTTGCAGCGGAGCGTTGTAAAACTTGGTGAGGGGATTCATCTGGAGGTCCAACATCTCCAGCGTTAACTCTCCTCCTACCACCACGCGAGGCCGGCGGCAGAGCACCCAGCGCCTGTCAAATTCACCCAGTGCGCCTTCCTCCTCTTCAAACCGCCCGTGCAGGTGCGAATCGTATACGGTGATAATCTGTCCGTCGACTTCAACCGCATAAGGGATCCAGATACGATCGCCGTAGATCTTGGGGATGGCTTCCGCCATGGCGGTCTTGCCGGTCCCGGCGGGGCCGTAGAGAATGATGCAGCGGCCGGACACAACGGCAGTCCCCATCTGGTTCAGGGTTTCCTCGGGCAGAACCAGGTGGCCGAATGCCTTCTCCACCTGCGTCGGGCGCACCTCGGCCTCCCTGATGCTCTGGGCTCGGATTCGCGCGACGTAATCTTCGAGCGACACGGGCGCTGGACCGTAGTAATGATTCAGCGCCAGCAACTCGAGCGCCCGGTTTCGGCCTCCGGAGGTAATGGCAATGCGGTGAACGGCGCCCGTCATGCCCTTGACCTCGCAAAGCTGTTCTTTGCGGAGCCGCTCGAAGAGCAGTTCTACGATGCCGAAGTTCAGGCACATCTTTTTTGCGAGTTCCAGGAGAGTTAGCTCTCCTTCGTAATAGAGAATTTTCAGTGCAAGATCTTCCAGCAAGCTGCGGCGTATGCCCAGGTCCTGGACTTTCTTTGGAGTTTCAAGTTCAGCGCTGATCATCTGTTCTATTCCTCGACCGTCCTGATTGAGAACACCTGCGTCCGGCCAATAATCCCATGCGGGAACGGAAACGTGTTGCGCTCGCTGGCTTCACACGAATGGAGCCGCCCGTCAGTGGGACTAACGGCACGCCTGCCCCTGTGCGGGGCGGAATCCCTTCAGCAAAGCCGAGTCCTGCAGCATGCTGGCCCCGGGCCGCATCTTCCCATAGAACTTGCTATCGCGGCAGTAATAGAGCCCCGAGCGCCGATTGACCCAGACGACGTGCTGCGTATTGGTGGCTGGGACCGCCGGCCGATTCTGGCTCATAGCCTCGAGTTTTTGCACCCAGATCTGGGGAGCGCCGCGATATTTGGCGAGAAGAGGCGCCATAGCTGCAACTATTACGAGAAGGAGAACAATGGTGATGGTAGGCGCGAAGCGATTACGCGATCTGCCACCCCTTGCCGGAGCCGTGATTTTGACGGTTTCAGCCATAGCGGTCAAAAGGGCGTTGTGCCCCGACCCGGAGCATCTGGTTTGCCTGCCTGCTGCCTCTCGCAGGTGGATTTCACCACTGCGAACGCAGGTGCATGCTCAGCAGTCGCCGGGTTGCTATCTCCGTACTCGGGTCGCAGTAGAGGGCCACCGAAGGAGATGGGTGTTTATGCCTGGACCGTGGTGCCGTTCTTCGGTATGCCTTCCGAGGCTTGAGGCGCGGATACGGAGCGTGTTTTTGCAGACGAAGGCAGCGGCCCGATTTCAAGAAGGTCTCCAACGTGGGTTCGAGTTCTGAATATCGTGTGCGGCGGTAACTCGAGCACGCTGTCGGCCTTCAGGATAACCTTTGAAATTCTAAACGGGCGGACGTGTTCTTCGATGTGGACCACGTGGTTGCTTCGATCGAGGAAAACGATGTCTATTGAGAACAACATTCCGATGGTATGCACCCCATAAGAAGGGACGATCCATAGTCCCTGTCCAGGTCGTGCCCAGCGGCTTGTCCTTCCCAACAGGCCCACGAGCCGGCCCAGGTAGCTGTCCGCCACCGAAGCGTTCGTGGCCACGAAGGTTTCGCGAGTTTTATTGTAAACGTACACCCGTTTACGGTTACTGTTGCCCACGCCTATTGCTCCAAATTCAATCTGACTTTATGCGCCTAGTCCCGCGACGCCTGCCGCTTCCGACGCCAGATGATGACGTACAGCACGATCACTGCTCCGATTCCGGCGATGATGCGAATAGTCGTAACGTCCATGGTGTTTCCTCCACAATTTATCGAATTTTAAGTAAATCGACTTGCCTTGCACGAGCTTGCTTCACTTGACGAACAAATCTCCTTATGGGTGCATTCCGATGAACTGCCGGAATATCGTGATGATTGCCGGCCCGAGAATAACCACAAACAGAGCCGGGAAGATGAAGAACACCAGCGGCGGAACCATCTTGACCGGAGTCTTTGCCGCCGCCTCTTCCGCTCTTTGCCGCCGTTTCAGGCGCATGTCGTCGGCGTGCACGCGAAGCGATTGCGAAACGCTGGTGCCGAAGCGGTCTGTCTGGATGAGCATCGCCACCAGCGCCTTGATGTCGTCCACACCCGTCCGGGATGACAGTTCGCGCATGGCTTCAATCCGTGTCCGCCCGATCCGGATTTGGGCGTTCACAAGGTCAAGCTCACCGCAGAGCTCGGGATGGGTTATTCTCAATTCCTGAGAAACACGCATAAACGCCTGGTCAAGACCAAGTCCTGCCTCGATGCAGACAACCAACAGGTCCAGAGCATCGGGAAGGGCTTTGCGAAGGATAGTCTGGCGCCTTCTGACGCGCCGCGACAGCCACATGTCAGGCAGAAGAAAGCCTCCAACCAAGGCTAGGATCCAGACAAATAGTCCGTTCTTCGACTCCGTCATGCCCGTCACGTAAACAGTGATGGCGAAAACAATGGGCAGCAGAACTTTGGCTCCTCGTAGAGCCATGATGGCTTCCGGACGCCGGTATCCGGCGCGCACGAGCATCATCTTTGTAGCAGAGAGGTCTTTGGAAGAGGGAAGCAGCTTTCCGACATCGCTCAGAACCTGAGCTGCCTTCTGCGTCTGCTTTTCGCGGAAGGAGACCTTTCTCTGTGCTGCCAGAGGTTGCCAAAGCCGTGACAAGCGGTCTGCGATGGGAAATTCGCCTGGCGCGAACGCATAAACCAGCGCGCCCGCTACCACGAGAATTGCAAGGAACGTCAAACCTACGGCTAACCAAGCCATGTTTCCTACCTCGGTCGAATTAAACGTCTATGTTAACGATCTTCCACAATATCAACGACCCCACGATCTGCAAAAATGCTGCCAGCGCAATAATCCAGGGGCCGATCGGATCAGTAAACAAGGGCTTCATGTAACTCGGGTTCAGAAAACGCAGGACGAGTCCCATGATCGGCGGAAGCGAAATAAGGATCGCCGCCGTCAGTCGCCCCTGCGCAGTCTTGACCTTTACTTCGCCAAGAATTCTGAAACGTTCACGTACCACGTGAGAAAGATTGTCGAGGATTTCGGCCAAGTTGCCGCCAGTGTCCTTTTGGATGAGCACGGCGGTTACGAAGAAACGAACGTCAATGAGCGGAATCCGTTCTGAGAAGTTCAATAGCGCGTCGCGTAAGGGGAGGCCGAAATTCTGTTCTTCAAAAGTTGTGCGGAATTCGCCGGCAACCGGATCGGCCAGTTCCGTTGTAATCATTTCGAGGCCGGTGGAAAAGGAATGGCCAGCACGCACAGCGCGTCCAAGAAGGTCGATAGCTTCAGGGAAAACCTTTTCAAACGCTTTCAGGCGACCTCTGCGTTTAAAGGCCACAAAGCCGATGGGAATGAGTCCTCCAATCGGTACACAGAGGAGGCCAAGCAGGGAATTGCCTATCATCCTGGTGCCGATCAAAAACGCGGCAACCGCGAGAATTGCGCTTAACAGAATAAGCCTGCCCGGCTTAACCTTCATACCAGCCTGGCCAATAAAGTTCCGCAGCTTGTCGGCCCACTTCCATTTCAGCAATATGCGGTGAAGCGCAGGAACATCGCTGAGAAGTTCATCGCGGACCACTTTCAGCTCGAGGGACTCGCTTCCGCGTTTGGCGCTCCGTTCTATCGCGTCCAGGCGTTTTGCGACAACCTTGTCCGGAGCCGACCCTCCCGCCGAGAAGACAAGAACGCCCCCTACGAGCAGGACGATGACCAGGAATGTTAATCCGGCTACTGCCAGCGCCATCTTAATCTCCTTAGCGGACTGCCACCGGCGTATGTTCGAACATTTCCGCGGGCAGGTGTATCCCTGACGTTACGAGGCGCTCCGCAAACTTGGGACGAATGCCCGTTGGGACGAACTGTCCCAGCACTTCACCGTTTTCCCCGATACCCATTTTCTTGTAGATAAAAATATCCTGCATGGTGACCACCTCGCCTTCCATTCCGGTCACCTCTGCCAGATTGGTCACGCGGCGTTTACCGTCGCTGAGGCGGGTAACCTGGACAACCACGTCAATCGCGGAGGCAATCTGCCGGCGGATGGCCGAGTCGGGTATGTTAAGGTTCGCCATCGCCACCATCGTCTCCAGGCGAGACAGCGCATCGCGCGGAGTGTTGGCGTGGATGGTGGTCAGGGACCCGTCGTGGCCCGTGTTCATGGCCTGAAGCATGTCCAGGGCTTCCTCGCCACGAACCTCGCCGACGATGATGCGGTCCGGGCGCATACGGAGACAGTTGATCACCAGTTCCCGTTGGCGGACGGCGCCCCTGCCTTCGACGTTGGGCGGGCGCGTTTCCAGACGCACCACGTGGTCCTGGTGGAGCTGCAACTCAGCAGCATCTTCGACGGTGACGATGCGCTCACGGTTGGAAATGAAGGATGACAGCACATTGAGCAGGGTGGTCTTGCCGGCGCCCGTACCGCCGGAGACCAGGCAGTTCAGTCGCGAGTAGACGCAGCCCCGAAGCAACTCAACCATCTTGGCCGTCAGAGCGTCGTTTTCCACTAGTTCGGTTGCTGTCAGCGGGTCGCGTCCAAAACGGCGAATTGACAGGCAGGGACCGTCGATGGCCAGAGGCGGAATGATAGCGTTTACACGGGAGCCGTCGGCCAGTCGGGCATCCACCATGGGAGATGATTCGTCGATTCTACGGCCCACTGCGGAAACGATCCGGTCGATGATGGACATCAGGTGCGCGTCGTTCCGAAAGCTGGCCGCCGTGCGCTCCAACAGGCCGTTCCTTTCGATGTAGACGTTTTTGAAAGTATTCACCAGTATGTCGGAAATCGTGTGGTCCTTCATGAGCGGTTCGAGCGGGCCAAGCCCGAAAACTTCGTCAAGCACTTCCTGAGAGAGCCGTTCTCTCTCGGTCAGCGTCATGGGGGCGTTTTCTTCGGCTGCAAGGGTTTCCACCATCTCGGCAACCTCGGCCTTGACGGTGCTCCGGTCCAGCTGGTTAATGCGCTCAAGGTCCAGCCTCTGAATCAGCTTGTGGTGGATTGCTACCTTGATGCTGCTCAAGTCGTTCCGCATTGGATTCGGTGTGGGCATGACTCAGTTACCTCTTTTGTGTGTTAGAAAACAGGCCAAAGATCGCTGCTGGTTTCTTGGGCGGCTCGGAAGCCACAGCGCCGGCCAACCGCGTGGCAAGTTGCTGAAAATTGGATACCAGCGGATTGTTGTGATTTCGAGAAAGCGGCGTACCCAGATTGATGGATTCGCTGACCTGCCTGAAATCATTTGGCAATCGGGCGAAAACGGGCAGCTTGGTCCGCTTTTCAAAGGCTTTGATGGCGTCATCGTCAGTGCGATGGTAGCGGTTGATGATCACCCGGCACTGGTCGGACTCGATCCCCCAGGAGGATAATTTCGCAAGATGTTTCTCCAGAGTCCAAAGGGCCGGGACATCAGCCTCGGCCACTATCATCACCATGCGGGCCATCCGGATCAGCGCCCGGGAGTGGATCGAGTAGCTGGATCCCATGTCCATAACAAGGTGGCTGCAGCAGCTCTGAGCAACGTTGATAACCCGAAGCAGGGCCGAGGTCTGGATATCCTCCCACTCGTCCGGGTCGGATGCGCCGGCCAGAACTTCCAGGCCGCTCTTCTCGTGGACCGTCAGCAGGGCGTTGAAGAAATGGCTGTCCAGCCGGTCAAGGTTCTGAGTCGCGTCACGAACCGAAAACCGCGCCCGAAGATCGAGGAGAAGCGATACGTGGCCCATGGGGCGGGCCAGGTCGATCAGGATAACGCGCTTGCGAGAGACGCGGGCCAACTGCGCACCAAGGTTGACCGCCACGGTGGTTGAACCAACCCCTCCTTTTGCTCCCATCACGATGATGAGCTTTCTCTCAAGGGACTTTTCGCCTGGCGCCTGCTCCTCGCGGATCCGCTTGAGGGCGGATTCCAGAGAGATTGTGTCAACCGGCTGGGGAAGAAACTCGCGCACTCCGCTTCGCATGGCCTGCATCAAGAGTTCGGGGTCAGGCTGTTTGAGGGGAGAGCAGGCAATGACCACAACCGATGGTTTAAGTCGCCGGATATGCGCCCCAAATTCAAGAGAAACCTCCGTTCCCCCCGCGAGGTCCAGCAGCACTACGTCCGGAATGCTCTCACCGGGCCCGGGGTGCTGCTCCGCGGATGGAGCCCATTCAACCACCGATTCGGTCAGGCCCGTCTGCTCGATGCATGCGCGCAGGTACGAGGTGCTTTTGGCGTCTGTAGCGACAACCGCCGCAGTCAACATTAATTCTTCCTCTTTCCAAACTCCTACAAAGTTGCAGTAATCCTACTGGCCAGAACCTTGACCCTGCCCACTGGTCGCCGGCGGCATGAACTGCAGTGGGAATTGCGGTCCGCCGGGAACCTGGCCGGGAGGCAACGGATGTACAATCTGGGGCGTTACGAGCACCAGCAACTCCGTCTTATTCTTGTTCAGGACCTCACTCTGGAATATCTTGCCTAATAGGGGAATGTCGCCCAAACCCGGAATTTTATCTAGTGTCCTGGTGACGCGATTATCCATCAATCCAGCGATTACAAAGCTCTGCCCATCCCGCAATTCCATCTCAGATTGTACTCGACGAACAGCGAGAGCGGGAATCGTAAAGCCGGTGATCGTCAGCGCATTTGAAAAATCCAATGAACTGACTTCCGGCTCGACCTTCAGATGGATAGCATCGTCCGGAAGTATCGTCGGGGTAAAGTCAAGCCTGATTCCGAATTGCCGGAACTGGATAGTGATGGCAGGAACTCCGCCTCCGGCTCCCGTTGACTGAACAACCGGGAAGGGAAATTCACCGCCAGAAAGGAAAGTGGCCTCTTTGCCGGACTCCGTCAGTACATTGGGTTCAGCCAGAATCTGCAGGAGGTTCTTTGTCTGGAGCGCCTGAATCGTGGTCGCCAAGTTGATGTCCGGGCGGAATACGAAGACGTTCAGCAGGCTGCCCAAGGTAAATCCTCCAGCAGACGGACTCAACTGGGACAGCCCAGGAGGCGAAGCCTGGCCGGTCGTTATTGTTCCGATGTTTTTTGCCCCCGGAAGGCTCATGATGTTTACGCCCAGCTGCTTGAGAGCGGACCGGTCCACTTCCGCAAATCGGACCTTCAGGAGAACCTCCCCAGTAGGAGGCGCCGGCACTTCCAGAAGGCTGACGACGTTCTCCTTCCTGGGTACCATGGACTGGGCCAGCTCGAGGATCTTATCAGCCACGGCGGCAGATGAGACGTGGCCTGAAAGCGTCACGATGCTTTTGCTGACGGTGACCTTCACCGGCTCGTTCGGGAAGGTATTACGGATGTCGCCGGTCAAGTCAAGGACGTCCAGGTCAACGTACACGTCGAACGTCTGCATCTGGCCAGACTGGCCCCAGATGACCAGCGATGTTGCACCCGCCCGCTTTCCATTCAGGAGGATCTCGGTCGGGCTGACTACAACGGCATCACAGATGTCCGGATTAGCAAGCGAAACACGAGTAATCTGGGAGGGGGAGGTGACCACCAGGGAGCGGTCCACAATCAGATGGAGGGCTTCCGGGCCTCCCGACGGCGCACCTTGGTTCTCGGCCTGCTGGACGCGGGTGCGAGAGTCGATCTGGGACGCCCCTGCCAGTGGGGAACTGAAAACTAGCACGGCAAACACTGCCGTCAAAACCACCAGAGTCACAAATGCGGGAAGGGAAGGTCGTTCGTTTGTGCTGTTTTTTCTTGTCATCGATTCCGCCTGAATTTAGCTGGATTAGCTTATTGACCTGTAAAAGTTTGGTCAGTCTTCTTGTTGCCTCTGATAACTTCAACGACGTATGGAGCCGGGCCGGCAGGTTTCGGGGCGACCTCATGCCGCGGACGCGGCTTGCCGCCTCCTCCTCCGACGTGATGTGGCTGCGCGCCGCCAAGCAGGAGCGCCGACTTAAATACAGGTTCCGCCTTGTCAACTACCTTCGTGTCGATCGTATTGCGTAACGCCAGATGGATTCGGTTGTCCGTGCTCGCCATGGTGAGCTGATCGGCCTGTTTGGGAGTGAGAAGCAGAGTTACCACCCCTACCGTATGGGGCTTCCCTTGCTTGTCCTGTTCCACCGTCTGGCCGGCAGCCAGAACTCGCACGTCCTGGATGATTGTCCGCGTCAAGCTGTCGTCCGCGCCTTGGGGCGTCCCAGTGGCCAAAACATCGACCATTGTTCCGGGCATGGCAAATCCTGAAACCCCCACCACATCGTCCACTCTTACTGAGACGGCTCTCATCCCAATCGGAATGGCGGCTGGCAGTCCGACTCCGGCTTCCTTAGGCGCCAGCTTGGATTCCAGAATCGGCTCATTCTTGGAAATCGGTGTGATCAGCGATCGGCCAAGGCAATCCTGGACGCGGACGAAAGACCCCTGCAGAGGAGTGCCTTCAGGCCAGTTAATCGACTGCACGTCCTGTGCAGTCAAGGGAGTGCCAAGCGCCAGGGGGCGTGTCGCCACGACGATGTGTGACACCGGCACAGGCTTGACCGCAGAAGCCTGCTGAATTTGCCGGTAAACAAAACGGCTTGCGATCACGGCAATCGCTATTGCCACGACCAAAGCGATTAAAGCTCGATTCCTATTCATGTTTCCTTCCTCGGTACTTCAAAAGGTCAGCAAACTCGGGTTTGTGAAGACTACAAGAACGACTGCTAAAGCTATGGCTACGCCAAACGGGAGGCGCAGCGTACCAGGATCATCGAGTGTCACGATCGACTCCCTCGCACCCAGGCCGAATGTCACGAATGCCCGAATGAGAATCAGCAGATTGGTAAGCGTTTGCCTGATCCTGCGTTTCCGTACAATTTCCACAACTGCCATAAAGCCGGCGATAAAAATACTCGCCAGCAGCACGTTCAGGAATTTCCACGGACCCAGGCACGCTCCCAACGCGATCATCAACTTCAGATCGCCAGCCCCAATGCCCCGAAGGACGACCGGAACAATCAGGACCGCTATGGCGATGCCTGCGCCTTCTAGTCCACCCGCGACTCCGGTCCAGCCGAAGAGGATCCCATTGGTAGCCAGCCCTAGAACAAATCCCGAAACGGTGAGCCAATTGGGAATGCGCCGGAAGCGTAAGTCCAGCCATCCCGCCCAAAGTGCCACAAGCAAGGCTACAGCCCAGGCGGCAACATGGCTCCATATGAAGCTGTGCATAACTGGCATTCTCTGAACCCTGCGCAATTTCTAGGAGGAGGGGAAAATACTTGACCAGATATTGAGGACTTAGTGAACAAGCCGGGCACACTAAAGGCATTGCCCAGAGCACCTTTTGAAGCCCAGAAGCTGATCTTGAGCCGCCCCTCTCCGGGGTCGCCTTCTGGGATTAGTACTCCCTGTGGCGCTCCGGATATTTTGAACCGTGAAAGATTACCGCTTCGCATCCCAGAAAGAGCATTCACCAGCCGAGGAAGCTAGCCGCAGTCCTCAGCTGGTGACTGTCTTTGTTATGACTAGCTTCCTGTTGCAGCAGTCAGGTTGCTGGCGGCTGTTGAGAACACGTTGTTGATCGCACTGCCAAGGGTTCCCATGACAGTGATAGCAGCCAGGGCAATCAGAACCAGAAGCAACGCATATTCCGTGAGGTCCTGGCCTTCTTCTTCCTGCCAAAGCCTCTTAAGTAGCTCCGTCATCAGTAAAATCCTCCCGTGAGTTGAAGTTCAGGTGGACAGCTTATTTATCGCACCCTGCCTGCTTTATAGCACTCTGGGTACCAAACGCTGGCGACCAATCAAAATGATTAACAAAATTTAAGCCCAACAGAATCAGCGGGCTGAAGCGTTCAAGCGATGGGAATCCTGAAACAGCCCTCGGGCGCGGTTACGGGCGTTACCAATTGTTGACGCCACATACGTAACCGGCTTAACTTCTGGTGACGCTTTGGTGGACTACCTGCTTAGGCAGGCCTCCACCCAGCTCTCGGTAAGCAGCCCCAGGATAGACTCATCGGCCAATGTCTGCCAAGTCTTTACCGGCGAGGAACGCCCTCGATGCGGAGTCTGGAGAGGAGTGGCGGCTGATCCGCCTGAAAGTCTTTGAAAGGAGGGATACTAGATGTGGGACGGTTCCGCTTAACCTGCAAAGAACCATGTCGTGGCTCGCGCCGGGAAGGTTAAGCTCCTCAAGTGACGGCGCTGCTGACTGTTCCACGCTGCATTCATGACGGGTCCTTTGCTCCTCCCGACTGGAGCAGCGGGTCCCTGACAAAAATCGAACTGATAGGGTCTTTGTAGATCTCTTTCCAGTCGGAGCTGGCGCGAAGCAGCGTGGCCAGCGCACTCTCACGTTGGATGATGCAGGAGTTGATGTCGTAGCTCCGCAGAATCGCCAGAGCGTCAGGGTGGATGTCCTGGATGCTGATGTAATCGGGAAACACGCCGGCTTGCTCGTAGAAATCTCCTCGGCCATCAATGAAGACCTTGTGCTGCGGTCCTAAGGCCCAGAGCAGATAGCCCCCAAATCCATAGTCGTTGTACATCGGCCCGGGCACGGGATGCTGCCGCAGATAATCGGCTGCCTCAACAGGAAAGTTGATGTTGCTGACAATCCGCGCGGCTAATTCCTTCCGGGTCGGAATTCCGCGCCCAATGCCCAAAATGATCAAAATTATCAGCACCGCATTGACCACGGGTTTGTCGTTTTCCGGCTCATACCTAGGCGCCCAACGCGCCAGCACGGAAGCCGCCACGGGCGCGAAAACCAAGGCGAACAATAAGACGAAGCGCGTGTGAACACACGTCATGTAAGCCGTAAATAAGACGAGGAAGAGTTCTTCAACGCGATAGGTGAGCCGATACGCGACCAGGGCCAGGAGAAAGCCCAGCAGCAGCACCAGCATTACTTTTGGCTCCCAAAGGCTAAAGTTGAGCGGATACCACTCCAGGATGTGCGCCGACTGCTGAGGAAAGAAGAGCGCCTTCTCGATGGGAAAAATGAAAGCCTGTCCTCCAAATGGTGTGAAGGGAAGTGCCAGGCAGCCGAGCAGGAATACGATCTCAAGGTGAATTCGCTGCCGCGGTTGCCAAGGCTCCATCGTCAGGCCCCCAACCTTGAAGGGAACCAGTCCACATATCCAGTAGAGTCCTACAACACAGAATCCGAGGATGAACGAGCCGTGTGTATTGAGCCAGATCAGGAATAGTGGCGGCAAGATCCATAGTGACTTCTGGAAACCCTGCTTATACCGCTCCAGGCAGATGAGCGTGATCAGCAGATAACAGTATCCCAGCAATTGGGGCCGGAGCGTAAAGCAGATCATGGCCAGTGGAATGATGAGCACCGTGGCGGCAATGGCCGCCTTAGAATTGCGGCTTCGCAGGCTGGCATAATAATACGTCAGAACAAGGATGGTGCTGGTTAGGGCAAAGAGCAGGAAGTGCAATCCTCTGAGCGCGCCAATTTTGTATGCGATGGCCAGCGCGACCTCGCCCAGCCACTCAAAAGCTAAGGGCGGATTCCCGTAAGCCGTAAACGAGTAGATATCCGCCTTCAGCCAATGGCC
>DASUJZ010000077.1:0-9296 GCA_036278995.1 Terriglobia bacterium | reverse complement strand
CGGAAAGAATTGACCAGCGCCGGAGAAATAATCTCCGTCCATCCGACTGCCGCGGCCTGGGAGTTCATGGCCAGCCGGCCCCAGGCCGAAGTGCCGGTGCCGTCAATAATGCTGTTACCGAAAGGCCCGGGGACAAAGCGCATCCATGGAATGTCCGAATAGCGGACGAAAACGCTGTTGCGCGGAGTGATTTGCCAATCGACGCGAGCGATGTAGTTGTTCGCGTTGCTGGTCAGTTTGGGGTTGATGAGGTAGTTCTCGCGATTCAGCGGACCGGGTGGAGGCGCTACATTCGGAAGGGGTATCATGCCCATGATCTTTGCTGCCACCGGGGAAATGCGGTCCGACGGAATCATGTTGTTCGGGAATGGTTGCCCCGTGGTCGGATCGATGATCGGGGTGTAAATGACGCCATTGGCGGCACCTGCCGCAGGCGAAAAATTCCCCGCTCGCTCGTTCGCTAGCGGTACGTTGGAAAGCCGCGTCACTCCTTGAGAAATTCGAGTTCCTTCGTAATTGAAAAAGAAGAAAGCGTGGTTCTTGATAATCGGCCCGCCGAAGTTACCGCCGAACTGGTTCTGCGTTAATCCCGGTTTCTTGGCATCTGCCCGATTCGTGAAAAAGTCTGTGGCATCCGTCGCGGAGGTGCGATTGAATTCCCAGGCTTCGCCATGGAACTTGTTGGTTCCACTCTTGGTGGTCACAATGATGGCAGCTCCCGGACTTCGGCCATACTCTGCGGAATAAGGGTCCGTAATGATCTTGAATTCTCGAACCGCATCCACAGAGGGGCGGATCACTTCTGTGCTCAACTCCTGGACGTTTTCCGAGATCGTATTGTTATCCACGCCGTCGAGAATAAAGTTGTTTTGCAGGGACCTCACGCCATTCACATTGATGCCGCCAAATCGCCCTGACGCTGTGCTGCCCGATTGATTAGTGTATCGGTATCCCTGCACCCCGGCGACCAGGCCCATCAGATCATCCCAATTTCGTGTGCTGAGCGGTAAATCCGTCACAAGTCGGTTCCGGATGGTTGTCTGTGGCATGGCGGATTGGGTTTGCAGGATAGGCGTGGAGGACGTAACCTGCACGGTCTGTACGGGGGAACCGAGTTGCAACTTGAAATCGACCCTCGCGCTTTGGCTCACTTCCAGTGTGATATTGCTCCTGACAATTTTCTTGAATCCATTCGCGTTTACTGTGACCGTGTAGGTCCCAATGGGTATGGTGGGGAAGGTGTAATATCCCGAACTGTTTGAGGTCGTTGAATACTTCATTCCGGTGGCTTGGTTTTGAGCTGTTAAGTGTGCGTCGGGCACGACGGAACCGCTCGGGTCGGTGATTCGCCCACCGACGCTGGCATTCTGGACTTGCGACCAACCAAGGCCTGCCGGTAATAAAGTGAGGCAGGCCATTAGAACGAACAGAAACAATACGCGAAATACTCCAACAATCGGATCCGTTCGCATGTCGATCCTAACCTCCAATATGTTGTTTGGAAGAGCCTCTGAGCTCTCTGGCCCTAAGATCGTAGCATAAAAGTTTACTGTTACGATATTGTTATTATAGTACTAATCTGGAGTTAAAGTGGGAGAGCGGCGGGCAAGGGCAGGAACCCTTTCGTGATTGCTAAAAGAGCGAGCCGGGATAGCCTCTCATTTGCAGCCATCTGTATTTCCCCCATGTCCACAATCAGCCGGTCGCACTTCGATTCCCGAATCGCGCGGTCAATTTCGCGAGCGAAATCTACCCCCCCACGATTACAGGAAACATCGTCACACGAAGTAGGCCGATTCCGTCGTCAAGCTTCCGAAACACCATGGCCTCCGGGGGAGTGACAGGGTGCTTCTTCATTTTGGGGGATGGGACATCCAAAGTCACAGACGCTTCTTTCCCATTGCGCTTCAAGAGGGAGACTCGTGTACTCTGACCTATCCCTTTCCGTGCCATGACCCCACATCCTGGATCGCTTTATTCAAGTTCCCGATTGTTATACCAAGTCACCGAAGAGACGACTTAAATTAAGAGGATCCGGGTTCGAAACAGTGGCAACAATATCGTCTCTAAACTTTTTTTGCTGGTTAGAATCTTTCTCCTTGTGCCGTTATCGGTTCGTTCCAATCGACCATCGAGCTCCGCAAGGCATTTATTCGCATTAGCTTTGCGATCCACTATGCCTACCACGTAAGTTCGCGATTGGGCTTGTCAACAAAGCTTTCTTGAACCATCTTACGACAGAGTGTGTTTCTCGAAACCTCAAGCAATTTACTGAATTTGTGAAAGTTGTTGGGGACATTGAACTCAAGCAGTCTCCAAAGAAATCACGTTCCCATACGTTCGTCCGGGCATAAAGGCAGCTGGTTGACAGAAAAAACGGTTCGGCTTACTAAACCAATGTGGCCCGCGTGCGCCGTGAGACTGTCGCTGCGGTCTCGATGACCCCGTGGGCACTCTCCTGGAGAGAGGAGTATGAGACAAGAAGCTTCCGCCCCCGAAAATCTGGATTCGCGCACAAACAGTGTTAACGCCGGAAGCGGGATTTCAAATCCAGAGACTATGGGTACTACTGTTCCTAAGGGATTTTCCACACAGACCACCCCGGTTTTCGAGCAAGTGCTTAGTAGTGAAGAAGCAGCCGCCCTATTAAATATCCATCCAAAGACGCTGCAAAGGTTGGCTCGCAACGGGGAGATTCCTGGTTTCCGAATCGGCAGGCTGTGGGGTTTCCGTGCCTCGGTTCTGAACGCTTGGCTTGAAGGCAAGGCTGCACGTTGAGTTCTTACGATTTGGGTCGGACCTGGACTTCGGTTGGGTGTCTCGGGTAACCTGAGGTGAGCCATCCGTGCCGCCCAACAGAAAGGAGAGGAAATGTTCAGGCGAGCACGACACCAAAGAGGAAGTCTGAAGCGCATTAGGCGCAAGTCAGGTCAGATTGTATGGGTCTTCAGGTGGTACGAAACCCAATTCGACGGCAGAAAGAAGTACCGCAAAGTAGTGATCGGCTCGGGAGAAGACTTCGAGACCGAAGCCGTGGCACAACAAGCGGCCGACGCCTTGCGCTTAACTATCAACCAACTAACCCCTCGTCAATTGTTGCACGCCATCAGCTTCGAAACATTGGTCCAGCACTACCGGCAGCACGAGATGCCCGACATCTTCTACAAAATCCGGAAGGACATGTTGAGAGTCGTGGAAGAAGATGGCAAGAAGACTTACGCAACGCAGGAGACTTACGAGGGCTATCTAAACAAATGGATTCTGCCGCGCTGGCGTTCATCTCGCCTCAGCGATGTGAAAGCCGTGCGAGTAGAAGAGTGGCTCCACACCCTACCCTTGGCGCGTGGCAGCAAGGCAAAGATCAGGAATATTATGAGCGCCTTGTACAGTCACGCGATTCGATGGGAATTTGCAAGCCGCAATCCCATCACAGCCGTTCGTCAAAGCGCAAAACGCTCCAAAATTCCAACTATTCTCACTGTCCAGGAAATCCAAGCCCTATTAAAGCACTTGGAGGACCCTTGTCGGATAATGGTCTTGTTGGGTGTGTCAACCGGGCTGCGTGTCGGAGAGCTGCTTGGCCTCAAATGGATCGAGGTGGACTTCGAGAAGCTTCAGATCAACATTACTCGCTCCGTCGTCAAGCAGAAGATTGGGCCTTGCAAAACGGAGGCCTCCCACAAACCTATACCGCTCGATTCGGAGCTAGTCGAGCAATTGAGGAGGTGGAGGCACAAGACCCCTTACAGCAGGCCCAACGACTGGTTGTTCGCGAGTCCCCACAAGAGGGGTACCCAACCCTACTGGCCGGGCTCTCTCTATCGAGCACGTCTCCGGCCCGCACTCGAAGCAGCGGGGATCTGCCGCGAGGTAGGTTGGCACACCCTTCGACATACCTTTGGAACGCTGATGAAAGCGAACGGAGAAGACATCAAGACTATTCAAGAGCTTCTGCGGCATGCCAACTACAAGGTGACCGCGGATGTCTACACCCAAGCAATGACCCCGGTGAAACGGCTGGCTCAAACCAAGGTCGTCCGGTTGATTCTACCTCTCAAGACCACCGCGGAGGTAAGCCAGCCATAAGGGACGTCCATTCGGCTGGCTTATCAAACCCTTTCAAACCCTCTGTCGAGGGTGCATGTTTGAGTAAGGCTTTTGGAATGTTGGCGTCCCCGGCGGGATTCGAACCCGCGTTACCGCCGTGAAAGGGCGATGTCCTAGGCCGGGCTAGACGACGGGGACGAGGGCCGCGCAAATCTTTCGGGCATCGAGGCGCCCGCATCCGGGAGGAAACTGCAAGCAGCCGGTCGATCCGGCGGGATCCCGACGATCTGCGGAATTCACTATGCTAGCAACTGCTCGTAATAGCTGTCAATCGTTCGTTCCCCCTGCCTCAAACGGCAAGCTGGACTGCTCGGGCGCGGCAAACCCGGCTGAGGGGGCGGCGATGCTCTCAAGGACCGGGTACTCGCTGACCAATGGCGCGGGTACCGGGACCGGCTGGTTCCGGACGATGCTGCTTAACTGGAGGGCATTCACCACGGCTTTTGCACGGAAGTGATTGTTGGAGATAACGTACGTTTCCTCGCCGGCCTCAGCGACATGCCTGATCCGCTCAGCCCAGCCTTCGAGCTCGCCCATCCCGTAGAGGTAGTCGTACCGCTCTTCGGGACGGTCGTTCGCGGTGAACCAGTGCTCGTAATTCCGGCCGTGCAGGCGGACGTATCCGATGGGCGACGTAGTGCGGTCGCTTGGCCGCAGGGAGCGCCCAATCACCGGCTGGTCAATGTTGCAGAAGCCCACTGCCAGATCGTGGAGCATATCGTAGACCTCCGGCTGGTTCCACGATTCATGCCGGACTTCCAGAATCAGCGGAAACTCCATAAACTGCATTGCCAGTCCGCCAATGTATTCCCGGTTCTCTTTGCTGTTCTTGAACGACCACGGAAACTGCATCAGCAGCGCCCCCAGCATTCCTGCTTCGAGAAGCGGCCCAACACTTTCCTTGAACACCCTTTCGTCCTGCCGGCTGGCCGTCCGCTCATGCGTGAACCGCTGCCATAGTTTGGCCGTGAACCGGAAGTTGGGATTGTGCCGTACGCGGTTTATCCAGCTCCGCGCAACCTCCGCACGCGGGGGATGATAGAACGTGGTATTAATCTCAATCGTGTCAAAAAAGTTGGCAAGGAATTCGGCTTCATGAAAGCCGTGCGGCCGATGCGCCGGGTATAGAATCCCGTTCCAGTCTTCGTAAGACCAGCCCGCTGGGCCGAACCGGATTGTATGGGCGGAATTCACCTTCGTTTTTTCTTCGCCTACAGGAATATTATAGCTCTTCGTTGCAAAGATTCTTAGCGAATGCTGAGGCTAACTTTTGCAAGTAACCAAGTAGCGGTGCGCCACCGGGCGGCATAACGGCATAACCGGAAAACCGATCCCGCTGCCTGGAGAAATGAAGGAAGCGCAAACCCTGGGCTGGGCCGTTAAACGGCAAACCGAGCAAGCGGCCGGGCGGCAGCCTGCCGATAGTGCCGCAAGGACCGTCGTGTTAAGAAGACCGTTAATCTAAAAACAACAAACTAATTCGAACGGGCAAGGTAGGAGCCGCTTGAGGTGTCGATGCGAATAACTTCGCCCTCATCGATGAAGGGAGGGACCTGAACGATCAGGCCGGTCTCCATTTTTGCGGCCTTGGTGACATTGGTTGCGGATGCGCCTTTAATTCCCGGCTCGGTTTCCACCACCTTCAGGTCAACAGTTGCAGGCAACGCGATGTCGATGGGGCGGCCGTCGTAAAAATCAATTTTCAAAATAACATCCGGCATCATATATTGCGCCCTGTCACCCACAACTTCCTTCGAAAGATGATACTGTTCGTAGGTGCCTGTGTTCATAAAGTAAAACATGTCGCCGTCGGAGTAGAGGTACTGCATATCAACTTCATCGATGACGGCGCGTTCGACCGTGTCTTCTGAGCGGAAACGGTGGTCATTCATAGCGCCAGTGCGCAGATTCCGCATCCGCGCCTGGACAAACGCGCGCAGGTTTCCCGGTGTTCGGTGCTCTGCCTTGTGGATCGAAAAGAGTTCACCGTGGTGATTGATGACCATTCCTGGCCGGAGATCGTTTGCATTCATTTTGTTGTCTCGCTAGAAATTTCAGGCTAGGTTTCGAGCCGGGGGCCCTGTGGGACAAAGACTTCGGCACCAACAGACCCGTTATCTATTGTACCGGCATTACCCCCCACTCGTCAACTTTGACGCGAACGCCAGGTTGTTGCAAGCAAAAGGAATTAAGCGTCGAAATGCGCGCGTGCTATGATGCAGAGATGAGCAGCCCGGCTGCACCGGAACCGGTGCGGAAGCGCGAAAGGCTCTCTCGGAAATTTTGGAGGCGATGCCTTTGGGGGCTTTGCGGGTTTCACGGGGAGTCGCCTAGGTCTGATGCTGGCCGCGACCGCGCGGACCTGGCTACACTGATCGATAAGGGCGAAACCACGGCAGTGGTTGATAAGTAGACACCACAGCCGGGTCCCTGTGCCGCTATAGCCTTGAGATCAGCTTAGGCCGCAGTGCCACAACCATGTTCAAGCGAAAACTCAAACTCCTCACGCTGTTGATTTGCGCGGGATTGTTTGCGCTTCTCATTGCTCAAACCGGGCCCGCCATTATTGCCTCTCGCGTGTACGACGTCGGCCTCGGCTTTCTTCTCCTGATTGTTATTTCAGGCGTCAGGCATCTTCTCCGAACCGCGGCCTGGTACTTCGCCATTGAACCTCAGGCAAGGCGAGTCCGTTTCCGAGACCTTTTTGGAATGCGTATCGCTGGCGAAGCAATTACGGACCTCACGGTGCTGGGGCCGCTGCTCGGCGAAACGGTAAAAGGTGTCACTCTATCGAGGCAGATCACACCTGAGCACAGCGCATCGTCGGTTGTCATTGAGAACCTTGCTTACAGCTTCGCCGTGGGGCTGTTTGTGGTGAGCGGACTTATATTATTTATCGCGGAATTTCCTAGCCATTCTTCCATGCGAGCAGGCGCCCTGATCACCCTTGCCAGTCTGCTCCTTGCAGGCTCGCTAATTGCATTCATCGTCAAGAAGCGCTATCGGCTGGTCAGCAGGTCGCTGGACGGGCTGAAAAAGCTGAATTTACGCTGGCTGGATGGCCTCCAGGAGGGACGCGCGAAGGTGGCCGCGTTTGAAGAGAATGTCTACGACTTCTGGCACGGCCACAGAGCTGCTGCGGCACTGATCCTGATGCTTGAAACTCTGTCGATCTGTGTCGGGGTGGTCGAGGCCTGGATCATTCTGGTCCTGACAGTGCATCGCGCGTCATTTTTCGCCGCCTTCATGGTTGAGACAGTCAACCGCGTTGTAAATCTGTTCTTCGCCTTCATACCCATGCGGATTGGCGTGGACGAAGGCGGCGCAGCGCTGGTGCTCAGGACGGTGGGGTTCGGCGCTGTTGAAGGAGTATCGCTGGCGATCATCCGCAAAATCCGCACCCTGTTCTGGGTCGCGCTGGGGCTCGTGCTGGTCGGCCGCTATGCGATGGTATCGAAAAAAGAGACTCCAACAAGCTCATCGGTGGCAGCGGCGTCCAAATGAAGAAGCTGATTGTGAACGCGGACGATTTTGGCCTCACGCAGGGCGTAAACCGGGCGATTCTTGACGGCCACCACAATGGCATCATTACCAGCGCGACGCTGATCGCAAACGGCGGCGCCTTTGATTCTGCCGTCGCCGCCTGTTCAACTGCACCGGCGCTGGGCGTTGGTGTGCACCTGAACCTCACGCAAGGCCGGCCGGTTTCTCCCCCTTCCCGGGTTCCTTCCATCGTCACTTCCGAAGGCTCTTTTTATCCAAGCCCGGGCAGCCTGGTGCGGCAGATTGTGAAGAGCAGCGTCCGGCTCGGCGACGTTGAAACCGAACTGAGGAGCCAGATCGAGAAAGTCGCATCGGCTGGAATCCGCATCACTCACCTGGATAGCCACAAGCATATCCACTTGATCCCTCAAGTCTTCAACATGGTGCTCAAGCTCGCGCGGGAGTGTGGGATTCGCTGCATCCGCTGCCCCATCGAGCCGGCTTCGGGCGCGCTTGGGCCTCTGCTCGGCTGCCGTAGTGGATGGATTCACGTGACTAGACAATACCTTCTGGGCCGGGCGCTTTCCGCACTCGCGGCGCTCCAGTCGAAAAAGGTAACCGAGGCCGGGCTGCATCGTCCGAAGCACTTCTACGGGCTCAGCCAGACCGGTTTCTTCGACGCCAAAGTTCTGCGAACGATACTCCGTAGCCTGCCGGAGGGAACGAGCGAATTGATGTGCCATCCGGGATATGTGGACGAAGCTCTGCTGAAAACTCGCACCCGGCTGCGCGCCCAGCGGGAGATCGAACTTGAAGCCCTCACCAGCCAGGGCATCCGCGAGCTTGTCGCTGACATGGGGATTGAGCTGATTTCCTACGACAAGCTGTATGCTGCCATCGACGAGGTGGCCCGGAAATGCAACGAACCGCTGCAGGAAAGCATCCGAAGGGGTTAACATAGTGGTTTAGTCCTGGCTGAGCCGTGGAGGAGAGTCCTGATGGAGAAACAGAGAACGGCACGATATTCAATCGTGATTCCGCTGTTTAACGAAGAAGAGAACCTTCGGCCGCTCTACATGAAGCTGGTCGAAATCATGAATGGCGTGGGTGAGACTTACCAGGTCATCTTCGTGGATGATGGCAGTTCCGACGGGACCTGTGATCTGCTCCGCGAGATCTGCGCCAACGACAGCCGCGTCACCGCTGTCCGCCTGCGCAGAAATTTCGGCCAGACTACCGCCTTACAGGCGGGTTTCGACAATGCTGAAGCCGACGTGATTATCTCGCTCGATGGTGACCTGCAGCATGATCCGGCAGAAATCCCGCAGTTTATCTCGAAAATCAATGAAGGCTATGACCTGGTCAGCGGATGGCGAGTGAAGAGGAAGGACACCTGGCTGACTCGCCGCCTTCCCAGCCGCATCGCCAATTGGATGATGGCCAAATTGTCGGGAGTGGACATCCACGACTTCGGCACGACGTTCAAGGCCTATCGGCGCGAGATCCTCCAGCATATGCGGCTTTATGGTGATCATCACCGGTTTATACCGGCGCTGGCCAGCTCGTTTGGCGCTCGCATCGCTGAGATCCCAATCAAAAATATCCCCCGAACGAGCGGTAAATCGAACTATGGACTCTCGCGAACCATTCGGGTGATCATTGACCTGATCAGCATCAAGTTTCTTCTGGAGTATTCCACGCGGCCG
>DASUJZ010000076.1:0-153244 GCA_036278995.1 Terriglobia bacterium | reverse complement strand
GGGCACGGATCCATCCGTGCCGAAGACGGCCACACGAGCGCGCGGCTTTAGCCGCTGAAACGGGACAGGAGTTTGTAACAGCAGAATCCAACGCGGAACAGGAATTCCAACATCAGGGCACAGTCACCGCAGATCGTCGGATACCCATTCCTCCCCCGTATACCGGACGCGTCGGATGATGTCAAGGAAGAACCGCGGACCTCCGAATCGGAGGACCAGGTTACCAACTTCACTCTGGAGTCTTAAATCTGAAATTTCAAATGCGTGTTCCGCCCGTTGCCTGCTGCCTTCTGCCTACTGTTTGCCCCCCGCGTGCTGCCTCTTGCCTTCCGCTTTATGCCTGCTGTCTTCCTCAGGCCCGGAGGGCCGAAAGAATTTAGCCCACGGCGCAAGCCGTGGGGCTCGATTCGCGTTAGAATCCTCTGAGCCCCGGAGGGGCGAAAGAGATGGCCCATACCTTCGCGAATCTTTTAACCCACATTATTTTCAGTACCAAGGATCGCGAACCTCTCATCACCAGCGATGTCAAGCCCGACTTGCTCGCCTATCAGTGAGGAATTGTCCGTGAGTTGCAATGAAAGACGATCGCAGCAAACTCTACGCCAGACCACGTTCCCATGCTCCTCTGGTTGCCGCCCAGCATGGCCATCGCCGAGGCGTTGCGCGTTGTGAAAACCAGCTCATCACGCTGGGTGCACCAGACGCGAAGCAGGCTTCGAGGGTTCGGCTGGCCAGACCGGCTACGGCGCATTCAGCGTCAGTCAGTCGAACACAGCTTCTGTGGTGAAATACATTCGAGAGCAGGAGACGCACCACCGCCATATTACATTTCAGGAAGAACTCATCAGCTTCCTCAAGAAGAACGGCGTCCCGTACGACGAGCGGTACATCTGGGAATGATTTCTTCCGCCCCTTCCGGGGCTGGATTGGATGGTGGTGATGGCTTCGTTTCCCAAGGCTCACGCCATGGGCTAAATTCTTCCGCCCCCCTCCGGGGGCTGCGTTCACGTTCACCACTTTGCGGGGGCTGGTTTTGTAGGGCAGCCCTCCGGGCTCCCTTCCGTGCCGAAGAGCCGTCGACCTCAAGTTCGGACGTCCGGGCTACCAACTAAGTCCAGAAATGTGGCCATAGGACCTTGTTTTTGCAAATAGTACAGGTGTATAAAAGCAGTGATCATAAGCAAGCCCGGCGCCCACAGAGCGGAGTTTCAACGTCACGCCCAGTGGCCATAGCATCTAGAGAAAAATTGTCATTTGTGGCTGCACCTGAAAGGGTGACGCCGAAAAGACCTTTTTAACTTATGAGTCAGTCTGTTAGTCCTTCAAATATCATGGCAGCGTCGCTTTGGATGCAGTTCATCCTCATCGTCCTTATGGCTTCAGGTGCGGTCCTAATTCTCCGCAAGGAGGAAGGGAGAAGGAGCCTTTACCATAACCCGGACAATGTTCCCAGGTATCTATTGATTCTCATTCCCTTTTCCCTCGGAACAATGGGGATGCTCCTCTTCTCCGATCAATTTTCAGTCCTGACTCGGCCCCTGTTCAGCGGGATACAAATCGGCCTCATCCGTTGGCCAACGGCGATCCTTTGGGTATTCATAGCAGATATTGCCTGCACCGCAATTCTGGTTCTCCTGACAGGGGGAAGCTATGGGAGCCCGTTCACATCTGTATATTTTATCCTCCCGGCATTAGCCTTCTTCTTGAGAGAGTCCCCGCAAAGGGTTCTCGCATACACCCTCGCCATTGGGGCCCTCTTTGTGATTGAGCTCTGGGTCTACGAAGAGGAGACAAAGTCGGTTAAAGGCGCAGTCTGTGTCGTGTCGGTAGGCTGTTTAATATTGTCCGGTTGGATCGGATATCTCACGCGCCCACACTGAGGCGCAGGGTTCTATCTACCATCAGGGCACGGAAACCATGACCAATAACTTGGAACAGTGGAAGAAGCGGGCAGAGGAACTAAGCCGCGATGGATGCGGATATCATAGCGGCACTCTCAGTCCGTCATCCTGAGCCCGTTCGCCCTCAACCTGCGAACAGCCCTGGTCCCGCAAAGCGGGAGAAGGGGCTCAGGGTAAACTCCGCGAAGGATCTGCTCTTCTCTGAAATCTTGAATCTGAAATTTCAAATGCGTGTATGTCGGCTGCCTTCTACGCTTTCTTTCCCGTAGTGTTGTTCTTCCTGTCCCAGCTCGACAAGAGCCATCCATTTGGCAGTTTTCCAATCTATTCGCGGAACAGCATACATTCACCCGTGGCGCATGCGGCGCGCTCTTTGCGATGTGCGCTGATCTATGGTAGCCAGCTAGCGGTTTGCATGCAGCGTCCACGGACATAGCTAGCTATGCCGTCGGGAAAAAGCCGGGAAAAACGTGCCGGAGCGGCTGCGCGGCCCTAGAATACAATACCGTGGAGGGTATCAACAATAAACTACCGAGCCAGAAGCCGGAGGCCCACACTGCTCAATCTCTCCAGAAAAGGTGATCACATGAAGAAAATCGTGCCTATAATCCCGGCTGTATTAGTTACTCTTGGGCTGACTGCCGCAACCTGCCAAGGTAAGCCATCACCAAAGGTCCACAGATCCACAGGGATGTTCTTATGCCAAACCCCTGCGGACGCAAGCGGGCTCTGGTCAACCTGGAAGCAGGCTGTCAACTCCGGGATTGACCTCAGCTACTCCAACGAGGCAACGTCGGCGAAGAGAGCTGGCTGTTTCCGAGTCAATTCCGACCATCTAAAACCTACAGGCCAAAGAAATTCAGAGTTGTTCATCACAGATGGTCGAAAGGGAGGGTTTGCAGATCCAGCGTATTACATCATGTACATGCGCACCCACAAAGTGGAAGCCGAATGAAATGCCACTATACGTCGGCTCCGAGATGACTCTATATCCCGATCCGCTGGGAGAGCAGCTTGTCGAGCATAAACCGGCAGGTAGTGAGAGGGCATTACCCAACCCTGAAGAGGTGGCCTGAATGTTTGAATCAAAGGACGAGCCTTTATTGTTGGATTTTTCGATCCCACTATTTCGCGACAGCGAGCCGCTACAGATTGTGGGGCCTGTGCCAGGCAATCCGGCGGCGATTCGGCAATTCACTAACCTCGCGGATTGGCGGAGTTATGTGCTTGGTCTGCAATTGCGCGGCAGCACACCGAAGGTATTCCGTCGCAAACACAATCACGTACTGCGAACGCTTTTCCTTGCGTGGCTCGACGCTAATGTGATTAAGTTGGCCGAGCTCGGCGGGCTGGCGATGCTCGAAGGTGCCATTAGGGCGCGCTACCCCGAAATAAAGATAAATAAAAAACAACCGGGATTGGAATGTGCGCTGACTCACCTGGTAGAGCATGGCGGCCTTAACGACGACGCCTTGCGGGAGACAGGAGCGCGTGTCTCACACAATATCCTGCCCGCAAGGGACAAAGGTGGCCGCCGCCTGAACGAAGGCGGGTCGAGTCTTAGCAATGTCCGTAACCGTCTTGCGCATGGTGATCCGTTCGAGGTCATGCCTTGGGGCGGTCTTTTTGAAGTTATCCGGGACTTAGTCGATTTCATGTACCCCGCGCCAGAGAAAGGGGGAATGAGTGGAAGCACGTAGCGGGCAGCGCAGAGCTGTGCGCGTCCAGCACACTAGTCTTCTGCTCTTTTCTTCCGATGAGGGAGCTCTGTCCGCCTGCTTCACGGATATTGTTAAAGCACATTATTCCTGAACGTGTAATCATTCCAAAACCACAAGCCGCAGGGGCTACCCGTGCTCAGACGTAAATCAGATCACAGCGCCAGCCGCCTCAGTCGCAGCGCGTTCGTGATCACTGAGACCGAGCTGAAGGTCATGGCGGCGCTGGCGACCAATGGGCTGAGCAATAATCCAAAAAACGGATAGAGCACGCCGGCGGCGAGCGGAATGCCCAGCGAGTTGTAGACGAACGCGAAGAAAAGGTTCTGGCGGATGTTGCGCATGGTGCCGTGGCTCAGCTTGCGCGCGCGCGCGATGCCGCGCAGGTCGCCTTGCAGCAAAGTGATGCCCGCGCTCTCGATGGCCACGTCGGTGCCGCTGCCCATGGCGATTCCCACCTGCGCCTGCGCCAGCGCCGGAGCGTCGTTGATGCCGTCGCCGGCCATGGCCACCACGCGCCCTTCGCTCTGCAGCCGCTTCACCACCTCGCTTTTTTGCTGCGGCAGCACTTCCGCTTCCACCTCATCGATGCCGAGCTTCGTGGCCACCGCTTCCGCCGTGGTGCGGCTGTCGCCTGTGAGCATCACAATGCGGATGCCTTCCTGGTGCAACAGGCGAATGGCTTCCGGAGTCGATGGCTTGATAGGGTCGGTCACGCCAAGCAGTCCCGCGGGCCGCCAGTCCACCAGCATATATATGACCGTCTGCCCATCTTTGCGAAGTGCTTCGGCGCGCGGTTCTAACTGGCGCGCGTCCGCGCCCCGCTCTTGCACCAGGCTGCTGTTGCCCAAGCCCACCGCGCGGCCGTCAACTTTTCCGACAACGCCTTTGCCCGTTACGGATTCGAAATCGCGCGCTTCCGCGAGTTGTACACCTCGATCTCGGGCGCCGCTTACGATGGCCTCGGCGAGCGGATGCTCGCTGGCGCGCTCAAGGCTGGCGGCCAGGCGCAGCAGTTCCTGCTCAGCCCAGCCTTCCAGCGGCTCGACGGAAACCAGGCGCGGTTTCCCCTCCGTCAACGTGCCGGTCTTATCCACAACAATCGTGTCGACCTTTTCCAGCACTTCAAGGCTTTCCGCGTTTTTGATCAGTACGCCCGCCGTGGCGCCGCGGCCCGTGCCTACCATGATCGACATCGGCGTGGCCAGTCCCAGGGCGCAGGGGCAGGCGATGATCAGAACGGCCACGGCATTCACCAGCGCATAAGCCATACGAGGCGAAGGGCCGACAATCGACCACACAATAAACGTCACGATGGCCACCGCAACTACTCCCGGAACAAAGTAGCCGGCCACCACGTCGGCCAGGCGCTGGATGGGCGCGCGGCTGCGCTGCGCCTCGCCCACCATCCTGACGATTTGCGCCAACAGCATCTCGCTGCCCACGCGCTCGGCGCGAATCACCAGGCTTCCCTTTCCGTTCACCGTGCCGCCGGTGACGCGCCCACCCGCCGCCTTTTGAACCGGAGTGGGCTCGCCGGTGATCATCGACTCGTCCACGTAGCTCGCGCCGTCGAGAACCTCGCCATCCACCGGAACTTTTTCTCCGGGGCGTACGCGCAGGCGGTCGCCGTGGACCACGCGGTCGAGCGGAATGTCCTCTTCCGTGCCGTCATCAGCGAGGCGCCGTGCCGTTTTGGGAGCAAGCCCCAGCAGCGCCCGGATGGCGCTGGAAGTCTGGCTGCGGGCGCGCAACTCGAGCACTTGGCCCAGCAGCACTAGCGCGGTGATGCCGGCGGCAGCCTCGAAATAGACGCCGACCGTCCCCGCCGGCCCGCGAAACGATGCCGGAAAGATTCCCGGCGCGACCGTTGCGACGGCGCTATACACGAACGCCGCGCCCGTGCCAATCGCGATCAGCGTAAACATGTTGGGACTGCGGTTCACGATCGAGGCCCAGCCGCGCTGGAAAAACGGCCAGCCGCCATAGAGCACCACCGGCGTTGCCAGCCCAAGCTGGATCCAATTCGCCGCTCCGCGTGAAATCATCGAATGGCCCGAAATCATGTGCGCCATTTCAAGCGCCATAAGCGGGGCCGTCAACGCCACGCTGATCCAGAAACGGCGCTTCATGTCCACATATTCACGATTGGCTTCTTCCTTCAGCGTCACCGTGCGCGGCTCGAGCGCCATGCCGCATTTGGGACAGGCGCCGGGCTTCGACTGATGCACCTCTGGGTCCATCGGGCAGGTGTAGTCGGCGGCTGAGACGGCCTCGGCGGGCCTGGGTATTGTCTTCACCGCGCCAATGTAGTCTTCGGGCGACTGGCGGAATCTTTCGACGCACGCCTCGCAGCAGAAGTAGTAGGTGGTCCCTTTGTACTCGTAGCTTCCCGCCGCCGTGGAGGGCTCCACATCCATGTCGCAGACAGGGTCTTTGTACACCGCGCCGGATTCCGCACGGATTCCCTGCTGTGTGGAACTTTTTGGGTGCAACTGGTCACTCACCGATCAACTCCATTCCTTCTGGAATCTACAAAGATGGGCCGCGAAATCGGCCGGCAATTCCGCTCGGCCAATAAGATGCACCGCCAGCCGCTTGAGTTCAGCCCTCTCAAGCACTCTCCCATCGAGTTCATCCTACCAGAGCGGCGGCGGGGGCCGGAATTCATGGTTGCCAGGACGCACGGCAGCCATCACAGCCCGCAACTTCTTGCGCCATGTTGCGGCAGGATGTTCCCTTTGCAAATCCAACACCGGAGCGTCGAAAGTTGGCGGCGGCTTGAAAGTCACGCCCCTGAGGCGACCACCGTCGTGCGATCCGGTCGTCTCCTGCTGTAGTTCAAGAAAAATCCAACTGAACAACCAGCCCGAAACGAAAGTCAATCTGGCCCAAGGTGTTGCAAGTTTAGGGCTTGACCACCCTGCCCGATCATCCGTAAGCTCACATTGAGGCTTTTATATGTCGAACAATGGTCATGTTCCTTTGAGTAGATTTCGTCTCCTGGAGCGCACTTCCCCCGGTATGCCTGCGCTCGCAGACCTTGAGGGCGAAATCCGACAGTCGCTATCGGGGCTCGGGATTCCCCGCGACCGCCTGGCCGGCCGGCGCATTGCCGTTACTGCCGGAAGCCGCGGCATCGCCAATCTGAAGGAGATCATCAAGGCGTCGTGCGACTGGCTGAAGTCCGAAGGCGCACAGCCGTTTGTGGTTCCTGCGATGGGGAGCCACGGCGGAGCAACCGCCGAAGGCCAGCGGCTGATCCTTGAGGAGTACGGTGTCACTCCTGATTTTGTCGGCGCCGACGTCGTCTCTAACATGGCCACAGTGGAAGTGGGCGAGACGGCAGAAGGCTTCCACGCGAACGTGGACCGCAACGCCTGGGAAGCGGACAGCATTCTGGTGGTGAACCGCATCAAGCCCCACACCGATTTCAGCGGAACTATCGAGAGCGGCCTGCTGAAAATGATTGCCGTCGGCCTGGGCAAGCGTGAGGGCGCGGCGGTAACGCATCGCGGGAGCCGACGGTACGGCAACGAGCGGGTGATCCGAACGATTGCCGGAGTCATACTCGGAACAGGGAAAATCTTGTGCGGGCTCGCCGTCGTAGAAAATGAGATGCACCAGATCGCCCTCGTGCGCGCCGCGCTGCCGGAAGATATCGCTGGCGTGGAGGAGGCGACGCTGCCCATCGCGCGCAATCTGGTTCCGCGGCTACCGTTTGCGAAATGCCATCTGCTGATTGTGGACGAAATGGGCAAGAACATCAGCGGGACCGGCCTGGACACCAAGGTCGTGGGCCGGGGCGCGCGGCCCCTGCCTCCTGACAGTCCGGAGATCGGACTGATTTACGTGCGCGACCTGACCGTCGAGAGCGACGGAAACTCAATTGGAGTGGGCATGGTGGATGCCATTCACGAGCGCTTCTATCGCAAGATCGATCTAAGCAAAACGTATATGAACGCCCGGACGTCGCTGAATCCGTTCATGGCCCGCGTGCCGATGCATCTGCCTACCGACCGCGAGGCCATCGAGTATATGCTGGCCACGCTCGGGGGGCCTGCTGAGCACGAACAGCGCATTGTCTGGATTCGAAACACTCTTGAACTCAACCGCGTAGCCTTTTCCTCATCATTTACGCAGGAAGCCGGCGCGCTTTCCGGCTGGCGAACTTTGCCCGAAGACTTCTCAGCGCGTTTTGACAACGCCGGCAATCTCGCGACGCCTTTTGAGAGGGCGGCGGGAAAAGCCCACGTGTCTTGACTCGGACCTTTAACAAGGCCAGAATGGTAGCATTCGAGGGACAACAAATAATGATGAGCCGAGCACGCTGGCAAAATGTGCTGATTGTTCTGGCGCTGCTTGTATTGGTGTCCCCTGCAGCCGCTGCGCAGGAGCAGGATACTGCCAGCCCTCGCGCAACAGATTCCAAAAAGACGAAAGCTGCGAAGCCTGTGGTCCAACTGCCGCTACGGTCGGTGACGCTGGTCAGTACTGATGAAGCAGCCCGCAACGCAGCGGAGGAAGTGAGGGCCAGGGCGCAATCGAGCAAGACGTCTCCCGACAAAACAAAGCAGGCGGACGTCGGCAAGGCTGCAGACGGTGCCGTGCTTGAGTTCCACCCGGCTGATGGCTTGCCTGGGAGGAGTGCGGTCAAGCGCGGGATTCAACAGGAAGGCCGGAGCAAATCGGTGCTGAAGAACATTCACGGAAACGCCTATGGAACGGCGGCTTCAGCCGCTGGACGCGCACGTGGCGAAGGTGGCGAAGTCGGCGCCGATTCGCGCGACGGCAAGATCAACATCTATGTGGAAGGCGAGCGTAATCATGCCAGCACGCCAGTTCCCCATTAAATTATGATCAGAACAATTTGCTTTGAGAACCACGGTTCCGAGTGTGGACGCCTGCATAGCATCCTCCTGGGTTCGGCCGCAATCTTATTAGTCGCGTGGACTCTCGGCTCCGGCAGCATGGCTCTGGCTGCTGCGCCCGGCACCATTCAGTGCGACTCTGTCCCGAGCAAGATCCTGGACCATCCGGTAGATTACTGCATCGATCTTCCGGCTAGTTATGCGAGCTCGAATCGGCGGTATCCGGTGATCTATTTCCTGCACGGATTGTTCGGAAATGACCATCGCTGGATTGACCGCGGCGGCAAAGAGATTTTCGACCGCTTGACGGCCGACGGGACCATCGGACCGGTGATTGTGGTGCTGCCGGACGGCGGAGAAACCTTTTACATCAATTCAGAAGACGGCAAGGACCGGTACGAAGATTTCTTTACTCAGGAGCTTGTGCCGTTTATCGATCATCAATTCAGGACCATAGGCAGCAAAGGAGCGCGGGCCATCAGCGGTGTCTCGATGGGTGGTTACGGGGCGCTGCACCTGGCCATGCGCCATTCGGACCTGTTTGGCTCCGTCGCTGCCACCAGCGCCGTCCTCGTTGGCGAACTTCCCGATCCTCTTCCTGCCGAAGGCCGCTGGCAGTTCTACTCGCGCATCCTGAGCCATGCGTTCGGCTCACCGATTAATCAGGCGTACTGGAAAGAGAACAGTCCGCTGACTCTGGCCAAAGACCCGTCAAAATTTCAGGGCCTGAAGATCTATTTCGACGTCGGAGACCAGGACCGTTACGGCTTCGACAAGGGCGCTGCGCTTCTGGATGAAATCCTCACCAAAGAGGGCTACCCTCACACCTACGCGCTGCGGCAGGGTGGCCATGGATGGGACTTTTTAGATCAGTACATGCCATATTCCCTGCGCTTCCTATGGCAATCAGTCGAGAAAGCAGCGCAGCCCTCCAATTCATCTGCGGAGGTCCGCAGCCATTGAAGAGTCGATTTCAGTCCATGCTGATCGCGGCCGCGGCGCTGGGCCTTGGCGCTGGATGCCTTCTGGCACAGGTCGACGCCCAGGCAAAAATCCTCAGCTATATTCGCGACCACCTGAAAGCCGGCCAGCCGGTGCATGTGACCGATTTATATAACACGGTTTTTACCACGCCGGAAGATCATGCGGCCCTGAGCAAGCTCTACAAGGACTTCTTCAGGATTCCGACGTTTGTCGCCCAGTACCAGCAAAGGTTTTCCGCGCCACCGAGCCTGAAGACCATTGCCGAACAGTTTTCACTCAAGAACGCGGAGGAAGCCGACACGCTGCTCCGCGTCATGGCCACTGATCCTCGGGTGCCGAAATTCATCACCCGCGATCCCGCGACTGGAGAAATTACCCATGTTGATGTCGAAAAAATTCGTAATGATCCCCGATTCGGCGAGGGAGCAACGCACGAGCTGGGCGGATGGGTTGGGAGGACTGCTCCCTCATTTAGCCTGTCAGGAGCCGGCGACAAGCAGCTCACCTCCGCTGGGCTCGACGGAAAAGTTGCCCTGTTGTACGTCTGGTTCACGGGCTGCCCGCCTTGCATGAAGGAGGCGCCCGAGCTTGCCCGGATTCAGCGCGAGTTTCGAGCCAAGGGTTTTGAAGTGGTGGGAGCCAACGCGGATGATCTACTGGGGCTCGGCGTCAGTGACGCGGCCCGCCAGCGTTATGCGGAGAAGGAAGGTATCACGTTTCCCATTGTCCGCTGGAACAAACAAAGCAACCAGGCGTACGGCGGCATCTCTATTTACCCCACTCTATTTCTGATCAACCGCCAAGGCACAATTGCGGGCCACTGGGTGGGATTTACGAGCCCGGCAACGCTTCGGGATGCCATCACTAAGGCAATGGCCGGATCGTCCGGAAAGCATTAACCTAATTTCAACGGGTCTTCATCAGCGATCCTGAATAGAAGATTAAAGGAGGGTACATCGATGAAGTGCCTTAAACGCATCGCTCTGAGCGTCGTTGCCATCACCATCATCAGCCTGGGGGCCGTTCTACTGCTTGCGCAGGGCGGCGACCGGGGGGAAGCTACTGCCACTATCGGCTCCGCCCACGTTACGATTGATTACGGTCGCCCAATGCTCAACGGTCGTGATCCTTTGAGCATGCTCCAACCCGGCCAGGTATGGCGACTCGGAGCAAGCGCGCCCACAACCATCAAATCCGATCACGACCTGCTGTTTGGTCACACCCGGGTCCCAAAGGGAAAACATATTCTACTGGCCCAGTTGACCGAACCGGGAAAGTGGCTCCTGGTGGTATCGAATAAGCCCTCTGAGGCCTATGATTCCAGCGCGAAAATGGCCGAGGCGCCTATGAGGGTTGAAAAGGGCCAGGATGCCGTGGAACAGATGACTATCAAGCTTTCCGCCAATGGGAACCAGTGCGATCTTCAGGTTGCCTGGGGAACATCGCGCCTGCTGGGAAACTTCAGCGTGGCTGAATAGCCGCAGCGCCAAACGATTAGCTTCAGACCGAGCCGGCGGAGATGAAGTGTGTCCGTCTGCATCGCCCGAGGAAACCCAACCCGATGCCCAACTCCATTAACGTCCTGGCGCTGTTCGCGCACCCCGATGATGCTGAGTTTCTTTGCGCCGGAACGCTGGCTCTTCTCGCCGAACGCGGCGCCCGGATCCACATGGCAAGCCTGACGGCGGGAGACTGCGGCAGCACGACGCTTCCGGCAGCGAGGATTTCCGAGGTACGGCAGAAGGAAGCCTCACGATCCGCCGCCATGATTGGCGCTAAATACCACTGCCTAAGGAGCCGTGACCTTCTGATTTTTTACGACCGCCCCCACCTGAACAAGGTGATGGAACTGGTTCGACAGACGAGCCCCTCTCTGGTGCTTACGCATTCTCCGGTTGATTACATGATTGACCACGAAACGGTGAGCCACCTATGCCAGAGCGCCTGCTTTGGCGCAATGGCTCCCAATTTCAAAACGGCGGCTCGGCGCCCCGCTCCGCCGCTCCAAAGCGTGCCCCACCTCTACTACGCCGACGCGTTCGGCAGGCGCGATCTGCTGGGACGCAAAATTGAGTCCGCCATTTCCGTCAACATCGGCGCCACGCTCAAGCGTAAGGAAGAGATGCTCGCCTGCCATGACAGCCAGCAGGCCTGGCTCAAAACGCAGCAGGAGATTCCTGAAACCGTTGCAACCATGAGGAAGATGGCCCAGCAAGCAGGAAAGCGGACCGGCTTTCACTGGGCGGAAGGCTTCCGCCAGCATCTCGGCCAGGGCTTTCCGGCATCGAACCTGATGAAAGAGCTGTTGGGAAGCGTTGTCCGCTGATCTCTTCCCGACGAGGCACGCTGAGGGGTTTACCAGGCTCGCGCTCTCAAACTGGGCGGCAACTCTTCCAGGGACGATGGGCCGCGGAGGCCACATGATCATTTATGCGCGCTCGCCTTTTCGGTGCTTCCCGGAAAGAAATATATAATAGGACCTTGGTTTGGGCGCCGAAAAACGATAGGGAGCAACGACTGATCTCTTGGACAAGGAATCGCGGCAAGCACCTTTATTTCCAACCTTTGGCGGACATAGCCAGCGAGCGCCGTGAATTCCGTCCAACCTCGATTTACATCTTCAGGTTCGTCCTGCAGATTGGGTGTCCGTTGCTCCTCGCATGGCTGGGGTGCGCCGTTCTTGCGATTGCCGGGCCCTCTGCGCGTGGTCAAACGGTCGTTCGCATCGAACTGAAGACGGATGCGCAGCTTTATGTGTATCAATTCAAAAAGCAGATCGTGCAGCAAACCGGGGAGCCGCTCGATTCCGCCAAAGTGGACGAAAGCCTGAAAGGCCTTTACGCGACGGGGCGCTTTGCCAGACTTCGCGCCGACGTCCAGTCGGAGTCAGGCGGCGTGGTTCTCACCTTTGCAGGCAAGGCCCGGTATTATATTGGTTCTGTGCAGGTGACAGGAACACCTAAGCCGCTGGACGCCAGTACTCTCGTGGCCTCCGCGCGCCTGCCGCTGGGACGCCCTCTATACCAGGACGAACTTGCAACCGCAATGCAGGATATGCTTGCCGTACTTCACGACAACGCGTTCTATCAGGCGAAGATCGAGAATTCCGTGGTGCCGAATCCAGCCACCCAGGAGGCCAATATCCTGGTTACCATAACGCCGGGGCCTCAGGCCCGGCTAAAGACAGTAGTTTTTCAGGGCCATCCGGCCTATCCTCCTGACCGGCTTCGCTCAGTCACGAACTGGCATCCGGGCGATCAGCTCACTTCGGCGGACATCGAGAAGGGTCTTTACAAGATCCACAATTTTTATCTGCAACGCGGCTACATTCAGGCCAGCACCACGATTCAAAAGCGAGTCTTCGATCCCAAAACGAACACGGAAAATCTTTTTGTCCAGTGCGAAGCCGGACCCGTCATTGAGGTGCACGTGCGCGGCGCCGACATATCCCGTCGCAAACTGCGAGATATTCTTCCTCTGTACCAGGACGGCGTGATTGACCAGCCCTCTCTCGACAGGGGCAGCGAAGCGCTGACCGACTTCTACCAGCAGAAAGGCTATCTAAGCGCCCGCGTCACCGTCGAACCCGTTGAACACCTCACGGCCGATCACATGCGGATAACCTACAGGGTAGCACGCGGGCCCATCGGCACTTTTGAAGGATACAAGTTCACAGGGAACAGCCATCTTTCCGATGCAACTCTGTCATCGGTCATGACGATCCGTCGGGCGGAATTCCCATTCCAGAGCGCTGCCTTCAGCAACAAGATGCTCGACAGCAACATCAAGGCCCTGAAAGGCGTCTACCAATCTCAGGGCTTCCTCGATGCGAAGATCACTCCACATTTTAACTTCGATTATCAGGATTTGCCGGAACACCTTTTCGTCACGCTCGATGTCCAGGAAGGAGAAAGAACGATGGTGGGGAAGGTTGAAATACAGGGCGTTACGGACGATCAACGTAACCTGCTGATGTCGCGCCTGGCCAATCGACCCGGCCTGTTCTATTCGCCCGAAAACGAACAAAAAGATCGTGACTCGATTCTTCGCTACTTCACCAACCATGGCTATTCTCATGCCAGCGTCACCACCAGCAGCGACGCGGCGGGGCAGAATCATCTGATGAATGTGAACTACGAGGTCGTCCCCGGAAATCAGGAAACCATCGAGCGGATGGTTCTGCTTGGCAACAAGCACACGCGCGATGGAGTTGTCCGGCGCGAACTGACGTTCAGCCAAAACCAGCCAATTAACGAAAGCGCCATGCTTGAGTCACAGCGCAAGCTCTATGACCTCGGACTGTTTAACCAGGTTCAGATTGCTCCCCAGAACCCGCAGACGGAGGAGACCGAGAAATCCATCCTGATCAGCATGGAGGAGGCGCCCCGCTGGACACTGGGATATGGCGGCGGCATCGAAGTGCAGCGGTTGGGCAGCAACGAACCTCAGGGCCAGTTGAAAGCAAGTCCCCGCGTTTCCCTCGAGGTCTCGCGCATTGGTGTAGGCGGCCGCGATCAGATGCTCAGTTTTCGTGGCAGGTTTTCGACCCTCGACAAAGGGGCTGACGTCAGCTATTTCATCCCCAAGTTTCCGACGCGCCGGGACATCAGCGTGCGATTCAGTGGCAATGCCGACTCCAGCCGCAACGTTTTAACCTTTACGGCAAGACGAAAGGAAGCATCGGTGGTCGTGGAAAAGCGCTGGAGCCAGACCACATTTCTGTCAGCGCGATACTCCTTTCGCAATGTCCAGGCCCTCGACTTATCGAACAAGATCTCGCCTGAACAGATTCCCCTGGCCAGCCGGCCGGCTCGGATCGGTATGTTTGCGCTGAGCTACGTGAACGATCATCGTGATAATCCCGTCGATCCCACGCGCGGCTCGTATTCGCTGGCAGACGCCGGCATCTCATGGTCCGGCCTGGGATCAGAAGCCAACTTCCTGCGGGTTATAACTCAAAATGCAACCTACTACCGCCTGACTCCTTTTCTGGTATTCGCGCGCAACACCCAGTTGGCAATTGAGTCGCCCTACGGCAAGCTCAGGCAAGTGACTGTCACCAATCCGGACGGGACGCAGCAGATTATTCTGACCCACGAGATTCCCCTTCCCGAACGATTCTTCCTGGGCGGCAGCGACTCGCTCCGTGGGTTCTCTATCAACCAGGCTGGGCCGCGCGACCCGCAGACTGGTTTTCCGATCGGCGGAAACGCCTCTTTTCTGAATTCACTGGAATTGCGCTTTTCTATCGCTCAGGACCGCCTCGGCGTGGTCCTTTTCCACGACATGGGAAACGTATACTCCACCGTCCGCAAAATGCGCCTGCTGAAGGTTTCGCAGAGTTCGCCAACGGATTTCGATTACACGGTCCACGCACTGGGCGTGGGATTCCTTTACAAAACACCCGTTGGCCCGCTGCGGTTTGACGTGGGTTATGCTCTGAACCCAACCCAGTACCAGGTGGCCGGCCAAAATGGCCTGGAGGTGCTCCGATTGCCACGCATACAGTATTTTCTAAGCATCGGCCAAAGCTTCTGATCGCGTGCTGCACGCTGCTCGTAACGGCGGGTTCACTCAGCGTACCTGCGCGGGCTGAGACGCTCGACAAGGTAGTCGCTTCGGTCGGCGACGAGGCAATCACCCAGCGCGACGTCACCGAGGAATACCAGTTCGAACGCTTCCTTGACGGAAAAACGCCCGAGGGCGAGCCTGGTGCTGAAGAGAGCAAGGACGCTTTAAGCAGGCTCATCAGTCAAAGGCTGCTGGCGGGGCAGATGCAACGGTCAGAAGGAGCATCCAAGCACGGGACTAAAGACGCCGAGGATACTCTGAAGAGCGTCCGCGAGAAGTTTTCCGATCCAACAGCTTACCGAAAGGCGCTGACCTCACTGGGAATGACGGAACCGCAGGTGCTGCAGCGTCTGGAGCTTTATGAGCGCACACTCCAAATGATCAATAATCGCTTGCGGCCCGCGGCGGTGCCGGATCCCAACGAGGTGGACACATACTACAAGAACACCTTTGTCCCTGAATACGCCAAAGCCCATGGCGGACCACCTCCTTCTCTGGATAATGTCAGAGAACAGATTAGGGAAATTCTGGTGCAGAAAAAAATGAATGGCTTGCTCGACAACTGGCTCGATCGATTGAAATCGACGCACCGGGTGACCATTCAAACGGACTGAAGTGCGGCGAGGTTCTGAAGCGTGAGTTTAAGCGATTCGAACTTGCGGAAACTAGTGCGCTGGCTGATTTACTCGGCCGGGATCATTGTGGTCATCCTGGTCGTGATCGTCGGCCTGGCCAGCACAGCATGGTTTCGTAATATTCTTCAGCACCGCGTTGAAACGCGCCTGACGCAGATCACAGGCGCCCAAGTCGAAATCGCAGGCATGAGGTTCAGGCCTCTGCGCCTCAGGGTCAGTTTCGGCCGCCTGGTGATTCACGGACTTGAGAAGAACGCTTTACAGCCTCTATTTTCAGCCACTGACGTAGTCGCGAATGTCAGCCCGCAGTCGCTGTTGCAGTTCAAGCTGTTGCTTCGGAGTCTACAGTGGCAGCAGGCTGAACTTCGTGTCCACACCTACGCTGATGGCTCCACCAATTTTCCTGGCCCCACCGCAGACGTCCGCAACAGTCGGACCTTGGCTGACCTCCTGAATCTCGAAATCGAGCGCCTCACGCTGAGCCGCACGACCTTGCAATGGAATAATCAGAAGATTCCGCTCCAGGCGTCCGGCCACGATGTCGCGGTCCAACTACATCTCAACCAGGACCACCACTATTTCGGTTCCATCGCCTCGTCCGACACCGCGTTCGAGTGGGGAGGGCATATCTGGCCGCACCTCTCGTTTGCCACCACCTTCACGCTTTCAGAAAAGCAGATTGAGGTGCCAGGTTTAAGCTGGCAGATTGAAAATTTCCGGGGGCATCTTACCGGGGTCGTTCACTGGACACCACAGCTTGCCGCAAACTTCGAATTCCGCATGAATGGCGGCCTGCAAGAATTCGCCCGCGCCCTTAGTATCACAGCACTCGAAAGCGGTTATCTCTACGTGGACGGTGCGGGGAGCTATGACCCACATGGGATTTCGGCAAAGGGCCGCGTTCGCGCGCGCGATCTGAAGCTGAGAACCACGGCAGTCAACCCGGGCAAGCTGAACTTCACGTCCGATTACGCGATAGCCGACAGCCAGTTGAAGCTGCCCAATTTTTCGCTTACCGGCCTCGGAGCCAGGGCAGACGGCAATGCTATCGCGCACCTGGCCAAAGTCCCGCGCCAGCTTATCCTGCACAGTCAATTAAAGAACCTGGATCTTGGCGCCTTGATGCAAGCTACACCGCGTGCATTAGCTGTCATTGGTGACTTCCATCCTCAGGCTGTTATCAACGGAACCGTCAACGCAAACTGGCAGGAGCGCTCCGGGATGAAAGGCCGGTTCGATCTTCGATTCAATCCTCCAAAGGGTCAGAACCCTTTAGGACTCCCCTTGAGCGGTAAAGCGAAAGGGTCGATTGAGGTAGGCAAACATGTCCTGCTGGCGCTCGACCAGGCGCAGCTATCGACTCCCCGTTCCACGATGGCAGCTCAAGGCACTTTCGGCGATACCCAGTCTTCCTTGTCGGTCAGGTTCGTGACTTCAGACTTCGAAGAATGGCGTCCTGTGGCCAGGATCATGATCGAAACACGAAACCCGCTTCCAGTTACGCTGCGCAGCCAGGCCGTCTTTACTGGCCATATTACCGGAACTCTCTCGAAGCCCGAGATCGCGGGCCAGGTCAGCACCGGCGCATTCAATTATGGCGGATGGCTGTGGGACAGCTTCGACGCAAGCATCGTGGGCTCTCCGCTCGAGACACGCATCCAGTCAGGACGGCTTAAGCTTGGCAGGAGTTTACTGACTCTGAATGCCGACATCGGCCTCGCGGATTGGAAGCTCGAACCCTACAGCACAGTTCGTCTGGATGCGGCAGCGCATGGAACACCTGTGGCGGGTCTGCGCGCCGCTCTGGGTTTGAAACCGTCGATGGAGGGCCTGCTCTCGGGCCAAATCCAGGTTGAAGGGACGGTTGAAAGCCTCTCCGGGCACGGCCAGGTCTCGATCAATAACGGCGAGTTCGCCGGAGTTCCCTTTGAATTGCTATCGGCGAATATTATTGCCACTAAATCCAACTGGAACATCAGGGACTTTAAACTCGCGGCAGGCCAGGGGCATGCAGATGGAAGCATGCAGATCAATCCCGTAGCCCGCACCTTTTCCGCTAACGTGCAGGGCCGGAATTTTCCACTGGGCCGTATTCACTTTCTGAATCCTCAACTGGCAGGCTCAAAGGCCAACGGTGAAATCTCCGGCCTTGTCAGTTTCGACATCCAGGGTGGAGGAGCTTTTGACCACGCGCAATTGCACGCGGGAACCGACATCACGGACCTGGCATGGAAAGGACAGCAACTCGGAAGCCTTCATGGCGATGGTGATTGGCAGGGCCAGCAGATCCAAATCCAGGTGAAGGGCGGAGGCGGACCGGCTGGCAGTTTCCAGATGACCGGGAGTCTGGAGACACATGACAATTGGCCCCTGCATCTTTCCGGCCAGTACTCCGGAATGCGCATGGACCCCTGGATCGAAGAGTTCTCGGGCCACAAGATGGTAGCTGCGATTTCCGCCAGCGGCGCCTTCTCTTTGCAAGGCCCTCTCACGCAGACTGCTCAACTGGTCGGAAGCAGTCAAATCCAGCAACTACGCATCAACTTCCCTTCCCTCGCGCTTTCAACCGAAGGGCCTGTCGAGATCAGTTATGCCGACGGAAGTCTTCAGCTCAAGCAGTTTCGGCTCCAGGGGCCGGCCACTAATTTTGAAGCGGGCGGTTCAATCCGTCTTGGACATCCCTCCGCGCTTGATATCTCCGCCAGAGGCAAAGCAGCGGCGACATTGCTCAGCCTGCTGGCAAGTGATGTGCAGGCTACGGGAGAGTCAGACCTCCAGTTGCAGATCAGGGGCTCGTTGTCAGAACCGCAACTGAGCGGCGAGATTCAAGTAAAAGATGTTGGGCTCGGGTACACGGATCTGCCCTTCCGGCTGAACGCTCTGAACGGCACCATCAAGCTTGAAGGTGAACGCGCTGTCGTGTCTGGCCTGAAAGGAACCATCGGTGGCGGGACAGTCAGCCTTGCCGGTTTCATGGTCTTGCAGGAAACACCTCGCTACCAGATTCGGGCGGAACTTTCCCAGGTCCGCGTGCGCTATCCGGCGGAATTCACTTCCGTCCTGGACGGCAACCTGTCTCTTGCCGGAACCACCGCGGAGGGGCAACTCAACGGAGACGTGGTGGTGCGCAATCTGTTCGCCAGTGAAAACCTCAACCTGGTCGATTTCATCTCCGGACCCAGCCCGTTCGGCGAACCGTATGTCTCCAGCCCGTCACCTTTTGCTTCCAGCATCAGCCTGAATGTCGGCCTCGCCTCAGTCCGGCCCGTGCGCATTGAAACGCACGACCTCCGCCTTGTCTCCGATATCGACCTGCGCGTGCAAGGGACCGTTGCCAACCCCGTAGTTGTGGGCAACATTTATCTGCGCGGCGGTGATGCCATCTTCCGCGGCAATCGCTACACGCTAACCCGCGGCGACATCGCCATGACCAACCCGTTCCGGACTGAACCGACGCTTGATCTGCAGGCACACACGCGCGTCGAGAAGTATGATCTGACGCTCGAAATCTCCGGACCTCCTGACCAGATTCGCTTCTCCTACCGCTCCGATCCTCCTCTGCCAACCGCGGACATCCTCTCGCTGCTGGCATTCGGATACTCCAGGCGCCTAGAAGAATTTGCTCCCGAAGCCAAGAACCCCTTCTCTTCAGCGGGCGCAGGCGCTTTGCTTTCCCAGGCCCTCTCGAGTCAGATGACGGGAAGAATCCAGCGCCTGTTCGGGGTAAGTCGCATCAAGTTCTCGCCCGCAAGCACCGAACTAGGTACGCTCAGCGGCCCCGTCCTCACTGTCGAGCAGCAACTTTCCCCAGCCCTCACCCTCACCTACGAAACCAGCACTGCCAATTCGCAGTACCGCGTGGTCGAGTTCGAGTTCACTGTGAACCCTCGCATGTCCGTACGGGGCTTCCGTGATCAGAACGGCATTTTCGGCCTGGAGCTGAAGTTCCGCAAAAGATTTAAGTGATCCGGTCACCAGAGAACCGGAGCGGCGCAGCAGCGCCGGTGACGCCCGCGCAGATCGTCTGGGCTATGGCACTTCTCAAAAATTTACGCCCAGACCGGTGCTCAGGATCAGAACGTTTCCCTGCGTTCCTGGGATCGGTCGGCTGAGATACTGGTCCGTGAGGCCGATGTTGAAGGACAAATGCTTGGAGATTGGCGCATCCAGTGCCGTGAGTGAGTTGAACCGATAGTCGCCAGTGGAAGTCAGGCTGGGGAAAAAGTCGAATTCATGGTTGATGCTGAGATGTTTGAAACCGGTCCAGACAATCTTCTCTCCCGCCAGCCCTTCCATTTCGTTCCGCAGTTCCCCGGTTGCGAAAGACGTTCGGACATAGGTGGCGCCGCCCTGAACACTGAAAGTAAAACCGGCGTGCCGGATCACGTCTCGTCCAATGCCACCGCCGTAGGTCTGCCGCAAGTCCAACTGTTGGGGCTGAAGGTGGTCCCACTGGCCTTCCACAAAAAGATAGTTGCGCGCATCGCCGCCAATGAAAAAATCCTGCCGAAGAATCGAGGTCAGCGTATTGGCCCGGGTGGTTACTCCCGACTGGGTGACAGTGGCGTAGGCCAGGTTGAAGCCCACCGTCGTGCGGCGACGCGGCAGCAAGCCTTCCAACCTTGGTTCTACACGTTTGCTGGCGAAGCTGATCGAAAGCGATCGGGAATTCTGGCTGGACTCCTGGAGGACGTAGCCCAAAGCGCCCCCTCCTGTCCAATCCTGCCATAGGCTGCGATGCCCTTCGGGATTTTCCTTCGCATAAACCTGCGACGGGTAGACCGCCACTACGTCTCCGGGCGCCACCGGCGTAGTCGCGTTGGCGGATCGCAGTTGCCACGCGCCTGAGCCCGTCACCTCAAAAATGCCGTCCTCTCTTTTGCCACCCTTAAGGAGGACAACCACCCGCGTCGGGGAAGTAAAACTCGTAATATCCGCGGCGGGTATGGTCAAAGTACCAAGTTGAGGAGTTTGAAAGGCAATATTGCCGTTCAGCAGCCTTTGGAAGGTACCGTTCAGGCGGTCACCGTTTTTAAGTTGAATAACTTCCGCCTTCGCAACGACAGACGTGAAAACGAACAAGAAGAGCAATCCGAGCCTAGAAGACCGCATTTCTCCACCTCTCTATGGCGTTTGCGTCCCCCCAGGCGTCGAGTTGACCTCCTGAGCACCAGAAGGAAGTCACGGTTCAACCCCACCTGATTTGTTTAGATTAGCACATTGAATGTACGGTAGGTAACAAAGCCAAGGACTATGAGGCGGACGTCCGGGCGCAATAATCCTGCCCAGATCAAAGCGTTTCACACTGCTGAATCAGAACCACCCGTCAGCCGCCCTCCGCAAGTCTGCCTGAGAAAACCAGAAAGGAGCGTCCGGCTCCTTTCTGGACTATCGAGAGGTCAGTTCCCATGCGGATTGAGGCCGAGAGGCGCGGAGATCGGCACCACGCTGGTGCTCGCGGAATTGCCTCCAATGCCGACAGTAACCGTAATGGGGCTGGAGAGACCTGAAAGATCAACCTGCTTGCCGACGGCGGAGATTGCAAACTGATTCTGGCCGAGTGGCGCAATCTGCACTTTCAGGTTGGTGCTGGCTACCGTGCCTTGAAAAACGTACATTCCTGAATTCTTGCCGTTTTGATACCACTTGAACGAGCCTGCAGGCAAGCTGAGCGAAAAGCTTCCAATCTGAAATTCAACCGCCTGTGTCAATGGATCAACCACCAGGCTGGGGACCAGGCTGAGTGTGGCTTCAAGATCAGCTCCCGGCGGCGGTCCGGCAAAAATCTGAAGGCTTGCCGCCAGGCTCGACGAAGGACCGGGAGAGCAGGCTTTCGCAGGGTAGGCGGCAACAGACTGCAATTGCGAACCCGCGACCGTTGAGTTGATCGCGCCGAAGATCAGAGGCGACGACCCTCCCAGAACGAACGACGAGACTTCTCCGACCTTGTCAGCGACGAAAAGCAGTGTGCCATCCTCGCTTACTGCCAGTCCCCCGGGAAGAGTGTTTGTCCCGTCAATCCCGGCAGCATTGACTGAAATTCCTGGGACAGTGAGTCCGCCGCTTGAGCCCACCTCGAACGCGGTCACGGTATCGTCACCCTGGTTGCTTGCAAAAAGCGTCTTGTCGTCTGTGCTGAGTGCCACGACCTGGTTGCTGGCGTGTCCGGTATCAAAGGGCGAATTCGTCACCGCTGTGAGCTGCCCGTCGGAAGCGATATTGAAGGCGTACACATTCCCTGATGGCCCGCCGGCATAAAGCAGGTTGCTGGCACAATTGATATCGACGCCTGTGGCGCTACCCGAGGCCAGCGCGAATGGAGAGTTGGTAACCGGCTGCAAGCTCCCATCAGACTGGATGGCGAATACCGCAATTCGGGCGGTTTGATTGAGTGCAACCGCAAGAAATTTGCCATCCGGGCTCACCTTCATGCTGTAGATAGGACCCCCTACCGAAACGGACGATCCAGTCGGCGTAAGCGCGCCCGAGGCATTAATACTAAAGATAGTGATTGGTCCGAAGTTGAAGTTCAGGTCAAATCCCGTACTGCCCACATAGAAGTACTTTCCGTCGGGAGTCGCCGCCAGCGAAATGCCAGAAACAGTGCTGTCGTTAAACGCTCCGGTCGGAAACGGAGATCCGCTCACGAGCGTAAGGACACCGGTAGAGGGGTCAATAGCAAATGCACTGACGGTGTTGCTGCCGGAATTAGAAGCGTAGAGGAAGCCTTTGACGACGATGATGCGGTTGGACGAGTAGAGGTTCCCGCCTGTGCCGGCGCCGTTGGTCGCAAACGGCGAGCCAGGAACCGGACTCAAAGCGCCATTCGTGTCCACCGAATACGCGGAAACAGAGTTGGCGCTCACCAGGTCGTTATTCGTGTAGAGGAAGTTTTGAGCGCTGAGACTGATCGAAAAAACCATCAACAGCACAAATATCCAGACGGACGATCTCATGCACTTCAGCATCAGCGTGCTCCCCCCTCTTAATTTCGATAGCGGCTTACTTACGTCTGGACCCCTGCCCCGGCTGGATTCCCCGAATCCAATGGTGAGAATTTGAAGAAAAAGAGCGGCGATTGGAGAACTTCTAATAAGTCGATCCGCTCTGGCCTTATTTCAGCAGTTCCGGGGCTGCCGATTTGGCAGGGTAACAGCATGCCCCGAACCTTCTTATTCGTTATCTTACATTCTACAAGCAGGCGGTGGATGATCTATGTCATTCAAAACAAGTCGCCTGTTCAGCGGACTACACCGCTGATGAACGCATTCTAAGATGCAATACTGGCAATGTCAAGTAACGATGAGTGGCTAACCAGATGGTAAACAACCGCGCCTGCCGCAGGCTGACACGGATAAGACTCTTTTCCTTTCGCGCTATTCTTTTGACGCTATGGTCTGGACCGAGGGTCCTACTGAGTCGGCAACCCACTGCAGGTAATTTGGCGAGCCATCAATGATCGGAAGGCAAATAATTTCCGGTGTGTGGTAAGAGTGTATCAGGGCAATTTCCGATTTGATCTGCTGGAACAGATCACGGGTGGTTTTGATGAACATCAGGAATTCCCTGCCGTGATCGATTTTCCCTTCCCAGCGGTAAACCGACTGAATGGGCTGGGTAATGTTCACGCAGGCCGCTAATTTCTCCTCAATCAAACGCCGGGCAATCCTGCGACATTCCCGCCGACTTGCAGCCGTTACCATGATGACGACTTTGTCGGTCACGTGACCTCCTCAAGGGCGGAGGGGGCGCTGGAAACAATCCCCCGAGCGTCGAACACCCGGGTAACAGGGGTGGACTCTCTCGAGATTAGGCTATATTGTCCCCTCTCTTGCAGACCTCTCCTCCAACATACACCAGACACTCCACTGGTCGCCACCCGAATCGAGCCCCGCACCGCAGTGTATCCGTAGAAGAACGGCGCGGTGAAAAAAGCATCGCAAACAATAGTTTGCTTGCAACTTCTCGGGCAAACAGTGATATTCTGGCAGCAGCGCCGGCTGAGATAGAGAGGCCCGTTCCAGGCCGCTCGGCGACTGATGTGCAAAGATCGTTCCGTAAGGTTTATGAATTTTTTTGACTGGGACCGCAAAACGATCAGGCGGAATGCCACCTTCGTAATGGCATTGCTCAGCCTCGTGTTGCTGATGCATGAGGTTTTCGGCCGGAATGGCTACATGACGCTGCGGCGGGAAAAAAAAGACTACACCGCTCTGCAGGAGCAGATTCACAAAGTCTCAAAAGAAAATCAGCAACTCGAGCAGAAAATCCATGCGCTGAAGAACAATCCCGACGCCATTGAAAAGCAGGCCCGCGACCAGCTACGAATGGCCAGGCCCGGCGAAATCATTTACACGCTGCCGGACAAGGGAATGGCTGAATCTTCGGTCGGGCCACGGCAGGGATCGCCCGCACAAGCCCGTACACGCCGCTAATTCCGCCGTCTTAGACAATCGCAAACCATGGCAGCCGGATAATCCCATCTTCGCGCAGCAGCCTTGTGCCGCCTTCTGCCACTCAGCGAACCACGCCTTCCATAGGGCTGGATGCGGTCGCATAGAGTTTCTTCGGGATGCGGCCCGCAAGGAAAGCCTTTCGCCCCGCCTCAATCGCGTGCTTCATGGCGTCAGCCATCAGGACAGGGTCCTGCGCGCCGGCGATTCCTGTATTCATCAGTACACCGTCCGCACCCAGTTCCATCGCCAGCGCTGCATCGGAAGCGGTGCCGACTCCGGCGTCCACAATCAGGGGGACCTCAGTGATCATCTCGCGCAGAATCCGCAGATTGGCAGAGTTCTGGATTCCCATCCCCGAACCGATGGGCGCGCCCAGCGGCATCACGGCCGCCGCGCCGACATCGATCAGGCGCCGGGCAGTGACCAGGTCATCGTTCGTGTAAGGCATCACCACAAACCCTTCGCGCGCCAGTGTCTCAGTCGCTTTTACCAGTTCAAAATTGTCCGGGAACAAAGTCTTCTGATCGCCAATGACTTCCAGCTTCACCCAGTTTGACAATCCAACTTCACGCGCCAGGCGCGCTGCCCGCACAGCCTCATCCGCGCTGTAGCAGCCGGCCGTGTTAGGAAGAATAAAGAATTTTTCCCGGTCGATATAATCGAGCATCGACTCCTTGCTCTTGTCCGTGAGGTTTACACGCCGCACGGCCACCGTAACAACCTCGGCGCCGGACGCTTCGTGCGCGCGCGCCATTTCCTGAAAACTCCGATACTTGCCGGTGCCCACAAATAACCGCGAGCGGAACTCCCTGTCCGCAATCCGCAAAACATCGTTTTCCATGGATACAAAATCTCCTTCCGACCATTTTAATACAAACACATGCGAGAGGGGCGGAACCATGAGCGAGGCGTTATTTCATCTTCATTCCGCCACGCTGCCGCCTTTCCCAATCAGTTCAGTAGCGAAAGCCCAGCAGGTTCCAGTAGAGAAAAAACCAGACAAACGCCAACCCCGCGGCGGAAATCAGGCCGTAGTGGACGCGGTCCCATAGGGAACCAGATTTGCCGCTCCACGCCCGAACCGCAAGGTAGAGCACAATGCCGGCGAGCACCGTGGAGAAAATTGGAATCCACAGCAGCGCCTTGATCACAGTGGGAACGCCGTAAACAAAATTCCAGTCATCCATGCGTGTCAGCAGGTGGAGCATCTCGATTATAAAGATCACATTCAAAACTCCCAGTGCGGCGGCGCACCAACGCGCACGTCCCCATGCGAATTTTTGGCCCGAGCGCCTGCTGCGTAATCGACGGATCAATGCGTGAAGCGGCCACCAGAAGCAACCGGAAACCAGAATCAGCATCAAAGCCTTCACCAGTGCCACCTGGAACGATGCCACTCCGTACCATGGCAGCTTCTCGAAGCTGTCGCGGTCTGTAAACAGGTGAACGACGTTACCGCCTGAATCACGGTCGAAGACGGCATGGCCCTGGCCGCCACTGCACAAGAAATAGTCCGGGGCGAGCGGCGTCCAACGCGCGGAAGGTTTGTAGTCATGAGGGTAATGGAATTCCAGCGACCCATCTGCGTTTGCCGTGATGCGAAACTGCCAGTAGAGCGTGATCAGCTTTTCAAATGTGCGGCGGGAATAAGGATTGCTTCGGTAGCTTCCGATCACCTTTCTGAGCTCGCTTGTGGACAGGCGCACGGGATCTGGTGGCGCCTCGCCGCCGACTTCCGGATAGAAGCGGTCGAAGAAACTGTTGATCAGCGAGTCTTCAAATCTGGACTCGTCCCGATTGAAAGCCAGGAAAAATCCCACGTGCTCTTTCGGCGCCAGCATCAGCAGGCTTGCAAAACCTCGGATGTTGCCGCCGTGGCCAATCGCGCGCCGTCCATTCACAAAGCGCTCGTAAAACCCGAAGGTGCGCCCCGCCAGCCGAGGGTCATCGGTGAACTGCCTGCGATGCATCTCGCGCGCGGAGCATTCGCTTAGAATTCGTGAGCCATCGTATTGGCCGTCCTGCAATTGGGCAATCAGAAAGTGCGCCATGTCAGCGGCTGTCGAATAAAGCCCCGCTGCCGGAGCAATATTGAAGTAGTCGATGGGCTGCGGCGCATAGCGGCCGCGGTGATAGTCATAACCCGTGGCGAGATGCGCAGCGAGTTGCGGCGTCAGTTGGAAGCTGCTGTCGCGCATGTTGAGCGGCAGAAGAATGTGCTTGTCCATGTACTCATCAAAAGGCTCGCCGGAAAGCTTCTGCACCAGGTAGCCCTCCAACGTAACGCCAAAACTCGAATAGCTGTAAATCTTCCCCGGCGGCATCACCACCGGAGGCATCTTTCTCGCCAGGAACTCTCCCATTGGAGTGACCTGCGCAGGGATCTTTGCAGCGATCCCGACTACGCTCGCATCAAGACCCGCAGAATGTGTCAGCAGTTCGGCCAGGGTCACGGGTTGCGGGTAAGGATTGTGTAATTTGAGATTCGTCAGATACTGATCCACATTTGCGTTGAGATTGAGTTTGCCGCGCTGCACAAGCTGCAAAACGGCCGTTGCGGTAAACACCTTTGATACGGACCCAACACGGAACACGGTTTGCTGCGGATTCACAGGGATTTGCCTTTCCAGGTCCGCATAGCCGTAGCCCTTGCTGAACACCACCTGACCATCTTTCACCAATTCAATTGCAGCGCCGGGGATGTGCCAGCGGGGCATTTCGCTCGCGAAGAAACGGTCAAAAAAGGCTTGCACTTCTTTGGGATTTGAGAACGACTCACCTTCGGGCCGAGCTTCTGGTCTGGAGGCCGCAACTGACGCTGCCAGACCTACCCCGCTCTCCCCAATCAACAGCAACAGGAACAGAATGTATGGCGCACGCCCGCTTTGATGTCGTGTTCGGATCATCCCACCAGTTTATCTATGAATCCCTCGATTATGGAAAGAACAGCAGCCACTGGTGCGCGCACGGCGGGCAGGCATCAACCGCGATACCTCCAGGTGTTTCAAAATCACGTAAACGATTGATACTATTATTTGATAGTAAAAAGCCGATCGTAGCCTCCGCATCCCACTCCGCCCAACTTGTAAGGCTGCAGTCGGCGAATCCTCCGTGAAGGAGCCCTTCACTCCCGGTGGAAAACCCAGCATGCAAATAAAACCTGTTGACGAAATGGCGAGTCACAGGCATTCTTACACTCTGCCTCGGGGGGAGGTGAACGATGGGGCTATTTTCCACCAGACATGAGAAACGCCATCTACCGCTGGTTTTTAGTGATCGCGACGGCGTGCTTAATCGCGGGCATACTGCCGTCAACTCCCCTGAGCGGCGCACCCAAAGCCTCTGACCACGAGGTCCTCATCTTCGACTACCACAGGTTCAATACCTTTCGCTCCGACAGCATGACGGTGAGGCTTTCCGTCTTCAAATTCCAGCTTCAATACATGGCCGAGCACGGTTACCATTTCATCTCTCTAGCCCGCTATGTAGCGTACAAGGAGGGCAAGGTTCCTCCACCGCCCCCGCGTTCCGTGATCATTACCATGGACGACGGCCACGAATCCGTTTACACGGAAGCTCTGCCCCTGGTTGAAAAATATCGCATCCCTGTGACCCTGTTTATCTACCCGTCCGCCATCTCAAACGCATCATACGCCATGACCTGGCAGCAGTTGCGCGCGCTCCAGTCTACCGGACTCTTTGACATTCAATCCCACACCTACTGGCATCCCAACTTCAAAATCGAAAAGAGGCGAATGGCGCCAGCCCAGTACAACAAGTTCATTGATCTTCAGCTTCGCCGCTCCCGGGATGTTCTTGACCGGCGGCTGGGCATCCACGTTTCGATGCTGGCCTGGCCGTTTGGTATCTACGATCAAACACTCACCCATGAAGCATCTGCAGCGGGATACACGGCCGCATTTGCACTCGACGGACGGCACGCCGGCGATTCCGACAACATTATGGGAATCTCACGTTACCTCGTCACGGACCGGGACAGCGGGCGCATCTTCGAAAATATTCTCAATGGCACGCCAGCGCGGCGATGATGGCTCTTCTCTCACCTGCCTATAATCCGTCGTGCCTTGTAAATACAGAATGATTCGTGCTTCGGTTGAGTGCGCCCGGCGGCCCAGAGCGCTTGCAAGAGCTTACCCGGGATCTTGAGCAGTTAAAAAGCGGCTTGCTTCCAGAAGAAGTTGGCTGGGAGGCAGGGATTCGAACCCCGATACGCAGATCCAGAGTCTGCAGTCCTACCGTTAGACGACCTCCCACTGCATCTATCTTTTCTACCAGTTCCAGCGGGTTTGTTGCAACTCAAATTGCCGCAGGCTCGCTACGATGCAACTCCGCACCATTGACAAACGAATTGCAACTGCGCATTGGCGGCCGCAATTACTGAATCAATTTCCACGTATTCGTCAGCAGCATGAGTGTTGCCGCCGCGCGGCCCCCACAGCACCGCCGGCGTATTGAACGACTGGTGGAACACATACATATCACACGGCGCCTCGATACCCTGAATCAGCGGCTCCTTGCCCATCACGCTTTTGGCGCATTCCGCAAGCTCGCTGATCAGCGGTTCGCTGGGCGCAATGGCAGAGCCCGGCAGCCAGCGAATGGGAAATTCGATTTTCGGCTTCACCGGGAAAAGCTCCGGAGCAGCTGTCATGATTCCCTCAAACCACTCGCTGAACTCCCGTTCGATCTCCTCCTGCTTCTCGCCCGGCATCATTTGCCAGTACATTTCAATCTGGCAGGTTTCAGGGATGGTGATAGGCTCCCCTGTTCCCCACGGTCCTGTGGTCAGCTTGGTGATCGACACCGGCACAGGATCCTGCGAGTCCGCATAAAATTCATGCACTGGAGCTTTCTTTTTGCGCTGCTCCGCGAAATCCTGCATCTTCAACAGGAAATATCGGATTGGGTCGATCACTCCCGTCGGAAACTTCCCTTCCGGCAGCACGCCTCCCGTCGAGCTCAGCGTGATGTGGACCGTGCGGCCGCCGCGCTGGGCTGGACAGATGCGCAAAAACGAAGGCTCCGCGATAATCGCGGCATCGCCGTTGTAGCCCTTCAGCCGCCCGGCAATTGTTCCGTTGACGCCTCCAAACTCCTCGTCAGAGACCGTCTCGATCATCAGGTCGCCTTTTAATTCGATGCCCAGGTCACGCAGGGCCTCCGCCATAAACAGGTTCGTGCCCACACCCCCCTTCATGTCGTTGGAGCCGCGGCCATAAAGCAGATTGCCTTCCACTTCTCCGCCAAATGGGTCTCGCGTCCACGGCTGGGTGCCCTTCGGAACGGTATCAATATGCCCGGAAAGTACCAAAGAACGTCCACCGCCCCGGCCTTTGCGCCGCGCCCCAACGTTCGGGCGGTTGCTGTATTGCCGTTCTTCATAATAGAAGAGCGGATGTTCTCTCAATCCTTTGACGTCGCGGAAATAATATAATTCGGTTTCCAGCCCCTGCCCTTTCAGATACTCCGCAACGTGTTGCTGGCAGGGTTCTTCGTTTCCCACAGGCGGGGTGTTTTCCGACGGGATACGAACCAGGTCGCGAATAATCTCAACCAGCCTGTCGCGACGACTCTCAACGAATGAAGACAACCTGTTTCTGAGCACAGCATCAAGAGGCATCAAATTGTTCCTTTCATGAACGGCTTACCCCGAGACTGGCGCGAGGCTCGGACCTCGGCGGAATAACGCGGTCACCCGCAGATTTTTATCAGGTTGGTAAAAAACCGCTCAACCATGTCATCATGAGCGCAGTGAAGGATCTGCTTTGGCCATTCCCGACAAGATACAGCAGATGCTTCTCCCGCTTCGCGGGATCAGCATGACGGGCAACATTATTCCACAACTTGTTAGAATGCCACACTGGTCGATTTTTTCATACCTCATGAGATTTCAAGTTTTACTGGGCTTCGGCTGAAGCCTCTCGTGAGATAGGCCAGATAAATAATTCCCAGACCAAGCCAGATAAAACCCACGATTTTGGCGGGGGTCGACAGGCTCATCCAGACATAGCCGCAGACCAGCGCGCCAAGTGCGGGAAAGATCAGGTTGGTCAGAAATGCCATGCCGCTTCGCTCTCGCCGGCGCAGGTAGTAGTGACGGATCACGCTGAGATTTACCAGAATAAAACCGACAAACGCGCCGAAGTTCAGGAGTTCCACGGCAAGCTGGAAGCGGATCAGCACCGCGCCGATCAGCGTAATCGCGCCCATCACGTAAATGCTGCGCGTCGGCGTCGAATATTTCTCATCAACATAAGCAAATACCTTTCGCGAAATCACTCCATCGCGCCCCATGCCAAACAGCAGCCGCGACGCGCCCGCCTGCCCCGTCAAAGCGCTTGCCAGCCCGGCGACCAGGAGCACGAAGGTGATCCAGCCCATCATCACCGGCCCGCCCAGGACCCGACCTATGTCGAGGATCGCCGTATCGATCTTGGGAAAAGTGTGATAATTCGGCCAGACAAGCTCAGCCAGATAGACCTGCACAACGCAGAACAGCGCCTGAATGATGCAGACCGAGACTGTGGCGATGGCAACGTTCTTCTCCGGGTTTTCAACGTCCTCGGCGAGCGTCGAGACGGCATCGAAACCAATGTACGAAAGGGTTGCGATGCCCGCGCCCAGCATCATGGGGCGCAACTCAAACGTTGCAGGGTTGTAAACTGCGTGCGGCGCCACCAGGCCGCTCCAGCCCTGCCCGCCGACAACCACATGAACCGCCAGCACGACAAACAGAATCGCGGAAAAGCTCAGAATCACCATCATCACTTTGCTGGCTCGAGCCGTCATGCTGATTCCCCGGATGTTGATCAGCGTAATCGCAACGGTGAAAAAGAGTGCCCAGGCCAGATAAGGAATCTGCGGGACGTACCTGGCGGCTATCAGGGCCGAGTAGATGACGCTCAGCAGCGGAATCAAGAAGTAGTCCAGCATCATCGACCATCCGGCCACAAAGCCGATGTGCTCGTTCAGCGCGCGCTGGGCGTAGGTGTAGGTTGAGCCGGCTGCGGGATATGCGCCGGACATTTTTCCATAACTTGCCGCGGTGAAAAGCATGGCCACCATCGCCACCAGGTAGGCCAGTGCCGCATGCCCCAGGGAAGTGTCCTGAATGATTCCGTAGACGGGATACGGCGCAGTGGGAGTAAGAATAACCAGGCCGTAAATGATCAGGTCGCGGAGCTTGAGTACTCGCCTGAATTGGGGCTTGTAGCCGAGATTTTCCAGAGAAGATGAGGCAATTTGATCCGTCACTTTCAGCGCGACCTCACCGCAAAGAAGTTTTTTGCCCGCGTCATCTTGAGCAAGTTGGCCTGTCATCCTGAGCCCGTTCGCCCTCCACTTGCGAGCGGCCCTGAACGCAGTGAAGGGGCTCAGGGTAAACTCCGCGAAGGATCACGGCAGTGGTTTCCCAACAAATGCGGGGATGCTTTGCTGCTCTCAGCATGACAATCAGATCTCCCTGCCCTCACCTCATCTGGGCGTAGTTTTTCCAGTCGAGCTTGCTCTCTCTCAGGGGCAGGCCGTGTGCTTTCGCGTACTGGTTCCGCGCGCTCTCCGCTTCGTCATACCACTTGCCCAGCGGCAGCAGCAGTTCCCGATAGATCAGATAACTCATATCCACGGTCCGCACCGGCAGGTGGTCCTTCACATCATCCACTTCGTCAAGATATTTCCGCCCGTTCGCCTCCGCCACCCGCGGCAGCCAGCTCTGGTACCACGTCTCCACTGCACGGTGATACGCCTCGTTCCGCTGGTCCCTAACCGCCTCAACCGTGTCCAGCGCCCGGTCCAGCGCCGCCACCGCGCGATCAAACTGAACACTCGCAGCCGCAGTCTGCGCCTGATGGAGCGCGCTGTCTACGCGGTTCATCTCCTCGATCATTTCCAAATTCTGCCGGTACAGTTCCGCAATCGACAGGTAGACCTGAAGATTGTATTTCTGGAACTCCACCGACCCCAGATTTCTGTGCAACAAATCCAGCAGTTCATCGTTGGCCGGCATCGCATCCTGCGCCATCTTTACCCGCCGGGCATTGGCCTTGCCCCAGTCGTAGCCCAATCGCAGATACTCGCCCTGCGGCACCGGCGGCAGCGGCAGTGTTTGGTCGCGCTCTGGCCGCCTGGGTTTGAAGATCTGATTCGAGTTTCCGAACAGGGGCTTGCGGGCCGAAGAGGGTTCCGTGTCCCAACTGCTTTCCCAGAACTCCGCCTGGGTGCTCATCAACTGGTAAAGCCGTCCGATATCCTGGCCTCCCTGCCCGTAAAACAGATGATAAAAGCTATCTCGTGCTTCGGCAGGCGTGGGCGAGCCCGGATGCCACGCCCAGGCTGGCCCGGCTGCATAGCCCAGCCAGAACGTTGCCGGATGCAGCCCTTCGTCACCCCATCCCGCGACAAACACGCCGATGAGATCGGCATTCTGCCTCGATGAGTCGAAGGAGATGTGCCGGTACATTTCATCAAGCCGGTCACCGATTCGGACATGGTTGAAAAGCTGCGAGGGAGGCAGCCCGTAGTAGTTGGGGAACCAGGGCTCCACGCCTTCAGTCGAAGTGTAGATCATCTGCTGGATACCATGTTCTTTGAAAGCGCGGTCGAATTCCGGCCCGTACACCTCGCCATTCACCAGATACGATGGCAATGAAGGAATATCCTCCACCACCAGCGGATATTCTCCCCAGAAGATCACCTTGCGGCCGCGCTCGTGGAGATAGCCGGCAGCCTTATCGAGAAATTGCGCCTCCACCTTGCCCACGCTTCCCAGTTTTTTTGCCAGTTGCCCCTCATTGCATTGCTCGTTGTCGGCCATTCCAACGTAGTAGGGTTCGTCGGTCGAAAGCGCAAAATAGCTCACGCCCTTGGTGGCGTCCATCAGGTCCTGGTACATGCTTTCCAGCAGCTTGTAGGAGTCCGGGTTGGTGGTACACAGCTCGTAGTTGCTGTCCGGAAACTCCCGCAGCTTCGCGTACTCCGGATGTTTCAGAATGAACCCAACGTGCGCCGGGCCGTCCAGGAACGGAATCAACTGTACGTGGTACCTCAACCCGTAGTCCGTCAACTCCTGCAGTTGCGCGGGCGTGAGCGCATAGGGGTCCACGACCGCCGGCGCACTCTTGAACTCAAAATGTCCGTTCAGCTTGATCGAAAATCCGTTGATCTTGTAGAACGCCGCCTGCTTCAAGGCCTGCTTTAAGAATTCCATCCGCTCCAGATGGTGGTTATCATCCCAATAAATAATGCGCTGCTCCAGGTCCGGCCAGTCGGTGATGGTTGATTCTGGCAGCCACAGCTTGCCTCGCGCATGCTTCACCAGTTGAACCAGCGTCTCAACTCCGTAGAACAATCCTGTCGGAGCGTTGGCCGTAATTTTGATTCCGCTGCCGGCCAACTCCAGCCTGTAGGCTTGCTCTTCCAGCGCCTGCTTGTCCTTGCCCGTTGCCTGCCCAATCTCGACCGATCCCGGCTGGACCATAAGCTCGATTGCGCTGCCACGTCCGCGGTTCTGGAGCGTAATCCCGTGGCGAGCCTCGAGACCTTCTTTCAGGCTCTCTACCGCCACGTCATCAGGCTTCACGCCCTGGCCCAGTTGCAGCCGCCATCCGCCGCCGATTTCAAAATCTCCCCCCTTGAATTCCACGCGTTGCGGCGCAGGAATCACGTTGTAACCGCCGCCAACCAGCGATGCTTCGGCCGCGACGCCCGCCACGGGCGTCCCGCCGATCAATACGAGCGCCAAAACCACGGGAAGCAGCACGCGGTTCAATCGAAAACTAGCTCTCATCCGATCCTCCGGTCCTTCTCTAGCATTACAACAGGCAATGGGAGTCCGCCGGCCTCAAGCTCCGATGCAGCCGCGCGTCCATGGCCTTCAATAGTGATATCTCTGCCGCAGAGTGGATGATCCCCAATTCCAGACAGGGTCGCCCTTGATCACAGTTTGCGTGTCATTCCAGTCGAAGGCCTTAGTCCGCAGCGGCAGACCGTGTGTCTTCGCATACTGATTCCGCGCACTCTTCACGTCGTTATACCACTTGCCCAGCGGCAGCAGCAGTTCCCGATAGATCAGGTAACTCATGTCCACGGTTCGCATCGGCAGGTGGTCCTTCACATCGTCCACTTCATCCAGATATTTTCGCCCGTTCGCCTCCGCCACCCGCGGCAGCCAGCTTTCATACCACGTCTCCACCGCCTGGTGGTAGGCCTCGTTCCGCTGGTCTCGAATCTCTTCCACGGTGTCCAGCGCCCGATCCAGCGCCGCCACGGCGCGCTCGAACTGCACATTCGCAGCCGCTGTCTCGGCCTGCTCGAGAGCTCCGTTCACCGTGTTCATCTCCTCGATCATTTCCAGATTCTGCCGGTAGAGTCCCGCAATCGACAGATAGACCTGAAGATTGTACTTCTGGAACTCCACCGACCTCAGATTTTTGTGAAGCAGATCGAGCAGTTCGTCATTGGCAGGAATCGCATCCTGCGCCATCTGCACCCGCCGCGCATTGGACTTGCCCCAGTCAGAGCCCAATCGCAAATACTCGCCCTGCGGCACCGGAGGCAGCGGCAGATTTTGATCGTGGGCGGGCCGCCGGACTCTATAAACCTGGCGAGAGTTGCCGAAAATCGGCTTGCGGGCGGAAGACGGTTCTCTGTCCCAACTGCTATCCCAGACCTCCGCCTGCGTGCTCATTAGCTCGTAAAGCCGTCCGATATTCTGGCCGCCCTGGCCATAGAACAGACGATAGAAATTGCCGCTTGCTTCCAACGGACCGGGCGATCCCGGATGCCAGCCCCAGCCGCCCGCTGTCACATATCCCAGCCAGAAAGTTTCCGGGTCCAGCCCTTCGTCACCCCAGGCCATGATCAGGACCCCGATCAAGTCAGTCTCCTTTCGCGCCCAGGTGAAGGACACCTCCTGATAGGTCTTGTTCAGCTCCGAGACCGCGGCCTGCTCTCCACCGTGCGAATAATTTAGCAGGGCAGAGGGCGGCGGAAGATGGTAACTGGGGAACAGGGGTTCCGTACCTTCGGGAGCCGTGCGAATCATTCCTCTTATGCCATGCGCTTTGAGGGCCCGCGCAAATTCCGGCGAGCCGTTATAGTTGGCGCCCCTGGTTATAAGATACGACGGCAGCTCTGGAATATCACCGGCCACCATCGGATATCCGGCCCAGAAGATTACATTCCGCCCACGATCATGCACGTAGTTCCCTGTAGTCGTTAAGTATTTCGCAAGCAGCTTGCCGACGCTCCCCAATTGCTTGGCCGTTTGCGCTTCGTTGCACTGGGCGTTGTCGGCCAAACCCACGTAATACGGTTCGTCAGTCGAGAGCACAAAATACTTGACACCCTTGTTGGCATCCAGCAGTTCCTGGTACATGCCTTCCATCAATTTGTAGGAGCCCGGATTCGTGGTACACAGCTCATAGTTGCTGTCTGGAAACGCGCGCAGCTTCGCGTACTCCGGATGCTTCAGAATGAAGGCGATGTGCCCCGGGCCATCGATATAGGGGATGAGCTGGATGTGGTATCGCAGCCCGAAATCAGTCAAGTCCTGCAGTTGTTGAGGCGACAGCGCATAGGGCTCCACTACTGCCGGCGCGCTTTTGAATTCAAAATGTCCGTCCAGTTTGATCGCAAATCCATTGATCTTGTAAAACGCCGCCTGCTTCAGCGCCTGCTTTAAGACTGCTATTCGCTCCAGATGATGCGCATCATCCCAGTAGATGCTGCGCAACTCCAGGTCCGGCCAGTCGGTAATGGTTGCGGTCGGCAGCCACAGCTTTCCCTGCGCATGCCTCACCAGTTGGACCAGCGTTTCAACCCCGTAGAACAATCCTGTAGGCGCATTGGCCGTGATTTTGATTCCGCTGCCGGCCAACTCCAGCCTGTAGGCTTGCCCCTCCAGCGCCTGCTTGTTTTTGTCCGTCGCCGGCCCAATCTCGACCGATCCTGGCTGGACAACCAATTCGATTGCGCTGCCTCTCCCGCGCGTTTCAAGTGAAACGCCGTGGCGCGTCAAGAGGCCTTCTTTCAGGCTCTCTACCGCCACGTCATCAGGCTTCACGCCCTGGCCCAGTTGCAGCCGCCATCCGCCGCCGATTTCAAAATCCCCGCCACTCGATTCCACTTTCTGCGGCTGTGGAATCACCGTGTATCCCCGGCTGAAGAGCTCCGAGGACGTGGCAGCAACCAGAGGCATTCCCGACAGAACGACGACACATGCGAGGCAGGAAATCAGTCGACGAGCGTTTTTGATTCGCAGCAAATTCCAAACTCCTGCAATGACAATTGAATAGTGAGTGCGGGCTTTGAATACCTGGCCGGCACGCCGCCATATGAAGGTCTAGAGGCGACGGCCGTCAATCTAATACCGTGGAAGTGCGCCGCTTGCCGTCCGGCCATGCGCCGCCCGGAGCAGTGCGGGTTTCAGAGTCCAGGCCTGCAATCTTGCGAGGTCGAGGAGGTGCTGCCCGTTAAACCCCGGACGGAAGATGGGCCAGGACCAGAGCTGAGGCGTGTCCTTCGCCACGTACTTCGCTGCATCCAACTGTGCCGGGGCAAGTGTGACCTGCTGCGGCGGTTGATTGCCCTCCAGCAGACTGCCGGCGACGTGGGCCAGCGCAACCAGATAACTGGCGGGCGAGTACGGATTGCCGCCCACCCAGACAACTGTCGGAACCTGCGCATTCTGCCGAAGAGCGCCGTCAACTTCCTGGACGGCCCACTGGAACTGATACCACGGGACTTTGGCTTCCTCGGATGTAGCCATGTTCGTGGAATCTGAACTCGGCCCCAGCGGCGTCCCCTGGAGTTCGATGAACTGGCTCGGCTCCTTCTCGATTGCACGCGAGACATAGGTGTTCAGCAGCCAGAGAATCTCGCTGGCGGAAAGATCATAGTCATCGTAAACCTGAAATGAAACAGCAGGCCTGAGATTCCGTGCGATTTCAGTCAGGTCCTGCCGTGAAAAGGGCCGCGTCTGAGCCGCGTCCGGGTAAAGCTTTAACGTCTCGGGCGCGGTGACGAATTGCACAGGCAAGGTCTTCATGTACTCCACAAATTTCTCAAGGAAAGCAAACGACCTGGCCTGTTCTTCCGGGGTCTTCATCGGCGGAAGCTTCCACTCGGACCGTGAAGGCTCTGCTCCGTGCGAGAAGTTCACGGCGTCCCAGAATTCCTTGTGGATGAATTCGCAAGGATGGAAGTAGATACTGATCAGCCCTCCGCCGCTTTGGCTCAGAGCAGTATAAGCCTTCTTGAAGTTTGCTTTGACTTCCTCGACGTTCGTCCAGTCATTGTTCGGCCTCAGGTCGTCAATGTACTTCATGTGAAAAATATTCAGGACCCCGCCATACCAGAACGGTTTGCCGTCAAGACCGATCTGCTCACCGTCATCGAGATAAACATGGATTCCCATTTTGCGTATGGCTGGCTGGGCCTCAGGGCACCAGGAACTGCCCGGCTGGCCATAGGCGGTCGGAATCCTCCCGAAGATCCGCTGGATGTCGTCAATGCCCGGCTGCTCACGCCGGATGAATTCCGCGACGCCCTCCTGCCAGTCAAGAGCCTCTTCGAATTCTGCGGGACTTACGCGCCAGCTATGGTAATTCGAATGGTAGGCGATGGCGTGCTTGTCCAGCGCGGCAATCACGTCCTCGCGGTGGCGCCGCTCAAGTGTCCTTGCCTTTTCTCCCACCACCTTGAAGGTCGCGTGGACCCCTTGCGCCGTCAGCAATTCTGCTATCCGCTTGGCAGCGTCGTCGCTCTGCGGCAGGACATAGTCCTCGGTGTCAAACCAGAGGACGACGTAAACGGGTCCGCCTGCGCGAGCACCGGTGGTAGTCTGCCGAGCCGGAGAATTTCCCGCCCGAGCGAGCAAAGCTCCGGCAAAAATAAACCCAGCCAGGAGACCGGCGGCGGCCTCATACCTCGATCGGCATGCTACGCTCTCTGCAAGCCGCGCCAGCAAGCCCATTCTTCGTTGTTCTTTATCAGATCTCATTGTTCGAGTAACCCGCGTCCAGTCGTTTGGAATCTTTGCCATGACGGGACACGCCATGGGTAAGGCAATTCACTATTCCATTTTCCCGGCCAACATTCCCCGTCAGTGTCACTAAATGGTACAGATTTTTGTGCCGACATCTTCTATAGTGGGGCTAATCTCCATAAGTTATAGAAAACAGCGTCGTCAACAGAATTCCGCCTATTCAAAAGAAGACGTAATAATTCAAAAGTGAGTCCTAAAAACAGCCACCCGCAATCCCGGAGCCCCTCCGCCACCGGGATGGACCGCGACCGCGCAACCGATGGCTCATCAGAGCACGAGTTCGCATAAACTCAAGCTCATTGTTTCTACGCGACTTATTCCGACTCGGCCTTGCGTTCGAGTTCCAGGCGCGCCTGCCAGAAACCCGGGTTCAACTCGAGTGCGCGACGGAAATCCGCCGCTGCCTCGCCATCCTGTTTGCGGTAGTTTTTGACCAGCCCCGCGAGATAATAGTCATAGGCCGATTTCCGACCGGTCGCCGATTCCCTTGCCAGCCCATCCAGAATACGGGAGGCATCCTCAGAGCGTCCCAGGCGGTCCAGCGCCAGCGCTCCATAAAAGCTTGATGGTCCACCGCCGCGCGCTTCCTCCCCAGTTTCCGCCGGACGCATCTCGTCCGCCGCCTGCTGCCAGGCGCTGCGTGCCTGCGACTTCTGGCCCTGCGCATCGAGCGCGCGACCCAGCCAGTAAAGCGCTTCCTCATCCTGAGGATGTTCGGGCTTCCCGACTCCCAGGTTTTCGGGGTATTCAAGTCCGGCGTGGAAAGCTTCTTCCGCCGCCTTAAAGTTTCCCGCCTCGAAGGCCTGGCGGCCCTTTTCCAGATTGGCCAGCACAAAGAGCTCGCGAATGACCCGCCCGCCCTCCCACGGCTTGAAGATGTGTCCCTCGAGCGCATCCAGGGCCTGATCGTACCGGCGCTCTTCGACATTCAACACCAGCCTCCGCGCGCGCACTGCATCATGGCCCAGAACTTCAGGCGGAGCGCCGGCAAACAACTTTTCGCGATCGCTCGTCTTCCCCAATTGAGTGTAGATCTCGTCAAGATCCACGTAGAGCCGGAAATCGCTGGGGCTCTGCTTGATGGCGCTGGCATAATAGGCAGCGGCGCCCGCAGGATCATCCTCCACCCGCAGTGCGTACACGCCAAGGTTTCTGTAGAGCACCGCGTAATGGACCCCTTCGCCCTCGGCCTGCTTCCACAAGTTCGCAGCTTCCGCGTAATGCGAATGGGCAAACAGAAAGTTTCCGAGAAAGTACTTCGCGTGCGCGTTGACGGAGGTATGCGCCAGAACTTCACGGAGAATCTGGGCATCCTCCGGCCTGTTGGGGAAAACGGCTTCGACACTGGCCTTCTCGGCCGCGATTGCATCGGCGGACGCCTGGTGAGCGTTGCCTTCATCCCAGGCATTCGCCGCCAGGTAGTAATAAATCAGTGGAGAGACTTCTTTTGCCGCCAGATTCCTTGTCCCGGCCCGTAACACAAAGTCCGAGGAGGCCAGATCACCCAGCCGCCGATACCAAGCTCCAGCTTCGAGATACCCCTGCGAGCGGTAGCCTACGGCGCTCTCAAAAGCTTTCGTTGCGTGCTTGGCCGCCGCCTCGTCGCCGAGCGCCGCCTCCACACACCACTGCTCGGCCAGCGCGTAAGGCAGAATCGGCATCGTTTCAACCACGCTGTTGGCCAAGTCCGAAGCTTCCTTAAGATTTCCGCCCAGCCTTAGCGCGACCGCCAGATCACCCAGTGCCACACCGTCATCGGGATCGTGCCGCAGCGCCTTGCGCAGCAGTTTTTGCGCATCCGCATATTGCTTCTGCCAAATGGCAATCTCGCCGAGTTGGACCAGCGCCGGAGCCTCTGCGCCGCCAAACCGCAGTGACGTCCAGAGAGCATCCTGGGCAAGGTCCATCTTCCCTGCCCCCTTGTCGATCACGCCTGACAGATAACCCACCCGCGGGTCCTTGGCATTGCGCGACCGGGCGCGAGCCATCAACGTTTCGGCGCCTTTAAAATCTGCAGCGTCATAATCCTGTTCCGCCAGCTTCAGCAGCGCCGGCACGTAACCGGAATCCCGCTTCAGCACTTCCTTGTAAATGCTGGCTGCCTCGAGATGCCCGCCCTCTTTTTCCTCGTTCACGCCGCGCAGGAAAAGTTCTTCCACCGACAATTCGCTGTCCGGCTTTTCGTTGACTTCCTGCTCGCCGGGTTTCACCGAAGGATTGGGATTGCCATCAACCGGGTCTCCGGCGAACCAGTGGAGCAGCGTTTTCCCTTCAGAGCTCAGGATGGTCACGTCCAGTTGCTTCTTTGCGGTCGCCACATCGGAAACCGGGATCGTAAATTTCCTTGTCTCTAGCGGCTCAAACGAGACGCCCGAAAAATCCTTCAGCGTTTGGGATCCCATCTTCACTTCGATCTTTGCTCCATTGAGCGACACGGCCGGGCTGACGGCAAGCATGACCGCGGATTTCCCGGCGGCATCCGATGATGGATAAATCACATTGATGGCCATCTGCGGAGTGCCGTCCACGAAGCCGCCGTCGAGGCCCGCCACCGGATACCAGTATTCCGTCCACGATTCCACCTGCTGTGGCGGTATGAACTCCTGGCTTAGTTGCGTCTGGAATCGGCCCGACTGAATCTCGCAATACTGTCCGTCGTTGTCCGTCAGCAGATGGATCCACATCTGGCCGTCGCCCGCATTGCCCCACGTCCAGGTTTTCTTGCCGGGCACCTGGTGATAGTCGGCCACATGGATGACGCCGTTGTCGGAGTTGTGGTAGTAAGCTCCGAACCATGCCCGATGAATATCCACGCCGAAAAGAGAGGTGGCATGATGAACATCTTTGTACCAGCTATAATTCACTCCCTTCCACATGGGGAACGTCCAGATCTGGGTGTGCGAATGCGGATTGGCCAGCCGCATTGGGTAGATGAATTGCATATCATCCCTGGCCGGGACGGCGGCGTTGGCCCACCACCAATAGAGTCCGGTAAGCGGCGTCGAGTTGAAGAGAGTGACATGCTGTTCCAGGTGGGCCGCGCCGGGCCGCAGCGTCAGCGCCACCTCCCAGTGCATGCCGCTCACCTGGTCCACATCACCCACCACCACTGTGGCGCTGCCGTCGGGATTCTGCCGGAAGCGCGAGGCCACGGGCGACACAGTATCCGTCGTGTGACCGTTTGGAAAATTGAATTCGATGCCGCCTGAAATCCACGCGCCGCGCAGGCCCACCATGCCGTACTTGACCACGTTGTTTCTGTAGAAGACCTCGCGTTTGGCCGCCTTGTCATAAAGCGAGTAAACCCTGCCGTCCATCTGCGGCAGGATGGTGGCTTTCAGGTACTCGTTTTCCAGGTAGATGGCCCGATAAGCTTTCGGTTCGCGATTGTTCGTCAGATCATCCAACGCCGTGTATGGATAGATGTTATGGTTGTTCACAAGCGGGAACGGCGGATTCGGATCTTCAGGCCCCAGCAGGTAAGTTGGAATGCTGATCGTGCTCTCCCACACCCGCACGTTGGCAGCCTGCGCCACCTGCGCCAGCGCGAGGAAGATCACCAGGCTGAATCCAACTGACAATTTCCTGAATGTCATGGTAATGCTCCTGTAAAATTTAGCAGGTTGCAGGAAAAGGTTTTGCCTGTGTCATCCTGGCGAAGGATCTCTGCATTTATGTTCAAATAAATACGGGGATGCTTCGCTTCGCTCATCAGCATGACAGATCGGAGTTTTTCAGCAAACTGTTAAATGACATCTTCACAACTCATCGGCAAGACCTTCGGAACCCGAGTGGCCGCACGCCGTATATACTATCCGAAGTTAGGACCCGGGTTCTCGCCCGCAATCCTAACACGGCAGCGTTCCGTTTAACCTAACAAGGTAGCTCCCGGCGAACGGAAAGTCCAACACCTCAGTGCTATCGTAGACTAGTTGACATTATGGAAGCGCTAATGGGCAAGGACCGCGGCGGACGCAGGCGCCAACCCCCGTGGCGTAACTTCCGTGCTCTCCCTCGCAAAAAGCGATGCCAAACATACAGTACGGGAGTGTCAACCGCAGCCTCTTGAAAACTATTTCGCATATGCGGCACGGAACTGCCTCTTCTTTGGTGGCCGTCCGCCACTTCGCATTTTGCGGGGTGCGGCGATCGTGCGCTACTGGTACGGGCCGTGCCATCCGGAAATTGCGCTGCCTACCTGCGGCCCAAAACGGCGGCAGGTATAACCTTCACCTCGTCACCCCGCGAAGGTATCCTGATTCTAAAGCAACTTCCTCGATTCTTCGCTGTGCTCAGAATGATGGGCGCAAAACCGGCTTTTCATCAATGGCTAAGGCAGACCTCTCGCGGAGTTTAAACTACATTAACAGCAGATTTCTCGGGCCGATTAAAAACATCGGCCCTCGGAATGACCGGGGTGGAGGAAATGTTTTTAGTAGCCTCCTAGTGCGAGTGCTCCACTCCCTGCTGGTGCAGGCGGCGGTGGAGTTCTTCGCGCGCCTGCGAATAGAGCTCGAGAATTTTGGCGTACTGCGCGGCGTCCGGCCGGATAGCGAGCGTCTTGACGTAGGTTTCGGCAAAGTCGATCAGCTTCATAAAATACGCGGCGGCGGGAGCCGAAAACAGCTCCTGCCCCATCACCCGGACGTAAACCGGAGAGGTATGCGCGGCAATCTTGTACCGCCATACGGTGGTCGGCCCGAGCTGTGAAGAGCAGCGCGCCGCCAGCCAGCCGGGGCCCGGCACTTTCACTTCTTCCCTCAGGCTTATTTTCCGCGCTCCGGCGGGTTCCTCATGCGAGGCCACCACGCGACCGTTGAAAATCACCTCCAGCTTGTGAATGGGGACGCGGGACTGAGCATCGGCATGCACCGCCACGGTGCCGCCTCCCGCGCCCAGCGTGATCTCTTCCCCCGGCCGATGGCCCTCGGCGTGGAAAAGCAGGAGCGGCCCGGAGGTCACAAACGTGTTGCCGCTGCGAACACCTTTGGCCCAGTTGGCAAAAGTAAATTCATCCTGCCCGATCCAGGTGTAACACCGATTGGTGCCCGCGGGCATGTAGGCGCCCATCTTGTCGGTGCCTCCAACGGCAGGAACGTGAAAGCCGCAATTAAGGTAGTGGTACCAGTCGCGATAACGGAGGGTGCTGAATTGTTCGATGGCGGTTGGGCGCACCTCCACTTCGCTGCGAGGCCAGACCTCGACGGCATCAATTTTTCCCAGAATGATGTCGGCGGCAATTTCGCCGGTGGGAAACGGGAAATGCGCGCAGACGGCGAGACCGCCGCTCTGGCGGCAGGTGTCCGCCCACTCGGCCAGGCTCCGCCAGAGCGGATCGCCGATAAAGGCCTCGTCCGGCCCGTCGGCTGACAACGGGAATGCGGGCGCACCGTGAACTCCGCAAAGCGCCAGGTGCCCCAGCACATGCTGGCGATTCTCGCTGCCCACCCACACCATCGATTCCCGGTCGGGCGTAACCAGCGGCCCGTGCGAAAGATCGCCCACATTTGTGAAGAGCGCGCCCCACTGGGCGGCCAGCAGGTTGATGAGGTTCAGGCCTTCCGCCTGCGCTTCCAGCAGCGCCGTAGTGGGCGACAAGAAGTGCGTGTGCGTGTCCGCCGTCACCCAGCCTTCGGATCGCAAGTTGGCCAGGCGCGGAATCTCCACGGTCAGTTCGCGCTGGCCGGGCTTGATGTCCAGGCGCTGACGCACTGCCTGATATTCAAAGCCCTTGGTCATCTCCAGGTAAACTTCTCCGACGGGAAGCTCCACCTGGAATGTTCCATCGACGTAAGCGAAGGGGGTATCCATCAGCTTGACGTCGCCGCCATAGTCCTGAAAGAACTCATCGTTGATGTCTTCGCGATGGCCGTAGGGCGGAATGTAGCGGCCTTCTTTGGAACGAAACGCCAGGCGAACGGGCGTGGGCCTGTGCGTGCCGGAGTCGAGCACGCGACCGTGAATCCACTGCTTGTCGCGCACTACGAGCTCGATTCGGCTGCCGCTGGGCGCGCCGGCAAGCTCCTGGCCAGGGTTCGCGCGGCCAAGCTCAAATTCATATTTCTGGCCGATCTTGTGGTCCTCGAGCGTCAGGGTCGCGCCCAGGCTCGCCGCAATTTCGGCATAGAGGTATCGCGCTCCGGAAGGCGCTTTGGCAGCCTCGCCCAGCCCGGCGGCGGGCGACGCCAGCCAGTCGTCCGGAGCAAAATCGGGCAGAGCGAATGTGCTCACCACGATGCCGAGATCAACGTCCAGCTTCCAGCGGTCGGCGTCCTCGGCCGCTGCTTCCGGCAGAGTGAGACGATAGAGCGACCTGCGTTCGTATCGAAAAGGAAACTCCGGCCGGTGATAAAGCGTGACTCCGGCCAGCAGCAGCAGGTCCGACCCGAGAGCCTCAAACCGCAGGCTGCGGACGGTGCGCTCGGGCGCCGGATTTTCGATCGCGCAGATCCACAAAGTGCCCAGCCCCGCACCGCCCGAACCGCTGCCTCCCAGGCACTGCTGTAACCAGCCCCATCCGATGCCCGTGTCGAGCCGATCGCGAATGGTTTTTGCCGCGAACTTGACGGGCGGCAGCGCGGTGGCGGAAAGATGTCCCCAGGCTTCGCGGGGCGAGTTGGTCTCAAATCGCCGGCGTAGAAGGGCCTGGTGCCGGCCTCCATCTTCATACAGCAGCACACAGTGGGCAAGTTCCTGGCCCAGGTTTTCAATCGCGATATCGCCGGGGGCAGGCGTCTCATTCCGGTCCCAATCGCAAAACGAGGCGATGCAAATGTAATGGGCTTTCTTGTTGAGTTCGATTTCAACGGCCGGTGTGGTCCAGGGATGCGCTTCAGTGCTGAGGCCGGACCAGGATTTTTGATCGGCTCCTCCAGGGCCCAGGCGGAATGGAGCCCCCTGCAAGCGGCGATTCCCGGCTGGCGTGCGGACCAGGCCGTCTTTTTCAGCCTCGCCGCCCAGGAAGGCTCTGGCACGGTCGCGCGGCCCGAAATCGCGCGGCGAAGCGTTGAAGTGGGCGCTGAGGTCAATGGGAGTGAATTTATCGCTTGAGGCTGCCGGTTCGGAGTTGCTGATTGGTCGCGCGACAGCCGCGCTTTCAACTGCCACGCTGAGTGTCGGCACACCGGCGCCGACTCGATAGAGGAATTCGCGACGTGAAAAACCATCGCGGGTGTTGGTGGCGTCGTCGGTGGCCATGGTTCGCCTCCAGAAATTCCGGTGGTTGCTGAAAAATGCGTTGGACCCCGTCATTCCGAGCAAAGGGAGGAATCTGCGGAAAATGAAAAAAGCAGACCCTTCGCTATGCTCAGGGTGACGGGCTTCGACTTTATGAACCTTTTCAAGTCACACCGCGCTGCCCGCTCAATTCATCGAATGCCCCGAAAGCCCCTATCACTGCACTTCGATCGTGCCCAGGTCGTACCAGCCGTCGGGCTGGCGGCCCTCGATGGCAAGCTGGATGGCCGGGAGCCCGGTGCGCGCGTCGAGCAATCCTACCCGGAAGTGATATTGGCCGGGCTTGAGAGTTTGCGGAACGAAAAGCGTTCCGTCGAACACGGCATCGCCGGGCAGCCATTTTCGCACGTCGGCAGAGGTCTTGATGACCGCGCTGCCGTCCGACGAAGCGAGTTCGACGGCCAGCGTGTAGTCTCCGTATACGGGAGAGACGCCGGCGTTGAGAAACCACATGTGGACGGGCATCATCTCGCCGGGCCGGACCTGCTGCGGATACTCGAGGCGCCGAAGAATAAAGCGGTAGCCCATCTTCTTTTGGAACTCTTCGAATTGCTTTTTCCATTGCCGAGGGATGGCCGAGGACTTGATGTTGACGGAGCTGACGTGCCAGCGCAGCGCCTGCTGGAGGATGTAGTCCAAATCGTAACCGTGCTTCAGCCAGCTTCCCGGAACTCCGCAGCTCTCAAGTGATACGGGGCTTCGCTCCCAGGCGTTCTGAATGCCCGCGCGGACCACCTGCTGGGGGTACACTTCGAGCATTGCGGCCCATCCCGGCGTTCTCATGTCGCCCCAGCAGTCGAGGCGCCATCCGGTTCCGTGCGAGACGCCATAAGCCAGCGCCTCCTCCTGATCGAAATTCATCAGCAGCGGCGTCCGCTTGAAAGCGTCGAGATAGATGTCAATCAGGGCCTTCTGATATTGGAACGCCGGCATGTAATGGCTCCAGCCCTCGCCCCAGTAGCCGACGGAGGAAATATCCACCATTTCGAGATAAGGATTGCCGTCATAGCGGGCGCCGGCAGCCGCCACCAGATCTCCCCAATACTGCAGGTAGAGCGGATCGGAGAAGTCGGGCTGCCAGATTTTGCCGTCCTTGTCGGTGGGCTTGTTGGCGCGACGCGCGCCGGACTTTCGGTACCAATCGGGAAGCGGATCGCGCTCATCATACGGCATCATGCGGATGGCCAGCGTCTGGTGATGCAAACGGGCCTGCTCGAGCGCCGAGTCGATGATGCCCCAGTTGTATTGGCCTTGCTGCGGCTCGAGGACGTTCCAGAACCATCGGCAATACGAGATTGAGCTCTCGGGAAAATCAGGCTTCTCCGCCGGCGGCTGGAGAACTCCTGTGGGGCCGCGCTCAGACCAGCGGAGGCCCGGATTGAGCGCGTCGCCGTTGAATCGCTGGAACGTCTGAATTCCCATGCCGGGATTCACCAGCACGGTGTCAATCTCTTTGGGACGCACGATGACATTCTTGTCCTGCGCAAACGCAAGTGCCGCTGAAAACAGGAGCGCCATCGCGGCGCTCATCACCTTGAAACGCATGTGCCCTCCCCAATGCACCACCTGAAAGAGTTTGATCTTCCGCAACGGAAAAACGGCTGAGCCGCATTTTCACCGAGCGATTGTATCACCGTTCAGTTGCAGGTTGGCACTGCCGTCGGGACAATACGAGCAGGCTTGCGCGCAAATTCAGATTGGGCGTAGGATGCATGTCGGCCAGCAGGCCGCAAGCGGGGAGAATCGAATGAACAGACGGAATGCTGCTGCACACGGAGTGATGAGCCTGGCGCTGGCGGGGTTGGTCACCGCCATTTTTGTTGCGGGTCACAGCAGAACACTGGAGGCGCAGCAGTGGGCGTATTACGGCGGCGATGCGGGAGGATCGAAATACTCGCCGCTGAAGCAGGTAAACCGGGAAAATGTCAGCAAGCTGCGCGTGGCATGGACTTACCATACCGGCGACGTCAGCGACGGCACTGAGAATCCGGTGCGGTCGGCGTTTGAATGCACACCGCTGGTGATCGGCGGAACGATGTACATCACCACGCCGTTTGCGCGCGTGATCGCGCTGGAGGCGGAAACCGGCAAGCAATTGTGGGCGTTCGATCCCAAACTCGACAAAGAGAAGCCCTACAATCTGTTTATCAACCGCGGCGCGGCCTTCTGGCAGCACGGCGACGAGCGGCGTCTGTTTTTCGGAACGCTCGACGGACGACTTTTTGCGCTCGATGCCAACACCGGCAAACCCATTCCCGGCTTCGGCCAGGGCGGGCATATCGACCTGAAAAAAGGGACCGCGGATGATTTTCCTGACCGGTTGGCGGGCCTCTCGTCCCCACCGCTGGTCTATAAAGACCTGGTGATTGCCGGGTCAATCGTTTCAGACTCTGAGCCGCAGGGCCCCAGCGGCGACGTGCGGGCGTTTGATGTCCACAGCGGAAAGCTGGTGTGGCGGTTTCATACGATCCAGCGGCCCGGCGGGGCTGGCAGAGAAACCTGGCCGGGCTCCGCGTGGGAGCAGCGCGGCGGCGGCAATGCGTGGTCCATACTAAGCTGCGACGCGAAACGCGGAATCCTTTATGTGCCCGGCACGTCCCCTTCCTACGACTACTATGGCGGCGATCGCAAAGGGAAGAACCTGTTTGGCAACTCGCTGATTGCTCTCGATGCCAGCACCGGGAAACTACTGTGGCATTACCAGCTTGTGCATCATGATATCTGGGACTATGATCTTCCTGCACAACCAGTTGTGGTTACGGTGCATCGCGACGGGCAGCAAGTTCCGGCGGTTGCGCAGGTCACCAAGATGGGTTTTGTTTTCCTCTTTAACCGACTAACAGGCAAACCGCTGTTCAGGATTAGAGAGCGCAAAGTTCCGGCCAGCACGATTCCGGGCGAGCAGACGTGGCCCACGCAACCCTTTCCACTGCTGCCCGCGCCTGTGATCCGCCAGTCGTTTTCTCCCGACGAGTTGACCGACGTCACGCCCGAGTCCCGCGCCGAATGCCAGGAGCTGATGGGCGACGCCGGCCCCGGCGGCCTCTTTCATCCGTGGGGACTGAAGAATACGATTATTTTTCCCGGCACCAACGGCGGGAGCAATTGGGGCGGAGCGTCATTTGATCCAGCCACTGAGACGCTTTACGTCAACGCCATGGCCGAGGGAGAAATCGGCAAGATGAAGAAGGCGCGGGCGGGCTCCGCCATCGCTTATCGGCTGGCGGGCGGGCGCTTCCAGGATTCCAACCGCTATTTTTGCGAGAAGCCGCCCTGGGGCACGCTGACGGCCATCGACTTGAACACCGGCAAATTCCGCTGGCAGGACCGCCTGGGCGTGGTGGATGCGCTGCTGGCCAAAGGCGTTCCGCCCACCGGCTCCGCGAACCTGGGCGGCTCGATCGTTACGGCGGGAGGCCTGCTTTTTATCGCGGCCACAAATGACGGACGCTTTCGCGTTTTTGACAAGGATACGGGCAAGGAATTGTGGGAGACGCGCCTTCCCGCCAGCGGATTTGCAACTCCAATGACTTTTCGGGGAGAGAAAACGGGCAGGCAGTTTATCGTGATTGCGGCGGGCGGCGGCAATAAGTACGACCTGCATTTCGCCGACGCGATGGTGGCCTATACGCTGCCTTGATCGGCTTAGCCGGATGCTCTGATGGCACGAGGCGCTCGAAATCCGGTGCGGATGCGGACCTGCTGTACCATCGCGGCCTTCCTCATTGCAGCGGTTGCTGTCGCCAGCTCAGCGGGTGGCGCGCACGCTGGGCGTCATGCTTCTAACGCGGTTTCCCAGCCGATTCCTTTCAGCCACCGGCAACATTGCGAAAAGAACATCCCTTGCATGCTCTGTCACCAGACGGCCACTACCGGCGAAACGGCCGGCCTGCCCGCGTCGGAAGTCTGCATGACCTGCCATCAATCCGTTGCCGCCGGAAGCCCAGCCGTCCGGAAGATCGCGAATTACGCGAGGCAGCACAAGCCGATTCCATGGGTGCGAGTTTACAGGATTCAGGACTTTGTTTTCTTCAACCATCAACGCCACGGCGATGCCAAAGTGGCGTGCTCGGCGTGTCATGGCCAGGTGTGTAAAACGGATGTGCTGAAGCAGGAAATCAAATTCTCGATGAAGTTCTGCGTGGATTGCCACAAGGCCGAAAAGGCGACCGTGAAATGCAACGCCTGCCACACGCTGTCGATGTGAGGCGGAGCTTGCGCTGAGCGAACTGCCGCGATCCTTCTCGCGCTTCGCGGGATCAGGATGTCAGGCGAAGGGCTCAGTATAGCGGCGGATCACTGCTGCGCTTTACCTGCTTCGGTAACACAACACTACCTTAAATCTTCACCTTCAGTAATCGCGCTGCATTCTGGTAATACACTTTGCGCAGGATGTTGTCGGGCAGGCCGATCCCGTAAATCTGCCATCGGCCCTGCGGCGGCTTGAGCGCGGGTGCGTAATCAAAATATTCGTCTTCGGTCTCGAAGAACCGGCAATAAATCTGGTAGAGCTTATCGCCGAAAATCTGCTGCGGAGTCACGTTGCCGTAGGGCGGCGGCACTGCGTCGGTGCCGAAGATGATGCGGTCCTGATACTTGTCAAAAAACTTGCGGGCAAAGCGCGGCTGGCGGCCCAGCTCATTGATGCGCGCCGCTGTTTCCACGTACACGTTTGGCAGCCGGTCAAGCAGCGCGGCGACTTCTGCCAGGTTCCCGGCGAGGCTGGCGATGTGGAGCGCCACAAACTGCGTTCGCGGATGGCGTGCGAAAACGCGGGTGCGCGCCTCGAGCAACTCCCGCTTGGGCGGAAAATCCTTGCCGTAGAAAGACCAGTCGGGGTGATTATTCAGTTCTTCGTAGCGCTCGTTGAAGCGATTGGTGGGCAGGAAAAAGGCGTCAGGATCGGCGGTGTGCATCACCACCGGCATCCCCAGGCTTCCGCAGGCGTCCCACATCGTATCAAAGCGGTGGTCATCGATCTTGACCAGCGGCCCGGAGGTTACGTTCTGGCGCAGGTAGAGGCCCAGGGTCTTGAGGACCTTCAATCCGCGAGCGCCGGCCTGGTGCGCCCTTTCGATGGCGTCGGCCTGGAATTTCGGATAGCCGGGTTGATTTGTTTTCGGATACCAAGGCTCGGTGAATACGAGGAAGCGGTCGGGGTGCGGAGTGTGATACTTCCGCACGGCATCCACAAGCCCCTGCCCGAATCCGCCGGTGACGTCCACAAGCGTGTGAATGTGGCGCCGGTCCATCACGGCCAGCAGATCGGCGGGCTCGGCAAGGAAGCGGAGCTTCTCGCTCATGGGCACGCCATTGGTGTTGACCACAGCAAACGAAAGGTGCGTGTGAATATCGATCACCGGGAACTTGGCCCGCTCGACATCAGTGGCTGGAACTGTCAACATGCTTTTCGGCTGAAACTCGCTGAGATAGATGTGCGAGCCTTTGCCTTGAACGGACTGTGAGGTGTGAGATTGAGCGGCGCGAGCCGGAGTTCCGGGCCGACTGACCACGGCGGCCCCTAGCATTCCAAGCCATTGTCTTCGATCCATAATGCCTGTGGTCTCTCCTATGGTGTAGAATTTCGCTGCAAGAGTAATCTGAAGATTACCCTTGCCACAGTCGCGCGTCAATGAAGTAGTGGGAAGCATCCAGACAGCCGGCAGGGAGATTTTGAAGCTAAATCTCGAACTGCCGAATGCCTCCTACTTCGCGCGCAGGAGATGTTCTATGACTCGCCCCAGATCGTTTCCGCTCATCGCGCTGCTGCTGGCTGGATTTTTCCTCGTGCTGACTGCCTCTCACGCCGAGCGTACAAAGGGCGCGTTGCAGGCGTGGGATGCGGGCGCCGAGATGCGCCTGACTCCCGCCAGCATGCAAACCGCGAGAGGTTCCGAGGCAAGCGCGGAAGCTTTTCGCAACGAAATCGTCTCGATGCAATTGGCCGTTCGGGCCGATCAGATGCTCAAACCATTCAAAGCAACCTGCCAAAATTCCAGCAACGCCGGCGCGCGAGCGCTTCCGTGTAGCTGGGTTGAGATCCGCTATCCTGGGTACGTGCCGGTGGTCGAGCGCGGAGAACTGATGGCGGACCCGCTGCTCACCACGCCGCCCGCAGAAATCAAAGCGAACTGGACACAGGGAGTCTGGCTCACCATTTCCATTCCTGCGGATGCGAGTCCGGGTGAATACAAGGGCACGCTCAAGGTCGATGCGGGTGGCGAGAGTAAGCAGCTTGGGATCTCCCTGGACGTGCTCGATTTTGCCCTGCCCGGCATGAAGAAGGGCGATTTTTATCTCAACATCTGGCAGGACCCGGCCGCCGTGGCCCGCGCGGCCAACGTGCCGGTGTGGTCGCCTGAGCACTGGAAGCTGCTGGAAGCCTATACGCAGGACCTCGCCGCGCACGGGCAGCGGTCCATCTCCACCAGCATTGTTTATGATCCGTGGCGGTCGCAAACCGGCTTCGTCTATCCGTCGATGGTGGAGTGGCGTTTTCCGGGAGAATACCAGGCCGGGCAGGCGTCAAAGTTCCAATTCGATTTTTCCGTGTTCGACCGCTACGTGGAAATGATGATGAAGGCGGGAATCGACAAATCCATCCAGTGCTTCTCGATGGTGGACGGCCCGGGCAGCACCTCGCTCTGCAACATCGGATACGTTGACACAACCACCGGCAAGTTGCGCGTGTGTCCCACGCACGTTGGGGACGCGGCGTATCGCGATGCCTGGGGCGCTTTTCTGCCGTCGCTGGTGAAGCACCTCAAACAGCGCGGCTGGCTTGACCGCACTTACATCGGTTTCGACGAAAAGCCGCAAGCTATCATGAATGGAATTTTCAGCGTCCTCAAAGCCGACGCTCCGGAACTGAAGATAGCCTTGGCAGGCGGAAGTTCGAGCGAAGAATCGGCCAAAGCCGGCGATCTGATTCTGCACTACGGCGCGCTCTCGGGGCGCAATGCCGTCCACAAGCTGCTGGAAGAGCGGCGCGGAGTGGGACCGACGGCCTTTTACACGTCCTGCGACACGGCCTCGCCGAACACGTTCATCTATTCGCCGCAATGGGAATCGCGACTGCTGCCGTGGATCGCCTTCCAGCGGGGGCTTGCGGGCTATACGCGCTGGGCGTATCAATCCTGGCCGGATGATGTCTGGCAACATCCTGAAAGCCGCTGGCATTCCGGAGACAGCTTCCTGGTTTACCCGGGCAAAGATGGTCCGATTGACAGCACACGATGGGAACTGCTGCGCCAGGGCATCGAAGATTATGATGCGTTGGCAATGCTGAAAAAGAAAATTGCAGATTTGCGGCAGACTTCAGGTGGCTCCGAAGAAGCAGCAAGGCTCGAAAAAAGCATGATGGGAGCAATCCGCGGCGCAGTCTACCTGAACAGGTGCCAGGGCATTGCCAGCCCCGGGCTTTCGCGCCTCGAAGTCGATGCTCTTTTAAGCGAGGCTGAAGGGAGGCAGAGCATGAGTTACACGAGCAACGCGCGTATCACTTCAAAGTTTTCGCCCGAGGACTTTGTCCCCGACGGCAACCTCGATAAACCGGAGTGGAAGACGGCCCATTGGGTGGCGATGGACCATGACGCGTCCGGCCAGAAGCATTATCCGCAGTCCGCAACGGAAATCGCGACGCTGTGGACGCCGCAGTATGTCTACTTCGCGTATCGCTGCAAATATGAAACGCTGAATATTTACACGGACGCGAACCCGGCGGCCGAGAAGTGGGGACTCTGGAATCGCGATGTGGTGGAGGTTTTCATCAACGCGCAGCCCGAGCGCGTGAACCATTACTACGAATTTGAGGTGTCACCCAACAACCTCTGGATTGACCTTGAGATCAACAAAGACCAATCTCCCTTCAACGATGCCGGCTGGGATTCAGGCTACGAACACGCCACGCACGTCGATGCCGAGCACCACATCTGGACGTGCGAGATGCGGATTCCGGTGGCATCGCTGGGAGCAAAAGAGATCGATGCCGGAGCGGAGTGGCGACTCAACCTGTTCCGCGCAGATGGGCAGGGGGAAGACCACCAGAGGCGGTTCCTGTCCTGGAGCAGCATTCCGGGAGGCGGCAGCTTCCACGTCCCAAGGCGATTTGGGACTATTCAATTCGTGAAGTAGGACCGCAGGACGAGGAGACGCTCGGCCGCGGCGCGTCTCCACAAAATCTATGCCCAGCAGACGTGATGCTGATCAATGTCCAGGTGTCCGACGAGCCTCTTGGTGAGCGGCTCGGTAGAGGGCGCCATCTGCTGCCGGATGCGATTCATGGCCTCATCATCCAGCCGGTTGAAGTGGCGCAGCAGCGATGTATTGTGATCAATGTTCTCCACTTTCGGCATGCCGATGACGCCGGTCGAGACCGGCAGGCTGACGGAGTAGGTCAGCAGTTCATTGATATTCGTCTTGCCGGGGCCATCGCCCAGCAGAAATTCCTGCCCGGTAATCTTCATAGCGATGATGCCCAGCTTCTTTTTGCGCGCGGCCGGCAGCGCGGTGGCTTCAAATTTTCCGTTGCGCGCCGCGTTCAGTGCCATCTGCACACAGTCGAGCGGATGCCGCTCGATGGCTTTGGTCATGGTGGGGCCGTCGGTGTGGCTGGTCATTCCAATAAAGCGGGTCATCTTCTGCTCTTTGGCCTCGAGCAGGCCCTTCATGGCGCCGTTGGAAGATTCAATTTGGGCCAGGTCATCCGCGAAACCCAGGCTGTGGATGTGTACCAGGTCAACGTGGTCCATATCGAGGCGCTTGAGGCTGATTTCCAGATCGCGCATGAAGCCGTCACGCGTTCGCTGCTCAATTTTCGTGGCCAGAAAGATTCCCTTGCGGCGTGTCTTCAGAACCTTGCCAATGCGCCGCTCGCTTTCACCCTGAGGGCTGCCATACGCGTGTGCGGTGTCGACATAGGTGATCCCCAGATCAAGGGCTCGGTTCAGCGCGGCCAGCGAGGCATCTTCGTCCTTGTACATCCCAAAGCGGCTGCCGCCGCCAAAGGCGAGGATTGAAACGCTTTCGCCCGTCTGCCCAAGCATCCGGTGAGGGAGGCGCTCAACCGTAGCGCCTTCCGCCGTTCCGTGGAGGCCCGTGAGCATACCTACGCCCGCCGCGCTGCCAATTGCAAGGCCTTCCAGGAATTTCCTGCGAGAAACATCCTTGCTCATAGCTGCTCCTTTGCCGGAAAAATGTGCCTTCGGTAACCTCGAAGGCGAATCGGGTCCGTTGATAGTTCTCTCTGCGCCTAATGACCGCAGTTTACCTTAACGTTTGTCCCATTGCGACAGGAATCTCCTTAACTCGCCGCGAGAACCCGCTGCGCCCGGCCGGGGGATTAGCCCTCTCCGTGGTGCAACATCTTCTACTTCGCTTTGGAAGTTGCCACGGCGATGAATGAAATCTGCTCAGCGCCAGGCACGCCGGTCTCAAAATTTTGCTGCAAGGTTGTGCGGGCCGGGAATGTCTGAAAGAATGTTTTGTAGAGGCCGTTCATCTGGCCGTAGTCCTGCATTTGGCGCAGGTAAACGGTTGACCAGACCACGTTTGAGAAATCCATGTCAGCTTCCTGCAAGCCGTCCAGCAGGTTCCTCATGGATTGCCGAAGCTGCAAATCGAATTCACTAGTGATCAGACCCTGGCCAGGAACAAACCCATCCTTGGCGGAAAGGTAAAGTGTGTCGCCGTAGAGGACGCCGGGGCTGGCGGTCGGACTCGGAGGCATATTGCGCGGTTTCACCGCCTTGCGCTTCGCGAGGTCTGCGCCGGCAATGCAACTGAAAACGACGTGCCCGCCATCGGGAAGGGCCACGACGTTGATGGTGCCCCTGCCAGGAGTGTTGCCAAACTCAAAATAGCTGGCGTAAATCTTGTTCATGGCGCCATAAGCCTGCCTGCCGCCCGCCTCCATGTAGGGGTTGACCCACACGACATTTTTATAGCTCATGTTGGCCGCCTTCAGGACCGCGCCAACATTATCGAGCGCTTGTTTGACTTCACCCGCAAAATCCGAGGGGCGATTGCCCGTCGTCGGATTGCTGTCCCCCTGCGCCGACATGTAGAGGACATCTCCTGCCAATATTGCCGGAGGATCGATATGCGGGCCGCGCTTCCATCCGGAGGGCCAGATCTCTTGCCTCTGCTGCGTGTCCGCAACAGCGATGCAATTGACTTCCACTTTTTGACCGGCGGGCAGCGCCGCAACTTGCAGGACGGTTCTCGCGGGCGGCTTCGGGCCGACGGTGTTCCAATAGACCTGGTTCATGGCCGCAAGATTGCCCATGTCTGTGAGGTAGACATTCAACCAGACGATGTTGCCAAAGTCCATTCCCGCGCCGCGCAGCACGTTCTGCAGGTTCTGAAGAGCCTGGCGGACCTGGCCCGTAAAGTCCTCCGGCATGTGGCCCGCAGCGTCCAAAGACCCCTGGCCGGAAACGTAAAGAGTGGGGCCTGCCAGGACGGCGGGAGTGTAGGGCAGGTTGTTGGATTTGTATCCGGCGGGATAAACCGGCTTCAGCGCCTGATCCTGGGCAAGAAGTGAGTGGTTAAAACCAGCGGTAAAAACCACGAGCAGCAAGATGCAGCTTCGCTTCAACGAGATTTTCATTCGACGCTCCTCGGTCTCAATTTCGGTTGGTAACAGAGACTGCCGGCGGGCTCTGGACGTATACACCGAAGCAACTGCCTGACGGCCGGCATGAATCAATCGCTGCTGATCAAGGCGAAAAATGGTGGGCGATACAGGACTCGAACCTGTGGCTTCCACCGTGTGAAGGTGGCACTCTACCGCTGAGTTAATCGCCCGTGGTAATTCAAAATATCAGATTTCGATGCTGGGGTCTAGGCCAGGTATGCCGCGTGTGCTTTATGGCCGGCGGAGCTGCAGCGGTGTAGACTTCCTCTATGCCGCGGCCGGTTGGGAATTTCTCAAGAAGCGGGCGGCGCCGGCCGAAGTTCATCAATGAGTATGGAAAAGGGCCCGGCCAATCCGTCAGTCACTGAACCAGCGGAACTGCTCTCCCGCGTGCGTGTGTCCGTCGAGAGCGTGATCCGCGGCAAGAATGAAGTGGTCCAGTTGGCGCTGGTAGCCCTGTTTGCCCGCGGGCACCTGTTGATCGAGGACGTACCCGGCGTCGGCAAGACCACGCTGGCGCATTCGCTGGCGCGATCGTTTGACTGCTCTTTCCAGCGCGTGCAGTTTACGTCTGACATGCTGCCTTCGGACGTGCTGGGCATCAGCATGTTTAACCAGCAGACTGAAAGCTTCGAGTTCCGTCCGGGCCCCGTGTTTGCGAACATCGTTCTGGCGGATGAGATCAACCGCACCACGCCCAAAACCCAGAGCGCGCTGCTGGAGGCTATGAACGAATTCCAGGTGACCGTGGACAACCATACTTACCCGCTGCCGCAGCCCTTCATGGTGGTGGCCACGCAGAATCCCGTGGAGCACCATGGAACATACCCGCTGCCCGAGTCGCAGCTTGACCGATTCCTGATGCGGCTGCGCATCGGCTACCCGTCGGCAGAAAGCGAAAAGGAGATTTTGAAGAACTCGGCGCTGGCGGACCCTATCTCGAGGGTTCAGCGCAGCATGACGGCCGGAGAAGTGATTGAGGTTCAGCAGGCGGTGCGGCGCGTAAGCGTTGACGATGCGCTCATGCACTATCTTCTGGCCATCGTTGAGAAGACCAGGCACCATCCCGATCTGATGCTCGGCGTCAGCCCGCGCGGCTCTATGATGCTCTATCGGGCAGCGCAATCTATGGCCCTGGTGGAAGGGCGGAATTACTGCATCCCGGACGATTTCAAACGGCTGGTGCTGCCCGTCTTTGCCCACCGCTCGGTCGTGAGCTCCGGTTACGGTTCCGCGCTAAAACGATCGGACCAGGCAGAAACAATTTTGAAGGAAATTGTGGAAAGCGTCCCCGTTCCATTGTAACGGTAGGGACTGGATTGTGGGACTTCAGGAACCAGCGGAGTGCGGAACCGTTCCCTTGGGGCGGCCAAACGTGCTCAACTTTTTGCCGGAACCGCGGTGGGCGTCAGCCTGGGAACTTGACTGCCACTCCTTCGCCAGCTTTTCGGCGGGAACGCCGGTCCTGGCTGCGAGCAACTGGAGCGAATCCACCTGGTCTAATCTCACCAGGCGGGCTAACTGTTGACTGTGATTCTTTGTTTTCATGACATCCACCTTAATATGGGCCTCGACCGGCTGTCAATTGCCAAGACGGCCTAGGTAGCGTTGGGTGGCCACTGGTCAGCAGAAAATAAAAAGCCTGCAGCATAAACTCTGCCGCAGGCATCATTAGGCAAGCACGTAAGGTTATGAAGATACTCGGAGATTATTCTTGACTCCGAAGTTGATGCTTGCAAAGCGCGCGTCCATATCCGCTTTCTGGCGTTCCGCCTTGCTGTTCACCACACCGTACAACGACACCTTACCGTTCTCTACGACGATGTGGATGGGTGGATTTGCTTGGTTGGCATAGTTAGTGAACATCGGATCCCGGTAGATCCTGTTCGCGGTTGCCAGGCGGATCTGATCATCCATTCCAGAGGTCGGCAGAACCTTGATATTGTTCTGCAGATCGGCGACGCCCTTGATGCCGCCAAGGATGTTGCCCAGAGTAGATTTCTTGTAGGGCTGCGTGACCTCGCCGCCGATGGTCAACTGGTTGCCCGTCGCCGAGAGGGTGATGTGATCAAAAATCGTATAATTCGGATAGGTCACCACCTGATGTCGAGCCTGCGCCAGAATTTGCTGAGTACCTATGTCCTGAGTGTTAACTTCAATGTTGTTCACTACCTGCTGGACACCGTCCTGGTGCTTCGCGGCGCGCTCGGCCCGCATCTTCTCAGCGTAGCTTTCGACGTTACCCGTCAATGTGGCAACGCCGTCGTTCACCTGCACGTTAACCTGCCCATGTTTGAAAAGTCCGGCCTTATAGAGCCGGCTCTGAACACCGGCGGTTATCTCCCCGTTCGACCGGCCGGTATCCGCCCGCAAGGCCGCGGGCACAATAAAGATGGTTAACAATGCGAGACAGCTCCAGATGGAAACGCTTTTCCGAAGTGACGCAATGTCAAAAACTGCAGCTTTTGTCATGGTTTACAACCTCGCTTTCCGTGGCGCCGGCAAGCAGCTTGTGATCTCCGGCGCACACTACATTAGACGCGCTGACCGGCCCGATGGTTTCTGGATTTACAATGTAAGTAAGCAAAGGAGTTATCTGAGTAGTTAAAGCTGCCTGGTTGTCTCAACTCGGTACTGTAATGTGCCGTAGAATAAACCAGGGCGATTTATGGCGGTTCAGGTCCAATCCGGCGGGCTGCCGAGCGGGTTCCTTTCCGGCGCGCGGGGCTGGCTCCGACGTATTGACCGCGCTGCCTGGCGAAGGTTTTTTGTTGCGGTTCTCGCACTCACGCTGGCGCTCTTCCTGGCTTTGTACGCCACCGGGTTGAGCCAGTCAGGGCAATACAAGACGGCAGCGGTTGCGGCGTCCGTTTCCCTGCTGCTTGCGGCGCTGGTAGCGGTGCGAGTCGTGCCTGGTCTCGCGAGGCGGACGGCGCTTCAGCACTGGATGCGGGGAGTGGAATATGAGTTCACGCCCGAAGGCGCTGTTTACCTGGCGCTGATCCTGATTATCACGGTGGCAGCCGTGAACACCGGAAACAATCTGCTGTTCATCATTCTTTCCTGCCTGCTTGCAGGAATACTGGTTTCCGGAGTGATGTCCAGAATTGTGCTTCAAGGCCTGGAACTGGAGCTTACTCTCCCCGATCACCTTTTCGCGGGACAACCTGTGTTTGCCCGGCTGCGGTTAAAAAACCAGAAGCAATTTCTTCCGACGTTCTCCGTCACCGTTCAGGGCCGCGCCAGCCTCCGCCTCAAGCGAGGCCGGCATCCGCTCCTAAGCGCGCCGGCAATTCTTAGCCAGGACGTCTACATTCCCTATCTTCCGCGCCGCTCTGCCGCCAGCCCGGACCTAATGCTGACATTTCCAAAGCGAGGCAGTTATTCGCAGGAAAGTTTCCGGGTGAGCACGCGCTTCCCCTTCGGCTTTATCAGGAAAACGCGCAGCATTCCCTGCGGCCGGGAGGTGCTGGTGCTGCCGTCTGTTGAGCCGAGCGAAGCATTTTTCGAGGTCCTGCCGCAGCTTGGCAGTGAAATGGATAGTTACGTGAAAGGGCGCAGCCATGATCTTTACGCCATTCGAGACTACCGGCCAAGCGATTCCGCCCGCCACGTCGACTGGAAAGCCACAGCCAGGGTAAGACAACTCAAGGTTCGGGAATTCACTCGCGAGGACCAGCGCCGCCTGCGGCTGGTGCTTGACCCGTGGGTTCCGGATACCAGCGCGAAGATGCTTGAAAGATTTGAAAACTCCGTCACTCTCTGTGCATGCCTGGCCTGGTACTTCTACGAGACAGGCGTCGAAATGGCTTTTGTGACAGATGGCTTTGAAGTGCCGATGTCTCCCCCAAGCCAGATTCTCTATCCCGTACTCGAAAAACTGGCTGTTGTCGAGCCCGCTCCCGTTCCGGCTAGTTCTGCGGGCCAGCTCATATCGCATGCCTCCGCGCACATGGAATGCTTCCAGGTGATCATCACCCACCAGCCGCCGGAATCCATCCCCGCCAGCCAGCGGCGCTCGTCGTACTTTATCTTTATGGATTTGCTGAGCAGGCAGGCCGATGGCGATGGTGGATAGCAAGCCCTCGGCTATTCAGTCCGCGTCAATTGCAGCAGCCGCTGCCTGGCGAGGACGATGGCGCCCAATGCACCGGCGTTGTCACCCAGCTTGCCCGGAACAATCCTTACGCGACCGCGGTCCGCTGGCCGCAGAAAGTACTCATGAGCCGTTTCGCGAATGGGATCAACATAAGTATCTTTCAGCCTTTCGGCGATGCCGCCCCCGATCACGACGCATTCCGGGTCCAGCAGGTTCACCGCATTCGAAGCCAGAATTCCCAGATGGAATTGCGCGCGGTGCAACACTTCGTTCATCACCGGGTCATTCTTCTTCAAGGCCGCAACAATGATGCTGCTAGTCATGCGCTCCTTGTGCTTTTTCTTCATGATCTTCAGCACGCTGCTCTTGCGGCCGGCCTTGACGGCGGCACGCACGTCGCGCTCCATCGCCGTGCGGCTGGCCAGCGCTTCCGCGCAGCCTCTCCGTCCGCACCCGCAGAGCGGGCCGTGAACCGCCAAAACGGTGTGGCCGATTTCTCCGGCACCGCCGCGACTGCCTTCGTAGAGACTGCCGTCGAGAATCAGCGCACCGCCTATGCCCGTGCCGACAAAAATGCCCACCACGTTCTTTGCGCCGCGCCCCGCCCCCAGCGCATGCTCGCCCACCAGGCCCACGTTGACATCGTTCTCTACGAAAATGGGAACGCGCAGCATCTGGCGGAGTTCCGAGCGCAGCGGAACCCGCCGCCAGCCGAGGTTGGGCGCCTCTTCTACCATGCCGCGAGCACGATCAATCGGCCCCGGAGCGCCCACGCTTACCGCCCGCACCTTCAACCGGGCAATCCCCGCCTCTTTGAGCGTACTCTCGACCAGCGCCGCAATCCGGTGAATCAAGCGCGCCGGGCCGCCCGTGGAGACGGTCCGGACTTTTTTCAATCCCAGAATTTTGTATTTATCATCGGTCACAACCGCCCTGAGGCTGGTGCCGCCCAGATCAACTCCCACGTAGCAAACGCTACCTTCTGCCATTGTCCCGCCTTTGCGCTGACTTCGTCAGCCCTGCGCGAAAAGTGTACCGCACCTGTCACGATGTGCAAAAGAGGTGTTCGATCTCACCCCAAACGCCGCCGTCCCGCCGCAAGTCCAAGCCATGCCGGACGACCCTTCACTCCCCCGAACGATGTGGAGCTTTGAAGGTCCGACCTCCTAGCCGCGGAAGAACGTTGGCTGCTCGTTCCTGCGAGGGGTGCGGCCTTTCCGCGCTCGCTGCAATTCGAACTATAATAGACTTCGCGGATGTCAAACGGTCACAGATCCTCTGCACGGTAACAGTGATGCACATTCCCGACGGATATCTCAGCCCTGCCACCTGTGCGGCCCTATACGGCTGCGCAGCGCCCTTCTGGTACGTGGCCCTGCGCAAGACGCGCAAGCTTCTGCTGACACGCCTGGTGCCAATGATTTCTGTTTTTGCAGCCTTTTCCTTCGTAATTATGATGTTCAATATTCCTATCCCGGGCGGCACGACAGCGCACCCCCTGGGCGTGGGGATCGCGAGCATCGTGCTGGGTCCGTGGGCCTCGATCTTGGCGGTTTCAACGGCGCTTTTCATCCAGGCGTTCTTTTTTGGCGACGGCGGCGTCACGGCCCTAGGCGCGAATTGCTTCAACATGGCCATTGTGGGATCGCTGGTGGCGTGGCTCGTCTATCGCGCGGTGGCGGGCCGGTCGGGCATAACATCATCCCGGCGTGTAGTGGCGGCAACGCTGGGCGGCTACCTGGCTACCAACGGAGCGGCCCTTTTTGCTGCCATCGAACTGGGCATTCAACCTCGTTTTTTTAGCAGCGCCACTGGCGCGCCGCTATACGCGCCCTACCCGCTGGGCATCGCCATTCCGGCCGTTATGATCGGCCATCTCACATTTGCAGGGATGGCGGAGTTGGTGGTTACGGGAGGCGTGGTGGCTTACCTGCAGCGGGCGAATCCCGCGCTGCTCCGCTTCACGGCCCCACGCGTTCCGATGCCGCACGATCACGGGCAGCAGGCGACGACACTGAGCGGTTGGAAGGCCGCACGGCCCCTCTGGACGGCCGTTGGGCTACTGATGGTGCTTGCGCCGCTGGGCCTGCTGGCCGCTGGAAAGGCCTGGGGCGAATGGGGCGTTCAAGACTTCGCGGACCCGTCAACGCGCCAGCAGATCGCTCGAGCCTCCGGGAACGTGGCGCCGCCGGTCGCGGCACCGAGCGGCCTGGAGCGCCTCTCCAGCGTCTGGACCGCGCCCTTCCCCGAATACTCGCCATTGTTTGTGCGCAGCCAGGCATTCGGTTACATTCTGTCTGCCATATTTGGAACCGGTACGATCATCCTTCTCTTCATCATGGCCGGATGGATAGCGCAGAAGATGCGCCCCGGCCTTGCGCGCGCTCCGGCCAAGACGGAGGAAGGCTGAGAATGCCCGCCAAACGCCGCAAAAAACGGGGCTTTCTGGAGCGCAGCACATCCAATTTTGTTGACGCCATCGAACACGCATTTTACGCGGAAAACACCGCGAGGGCGGAGGGCCTGTTACAGCGGATGGATCCGCGCGTCAAGCTGGTGGGAATTCTCGCCCTGATTGTGCCCGCCGCGGCAGCTCGAAGTTTTGGAGTGATTGTGGGGCTTTTTGCGATTGCAGTGGTGCTGGCGGCGCTCTCGCGCGTATCTTGCGGAGTTCTGCTGAAAAGGGTATGGATCCCGGTGCTGCTGTTCACGGGCGTGATCGCCTTGCCGGCTCCGTTTGTAACAGCGGGATTGATGGTCTATCACCTTCCTGCGCTCGGATGGAGCATCACCGCGCAGGGCCTCGCAAGCGCCGGATATCTGGTGCTGCGGTCGGAAACTGCGGCTACCTTCTGCGTGCTGCTGGTGCTCACCACGCCCTGGAATCACGTGCTGAAAGCGCTGCGAGTGCTCCGTGTGCCGGCTGTGCTGGTCACCATTCTCGGCATGACGTACCGTTATCTTTTCCTGGTGCTCCAAAGCGCGCGCGACATGTTTGAATCGCGCCGCAGCCGCATGATCGGCCAACTGACGGCTGGCGAACGGCGCCGCGTGGCCGCTGCGAGCGCGGGCGTGCTGATGTCGAAAACGTTCGATCTGAGCAATGAGGTCTACCTGGCCATGCAGTCGCGCGGATATCGCGCCGATGTCGCCACCCTGGACGAATTCCAGGTACGAGGGTTCGACTTTACCATGCTAGCGGCATTCGCTGTGGTTTCGATTGCCGCTCTCTGGTTGGGAAGATGAGTACGCCAAATCAAAACGGTGCTGGGCAGAACCCGATCTACGAACTCACCGACGTCACCTATCACTACCGGGAAGTGACGGCGCTGGACCGCCTGAACCTGACCGTAAGCGCGGGCCGCCGCCTTGCGCTGCTGGGCGCGAACGGTTCCGGCAAGTCAACCTTGCTGCGCATCCTGGACGGACTCTGCTTCCCGGACCAAGGAATAGTGCGTTTCTGCGGCTATCCTCTTACCGAAGAAAGCATCCAGAACAACGGCTTCGGGATGGATTTTCGGCGCCGCGTCGGCCTGGTTTTTCAAAACCCGGATGTCCAGCTTTTTTGCCCGACTGTTTTTGATGAAGTAGCTTTTGGGCCGCTCCAATTGCGGTGGCCGGCCGACCATGTGCGTAGAAAAATTGCCGAGATGCTCGAGATGATGGAGATCGCTCAACTGAAGGACCGCTCACCGCACCATCTTTCGATGGGCGAGAAAAAGCGCGTTGCGCTGGCTTCAGTTCTGATTCTGGACCCGGAAATCCTGCTGCTCGATGAGCCGACGGCGGCGCTCGACCCCAGGAGTTCGAGCCACATGATCGACTTTCTGGTGAGGCTAAGAGGCGGCGGCAAGACCGTGGTCACGACAACGCACGATCTCGACATCATCGAAGACATCGCCGATGAGTGCTGTGTGTTCCACGAGGGAGGCATCGCCGCCGCTGGTCCACCGGCCGAGATTCTGGGCGACACGGCTCTGCTGAAAGGCACCGGGCTGCTTCACTCACATCTGCACGTCCATAAATCAGGCGAGGTTCACGCCCATTCGCATCTGCACCGGCACGAACATTGAGAGGATTTTCCGAAGGTAGATACGGGTCGGGGCTTCGTCCGGCCACAGCCCGAGCCCAGCAATGGAGCTTAGAGGGATTTCCCAACCGGCCGCTACTCCTTGAATTTCAGGCTGCGCGTGTCTTCTTCGCGCCCGGTCTTTTCGGCGAGTGAGCCGTAAAGGTCGGGCCGGCGGGCCTTTAGGAAAGCCTGCCCGACACTCGGGGTCACCAGAGACCCATCCAGATCAGCAATCACCATGCCGTCGCCCGCCTTCGAAGTCTCTACCAGAATCCTGCCGTTGGGATCGATGATCATGGCGTTGCCGGTACGAATTTCGTCGTCGTCAACACCCACGCCATTGCTGAAAATCAGAAAGACTCCGTTGTCGTGAGCGCGAGCCGGAAGCCACCTCATCAGCCAGCCCCGGCCTTTGGGCCCGCGGAATTCAGTCTCAATCGCATCCGGATTTTGGGCCCGCTCGTCCCACAGCCGGCGGTCGATGAGCCCCATCAGATGAGGGTTGTGGGTGCGACAGCCGCCGGTCTGGTGCGGCGCCAGCAGAATCTCCGCGCCAGCGAGCGCCGTGATCCTGACATTTTCAACCAAATTGTTATCATAACAGATCAGGACACCGGCGCGGTATCCCTGCGGACTGTCGAACACGGTGTATTCCGCTCCGTTGGAGATATACTCGCTGACAAAAGCGTGGAGCTTGCGATGGCGCCGCACCGTGCCGTCAGGCATGGCGATAACGTAGGTGTTGTAAAAAGCCCCATCCTCCGCCGCTTCCACGAGGCCCGCGCCCACGGTGAGTCGGTGCTGTGTCGCCAGGGTTATCAACTCCTGCGATGAAGGCCCGCCGAAAACCGGCTCAGCGAGCGCGGCAAGCTCCTGGCGCGAAAGATGACGCAAAAACCAGTAGCCCGTGATGCAACACTCAGGAAATACGATGAGATCAACCCGCTCGCGCGCGGCCCGTTCGACAAGCTCGCGGACTTTGGCCAGATTCGCCCGCTTGTCGCCGGCGGCGTGTTCAAACTGCACTGCTGCGGCTCGGATATTGCGCATGAAACATGCACCTCGTGGTTGATGACGGCGGGTGCGCGCGCGCCCTGAGTTCCAGGGCGTTAATCACCCCTGCAAGCCCGCGCTTCCCACGACATGATTTGATTCACCGGCATTATACCGCAGAGCCGGCGCTGGCACCGTTGGCCTTATAGACGAGGGAAAGGCGGCTACGCTCGAATTCCTTTCGGTTGACTCAAATTCTCGTCAAATGGCAAGATGTTCGGATGAGTAAACCGGGGGAATTCGTCTGGTAATGGCCGAAAGACTGACCAGACGCGATGTTCTGAAAGCAGGCGCGGGGCTCTGCCTTCCCCTGCTGGCCAGCCGAGCCGAATTTGCAGCCCAGTCCGCTGCGAAAGTAGATCCCATCCAGTTCCGCAACGCCGCCGCTTCCGGTGGAGTGAATTTCAAAGTTCAAAATAACCCGACGCCCGAGAAACACCTGATCGAAACCATGCCAGGAGGCGTCGCGCTGTTCGACTACAACGATGACGGGTTGCCGGATATATTTTTTACGAACGGCGCATCGCTGCCGTCCATGAAGAAGGACGACCCGAGGTACTTCAATCGCCTGTACCGCAATGAGGGAGGGATGAAGTTCGCCGACGTCACCAAGCAGGCGGGGCTTGAAGGTGAAGGCTACTCGATGGGCGCCGCGGCAGCCGATTACGACAATGACGGCCACACGGATCTTTTTGTCGCGGGAGTTTTCCATAACATCCTTTACCGGAACCGCGGCGATGGCACCTTTGAAGACGTCACCGAGCATGCCGGCATCAAGAGCGATAAATGGGCCGTGGGAGGCGGATGGTTTGATTACGACAATGATGGCTGGCTCGATCTTTTTGTGGTCAATTATTCAAAGTTTTCGCTTGAGCATGGCCGGTTTTGCGGGGACCGCGCCCGCAATCTGAGAACGTATTGCCATCCAAAATATTTTGAAGGACTGACCTGCACGCTCTATCGCAACCGCCACGACGGCACGTTTGAGGACGCAACCGTTCAGGCCGGATTCGGGAAGCACGTCGGGCGCGGAATGGCGGTCGGCTTTGCAGATTACGACAACGACGGGCACATCGACCTCTACGTTACAAACGACAACATGCCGAATTTCCTCTATCACAATCTCGGCAATGGGACGTTTGAGGAAGTGGGGCTTTTTGCCGGCGCCGCGCTGCTCAACAACGGCGAGCCGGTTTCCAACATGGGGGTCGATTTCCGCGACTACAATAACGATGGATTGCCCGATGTTTTCGTCACCGACCTTTCCAATGAGACTTATCCGCTGTTCCGAAATATGGGGAAAGGCATGTTTGAAGACGCCACTTACAGCAGCGGGCTCAGTGTGCTGTCCGCTCGACGGAGCGGCTGGAGCCTCGGCCTGTTCGACTTCAACAACGACGGCCTGAAGGACCTGTTCACGGCTAATTCCCACGTGGATGATAATGTCGAACTTTTTGAAGCAACCACCTACAAGCAGCCGAACAGCATTTTTGCCAATCTTGGGAACGGCCGGTTCACCGATCTTTCACCCGCGGCCGGAAAAGATTTCCAGGTGGCGCAGGCGCATCGCGGCGCAGCATTCGCAGACCTGAACAAGGACGGCAGGATCGACGTGGTGACGTCATCTCTCGAAGGGCCCGCCGAGGTCTGGGAGAACGTCAGCCCCGGCGACAATCACTGGCTGGTGCTGAACCTGGTGGGACACAAGAGCAACCGCGACGGCATTGGCGCCCGTGTGCGCATCGGAAACCAGTACAATAGCATGACCACCGCAGTGGGCTACGCTTCATCCAGCCATTTCGGCGTGCATTTCGGACTGGGGAAAATGGCTGTGGTTGATGAGGTTGAAATCCGGTGGCCGAGCGGGATCGTTCAGCGACTCAAGGGCGTCAAGGCTAACCAGTTCCTGAAAGTGGACGAGCCGTCCGATTAGAGTTCGCCGAGGCACGGGATGCAGGATGCCCATCACGAATTCTAGCCCGGCCCAGGCGCAGTGATTTGTACCTCCTGCTGTAGACTCTGCTGCTCCGCCTGCCGGGCGTTGTGAATCTGCTGGTATTGCTGAAGCATCGCCCGGGCCAGATCGGACTGGCCGCTCGACTGGTATGCGCGCGCAAGCTGGTAATGAATGCTGCCGTCCTTGTCGATCGGCAGAGCCGCCTTGAGATGCAGTATGGCCTGTTTCGATTGCCCCATGGCCAGGTAAGCCTGCGCCAGCGAACTGTGCGCCGGAATCAGTCGAGGGTCGATCTGGAGTGATATTTCCAAATAATGTGCGGCGTCGCTGGGCTGCTTGAGACTTAGCAGTGTGAAGCCATAAAGGTAGTTTAGTTCCGCGGATTGTGGTCTCTGTTTCAGCAGCGTGTCGAGCAACAGCCGAGCCTCGGTGAAATTCTGCACCTGGAAAAGGGCAAGGACCAGTTGCGTTCCGACATCCGCGTCCTTACCCGAGAGATCGTAGGCTTTTTGCCATTCCTGGACGGCCCCTGGATACTGGTGTTCATCGGATTTGATCTTGGCCAACAGCTCGTGGAGCTGAGGCGATGGCGGAAGGTGCCCCAGATGAGCAAGGGCATCAACCGCGAGTTTCTGGTAGGCCCTCGTTTTCCAGTAGTAAACTTGCGCGGTGTTGCCTGCCAGCCCGGCGAGTTCCCGATAATTCCCGGCGCGGAAGGCGCATTCGTTCTTCTCAACCAAGCAGTTCGGCTTCCCCAGTTTGTCTTCGCGCTGTTGTTCAGTCCTGGCCCAGTCGGGGTGGCCTGATTTCTGATAGACCTCCGCAAGAGACGCATGGAGGCCTCGCAACTTCGGATTTTTAGCGATGGCCTGTCGGTATAGATAGAAGGCGCTGCTCAACTGCATGGCCTTGGCTCGGGAATCAGCCACCAGCGCCAGCCAGTAGCCTGAGCCGGGCGCAGTCCTCTGCAGGTTGTCAAAGCTTTCCTGAGACAGCTCCTGGTAGCAAGCTCCCAGCCGGTACCACACCTCCGGGTTCGTGGAGTCTGATTGAGACAATTGCGCAAACTGCGCCACCGCCTGCTGGAACTTCTCCACTGAAAACAAAGCTTCAGCAAGGTTGCCCCTGGAAGACGCATCGGAAGGGTCCGCGTGGACGGCAACTTCGAGATGTGGAATGGCCTTGGCGGGATCGCCCAAGCTCAAATAAGCATCGCCAAGGTAGAGGTTGGCCGGAACATTGCGAGGCTGAAGCTTTAGAGCCTTCGTAAGCTCGGCGACCGCTTCCTGCTCGTGGCCGGCCATATGACAGGCCACACCAAGATTGGTAATCAGTCCAGCATTGCCGGGCACCGCCTTCACCAGCTCGCGGTAGATCGGGATGGCCTCTTCATACCGCCCGGAAGCCATCAGTTCTCTGGCATGGTTCGATTGTTCAACAAGCTTCTCAGACTGCGAGAAGAGAACGGGACAAAACGATGTGAGAAACACAACCAGTGAGAACAGGCGCCGAAGTTTTCCAGCCATCGTTTCAATTGTACCAGCGGACGATGCGTGCAACCAGATTCGGGTTCAGGCACTTCAGGCGGTTGGAATTCTCAGAGGCATCAGGCCGGTCGTATAAAAAAACGGGTGGAGACTTCTCAGTCCCCACCCGCTGTCGTCAGTGAATCATGTGAGGCCGTGGCGTGTCGCAGGGAGCCGGCTGAAGCGGCCCCTGCAGCATGCTTACGGCGGTTAATGTTAGAAGCTGATTTCGGCTCCTAACTGGAAGATCCGATTGCCAAAGGCGTCGGTGATCTGCCCCAGGCTGCCACCGCAGACGCCCGCGGTAGTGATGGAACAAGTCAGGTTCGGATTGCTCCAGTGGGGCGTGTTGGTAAAGTTGAGCGTTTCAGCCCGCACCTTCAAACCAAATCGCTCCGTGAGCTTGAAATTGCGGAAGAGGCTGAGATCAAGTTGCATCAGTCCAGGTCCGCGGAGCCATGACAATCCCCGGCTGCTGGAGGTACCCATTCGGACATCCTGAACCGGCGTAAACGCGTCTGGATTGAACCACTGCTCGCCGCGTCCTGTCCCTTTGGTCATTGTTAGCCCGCCAGCGAAGTCCGGAGATTGGCTGGTGCCAGGCGTGTCAAGGAAGTTGGTACCCTGGTTCACATAGAGCGGTGAGCCGGAGATACCTGTGAGGATGCCATTCACCTGCCAGCCACCGAGTACGGCTCGGGCAGCTTTGTTGGTGTTGGCAAACATCTCGCCGGCACCGAAAGGCAGATTGTAAATGAACGCCATCTTCAACACATGTGTATGGTCGAAGCTCAGCGTGTGCCGATTCAGCGACTGGCACCCGTTCGGGACCAAGTCACTCGGTGTGCAGTTGAAGGCCAGGCCATTCTCCCATCCTTCGTCATCAATGTACCCGATTACCTTCGAGTAGGTGTAGGACCCCTGAAGGAACAGGCCATGGGTGACGTGACGGTCGAGCGAAACCTGCAGAGAGTTGTAATGTGAATCGAGATAGCCGTTGAACAGGAACGTGCCGCTCGATTGCGGACGACCAAAGGCGGCAAACAACGGCGTGCCGTCATTGCCTGTGCCCAAAGCGCCCACATCGGCGTTGCGGCCGTTGAATTCATGCACGAGGTGGTTGCCAACGTATCCAACGTTCAACAGGACATCACCCGGCAACTTCCTCTGGAGAGTGAAGTTCCAGAATTCCACGTAACCGCGCTGGAATTTGCCCGGGGCGAGCGTCCCGATAGTGACATTGGTTGGAGGCGTGATGATTCCCGACTGGAACCCGGTGGGAGCCTGGATGAGCGGAACACCATCGGCCAGACCCGCGCCGCCATTCACCGGTGATCCAACGATATTGTTGACCGTGTTGTTGGCGACATTGAAGTTCGCGTAAGGGAGGTAACGGGTGACATTGTCGCTGACGCCGGCGAGCACGACGTTGTTGTCGGCGCCAATTGTGTAGGGCCAGAAACCACGCAACGGCCGCTCGAGCGGCAATGTATCATAAGTCATACCGAACGCGGCGCGCACGACGGTTTTGCTACTGAGCTGGTAGGCCAGGCCCAGGCGTGGAGCAAACAGCGTCTTGCTGGTGGTCACTCCAACCGGCGTGTTGTTGAGGTGCGTGTCGTTATTTCCAAGCCCGCCCAGGTAGAGCTGGTTCGTTGCAGCGTCATAGACCTCGAACTTGCTGACGCCGTCACGGGTGATGAGCGGATAGTACTCCCACCGGAGACCTGCGTCGATGGTGAGTTTGGGAGTTATCCGGAAAGTGTCTCCGATGTAAAGAGCTTCATCCCAGTCCTTGTTGGTAGCCTTGATAAATTGCTGGCCGTTTTCAACCTCATTCGCCAAGCCGAGGTCGAAAGCTGCCACGCTGTTCCAAAGGGCCGGGTTGAACTTGGTGCCGGCAGGATCGGTACCATCGTAGACGGTGGCCGTCTGGTCATTCCCTAAAAGGTTGAGAAAGGTGTTGTAGTCGGTCGTAAGGACATAGCCTCTAGGGCAGCAGACGATTTCCGGCTGCCAGTGGTTCATGTGATTGTGCGACGCGTCAAAGCCAAAGACGATCGAGTGCTTACCTTTGATCCAGGTAGCGTTTTCATCCAGCGTCAACTGCCAGTCGTTCCGGGTGACCGGCTGCCACGATGAATTGTTGCCAAGGGTCGTGAAACTGCCCATATCGATACCGGGCATACCGCTATAACGAGGATCGTCAGTGGGGGTATTGCTGTTGGTCAGGCCGAGAACGGTCTGGCCATAATTCGTACCCAAATCCGCCGGCGAGTTCTTCTCGGCCATGCGTGTAAAGCCGATGTGTCCGCTCAGGACCAGGTCGGATTTTGCAGTCCAAGTGTGGCCAATGGTAACGGTCTGGGCCGTCTGATCGCTGATTCCCGTGCCATTGCCCCGGCCTGCAACTCCGTAATCACTGCCGTCATTAAGATAAGACTTCTGGAGAGTGTACTTCCCCCAGATAGTCTGGCGGTCACTGATGTTGTAGTCAATCTTGCCGGTGTAAATGTTTCGGTTCCAGTCGGAGTTTCGAAACCTCAGGTCGTTGTTCGCGGTATTCTCGGTGAAGCCTCCCGCCGGAGTGTCATTCGGCACATAGCCATTCATCAATTGCCAGAACTGGCTGGCGCCCCCATAGATCCGGTTGGCCGGAATGGTGTTGTTGTCGAAGGCGCAGCGGCCCGCGCCGGTATTCGGGTCGCCGGTGGTTGGGTCGAAAATCATGCCCTGCCGCAACTGAGTCGTGCCGCCGCCGGTGGTGCAAACCATAATCGGGGTGGTGGCAGCAGCGTCGGAGTACAGCGGCGCGCCAAGATAGTGTGAAAAATCTCCGCCGCGCATGTCCAGGGGAGCAAGCAGAAACTGGTCAGCGACGTTCTGGCGCTGGAAGTACCCATCCCAGTTGCCGAAGAAGAACAATTTGTTTTTCACGATCGGCCCGCCGACATCCACCCCGTCATTGTTCTGGATATTGTGGGGTGCCTTGCCGTTGGCCGTATGCACAAGAGGATCTTGGGCATCAAGCGAAGCATCGGTGTGATAGGCATAGACATTGCCGTGGAACTGGTTCGTTCCGCCTTTGGTGATCACGTCAGTCGCGGCGCCCATGGTCAGACCTTTTTGAACGTTGTAGTTGGAGGTCTGAACGTTGACTTCCTGAACGCTAGCCGCCGGAGGCACAATCACCATGTGGTCTGGCAGCCACAGAAAGACGTTTGTGGCGCCGTCGACACGATTTGTGTTGACGTGCTGCGGCAATCCGTTGGTATTGATGGCCAGAGAACGGTCTGGCGTATCAGCCAACGAGTTCGGGTACGCACCGTTAATGGCCGAAAGCGAAACAACGCCGGGAGCCAGCAGCTCCACGCTCTGGAAGTTGTGATAAACGTTCAACGGCAGGTTCTGCACCGCATAGTTGCTGATGGTTGTGTGAACGTTGGCCTGCTGCGTTTGCAGGACAGCAGCGGCGCCGGAAACTGTGACCTCCTGAGTCACAGCTCCAACTGACAACTGCACATTCTGCTGGTTGACCGATCCGGCAGCAACATTGATGCCCGTCTGCTTGATCGGCTTGAAACCCTGTGCCGTCACAGTAAGGGTGTAAGTCCCTCCGGGAAGATCGGTGAGCCGGTAATCACCGGCCGACGCCGAAGTCGTATTACGAGTAAAACCCGTATTGTCGTTGACAATCGTGATCGCCGCTCCAGGCACGACCGCACCCGTCTGGTCAGACACGGTCCCAGCAACAGAACCATAGAGGATCTGCGCATGTAGACGCTGAGCCGAGCAGAACCCCAGGACGGATATTGCGACGAGCCAGAGAGCGAGTCGAGATACAGCTCGAAATCGCATGTGACACACCTCCATAATTTGCGTGCTTGATGAAGCACCCAATAGACGACGCAAGGGTCGGGCCTGAGATTTAAACCGCGTCAGACCTAACCGCAATCAGCAGTATTACGATGTGATATGCCCTGTGCTACCTACCGACGGCAGGGAGTGTAACCGGATTAGGCAAAGTGTGTCAATGTTTTTTTTAAGGATTGGGAAAGGTTTGATGAGTAGGTATATACCAGTTAAATAAGGATTTTGTAGCGGAAATCGATTACGCATTTTCGATATTTTTCAGGCACCTTATGCGATAGGCCCTGCAATGCGGCTAATCTCCTTCAATTTTCGGTGCCTTATGGCTAAGGCCCTGAGATCTTGCTCTAGGTTCCATGAAGCTGAATCTGCGGCCACAACGAGTCGCGAACCTTTAATGCGATTTGCAGGACTTGCGACCAAAAAAGACAGAAATCGCGGACCGCGCCAGGCCGCAACCAGTATGTGAATGGTCCTGAAGCGCCCGATGGAGCGATCCCAAAATCGTCCATCGACACTTCAGGGAAATGGAGGCTGGAAATCAGCAATAGCTAGCGATCTCAGGCCTGAATCAGGAGCCGGTCAATGCGGTTGCTGACGTCTCGCAAGTAAGCCTCGTCGCCGCTATTCAGTTCGCAGATGGCCGACCCGGAATAGCCGGTGTCAATCAGCGCCTGCCGGACGGCGGGCCACATCACATCGCCGTCTCCGAGATTCACCCACTCGAAACTGCCTTCGCCACGATCAAGCTTGAAGTCCTTCAGGTGGAGCTTGACGATCTGCTTTCCTAAAGTGTGGATCCAGTCCTGGGGATAGCCATAAAAGACCACGTTGCCTACATCGAACCAGGCCTTTATCCATGGACTGCGAAATTCGTTGATGTAGGTCCTCATCTCCAGCGGGCTTAAAAGGAACTTGTTCCAGACTTCCTCGATGGCGATCACGACTTTGAGTTCTTCGGCAAGCGGAATCAGCTTTCGAATCTCCTTCTGCGACCGCACCCAGGCATCGTGATAACTGGTTTGAGGATTAACCACCGCCGGCACCAGCAGCACGGCATCTGATCCCCAAAGTTTCGCGTTGTGCAGTGAAGTCCGCATCCCATCCAGGCTTTTCGCCACAACGGAAGGATCGGAAGAGGAAAGGGGATAATGCCAGTGGGCCATGTTCATCACGGAGTCGATCCGCACGCACGCCGCATCGGCCGCCTTCTTGAGTTCTTCCGCATCGTTCTGGTTCGGCGTGGTCGGTGCCTGCACCACTTGAAAACCGGTGTCACGGGCCAGCTTGAAGCGGTCCGCCACGCTCATCTCTTTAGGAAGCATGGTGTAAACCATCCCCTTGTCGAGTGACAGCTTGGCGCCGCCCTGGGCGGGCCTCGCGCTGAGAGAAGCCGGCAGCGCGCCAACAGCAACTGTGCCCGCGGCTGCCAGCTTCAGAAACTCCCGCCTCGATTTTTCATTGCTCATCGGTTGTCCCTTTCTGCCCTTTCTCAGGCAAACTGGGCGAGGTCAATACCAGCTTCCCATTGCTCGCTCGATGCCGCCATGCCAGCGTAGCTCACCTCTTCGCCCGTATAGGCCGCACGGCGGCCAATCATGCAGCTCAGCGCCGATTCCACGCCCTGCTGCGCCTGGTTATGGAACTGGTTGTTCAGAATGCTTTCCACGAAGGATTTCTTCTTCTCCGGGTCGGCCTGGTCGAGATTTCCATGGAATACTCCAGCAGCGGAAAACTTCCCTCCGCCTGCCTCGGAAGCCGCTTGTCCATATTTCCAGGCGTTATCGCCGTAGATAGCCACCGGCCCGTTATAGTGCGTTTCCGAAACGCCTTTAGTGCCGAAGAACCGCCATGCCACATCCCACCAGCCCTTGTTGAATTGCGTTGAACCAAACGTCATGCTGACGTGATTGGGATATTCAAAAACGACGCTGTAATTGTTGTAGCAATCACCCTGGTCAGGCCTGTGCCCCTTGCTGCCCGAAGCTGAAGCCTTGACGGGATGTCCCTGCAGAACCCAGTTGCAGACGTCAATCACGTGGATGTTCTGTTCCACTATGATATCGCCCGACAGGTTGCGGTAGTGGACCCAGTTGCGCAGCCGATGTTCATCCGGCGATGCGCCCGGCCATGAAGGCCGCTTGATGTATCCTGAAAAATAGTGCCCGGTCCCGGACACGATATCGCCCAGAGCGCCCGCGTGAATCCGCTTTACCTGCTCGACGTACGGCGGAGCGTTGCGGAGCTGGAAACCAACCTCAAGGCTCAATCGCCCCTCAGCCCTCCTTCCGGAATCCAGGACGGAGATACAGCCGGCAGGGTCCACAGCAACCGGTTTTTCACAATAAACATGCTTGCCCGCTGTCACCACTTCCGCCAGGTGCTGGGGATGGAAGAACGGGGGCGTTGTAATAATGATGACGTCCACATCCTTCGAGTTTGCGATCTGCTGATACGCCTTCGGCCCCTTAAACGTCAACTTCGGGTCGATTGCCGCGTAACCTTTAGCCTGCTGAAATTTATCAAAGTGCGCCTTGCCTTTGTCCAACTTGTCCTTGAACATATCCGCCAGTGCGACCAGGCGGGCCTTGCCGGTCTCGATTGTGTATTGAGCGTCCGCTGTCCCGCGGCCACCACAGCCCAGCAATCCCACCCGGAGTGCCGAATTTGCCGCCGTCCCACGCACCAACTGGGGTGCCATGATCATGAAGCTCGCGGCTGCAGCCGAGCCCATAAATTCTCTTCTTCCTACTTTCTTGCCGGAACCTTCGCTCACGTTAATTCCCTCCTTAATAAATTCCGTCCCGATTCACGCTTTGAAACCAGATCTCAGGACGCGATAAGCTTCCTCAGATAATCCCTCTCCTGCTTTACGTCCTCGAGTTGTTGAGGACCTGAAATCTCCCGCTCGATCGTGATGGGACCCTGATAGTTCAACTCCTTCAACTTGGCGATGATTTTCGGGAAATCAACTTTGCCGTGCGGAATAGCAACCTCTTTGCCCAGGTCACGGGGGTTCGTCGGGTACAGTCCGTCCTTGGCATGCGTGTTCTTCACGTAGGGGCCGATGACGTCAAGAGCATCCAGCGGGTTCGCCTTGCCATAGAGGATCAGGTTTGCCGTATCCAGATTCACGCCCTGGTTGCTAAGCTCTCCGTCCAGCCCTATGTCCTTCATCGCCCGAAGCAGCGCAATGGGCGTTTCGGTACCCGTTTCATAAAGGAAGTCCTGCCCGTTCCGCTTACAGTGGCTGACGATATCCTTCAGCGCTTCGATCGATTCCCAATATAGCTCGGTATTTGGATCCTCGGGGATAAACCCCGCGTGAATGCGAATGGCGGGCACATTCAGCTTCTTGACCTGGTCCGAATACGTCTTCAACTTCTCCAGGCGCTGCCCGCGGTAAGTGCGCGGAATCAGGCCCAGAGTGAGAGGCCCGTCGTAGAAATTGTAAATGTAGGGGCCCGGCCCATCCGTTCCCATCGCCGTCACGGCAATATTGTACTTGTCGAGCGCCTCGCCCAGCCGCTGGATCATCTCATCACTCAAAAGATCCGAGTCGATCTGGCAGGTGTGCATGTCCAGGCTGTGAACCTTGGCCATCGCTGCTTCCGGATCATTCCGAATCCCAGTCATGATTCCAAGCGCGAAGGGTTCAAATTTGCGCTGCGGAGCGGGAAGCGGAGCCGGCGCCGCAGACGCCGCGGGCTTTGACAAAGCGCCCGCTGCGGCCAAAGCTTTCGCTGCACCGCCAAGTCCCGCCGCTGAAACGGCAGCCACCGTCGATAGCTTAAGAAAATCCCTGCGATTGTTCTTTATCATTCCTCGATCCTCGTGGTTAAAGTCGTTGGTTTCTCAGAGCGGCGCCAGGCCGCGGAATGTTCCGACTAGGGAAGCGTCCGGATTTCGACGTCCTTAAAGCGGACCCGGAAGCCGTGCTGCCCGGTGTGAATCTGCAATGCGATATGGCCGTCGGTATATTTGGCCGGTGTATAGGTATAGTCAACAATCTGGACGCCATTCAAGTGCGTTACCATATGGTTGCCCTGCACCCGCACCTCCATCGTGTTCCACTGGCCCACGGGCTTGATCGCCTTCTCTCCTTCGGCTGTTGGGAGTGCAACCCATCCACGCCCGCCGCTCTCGTAAATACCTCCCGAGTGCCTGGCGGGATCGATCTCAGCCTGTAGACCCACGATATCGGGTCCCCACTTCGGGTTTTCACCGGTGATCTGGGAATGGAAGAACAATCCGCTATTTCCTTCCATCGTGCAGTTGAATTTCAGGCGAACGTCAAAGTCCTTGTACGTTTTATCGGTCACCAGGTAACCGTATTTCCCGCTCGTGCTTTCGCCGAAGATTGTTCCATGGTCAGCTTTCCAGGTCTCTTCCCCGTAGGGTTTCCAGCCGTCGAGGTTCTTTCCGTTGAATAAGGGCGTCCATTTGCCAGCGCTCTTTGGAGCAGCGTAGCTCCTAATGCCCCACACCGTCCCTAACGTACACGCCAGCACCAATCCGCATACAATTACACCTGTTCGCTTCATCTTTTTTGATGACCTCTGATTAGCATTACCTGCAAAATCTAACCTGAGAACCTATCATAACCACTGATCTTAAGGGAAGAATTTCTTGCGTTGGCTTCGGGCAAGGAAATAGTCGGATTAGAGAACTCCTGCCTGAGCAATGTACGTTGCCATTGGATGAACTCTGTCCTGCCGCTCACCCTGTCAAGTAGCAAAGAGCCGGCTAAGCGGCTCTCGTCTCGATGGAATGCGCGGAATCTCAGGCAGGACCGGCAGAGCCGTGCAGGCCAAGCTCTGCCAATGATGCTAAGGACGATCGGTGACCAAGCTGATGAAAACCTCGAAGTATCCTCGGCGATCTCTACACGCGCAAGCGTGATTGGGGGACTGGGGGCAGTTGTTGAGCCGGTAGTCGATGACTCTTACCAGGGCTTGATGCCGAACCACTCCAGCGCCTGAGAGATGGTGCCCTGAACGGGACCATTGGGATCCGTAACCCACGCTGTGGACCACTTGTATGATCGCACCCATGATTGCGGCTGCTTCCAGGCCCTTCTTAATCCCGGCCAGCATTGCAGATCGACGGCAGAAGCATTGCCGCGTCTACGTACGAGCGGGGCTGGCGGACTGGTGGGCAGGTCCCCGCCGTATGGGAAGACATTCTGCACCGAGGCCACGGCATAGTCCCAGCAGGCTCTGGCTATTTGCGGTTGAGACGCGTGCGCAAGATCGACAGGGCTGAGGCTGGCGCCTCCCAGGGATTGCGGTGGATCCGGGCGCAACCGCATGACGGGTTGAATAGACTGGAGAGCAAAGAATCCGGCGATGGTCAGCAGAACATATATCCAGGTACGGGTCTTGCGCCTTCTGAAAGGACCGTCCGGGGCCATTCCGTACATATCGGAGATGGGAGAGTATCTCCTATCCATCCGTCTACATGCCTCGAATGAACGGGTCTGCGGATCCGCGGGGTACGGCGCAAGTTTGAAGTTCTATCTCTCCGCAGGCGCAGTGCCCAGCAAACTTGCGGCCGCAAGGAAACTCGAGTTCGAGCCGGATAGCTACGGGCGGCCGACAGTCGCCGAGTACTGCAGATGTTCCCTGGCAGCGCGGCGCCCGAGATAGGTAATGGCGCGCATCCAGGGACGCTCAAGTATGCCACTTTCTTTTCCCAATTTCACGCGCTCCCTGCCGGCCGGGAGCAATCTATCAACCAGGTCCAAGACTGCCAGACTGGTTTCCGGGAAAAGCCCATGGAAGCGGGCGAGCAGGTTGGCCGAGGTCGTTAAAATCCTCTCCGCCCTGCCCTGCTCCAGAGCACGGATGATCTGTCTGGCGGCGCGCCCCGCGCTCATGGACACACCCGGAAGGCTGGCGCTTGCGCTGAACCAGGCGCTTTCGGCCGGTTCAGTACCCTTGAAGGAGGCGTTGAGGAAGGACCCCGTCCGCATCAGACCCGGCGCAATGGTCACGATTTTGATGCCGCTCTTGTTCAACTCCGCGCGGAGTCCTTCCGAAAATGCCACGGCAGCAAACTTTGCGCAGTTGTAAGGAACGAGATGCGGAACGCTTACCTTGCCGCCCACCGAGGTGATGTTTACAACTCCACCGCCCCCGGCGCTGCGGAAGTGCGGCAACACCGCCAGGGTAGCGTACACCATTCCCCAGAACATGACGTCCATGGCATCTCGGAAATCCTCGAGGGCCATGGTCTCCACGGGTCCAACGCAGATGGTGCCGGCGTTGTTTACGAGGATATCGATTCGCCCAAACGCTGCCAGCACATCCGAGACGAGCTTCTCAACCTGTCCACGATCTCTTACGTCGCAGACAAAGGTCCGGACAGTGCTCTCGGTACCCACGAGGTCCTGCCGAGCGTGCTCCAGCTCTTCCGGGCTTCGCGCGCAGAGAGCCAGATGCGACCCGCGAGCGGCGAATTCTCGAGCCAGAGCCAAACCCAGCCCGCGAGATCCGCCGGTGATCAGAACTACCTTGTCACGTAAGTCCAAGCGGCGACGGAATCGTAGCATGAGCAAGCCGATTCCCGTTGCAGCAGCCGAACCGATCATCAATTGCTTTCTCATCTCTTACCCTCCTGTGGCACCGCGCGCACGCGCGTCTACTGGGGCTTCAACACCACCTTGACGCACTCATCCTGCTTGTTCAGGAACATATCAAAAGCTTCGGGCGCCTGGTCCAAGGCCATGCGATGCGTGACGATGAATGTCGGATCGATATCGCCGTTCTCGATGCGCTGCAGCAGGGGTTTCATGTATCGATGGGCGTGGGTCTGGCCGGTCTTGATGGTAATACTGCGATTCATCAGAGAACCCATCGGCATTTTGTCGACGAAGCCGCCATAGACGCCGGGAACGGAAACTGTGCCCCCGTTCCGGCAAGCCATGATGGCCTCGCGCAGCGCGAACGGGCGGTCGCTCTCCAGCATGAGAGCCTGCTTCGCGCGGTCATAGGCGTAGAGGGGACCGGGCGTATGCGATTCCATCCCCGCGGCGTCGATGCAACAATCGGGACCGCGGCCGCCGGTGATCTCCCTCAACGAAGCCAGGACGTCGGCATCTTCATAGTTGAGAGTGTCCGCCCCGCACTGCTCACGAGCGATGCGAAGCCGTTCGGGAAATCGATCAATGGCTATGACTCGCTCCGCGCCAAGTAAGAAGGCACTCGCGATGGCGAACAGCCCAACCGGACCGCAGCCCCACACAGCCACTGTATCGCCGGGCTGAATGTTGCAGTTTTCAGCGGCCATGTAACCAGTCGGAAAAATATCCGAGAGAAACAGCACCTGCTCATCCCGGAAACCGTTCTCGATTTTGAGAGGTCCCACATCAGCGAAGGGCACGCGAGCATATTCCGCCTGCCCCCCGGCGAATCCTCCCAGCAGATGTGAGTATCCGAACACGCCTGAGGGCGAATGTCCCCACGCCTTCTCCGCGAGCCATGCGTTCGGGTTGGAATTTTCGCAAAGCGAAGTCATCTGCCGCTCGCAGAAGAAGCAACTCCCACAGGCGATCGGGAACGGGACCACCACGCGGTCTCCCGGCTTGAGATTCTTGACGCCGGGACCGACTTCCATCACTTCACCCATGAACTCGTGCCCCAGGATGTCGCCTCTCTGCATTGTCGGAACAAATCCGTTGTACAGATGCAGGTCCGAGCCACAAATGGCAGTGGACGTAATCTTGACGATCGCGTCGCGCGAATTCAGGATTTTCGGATCAGGTACGGTCTCGACTGAAACTTTTCGTTTACCCTGCCAACAATTCGCCTTCATGTTTTACCTCGCAATCTCATCCAGCCAGGTTGCTCCGCTGCGGCGGCCCGCCGGCTGCCCTTCGGTCGTTATGGATTCGCCTGTCTCCAATACCTGCTTGAACCGGCGGAGCTGCTTGCGGATCAGTTGATTTGGATTTTTGCCGAGAGGTGTGGCGAGCAGGCCAATCACCTTGAGAGTGTTGCCATAATCCATTTGTACGCGCACAATGGTGCCGCGGCCGCCCGGAGCATTCTCAAAATTGACGACGCCACTGTGCCAGATATGCGAGCCGTCACGCGCACGCCAAGCGATCTGCTTGTTCGGAACATCTTCCTCGATTTCGGTATCCCATTCGACCTCGACGCCGCCGGGCCCGTACGCCGTCCAGCGGGAGCTACGGTCTCCGGTGCTTTGTACAGATTTCAGATGGTTAACGAAACGCGGAAGGTTTTCGAAGTTGCGCCAAAAGCGATAGCATTCCTCGGGCGAGCGGCTTACCATCAGGCTCCCCTCCGCGTGGGCGCGGGATCGTTCTGCTCCCGCTCTACTCAGCCGGCTGGCGCACCACACGTCCAGCGCCGTGACGCCCGCCACTGACCCCAGCGCCAACATGTTCTTTTTTCCAGCGTTCCTCCTGGCCGCCCGTGCCGCTCCCAAAGAAGCCAGATCGACTGCGTCGCCCGCTACACGGGCCCACAGCCAGCCGGCGGAATGACTCGTTGCAAGCACGCCGACGCCGGCAACAATCTCGCGAACTCCATAAGACCTGATCAGAGAATCCTTCTTCCGAGCGCCAGCAATGCGACCTATCGCGCGCGGCGCAACCAACTCCGCTATCCCCAGTCCGACACTGAACCACCCGAGACCGCGTGCGATCCCGCTCGCTGAACTTCCTGGGGGCGCTGTTGAACGCTGGCGGTTTTCCACCGCCTCCATCGATTCCAAAGTCCTGGCTGATGACATAGGGCCTCCTTCTTTCTTTATGGCAGCATCCGTCCGCCGGTCAGGTCGAGGACTGACCCGGTGACATAGCTGGATTCCTGTTGCGCAGCAAGAAACACATAGGCGGGCGCCAACTCCGCCGGCTGCGCAGGGCGCTTCATGGGGTTGTTTTTCCCGAATTGACGAACGTGGTCCTCCGGCATGGTCGAGGGAATCAAGGGAGTCCAGACAGGTCCAGGCGCGACCGCATTCACGCGGATGCCGTGCTCGAGAGCAAGCTCAGAGAGAGCTTTCGTGTAGGTCACGATGGCTCCCTTCGTGGTGGCGTAGGCCAGCAGGATGCCTTTGGGCTTATAGGCGTTCACCGACGCGGTGTTGATGATAGCTCCGCCGGCTCGCATCCGCGGCAGTGCAGCCTTTGAGAGGTAGAACATGGCATAGATGTTGGTGCGGAACGTATGGTCCCATTCTTCGCTGCTGAATTCATCGATGCTCTCGTGGGTCATCTGATAGGCCGCATTGTTCACCAGAACATCCAGCCTACCGAATTCTTCGAGCGCCCGATCCACCATTTCGATGCAGCGCTGCTCGTCTGCGATATCGCCCGGCAATGGCAATGCCCGGCGCCCGGCGCTCTCCACCTGCCGGATGGTTTCCATCGCGTCCTTCTCCTCTTCGGGCAGATAGCCGATGGCAACATCCGCACCTTCACGCGCGTAAGCGATGGCCACCGCCTTGCCGATACCACTGTCGCCCCCGGTAATGAGGGTCGCCTTATCGCGGAGTCGGCCGGCTCCGCGATAGGTTTCCTCGCCATGATCCGGCCGCTGACGCATTTCCTGTTCGCTACCCGGCGGTTTCTGGCGGCGCTCATCGAACGGCGGCTTCTGGCCGAGATTCCTGGGGCTCGTTTCCGTAGATTTGTGATTAGTCATGAGTCAGCCTCCAAGGCGAAGGTGAATGTTGAGTACGGCGGCTTGATCTTCTGAACTCCCCGCGCAATATTCCCGCTACTGAACCTTTAGATGTGCCGGAATCCAAGTTCGTCACGCTTTGTTACCGCCGTAGCGATTTTTTTTAAGGGGGCGGCCAAGCTTCCCGGCGTGCACAGATTACGTACGTGCTAATGCGAATTGACGCGGCCCTGCTGCGTTTCATAGATTTGACTTTCGAAACGAAAATCGGGGGCTAAGGACAACATCCCCTGAGGATGATGTGGCAGGTGCAGAACCTGCTCGCGAACTGGACAGCACCACAGCTATCCACAGCCAAGCGTCGAGTGGATTTCTGCACTCACGCGGAAGCGTGTGCGAATCCGTACTCAATCGGATCCAAATCAGTTGCGAAGCAGTTGCGGGGAGAGCGCACGTTTATGAGCACTGCCGTTGAACATCTTACCGAGCTGTGGGAAACTCCGAAGACTTTACGGGGAATCCTTGGAACGGTTGATCACAAGGAGCTCGGACACCGCTACATTGTCACCGCATTGATTTTCCTCCTTGTCGGAGGACTTGAAGCCCTCCTGATCCGGCTTCAATTAACCCATGCCAACAATGCCATTCTAAGCCCCGAGCAGTACGACCAGGTTTTCACCATCCATGGGATGACCATGATCTACTGGTATGCGGGGCCGATTCTCTCGGGCTTCGCGATTTACCTGATCCCGCTGATGATCGGCGCCCGAGATCTGGCCTTCCCACGCCTGAACGCCTTCACCTATTGGACTTTTCTGTTTTCCGGAATTCTCCTTTATGTCGGTCCTTTTCTGGGTCAGGCGCCCCACGCCGGCTGGTTCGCCTATGTCCCCTACACCAACATCCGGTACTCGCCATCGCACGGCATGGATTTCTACAATTTTTCGCTGATCCTGCTGAACCTCTCGACTGTGGGCGCATCGATCAACTTCATTGTGACTGTGCTGAGGCACCGCGCGCCCGGCATGACCATCAGCCGGATGCCGCTGTTTGTCTGGAGCACTACAACCATTTCCTTTGTTGCGCTGTTTGCGATGCCGGCGCTCACAGCGGCCAACTTTATGCTCGAGCTTGACCGCCGCTGGAGCCTGCGCTTCTTTGACGTGTCGCTTGGCGGCAAGACCTTGCTGTGGCAGCAGGTCTTCTGGTTCTTTGGGCATCCCTGGGTCTACATCATCTTTCTTCCGGCCACCGGCATGATTTCGATGATCATTCCAGTGTTCTCGCGACGCCCGATCGTCGGGTACCCGTATGTTGCGGCGTCCACGGTGCTGACCGGCCTGACCGGCTTCGGCGTCTGGGTACACCACATGTTCACCACAGGCGTCAGCATGCTGGGTATGAGCTTCTTCAGCGCCGCGAGCATGACGATTTCTCTGTTCACGGCGATTCAGGTGTTCGCCTGGCTGGCTACGATCTGGAAAGGCAGGCCTGTGCGCACCACGTCGATGTATTTCGCCATCGGGTTTATTGCGTTGATCATCATCGGCGGACTGGATGGCATCGCTACAGGCTTTGTTCCCCTGGACTGGCAACTGAATGATACGTATTGGGTGATCGGTCACATCCACTACGTGCTGGTCGGCGCCAACGTGTTCCCCGTTTTTGCAGCGCTGTACTATTGGCTGCCCAAAATGACCGGCCGCATGATGAATGAGACCCTGGGGAAAACGAGCTTCTGGGTCATGATCGTCGGCTTCAATGTGGCGTTCCTTACCATGCACGTCGTCGGAGTCGAGGGCATGCCCCGACGGTTGTACACTTACCCCAGCGAACTCGGATGGAGCGAATTAAACCTGGTCATCACGATTGGGTCGTTTATTCTGGCCTTTGGCATTCTCCTTACCATCGTTAACTTCTTCTGGAGCCTGCGAGCCGGCGCTGTGGCCGGCAAAAACCCCTGGAACGCGGACTCGCTCGAGTGGTCAACCGAGTCGCCACCGCCGCCCTATGGCAGCGTTCACATTCCGACCGTAGCCACCCGCCATCCTCTCTGGGACGAGCACGAAGAAGAAGCAGATCCGAACAACGAGCGCGTTCTGGATCAGGGCCGGTTCACGCTTTCCACCAGTTGGCTGGATGGCGTGCCGTTTGCGATCGCTCGCATGCCCGATACCAGCCTGACGCCGCTGTTCACGGCTCTGGGCTTCTCTGTCATCTGCAGCGCCTTCGTGTACCAGCAGATGTGGATTGTTCTGGCCGGGCTGATTTTCACGCTGGGCACTCTTCTGTGGTGGATGAAGCCCATTCCAAGCGGAGAAAACGCATGAGTACTGTCGATCTGGGAGCCGAAAGATATACGGGGCACGGCGAACCCATAGTGCTGGAGCTTGACAACCGCCGCGGAAGTTTCGGAATGGCTCTGTTCATCACCAGCGAGGCTATGCTCTTCGTGATCCTGTTCGGAGTGTATTACTACCTGGGCCCGGGGAATCAACGATGGATGCTGGAAGAACCGCCAAAACTGCACTACTCCATACCCATGCTGGCCATTCTGTGGTCGAGCAGTGGAATTTTCTACTGGGGTGAAGAAAGGCTGAAGAAGCAGGACTATCGGACCGCACGATTAGCGCTGATCGCGACAATTGTGTTCGGCCTGGGATTCCTGGCCGTGAGTTATTTCGAATACTCGGAGGAACTCTTGCACTTGACCCCTCGGACGGACGCTTATGGGTCGATATTCTTTGCGATCACGAGCCTTCATCTGCTCCATTTGATCATAGGTCTGACGATGCTCACCTGGCTTTTGTTTTTGGCGAAGCGATGGGAGCCCGCGCGAAGTATCCCCCATCAACCCTATCACAACGTGGGTATGTACTGGCATTTCGTAGACATCATGTGGGGATTCATTGTGGCGATCCTGTACGTCTATCCGAACATCGTGCACGTCTACCCCAGCGTTGGACACTGAAGCTTTCGGGTGCAGGCATTTGCACGTGAAGATTTGAAGCGACCGCGGTTCCAACCGGACGTTTTGCGACGGGCCTCTGAGTAAGCACATCCAATCCGGTTAGGAACGGGTCGTGCGGGACGACAGAGAGCGAGCCGGGTTCTCAGATGAGGCCTGCTTGCGCGGCCCGTACCCGCAGCCCTTCGAAAGGGGTCGATCGATCTATGGTCAAGGAAGACATTAGTCGGATTCTGGATGGCGTCTCGGGCAAGCGCCTGTGGTTCGGGTTTGCGGGTGCGGCCGCCGCGTGGGCGATTGCCGGGATTCTCGACGTGACCTGGGAAGGACGAGGATGCCCGCGGAGCGAAACCGCGCTGATCCTGTCGATGCCAGGATGGGCGCAGGCGCTGACGGCCGGAATCACTTTCTTCCTGCTCGCCGTGGCGATTCTTGCAGGCGTTGTCTCCTATCGCAACTGGCGCAAGTTGGCATCTGAGCCTGACTTTGTGGAGGCCGAAGCGAACGATCGCCGGGAGTTTATGGGGATGTTTGGAGTGCTGGTGTCCACGACACTGGCCATCGGAATTATCTGGTTTGTGCTCGCAATTTTCATCGTCGGTGTTTGCGTGAGGGCGCATTGATAAGGAAGTTCACACTTCTGCTGCCACTCCTGATCGCGTTCTTCCTGGTGTTATGGACGGCCTGCACAGGTGGCAGGACCACCAGTGAGTACGCTGTGCGCACGGGCGGTGATCCGCAGCGCGGCCGGGAAATCATCATGAAATTTGATTGCGGCTCCTGCCACGTGATTCCGGGAGTCCGGCACGCCATCGGGACGGTGGGACCGCCCCTGACCCAGATCGCTCGGCGGACCATGATCGCAGGCGAAGTTCCAAACACTCCCGCGAACATGGTGCGCTGGATCCAGTCGCCAAGGTCGATTGAACCTGGGACCGCCATGCCCGATCTGGGTCTTAGCGAACAGCAGGCACGGGACGTCGCGGCCTATCTGTATACGCTGCGTTGAGGAGGATGAATGAAGCGGCAGCAGCCTACTCTGAAGGCAGTTTTTCTGTGTATGTGCGCTCTGCTCTTTGCCGGATCGGATTTGGGTCAGGCTCAGGACGGCGCGAATAACACGGTTCCTGGCCAGCTACAGTCAGTTCACCTGGTCAGTCCGGTTCCTGATGGAGACTGGCAGCTTCCCGCGGGAGACTACGCAAACACGCGCTACGATCCCCTCGATCAAATCAACACGGGCAACGTGAAGAATCTGCAGGTGGTCGATATTGTCGCGGACGGCATCACTCGGGGACATGAGGGCCAACCTCTGGTGGTGAATAACACGCTCTACATGGTGACTCCATTTCCGAACAATTTGCTGGCCTTTGATCTGACAAAGCCCAACTTCCCGATGAGGTGGAAGTACGAGCCACATCCGAATCCTGTAGCCAAAGGGGTGGCCTGCTGCGACTGGGTGAATCGCGGCGCCAGCTATGGTGACGGAAAGATTGTCTATGCCACGCTCGATAACAACGTAGTTGCCGTGGACGCAAACACCGGCAAACAGGTCTGGCGGACTGAGGTTGGCGATATCCATCGCGGCGAGACAACCACGATGGCCGCGTTCATCGTTAAAAACGTCGTCATGGTGGGAAACTCCGGCGGGGAACTGGGCGTGCGCGGGAAGGTGACCGGATTGAGTCTGAGCGACGGTCACGTGATGTGGACCGCCTACAACACAGGGCCCGATAATGACTGTCTTATTGGCCCTGATTTCCATCCGTTCTACAAGAAAGATCAAGGGCAAAACCTGGGGGTCAAAACGTGGCCCGCCGACGCGTGGAAGCACGGAGGTGGACCGGTCTGGGGATGGATTTCTTATGATCCGGAACTGAACCTCGTCTTCTACGGCACCGGGAATCCCGGACCCTGGAACCCTGACCAGCGGCCTGGTGACAATAAGTGGACTTGCACCGTGTGGGCGCGCGATCCGGAAACGGGTCAGGCGAAATGGGCCACACAGCTTGTTCCGCATGACGCCTGGGACTACGACGAAATCATGGAGAACATCCCGATTGACATGAACTGGGACGGAAAAATGCGCAAACTCCTGCTGCATCCGGCCCGTAACGGATTCATGCTGGTCATGGATCGCACCACCGGCGAACTGCTCTCGGCGGAGGCCTTTGAGCCGGTCAACTGGGCGTCGGGCTATGATCTCAAAACGGGCCTGCCGCAAGTTGATCCGGCAAAACGGACGCACACGGGCATCTATGCCCGCCAGGTGTGCCCATCATCAACCGGAGGCAAGGAGTTCGTTCCTTCGGCTTTTTCACCCCGGACGGGCATGCTCTACATCCCGGCTCACAACACCTGCATGGATCATGAGGCGATCCAGGCGAACTACATCGTCGGCACGCCCTACCTGGGGTCCAGCACCACCATGTTTGCAGGGCCTGGCGGTTATCAAGGTGAACTCATCGGCTGGGACGTGCAGCACGCAAAAAAGGTGTGGTCGATCAAGGACGACATATTGCCCGTCTATAGCGGCGTCCTGGCCACCGGGGGCGATCTGGTGTTCTACGGCACGCTGGAAGGCTGGTTCCGGGCTGTCGATGCACACACCGGCAAAGTGCTGTGGCAGTTCAAAACCGGGTCGGGGATTGTAGGCGATCCCATTACGTTCCGCAGTCCCGATGGAAAGCAATACGTCGCCATCTATTCGGGCGTCGGCGGCTGGATGGGCGCGGTGGCGCAGCCCAGCATTTCGCTCGATGATCCGTATGCTGCGCTTGGCGTAACCGGCGCCATGGGGCCCATCAAGACACTGACGGCGCCCGGAGACGATCTCTATATCTTTGCGTTGAAGTAAGAGCTAGAAACCAGCGGGGCAAATTCAGCGGCTGCCGGATTGAGTGGTTCGGCTGATTCCGTAGAGGTTGGCGATATGAAAAAAATCGTTGTGCTGGCCGCGATCATATTTGCTTCTATTGCCGTGGCCTGCCGCCAGCAGCAGGACCCGCCGGCGCCTCCCATGTCAGGTCTGCCCGACCTCGGTATCCCAGTGGGTCCGGTTCCCGGTCCTCGTAAACCGATGACTCTGCCGAAAGATCCCTACATGGGAGACCCGGTAGCGACGCAAGAGGGCAGACAACTTTTCGTCTGGTTCAATTGCGCAGGTTGCCACGGAACGCACGGCGGAGGTGGTATGGCTCCGAGCTTACGCGACCAGGATTGGCTATATGGTGACGATGACGCTCACATATTTGCTTCCATCGCTCAAGGCCGCGGAAGCGGCATGCCGGCCTGGGGCACAAAGATTCCTGAGCAACAGATCTGGAAACTGGTGGCTTACATCAAGTCCATGAGGACCAAGGAAGAACCTGATCCGCCTCTGGTACCTCCCAAGCCCAGAGTGAGGACGGTCCGTGCGAAATAGCCTTATGACAATCCGGCGCATTTTTTTGATGGTCTCCGCTTTGCTGGTGCCGCTGCCGGCGTTTGCCGGGCCCCAGTCGATTCTGAACCCCGCCGGGCCCGCTGCCGACAAGCTGACCCAATTGGGTTGGATCGTCTTCATTACATTTTGGATTGTGTCCGTTGTTGTGATCGGGCTGTTGGTCTGGAGTGTGGTGCGGCGAACCGGCTCGCTTTCCGAACACGAGCCGTGGAACGAAGGCGGCGGACAGAGCTGGATCCTGATTGGCGGCCTGGCTATTCCTTTCGTGATTCTATCCGGGCTATATATTTTCTCGCTCCAGCGCACAACCGCCTTCCCCCTCCACGATGACGATATGTCCGAAATGCATCCCGAGATCCTGGTAGTCGGACACCAGTGGTGGTGGGAAGTACACTACCTCTCAAAGTCAACTGACCAGGAGTTTACTACCGCCAGTGAGATCCATATTCCGACGGGCCGCCCGGTAGACATCGAATTGAAAAGCGCGGACGTGATCCACTCCTTCTGGATCCCAGCTCTGCACGGCAAGGTGCAGCTTGTTCCGGGACTGACGAACTACGTGCGGGTTGAAGCCACCCGTCCGGGAGATTTTCAGGGCGAGTGCGCCGTGTACTGTGGAGAACAGCACGCGCACATGCGTCTCCTGGTGGTTGCCCAGTCGCCAAAAGAGTACGCGGCGTGGCGCAGCCAACAACTCAAGCCGGCCGCAACTCCCCAGACACCCGAAGCTCAGCAAGGCGAGACGGTCTTTACCGGATCGGCCTGTGCGCTCTGCCACACCGTCCGCGGCACCGAAGCCCAGGGCACGTTAGGTCCTGACCTGACTCACCTTGCCGGCCGTAAATACATCGCCTCCGACTCGTACATCAACAACATCGCAAATCTCGAGGCTTGGATTACCCACGCTCAATCGCTGAAGCCGGGCGCCCTGATGCCCAATCTCACAATGTACACCGGCAAGGACCTGCAGGAACTCGTTGCATACCTGCAGCAACTGCACTGAGAGTTATTCTCCAGACAAATTGAGCTCGCGAATTGAAGAACGGGAACAGACCATGAACGATTTTCCCATGGCGCAAATCAGACAGCTTGACCTGCGTGGGCTGGCCTTCGCTAAGCTGCGAGACTACGTTGTGCTCACCAAGCCAGAAGTGAACGTCCTGGTGCTTGTGGCTGCCTTGGCAGGATTTGATCTGGCGCGGCGCGGCCCTCTGGATATTCCGCTGCTTTTGAACACGCTGATTGGAACTCTGCTGGTGGCCAGCGGAACCGGAACATTGAATCAGTATCTGGAGCGCGTCTCCGATCGCTCGATGCGGCGTACGGCACGCCGCCCGCTCCCGGCCGGACGGCTTCACCCCGCCGAAGCTCTCATCTTCGGACTATTTGCTTCGGCAAGTGGCGTGATACTCCTCTGGCTCGAAGTAAACCTGCTCGCGAGTATCCTCGCTCTTACCGCACTTTCCAGTTACTTGTTAATCTACACACCACTCAAGAAAAAGACAGCTCTATGTACATTGATCGGCGCCTTCCCGGGCGCGATGCCCTGCTTGATTGGCTGGGCAGCGGCACGGGGAAGCCTGGATCAAGAATCTCTGGTCCTTTTCAGTATGCTCTTCCTCTGGCAATTTCCTCATCTTCTAGCGATCGCGTGGATGTACAGAGAGGACTACTCGCGAGCGGGACTGCGGATGCTGCCGCCCAGGGATCCGGACGGGCGTATGATCAGCTTGCAAATCATCGTATTTTTGGCCGTCCTTGTGCTGGTGAGCATGGTTCCAACTCTGATTGGACAAGCAGGGAAAATCTACTTGCTGGGAGCCCTCGCGCTCGGCAGCTACTTTTTGTTCCATGGAGTGCGCCTGGCCGGAAGCCGCACAAACATGCTTGCGAGGCGTGTGGTGATGGCCTCAATCATCTATCTCCCTTTGATTCTCAGTCTATTGATGCTCGATAGAGCATCGATCACTTCAGTGCGACCAACGCCTTACTAAGGCTGGCGCTCGTTGTGATATCTGTGGTCACGATTGGTGACAAGGGCGGGAAGAATTTTGTCGATTTTATGACCTGTTGCGAAATGGCACGAAGCAGTTGGTGGACGCAAAGAAAGTTCTGCCTGGAGGAGCGCGCGATAGCGCCCGGCTCCCCGCTCCGCCGCAGGAAGCATTGCATAACGCTTCCAGTCAGTTTCTGCCTTGCCGTGCTGTTCCTTTTCGCACCGCGCGTGCTGGTTTGCCAAGAGGGACAGAACTCACCTCCGAACGGCCAGGCAATTTTTCTGATCAGATGCGCCAAATGCCACGGCTTTAAAGGCGAGGGCGTCAGCGCTGCAATCAGCCTGGCCGGACCTTCTTTACAGGCAGTACACAATCCCGGAGCGGTCATGACGGCGATGGAAGTTGGTCCGAGCCACATGCCCAGCTTCGCCTACGTGCTCTCGGTCCAGGAGATGCAGGCGGTGGCCACGTTTGTTACCCAGCAGCTCGCCGTGATTCCGCTTTCGGGAGGCAACCTGAGCGATGGCGGGAAGCTATTCCGAATCCATTGCGCTCCGTGCCACCGGACAGCGGTTCGCGGAGGGGCGCTCGTGTTTACCGGCGTGAACGCGCCGGCACTCACTGACTATTCAGCAGCCATGATAGCCGGCGCGATACGCCAGGGGCCTGGGCCCATGCCATCGTTTCCGGGCTCAATCCTCAGTAATCAACAGGTCGCCTCCGTTGTGGACTACGTCATATTCGTACAGCATCCGCCGAGCCCCGGCGGCAATCCCTTGCATTTTTACGGGCCGGTGGTCGAAGGGGTCATCGGCTGGATATTCGTGCTGATATTGATCGCCATCACCAGGTGGATTGAACGGGGAGGCAAAGGATGACCGAACACCAACAAGAACCAACACGCCCGGGGCCGTTCGCGTATTTTTTTCTGGGGGTTGTGCTTGCCGGTAAAGCTATCGTACAGGTCATCGCCGAAATACTTCGTCCGCGGCCGTCTCGTATCATAGCTGTGATTCCAGCCAGGGACCTTGCGGCGGCGCCGCCGGGCCAGCCTGTGGACGAGACCGGAAGAGCTGCTGACGTCAAGCTTAAAGGTAGCCGCCCGAACTGGGGCACCCTCTTCTGCGCGCTCGGATTTGCTGTGGGCGCCGTATCGGCAGTGGGATTTCTGTTCACCTACTTCACGGACGGCAGCAATCAACTGCTGGGCGGAACGCTGGCCCTGTCTTTTGCCGGCTTTGGTGCGGCCCTGGTGCTGTGGGCGCACCTGTTGATGCGCCACACTGAGGCCACGGAACCGCGGGAGCCCGCAGCCTCCAGCTACGATGATCGTCACACAACCGTTGCCGCGTTTGATGCCGGCAGGAGCGATGTCCAGCGCCGCAACCTGCTGAAGTGGATGATCGGAACGGCAATCGGCATTTTCGCGGCCATGGCAATATCGCTGCTGCGCTCGGTGGCAAAGCCCCCTGGCCCGGAGTTGTTCGATGAAGTCTGGAAGCGTGGCCAACATCTCACGACGCTGGATGGCAACTCCGTTACGGTTCAAGCCCTCGAGCCGGGGCAAATCCTCCTGGTGTTTCCAGAGGACCGCGTCGGCGACGAGAAGGCGCAGACGGCCTTGATCCGGGTAAAAAAGGAACTCCTGCAATTGCCCAGTGAGCGCGCGGATTGGGCCCCTGAAGGCTATGTTGCGTACTCCCGAGTGTGTACTCACGCCGGATGTGCCGTCGGGCTGTTTGAAGCCGGTCTGGACATGCTGTTGTGCCCTTGCCATCAGTCGACCTTTGACGTACTCAGAGCGGCAAAGCCCACGGGAGGGCCGGCCGCCAGACCTCTTCCGCAGTTGCCGCTATACGCCGACGCCGACGGGACGTTGCGCGCGGCAGGCGGGTTCTCGGCCCCGCCCGGTCCCGGGTTCTGGGAGATGCCATGATCGACCGGCTTGCACGCTGGCTGGACGCACGGCTGCGTCTGGCAAAGTTCGCGCGGCGCGCCATGAACCACGTGTTTCCGGACCACTGGTCGTTCATGCTGGGCGAGATTGCGCTCTACTCCTTCGTCGTCCTGGTGATCACCGGCGTGTTCCTGGCCATCTTCTTTGAAGCCAGCTCGGCCAAAGTCATCTACCACGGCCAATATCATGCGCTCGATGGAATTGAGATGTCGGCGGCGTTCCGCTCCGTCCTTCATCTCAGCTTTGGAGTGCCCGCCGGGTTGCTGATACGCCAGATGCACCATTGGGCATCCTTGATCTTTATCGGCGCGATCGTGGCCCATCTGGCTCGCATTTTTTTTACCGCAGCGTACCGGCGGCCACGCGAAATCAACTGGATCATCGGACTGACCCTTCTCGTCCTGGCGCTGGCCAATGGATATTTTGGATACTCGCTGGCGGACGATGTTCTTTCCGGAGCCGGCCTGCGCATCGGCTACGCGATTCTCCTATCAGCGCCCGTGATTGGCCCCTGGATTTCCTACATCTGTTTGGGCGGCACCGTGCCGTCGGACGCCACGACTCCGCACATGTACATGATGCACATCTTCGTGATCCCGGCCCTGATTGCGGCGCTGGTGGGAATCCACGTGGCCATCATCTGGCGACAGTACCATACCAACTATCCCGGTCCCCAGCGCAGCGACAAGTCGATCGTCGGTTCGCGCCTCTGGCCCTCCTACACGGCGAAATCGGCCGGGCTGTTTCTTCTGATCTTTGCTATTACGGCAGCCCTGGGCGGCCTGGTGCAAATCGATCCCATCTGGATTTACGGGCCCTATAACCCTGCCGCTGTGGTGCCTGGCGCCCAGCCGGACTGGTATCTCGGCTGGATCGAGGGGGCCATGCGCCTGTTTCCGGGCGTCAACGTGCGCATTGGGGGATACCTGGTTCCCGAGGTTTTCTTCCCAGCCATGTTGTTCCCCGCCCTCGTCTTCGCCGGGCTCTACCTCTACCCTTTCTTAGATAAGCTGATCTCCCATGACCGGCAGCCTCACCACGTCTTGCGCCTTCCCTGGCAGCAGCCGTTCAACATGGCGGTTGGATGCGCGGTGCTGGCTTGCATGCTGGTGCTTCTGGTCGCTGGCGGCGATGACGTTGTCGCTCTAACCACCGGCACCGCGGTTGAATCGATTCGGACCATCCTCCGTGTTCTCTTCTTCGTTGTTCCTGCCGTGACCGGGGTCGTTGCCTACATGGTTTGCAAAGTGATGGAGCGGCGAGCCGCGCGGCGTCCGCTGCCGGACCATGAAGCGCCATCAGAACACGAGTAAAGGCTTTCGAGATTGCGCCTCGAACAGGATTGATCATGCAGATTCTGTGCCTCAGCCCATTTGAGCAGCGGGAGCCTAAACTGCGGCCGTTGCCGCGAAAGGTCACGCATTCATCCGTGCCGCAGAGATAGTTCGAGGGACGGCGGCTTTAGCCGCTGAAAGTTCCGGCGCCATGAGCGTCCCGTTCAGGGGCTAAAAGCCCCAATGGAAGCTTCTCAAGCGCTCCGACGGCACGACTGAAATTCGTGCCCTTTCACTAAGCTCCTTTGCGTTAGAACCATCCAAGCTAATGAAAATCGTGCGAGGGTGAAATGGCGCTGGTCAACTGAAGCGGAAAAATGCTTTCAGCTTTAACCGAAACGACATTTTCCATATTCTGCAAACAGCCCTCCACCAAGAGAAACTGCTCGCTGGTCAGCATCAGCCGGTTTTCAATGAACAGGTCGGGGGTTACGATCACATTGGCGATTCCGGTTTCATCTTCAAGGCTCAAGAAAGCGAAACCTTTGGCGGTCCCCGGCCGCTGTCGCGCAATGACTCCTCCGGCAACTTTGACCATTTCCCCATCCGGCAGGGCGGCGAGTTCGATGGAGGGCGAAACTCCGAGTGGATCGAGAGAATCGCGGCAGTAGGCCAGCGGATGCGGTCCCGTGGTCATTCCGGTTCCCCTGAAATCTGCCGCCAAACGTTCCTGAGTATTCATTGCGGCGAGCGGAGAAGCGGCTTCCCCGGAGCGCTGAACCGTATGGCGCGTGGAGTGGTCGACTGCTTCAAGCAGCGGGCCGCAGGGACGCGCGGCGCGGAATACCTGCCATAAAGCATCGCGGCGGTGATGACGCTGCGGGCGCTTCGATTTGGATTGCACTTCGCGAGGTTCGCCCAGCCAGTTAAGGGCTCCAATTTCAGAAAGCGTCATTAACTCGGATTTTGCGAGTTCCGGCACGCGCCGTACAAGGTCATCAATAGACCGGAACATTGCTTGTGCGCGCGCGCTCATCAGCGCTTCAGCGGCCGCCTGCCGCAAGCCCTTCACATATCGCATGCCGAGCCGCACCGCGAGTTTTCCTCTGCTCTCTTCCAATGTACAAAACCAGCTCGAACGCATGACATCAATCGGCAGCACTTTCAGGCCGTGCCGCTGGGCATCTTTCAGCAGGCTGGCGGGGTGATAAAAACCCATGGGCTGGGCGTTCAGCATGGCAGCCAGAAAAGCGGCCAGATAGTGCACCTTCAGATACGCGCTTGCATAGGCCAGCAGAGCAAAGCTTGCGGCATGACTCTCAGGGAATCCATACAGCGCAAATGAGGTGATGGCGTGGACGATCTGTTCCTGCATTTCGCCGATGATTCCATTGCGGGTCATACCTGCCCGCAGTTTCGCTTCCACATCCTTCATGCGTACTTCCGCGCGTTTAAAACCGAAAGCGCGGCGCAGTTCTTCGGCCTCGCCTCCGGAAAAACCGGCGGCAATCATGGCCATTCGCAAAAGCTGCTCCTGGAACAATGGGATGCCGAGCGTGCGTTTGAGCACCGGCTCGAGCGCCGGATGACTGTAGGCGACCGGCTCGCGCCCCTGCCGCCGCTTCAGATAGGGATGCACCATGTGGCCCACAATGGGACCCGGCCGGATGATGGCAACCTGCACCACGAGGTCGTAGAAGCGTTTCGGGCGAAGGCGCGGCAGGCACGACATCTGGGCCCGGCTCTCAATCTGGAACATGCCAACCGTGTCAGCCTTTCCCAAAGCTTCGTAGACTTCCGGGTCATCCTGCGGAAGATGCGCCAGGTCTACCTGTTCGCCATAATGTTCCCGGACCAACTGAAGGGATTCTTCGAGAACAGCCATCATGCCGAGGCCGAGCAAATCAATTTTCACGATCTTCATGTCCGCACAGTCATCTTTGTCCCACTGCACAACGGTCCGGCCGGGCATAGTGGCGGGTTCGAGCGGAACGACAGAATCGAGTTGGCCCTGGCAAACAATCATGCCGCCCGAGTGCTGGCCCAGATGCCTGGGCAGATCCTGCATGCGGGTTACGATCTCAAGAAGATTGCGAATGCGGCCACAGCCGGCATCCAGGCCAGCCTGCTGAACGCTGCGCTCGAGGCTGTCGCTCATTTCATCGCGCTCCCAGGCAGCGACGGCCCTCGAGAGCAGGTCCAAAGTTTCCGCGGGAAAGCCAAGCGCCTTGCCGGCATCGCGCACGGACGAACGCGGGCGGTAGGTAATCACATTGGCGGTCATTGCCGCACCCAGTTTTCCATAGCGTTCGTAAACATACTGGATCGCCCGTTCCCGCTGATCACCGCTCGGCAGATCGAGGTCGATATCCGGCCATTCGCCGCGCTCTTCGCTCAAAAACCTTTCGAACAGCAATTCCATTTTGACCGCATCGACAGCCGTGATGCCCAGCGCGTAGCACACGGCGCTGTTGGCAGCCGAACCGCGGCCCTGCACCAGAATGCCCTGCTCGCGGCAATAGCGAACGATATCCCAGACAATCAGGAAATAGCCGGCGAGTCCGAGCTTTTCAATAATGGACAATTCGTGCTCAATCTGTTTCCAGGCGCGCGTGTCGCTTCGCCGATAGCGGTCGAGCGCTCCCTCTTCGGTCCGCTTGCGCAGGAAGGACATCATGGTTTCTCCTTCCGGCACGGGATACCTGGGAAATTCATAACCTAAATCATCGAGCGTGAAACTCAGGCGGGAAGAAAGCTCGCAGGCGCCTGCCAGCGCCTGAGGAAGATCCTCAAAAAGCCGGGCCATCTGGGCAGGCGATTTTAAGTATGCTTCGGCGTTGCGCTCCACCAGACGGCCGGCGGCATCCAGCGTGGTGTGGTTGCGAATACAGGTGAAGACATCCAGAACCTTGCGCTGTTCAGGAACGGCATAGCTGCTTCCGTTAGTGGCAACAACAGGAATTTTGAGATGGCGCGCAATATCAAGCGCGATGTGGTTCCGCGCCTCTTCTTCGCGAGTGAAGTGGCGCTGAAGTTCGATATACACATTGCGACTTCCAAAAATAGCGCAAAGCCGTTCGACGCACCCGCGGGCGGAATCCGCTCCTCCCCGCGCGAGGGCTGCGGCCAGCGGGCCTTCCTTGCCGCCGGTCAAGCAAACGAGTCCCTGGGCATGCCCGGCAATTTCATTATCCGTTGCAGCCGCTTTGCCTTTTGCCGCCCGCAATTTCATCCGGGTGATCAGCCGACAGAGATTCTGATAGCCAGTTCGGGTTTCCACTAAAAGCGGATAGCAGAAGCCCTCCGTTCCGGTCACTTCGGCTCCCACATGAGGAGTCAGCCCCAGTTTTTTCATGGCCAGATGAAAACGCGGCGCGCCATAGATGCCGTCGCGGTCCATGAGGCCGAGGGCAGTGATGCCCATTTCGGCGGCGCGCGAAGCCAGCTCTTCCGGAAGACTGGCGCCTTCGAGAAAACTGAAAGCCGAGCGGGCATGGAGTTCGACGTGGACCATTTCGCTTTTTATTCGCCTTGCCTGTTATTCTCCGATGCGTCGTGCAGGTTGTCAAGACAGTCTGGTTACAGGATTCGCTTCCGGGCTCGAGATAGAAATCGGCAGGGCTACATCGGTGCGGGGGAGATTTTCTCCGGTTTGTTTTTCGGCCTGTTTTAGTCACTCTTTATTTTCAGTAACATCGGAAGGTTCGTTTCCGGTTTGTTTTCGGTTTGTTTTTTCCACAGGTACGTGTTTTCAACAACTTCTCCGCTTTGTTTTTAGCTTTGTTCCGGTTTGTTTTTCAGCCCGATCATTTATTTTCAGCAACTTCTCCGGTTTGTTTTTGAAAAAAGGTATTCTTTTTGTTTTTTTATCATCGCACTTGTACCAAAAATCGCCGCAGGCAGGCACTGAAGTAAGACTACTCTACTAGGCCAGTGTTTGTCAAGTAAAATCCGCACGAGAGTGTCTTCGGGGGCTGGAAGCCGGTGGCTGGGAGGCCCGTCTCAGGTCATTCTCAGGCCGGGTTTTGGCCGAAGAATCTGCTTTGGTTCGAGTGGTCATTCTTAGAGGAAGAAGCAGATTCCTCATCGCTCCGCCTAGAACCCCATGAAGCCGATGGGCATCTGTAAAAGTATGGCCAAGCGATCGGTCCCGACGGCGCTGCCGCTGATCCCGCCGAATCCCACCGTTCCAAGTCTCCGCAAGGCTGCAGCCGATTGCACGGCTTGCCCGCTCTTCAAGAATGCCACGCAGACCGTTTTTGGCGAAGGGCCGACCCAGACCAAAATCATGATAGCGGGCGAAGTGCCGGGCAATGACGAAGACTTACAGGGCAAGCCATTCGTGGGCCCCGCAGGAAGAGAACTTGACAAAGCGCTCGAGGAGATCGGCCTCGATCGCAGCCAGGTCTACATCACGAATGTGGTAAAGCATTTCAAGTGGAAGCGCGAGGGCAAGCGGCGCATTCATCAAACTCCGAACTCGGCGGAAATCGCAGCCTGCCGGCCGTGGTTCGAGGCCGAAATTGCCGCCGTCCAACCCAGAGTGATTGTGCTGCTGGGAGCTACGGCGGCAAAGGCTGTGCTGGGGCGCGACTTCCGGGTGACGCAGCATCGCGGCGAAGTGATGGATTCGCCGCTGGGGCCGCGCGTTGTGGCAACCGTTCATCCCTCAGCCATTCTCCGGAATCCCGATCAGGCCGCGCGGCATGAAGAACGCCGCCGCTTCGTTGAAGATTTGAAAACGGCTCTGCCGCTCATCTAAACGGTGGATGCTGCCGCGCAAGGGGATAAGGGGCGCGACTTTAGTGGTGCCGCAGAGACAGTTTGAAGGAGGCAGTTTTAGCCGCTGAAATTTCTAGCACCATGAGCGTTCAGGGGCGGAAAGCCCCGATAGGAGCTTTCGAGGCGCTCTAACGGCACGACTGAAGTCGTGCCCCTTCACGTGCGTTTGGTTAATCATAGACGCCGGCCAGAAACCAGCCGTCGCTTCTGAGATCATGCTGAAGGCGGTAGAGCGCCTTGATCTGCCGGTCCTTTTGCACAGCGGAATGCCGATACGGCGCGCCGGATGTAGAACAGGTTTCCACGTCCCACTCTTCGAGCTTGTAAGAATCCTCAGTCCACCAATGGCCGCTGCTGCGCCAAGGCCCGGATGCACAGACAATGGCGGCCTTGGCTCCGCGAAAGCGGATGTGTATTGGGCAGCCATTGCGCACTTCCACCCTGGCCGGCAGAGGAGGCCGAAAGCTGCGCAACACCAGCCGCCGATTGGAATGCTTAGGATGTGAACGGGATTTGGGGCGGACACGAACAGACGCGTTTCGCGCGGGGGAAAAGCCGCTGATGCGAAATGCATCCGGACGGTGAGAATCGATGACTTCGGGGCACCCCACAGAATCTTCACCAAGCAGGTTGCGGAGCCGGGCCAGCAGAATTTCCAATTTTTCGGGATCGGGACTCAGCGGAGCAAAGAGATCACCCTGGGCAACCCGAGGTTTGGCCGGCACTCCGGAAAGCCTGGCTTCCATAATCGGCGCGGACGGAGGGCGAGCCTGCAGGCGCAGACGCCACAGCTTCAGCAGATGCTGAACGTCGCCTGAGGGAACAGCAAGGCTTAGATGCTCCCGGTAGGCTGTGCCTGAACCGTTCTGCGTGGTCGGCAGATACCCAGGATCCAGCTCGAGTTGCAGGTCTAATTCCTGCGCTGCAAGCCCGTACATTTCAAAACGCGCGCAGAGTTGGTGTAAGAGCCGGCCCAGAACGAACGCGAAAGATTCCAGATCCGCAATGGGATGGTCCAATTCCATTGCTTCGCTAAAATCGAGCGGAGGCGGCGAAGGCACGAACGCGCGTACGGCTCGCCCCTGGGCAAGTTTCTGCAAAGCAATGCCCGCCTGTCCAAGGCGCTCCGAAAGTTCATCGGAGGGCAAATGGGCAAGCTGGCGGCAGGTTCGAATGCCCCAGCATGAAAAAACCAGACCGATTTCGGGAGGAGCCTGAAGAACACTTATAGGCAAGTTTGCAATTTTCTCAGCTTCTTCTCCCCTGGCCACATCAGTGATGCCATCGTAACCGTGCGCGGCCAGGGTGGCTGCATCGGGGTTGGGCGCCACGGCTATTCGCGCTTCCAAACCCGCCCGGGAAAGGCATTCGGCAAGGCGCAAGGTAATATGCTCATCGCTGTGCCAGATTGAGCTGAGCCCCGCCAGATCCAGTATAATGAGGCCCGGCGCGCGGTCCTCGACCCGCGGTGAAATCGACCAGCCGGCATCGAGAAGCGCGGCATGGGCAGAAGCCTCCTGTGCCGGGATGCGGCGGCGGATTTCGATTGAACCATCGATTTCAGCCACTTCTGTGGCGGTGAATTGGAGCCGCACACCCATCGAGCAGGCTTTTTGATTGGCGGCAATCACACGAGGCGGCGTCATTCCGTCTACCACCACAACGGGCCGCTCGCGAAGGTGCGGCTCGCTCCGCAAAACGGCTTGAAGCGCCAGAGCTGGAATTTCAACGCAGGCATAAGACATACTGCACACACTTCCGTAGTTTCGGTCCCGCCCAGCGGGACCGGGCCTGAAAAATGCCGCCGGGACGGTGGGCTACAAGCAAGCAACCCAACCCGCGGGATGGGTGTTGAATTGAACTTCGATCGATTTTCCAAAATCCCGAAAACAGCGCGTCTGCTGCATTGCGATCCTGGCGCAGGAATTGCGCAGCAGGCAGGCGAAAGGCAGGCGCTCGGGGCCCCGTACCGGACGGGACGAGGCGGGCCGAAACCAAGTAATCCTGGGAGCTTCAAAGCTCAACACCAGCGAAGCGCAGGTGGATGGCTCCCGCTCAATACAGAGCAGGACTGTTGGGGTATGCTCAATGGCGCGGCAAAAACGGTACCAGGTGCTGAGCGGAACGCGCTGAATACACTCTGCTGGAATCTGGCCCAGGTCCAGCGCCAGGATCCCAAACCCGCCCGCATGGGCCATCCAGTCGATGGCCGTAAGCGCCTGCTGCAAACCTTTACAGCGCACCCAGAGCAATTGTTGCAGCCGTACGCCTGCGGCCTGAGCGGAAGAAGGATCAAACGCATCTTGCGCGTCAACCAGCGCGCATGTTTCACCCCGTGCCGTGGCTTCAGCCAGAATCGAGAGCATGACGCTTGTGCGGCCGGATGACTCCGGCCCTACCAACTCCGTCACCCTGCCGCGCGGCAACCCTCCAACCAGAGCATCGATTTCACCCAATCCAGTCGGCAGCAGCTCCGGTTCTGCCTGGGTTAAGGAACTCAGAAATGGAAGGTCCGGCTTGTGCAGAGCTATGGTTTTCATGTTCCGCGAAGACTTTCGCTTTTTGTTCGCTTTTTAATTTTCTGATGAACTAAGAGGATTGTCAAGAGAGCTGGCAGGAATTGAATGTATTACTTTAATTTACAAACCATTAACTAATGAATTCCAATCAGTTCTAAGCCTGGATTGAACGCTTCTTCTCCCATGAAGCGAGCAAGTTCATGAGAGCAAGCTCTTCCGGATAGAGAGTGTCGCGGTCACCACTTCTGGCACGAGCCAGTGCCTGAAGCAGATTCCCTTCCTCATAAGCTTCCAGCACTGCTGGATGGACGTAGTACTTGCGGCAGGCGGGCGGCCGGTTCCCAAGCTTCTGCGATACAGACTTGATGGCCGCTGCGATGTTCTTCTTCACCACAGTCTTCGTTTCAGCCGCCCCGATTTCCTCGAGAGCAAGGACTGCGAGCGCGCTGCCTGTCCAGGTTCGAAAATCCTTGGCGGTGAAATCCTGCTGAGTTATTTCTCTGAGATATTGATTGACATCTTCTGAGACGATGCTGGCCGGCTCGCCGTTTCCATTGACATACTGGAACAGTTCGTAGCCGGGCAAATCATGGCAGAGCTTGACAATCCGCGCGATCTGATGATCTTCGATTTCGATCTGATGCTCCTGGCCGCTTTTGCCTCGAAACTGAAAGCGCAGAGTTTTTGAATCGATATGGAGATGACGGGCCCTCATGGTTGTCAATCCAAACGAATGATTCGTTTTGGCGTATTCCTCATTGCCAACGCGAATCCGGGTATCCTCCAACAGACGCACGACTGCGGCCAGCACCTTGGCTTTGGGCAGTCCCCGGCGCTTGAGGTCGTGTGCCACCCTGCTCCGAATCCCTGGGAGAGCCTTGCCAAAGGCGATCATGCGGTGATATTTGGTTTCATCGCGAATGCGGCGGTAATCCGGGTGATAAAGATACTGTTTGCGGCCACGCGTATCGCGCCCTACGGCCTGCAAGTGGCCCTTCGCCGAGGGGCAAATCCAAACCTCGGTCCAAGCCGGAGGAATAACCAGCGAGCGAATCCTGGCAAGCACGCGGTGATCGCGGATTGAATTGCCGTTCGAGTCGATATAAGCAAAGCCTCTGCCAGCCCGCCGGCGCGTGATGCCCGGGCTGAGACCACTCACGTAGTGCAATCCAGCCAAGTCCGCAGACGTGCTCGGATCGGCGAAAGGCTCGCTGGTGATGGTGACGTGGCGTAATTTCGTCATATCGCCTTGCTGCTCCCATGCAATGCCTGCGACACACACGAAGATGAATCGAGAACGGATCGCTCGAAGAATTCCGCTGAGGAGGCGAACAGGATTGCGGCGAAGGCGTTTCTCGACTCAGTCGGACTGCTTGCAAACGCTGCGATACCGCCTATATGTGCCGATGCCGGCGCAACATAGACCACTCTGCAACGTCTGACACTTCATGGTCGCACAAAGGCTTAATAATGACTGTGCGTAAATCTACTTATTGAGAGAGTACATAGTATTACGAATTGTCAGCGACTCGATGGCCCTTCTAAACTGAAAGTGCATAGAAGGCGGGTACAACCTACTCATCGATGATAAACGGACGCCTCCGGGTGATTCAGATTATGCGCAAAATGTCGCACGGCGACAAATCCCGGGGACCTCAAGAGGCGCAACACTGAGTCGCACTGCCGCCTTCCAGGCATCAACCGTTGGAACAGACGCTAAACCACCTGTGGGCAGTCCAGGAATGGGACTGAAAGGGCGGAGCCAAATAAGGGTGGGGCGATTTTGAACCATTGGTCTGATCAGGAAATGCTCCCCACCACGTCCCGCGATTGAAGCACACCTCCATCTGTTCTTGCGGCATGAACAGACCCTTCGACACTCGGAAGATGAAAAAGAGAATATTGATCACCGGAGGCGCTGGTTTTATCGGATCGCACCTGGCGGATGAACTGCTTGCGCACGGATATCAGGTGCGGGTACTCGATTGCCTCTCGCCTCAGGTGCATGGGAACACCACCTCTCCACCTGGTTATCTGGATCGCGACGTGGAATTTGTGAGGGGCGACGTTCGCGACAGCCGGGCCGTGGGCCAGGCGCTGAAAAGCGTGGACATCGTGTACCACCTCGCGGCACTGGTTGGGGTGGGCCAGAGCATGTACCAGGTTGCCGAGTATTGCAGCGTCAACGATCTCGGAACTGCGGTCTTACTCGAGAACCTGATTGCCCATCCGGTGGAAAAGCTGGTGGTGGCCTCGAGCATGAGCATTTACGGAGAGGGCCTTTACAGCGATTCCGCCGGGCAGTTCTACGAGAATGCGCAGAGGAGCCTGGATCAGGTTCGGAAAAGCGACTGGAACATCAGAAATGCGGCCGGCGAGCCGCTGAAACCACTTCCTACACCGGAAACAAAGTTGCCCTCTGTCGCGTCGGTGTATGCTCTTTCCAAATACAACCAGGAACGAATCTGTCTGATTATAGGTCGAGCCTACGGCGTTCCCACGGTAGCCCTGCGATTCTTCAATGCCTATGGCACGCGCCAGGCGCTTTCCAATCCGTACACCGGAGTATTGGCCATTTTCGCGTCACGTATTCTCAATGGAAAACCGCCTCTCGTTTTCGAGGACGGCATGCAGCAGCGGGACTTCGTTGCGGTCGAGGACGTGGCGCGCGCCTGCCGCCTGGCGATTGAGACAAAATCACCTGACCTGGTGGATCCCGTTCTGAACATTGGAAGCGGCAAGGCCGTCAGCATTCTTCAGGTCGCACGCTCTGCCGCCCGCGCGCTCGGGTGCCACAGTTGCACTCCCGAAGTTACCGGAAAGTACCGGATGGGCGATATTCGGCACTGCTTCGCTGATATTACCCTGGCGCGCAAGGAACTGGGTTTTGAGCCGCGAATGACTTTGGAAAAAGGTTTGGTCAAACTTGCGGAATGGCTGACCGGCCAAGTCGCGGTTGATCGAGTTATGGAAGCAAGCGCGGAACTTACTTCCCGTGGACTGGCCATTTAAAGGTCAGCGAAGTCAGTGAAGGAGGTTCGTCATGTGTGATTATTCGCTTATGGGTGTGCCAAATCGCCTGGTGAGAGCCAATGAGGAGTTGGTGCTCTACAGGTTCCATACGGGCACGCTGGGATTCACCTCAGTTGCCGAAGAAAGCGGGTGCCAGCAGACGAGGAGCTTTTGGCAGAGGCTGAAGAGGAACTCGTTCTCGGCCGTTGCATCGTCGCCTACGGCCGTGTGCATTCCTCCGGGCGCTCGCCTGAGGCTCGAAGACGTGCCGAGAAACTTGCAGACGCAGTTGCAGGTCGGCGAGACAGCGCAGGCTACATTTACGCAACTGAGTGTTGAGCCGCACCGGCATCGCGATGCCGTTCGCTTTGACAACGGGATAGTCGCCAAGCTTCAGAATTTGCGACCGGGTATGCGAGCGAAGGTTCTGGATCTGTCGCTTGCCGAGGCTTCCGAGCCCGTTCTCAGCGATCCTGTGGAAGCCCGGGAAGTTTATCCCTGGGGCTAGCAGAGTTCATTAACGCGTAACCTTCCCGTGGCGGGCAATCGCGACGGAGGTTTCGAAGCTTGGCGCCAGCAGCCCGCAGAAAGTTCCGGCGAGCGGACGCGAAGGCATAGGCCGTCCTTTCTGAGGTTAGGTAGAGTGAGTGGGTCACTCCCCTCTCACTCCGGCCGGTCCAATTTAGAGCAGCTGGGTCATTCCGCGAACGGGTGCGGCTAAGAGGAGACGGACAATTCCTAGAGGCATGGAGAGACGGAAATCCGGGCATTCAAAGGCCGATCGCCCGCTCGCACCGGAAATCGGAATCATTGAATGGTTCACTCCGGGAGACCACGAACACGTCGAGCGTGTGCTCTCCGACATGCGGATTCTGGGAATAGAGCACCTGCGAACGGGCGTGACATGGAGCGATCTTCACAACCCTGCTTCCGACCACGACGAGTGGTACTCGTGGCTCTTCCATCGGCTGTCCCGGCAGGTTCACGTGCTCCCGTGTTTCGTCGGGACCCCGCCGGAGATCGGGGTGGAGGCTAAAGCCTCATCTCCTCCCAGCAATCCGGCTATGTTCGCGGATTTCGTCCAGTCGGCCATCCAGCGCTTCGGAAAGTACTTCGAATGGGTAGAACTCTGGAGCGAGCCGAACAATCTTTACGACTGGGACTGGAGACTCGATCCCGACTGGCGTATCTACAGCGAAATGGCGGCGACGGCCGCCAAGGCAGCACACTCGCTGGGAAAAAAAACGGTCCTCGCGGGAATGTGTCCAACCGACCTGAACTGGCTCCGCTTAATGTGCAACCGCGGAGTGATGGATTCGATCGATGTGGTCGGGTTGCACGGTTTTCCCGGCACGTGGGAGTTCGATTGGCGGCGCTGGCGTTATCAGATCGTCAAAGTCCGGCGCCTACTGGCTGAGTTCGGATCGCACGCAGAAATCTGGATCACGAAAACCGGCTTTTCCACCTGGAAACACGACGAGCATCAGCAACTCCGGGGGTTTGTTGACACCCTGGACGCCCCGGTACCTCGCGTGTACTGGTACGCAGCGCGTGATCTGCACCCTGATTTACCGGCCCAGGATGGCTTTCACGTGGATGAGCGGCATTACCATTTCGGCCTTAAGCGGGCCGACGATACGCCTAAACTTCTGTTCCGCCTTTGGGCAGGCGGTGGACTGGCGGCAGTGCGAGAAGCTGCGGACTTCGGACAACCGAAGCGCCTTCGCAAGCCCCAGAAAAGGCCTGTCCTGATCACGGGCGGTTGCGGATTCGTAGGCGCAAACCTGGCGCACCGCCTTCTGAAATCGGGCAAGCCGGTCCTGCTGTACGACAACCTCTCGCGGCCGGGAGTGGAACAGAATTTACGGTGGCTACGCGATCTGCACGGCGCAAGGCTGGAGATTGAAATCGGCGACGTACGGGATCGATACGCGTTACGGCGCGCAGTACACTGTGCCGAACAGGTATTCCACTTCGCCGCACAAGTGGCCGTCACTACGAGCCTCCTGAATCCGTCGGAAGACTTTGCAATTAACGCGCTGGGAACTCTCAACCTTCTTGAGGAACTCCGGTCGATGAAGCACCCGCCGCCCCTTGTCCTGACCTCGACCAACAAAGTTTACGGATCGCTGCAGGACGTCGAGCTATCCGCAGAGGGATTGGCCTACCAGCCGGTGGACGAACATACACGGGCCTACGGAATTGGTGAAAACCGGTCGCTGGACCTGCACAGCCCGTACGGCTGCTCGAAGGGAGTGGCGGACCAGTACGTGCTGGATTATGTGCGAACCTTTGGACTGCCAGCGGCTGTGTTCAGGATGAGTTGCATCTATGGTCCCCACCAGTTCGGAAACGAGGACCAGGGCTGGGTCGCCTATTTCCTGATCCGAGCCATTGAAGGGCAACCGATCACGCTGTATGGCAACGGAATGCAGGTTCGTGATGTGCTTTACGTCAGGGACCTGGTAAGCGCGCTCCTGCTGGCGCAGAAGCACATGAATTCGATTACCGGGCGCGCGTTCAACATTGGGGGAGGGCCAGCCAATTCCATCAGCCTGCTGCAATTGCTGGAGCTGATCAGCGAGATTCGCGGGTCGAAGCCTCGCTTCACGGTAAGGCCGAGCAGAGTGGGCGACCAGCAATACTATGTTAGCGATACGACAAGTTTTCGCAAGGTAACCGGATGGCGCCCCAGGACGCCTGTGAAACGGGGCGTGAAACTTCTACATCAGTGGCTTCTGGCGCATCGGTTCAGGCCGGAACGCGAGAAACGAGCATCAGGAAAGCGCGATGAAATACGCCCTCATCAATCCTCCCTGGTCCTTCACCGGTAGCATTTATTTCGGATGCCAGCAGCAGCACCTGCCGCTGGAGTTCGGATACTCGCGGCAAATACTGGAAGCCGCCGGGCATTCCGTGCATCTTATTGACGGCCAGCTTGAAGAGCTGTCAGACGCAGAGATCCGCCAACAGGTGGCGGAATTTGCTCCGGATTTCACGGTGGTGACAACCGCACCGAGTTACCTGTTCTGGCGGTGCGCACCCCCGGAACTGCGCGTGCCGCTGGAAACGGTGCGGTCAATCAAACCGTGGGCGGGCACGCTCATCGCCGTAGGCCCGCACGCTTCCACCACGCCCAGAGCAGCTCTGAAGAAGCTGGGCGCCGATGCCGCTGTACTAGGAGAATGCGAAGAGATTCTGCCTCTGTTCGCCGAAATCGAGCGCCGATACTGGGAGAGCATTCCCTCAATCTGCTATGAGGAAGAGGGTGAGGTCCGCATCCATGGCGCTCCGCACGCTTCGAACATGAAGGCCCTTCCGCCCCTGGTGTGGGACCGGAGGTTGGTTGCCAAGCATCTTCACCATCACCACCGGTTTGACGCAGAGCCTGCCGCGCCCGGGGCCGAGATGGAGGTCTCCCGCGGGTGCCCCTACCATTGCACCTTCTGCGCCAAGGACAATTTTCGTGACGACTACCGCAAGCGTCATCCCACAACGATTCTCGAAGAGCTCGATGCCCTGCTGGAGCTCGGTGTCGAATACGTCTATTTTATTGACGAGATTTTCCTGCCCGATCCGCGCCTGCTCACGGCATTTTCCGAACGCTCATTTAAGTTTGGAGTGCAGACGCGGGTGGATCTTTGGAAACCTGCGATGCTCGAGCTTCTCGGACAGGCCGGCTGCGTCTCGCTCGAGGCAGGTGTCGAAAGCATTTCGGCGCAGGGCCGCGACCGCTTGGACAAGAATTGCAAGATGTCACTCGATGAGCTGACGGACAGGCTGATTTACGCCAAGCGTGGCGTGGCGTTCGTTCAGGCTAACCTTCTCGAGTCCCAAGACGATGAGCCGTCGGCCGTGGAAGCGTGGCGGCGAGAACTGCAGAAGCATGGTATCTGGGCAAACAGGCCGGTGCCACTGTTCCCCTACCCAGGGTCTCCCGAATACACCAGGAAGTGGAACCTGCCAGATGATGCGGCGTGGGAGCGGGCAGTGGATTACTACCTGGACACATATTCCGAATTCAGCGACATCCAGGACTCGAAGCCGCAAAGAATCCAGGAACTGGAAAGCATTGGCGATCGATGAGCATGCACCCGCGCGCCGCCCGGCGCATTCTGATGACTGTCGATACCGTGGGTGGGGTGTGGACGTATGCGATGGAACTCGCGGGCACCTTATGCCAGGGAGGAGCAGAGATCTTGCTCGCCAGCATGGGGCGGCTCCCAACGGATGACCAGCGGCAGGAAGCGGCTGCCATCCCTTCTCTGGAGCTACGTGAAAGCTGCTTTAAACTCGAATGGATGGAAAATCCCTGGGAAGAAGTGAGGCAGGCCGGTGATTGGCTGCTGGAACTGGAGGATCGCTTTGATCCGGATGTTGTACACCTCAACGGCTACACGCACGCTACGCTGCCCTGGGAAGCACCGGTGATTGTGGTGGCTCATTCCTGCGTACTTTCCTGGTGGAAGGCAGTCAAGGGCGAATGTGCTCCGGCCTCTTGGAACTATTTTCGAAGCTGTGTTGAAGCAGGCCTGCGCGCTGCGGAGATGGTCATCGCTCCCACCCGTGCTATCGGGGAAACGCTGCGTGAACTATACGGAGAGCCAGGGTGGCTGGAAGTTATTCCCAACGGACGCAACCCCGCCCTATTCAAGCCGGGCACAAAGGGGTGTTTTGTGTTCAGCGCCGGCCGGCTCTGGGACGAAGCCAAAAACATTGCCGCGTTGGGAGACGTTTCGCCAGGTTTACCCTGGCCCGTCTACGTTGCGGGTGAGACGAGCATGGACGGCGAGCCTGCCGCATTCCTTCGAAACCTCCGACCAGTGGGCAGGCTGAGCAGCGCTGACTTGGCGAGCTGGCTGGCCCGCGCTCCCATTTTTGCGTTGCCGGCGCGATATGAACCGTTTGGACTTACCGCGCTGGAAGCGGCACTCTCTGGGTGCGCCCTGGTGCTCGGCGACATTCCCACGCTTCGCGAAATCTGGGATGGAGCAGCGTGGTTCGTTGGGCCGGATGATCGCCGTGCTCTAAGTTGGGCGCTCGGCACACTGATCGCCGAACCGGCCACACGCGCGATATGGGCCGCCCGCTCGCGCCAACGAGCCTTGCAGTACAGCCATGAGCGGATGTCGGCGGCTTACATGAATGCTTATTCAGAGCTGGCGTCCCAGACGCAGTCCGTCCAGGAAGTGAACTGACCATGCAAATTGCGATGTTCTACCATTCACTGGTTTCTGACTGGAACCACGGCAACGCTCATTTCCTGAGAGGGATTGTTACAACGTTGCTAGCACGTGGGCACGAGGTGGAGGTCTATGAACCGGAAAATGGATGGAGCCTGCGGCATCTGATGAGGGAGCGAGGCCATAACGGTGTAGACGAGTTTCACTTCGCCTATCCCCAGCTTAGGAGCATCCCATACACGCTGGAGACTTTGGATCTGGAAACCGAAGTCGAGGACAAGGACCTCATCATCGTCCATGAGTGGAATCCTCCCGGGCTCGTTACGAATCTGGCCAGGATGCGGGCTTCCGGAGCTGGGTTTCGACTCCTGTTCCACGACACTCACCACCGATCGTTGACGAAACCTAAGGAGTTGCCGCTGAGCGCCCTCGCGAGCTTCGATGGAGTCCTGGCTTATGGCCGAGTGATCCGCGACCTCTATCTCTCTGAGGGATGGACGGGGAAAGCCTGGACGTGGCACGAGGCTGCCGACACCACGGTCTTCCATCCGATGGACGAGACAGAGCGCGACGGGGATCTCGTGTGGATTGGAAATTGGGGCGACGACGAGCGCGATTGGGAGCTGCGGGAGTTTCTCTTGAAGCCGGTGCAGAAAATGCGACTCCGGACGCAAGCGTTCGGCGTGCGCTACCCTCCCGACGTGCTCACCGAACTGGATCGCGCGGGAATACGCTTTGGCGGGTGGATTCCCAACTATAGCGTGCCGGAGGTTTTCAGCCGCTTCGCAGCAACGGTCCACGTCCCGCGCCGCGCGTATACCCAGGCGCTGCCTGGTATTCCCACCATTCGGGTGTTTGAGGCGCTAGCCTGCGGCATACCCTTGGTGTGTGCACCCTGGGAAGATGCGGAGGGCCTGTTCTCGCCTGGCCAGGATTACCTTGTAGCTCGGAACTCAGCCGAAATGTCGCAATGCCTGGATGCGGTGATCCACGAGGAGGAGTTGGCAAAGAGCCTGGCATCGCATGGCCAGCACACCGTGCGCGCAAGACACACGTGCGAGCACCGGGTGGACGAATTGCTCGAGATTTGTCGCGAGTTGGGCATTCGCGGAACAAAGGCGGAAGAAGCCGAGCACACCCAGCCCCTCGACGCCGTTTCGCTATAGAACTGCGGAAAAGATCTCTGGCGCCTACTCGGAAAATTATGCCCAACAGCTTACAATTTGCGTTCTTCGGTTCAAGCCTGGTTTCTGCGTATTGGAACGGCGCTGCAACATACTATCGCGGCATTATTCGTGCGCTTGCCGAGCGCGGACATCGAATTACCTTTTTCGAGCCGGATGCCTTCGACCGCCAGCAGCATCGAGACGGGCCTGATCCGGCCTGGGCGCGCGTGGTGGTTTATCCATCTGTAAACGAGGACGGCGCACTCAAGGCGCTCGAGGAGGCCCGCCACATGGATGTGGTGGTCAAGTGCAGCGGGGTGGGAGTCTTCGATCAGCTTCTTGAATCCGCTGTTTTGGATGTTCGGACAAATGGAAATCTGGTGCTGTTCTGGGACGTTGATGCGCCGGCCACTCTTGATCGGGTCCATAACAATCCTGCTGACCCATTCCTTCGACAAGTCCCACGCTATGACATGATCCTGACGTACGGAGGCGGACAGCAGGTCGTCGAAGCTTATCAGAGGCTGGGCGCACGCAGTTGTGTTCCAATATACAACGCGCTCGACCCTGTGACGCATTTCCCGGCGCCTCGCGATCCTCAATTCGAAGCTGACCTTGCTTTCCTGGGCAACCGATTGCCAGACCGCGAAGCGCGCGTAGAAGAATTTTTCCTGCGGGCGGCCGACGCTCGCCCCAATCATCGCTTTCTGCTCGGCGGGAACGGCTGGGACGATAAACCAATGCCTCGAAATGTCCGCTATCTTGGACACGTATACACGCGCGATCACAATTCTCTGAACAGCACGGTGCAGGCTGTGCTGAACATCAATCGACGCAGCATGGCCGAGTACGGCTTCTCTCCCCCGACGCGGATTTTTGAGGCGGCCGGCGCTGCGGCGTGCATCATCACCGACCAGTGGAACGGAATCGAGACGTTTTTGGAACCGGGCCGCGAGGTTCTGGTGGCCCGCAGCGGCGGCGAGGTGGCGGGCCATCTTGATTCACTCAGCCCGGAATCTGCGCGGCGGATCGGCCTCGCTGCACAGCAGCGCATCCTGGCCGAACACACCTATGCCCACCGGGCCTCGCAGGTCGAGGCAGTGCTGGGCGGCAATGTTCAGATGCTGGCGTCATAATCCAATCTGTCGAACGGCTTTCTATGGAACAACCTTCCACTGAATTCAACGCGACCTCGAACACACCCGAACAACCGGACAGCGTAGAGGAGACGATCGAGCGCCTGGGACCATGGTTTCAAAACCTTCATCTACCCCACAATGTGCAGACGGCTCCCCATCATGCGCTCGGCGATTTTCCCCTTTTCAAATGGCAGGCGATCGCGCCTTTCCTGCCGGAGCAGCTTCATGGCTGGCGGGTTCTGGACATCGGATGCAATGCCGGATTCTACTGTTTTGAACTCGCCCGTCGTGGCGCAAAAGTGGTCGGCATAGACCATGATCCACGCTATCTGGCGCAGGCGAGGTGGGCGTCACAACAGTTTCAACTCGAGGACCGCATCGAATTCAGGGAGATGCACCTGTATGACCTGATCGCGTACAACGGCGATTTCGACCTCGTCCTCTTTATGGGAGTTTTTTATCACCTGCGGTACCCACTGCTCGGACTGGACACCGTGATCAGGAAAGTTGGCAAGCTGCTGCTGTTTCAGACTCTGACCATACCGGGTGAGGATGTGTATTCTCCCACAACCGGATTTGACATCGACAGCCGGGAAGTTCTGCTTGAACCGGGATGGCCGAAAATGGCTTTCTTCGAACATGAGTTTGCCGGAGATCGCACGAATTGGTGGGCTCCTAACCATGCATGTGTGGAAGCGTTGCTCCGGTCGAGTGGAATGCGGATTTTGGAGCACCCTACCCATGAGGTGTACCTCTGTGAGCCCGACCGCGAGAGCCTGTCGACGTTCTACGCCTGGAATCTGGTTGAGTTTGAGGCCGCGGCCGGAATCCGCAGAGCGTCCGGAACCGAAAGACAACAATGACCGTATTTTTGCTGGTCCGCCATGCTGCCACGGATTTTTCTAATCTGGCGCTCGCCGGTCGAACCCCGAACCTTCACCTGAGCCCGGAAGGCGGCCGCCAGGCTGAACGGCTGCGAGAGCTTCTGGAGCTGGAGCCTGTTACAGCGATCTATAGCAGCCCGCTGGAGCGCGCTGTGGAAACGGCTAAATTGCTGGCGGCAGACTCTAATCTGCCGGTAAGGACCGACGAATTCCTGGCCGAGATTGATTACGGTGAATGGACCGGGTTGAGCTTTGCCGAGCTGAAGAGTGACGAGCGCTGGCAGGCTTTCAATACTTTCCGTAGCAGAGCGCGGATTCCGGGAGGTGAATCGGCTGTGTTCGTGCAGGAGCGGATGGTGACCGGGCTGGAACATCTAGCCTGGAGACATCCGGAGCAGGTCGTGGCGCTGGTGACGCACCTGGATCCGATTCGTCTGGCCATCTGCCACTATGCGGGAATACCTGTTGACCTGTCGCTGAGAATCGCAATTGAGCCGGCATCCGTGAGCGCGGTCGCAATTTCCCGACAGGAAGTAGTCCTTTTGGGACTGAACCGTACGGTTGGGTTTGAAAAGTCTGCGGCCAAGCGTGCGGAGGGGAAACGCCACCAAGTTCAGCTCGTTGCTCCGTGAAAGCCATCAGGCCACTTCGAGGACCACAACGTTGATCGAAGCTGCGATGTTTTGGAACGAGCCCAACAATGTATCTCACTGGGATTTCACTCTCGATCCCGAATGGAACACGTTTGCGCAGATGGTCAAGATTGCCGGCCGGGCGGTAGCGGCCGAACGCAAGGATCTGATGAGAGTGCTGGGAGGCATATCTCCCATTGACCCTCTGTTTATCCAGAACCTGCAGAGCAAGTGCGTCATGACGTGCGTTGATGCTGTGGCCGTACACGGGTTTCCGCTCGACTGGAACCATTGGACGATCCACGAATGGCCGGAAAGGCTGAACGAAATCCGGGCCGTGACAGATTTGCCGATCTGGGTTTCGGAGGCAGGGGCATCGAGTTTCGGAGCAGAAGAAGTGCAGGACTTCGGGCTCGAACGGACGGCGGAACTGCTGATCGGAAAAGTCCCGCGAATCCATTGGTATAGTCTCTTTGACCTGCCGAGGGCCTGGCCCGCCACCACTCGCCATCGCGAAGCGGAAGGCTCTTCCTATTATCGCCATTTTTACATGGGACTTATACGCGAAGACGGCACTCCGAAGCGGGCCCTTCGGCGGTTTCGCGAATACAGCCCGGAATTGGGCATCTGCCAGTGGTTCCATTTTGAAGACCACCGGCTCGAGAAGGCCGTCCAGTGGATGCGGGATCTGGGCGTTAAGAAGCTGCGGACCGGCCTGAGCTGGGCGGATAGCTTGCGGCCCGGGGCTGACGCCTGGTTCGATCATCAGATGTCGGCGCTCGAAGAGTTTGACGTAACGCTGACGTTCTGTTTTACTCCGGAAAGCCACGGCGTGCGCCCGCACTACACGAGCCCACCCCGCGCCATTGGGGAGTTCGCCGATTTTTGCGCGCAGATGACCCGTCGATACGCCCACTGAACCGATCGAGTGTAACGCCTTATGGAAAGTGAACGGCTCCGCGTTGTCACCATCGGACTTTCGATTACTTCGTCCTGGGGCAATGGACACGCAACGACCTACCGCTCTCTTCTGCGAGCCATGAATGCTCGTGGCCACGAATTGTTGTTTTTGGAGCGCGACGTCCCGTGGTATGCATCCCGCCGGGACCTGGTCCGTCCGGCGTTTGCCAGAGTGGAACTCTACCGAAGCCTGCCGGAACTGAAGCGGAGGTTCACCCGTGAAATCCGAACGGCTGACGTTGTTATCGTCGGCTCTTATGTGCCCGAGGGCATTGAAGTGGGAAATTGGGTTGTGCGAACAGCGAAGGGGTTGCGCGTATTTTATGACATCGATACGCCGATCACACTGGCCCAGATGGAAAACGACGACGTGGAGTATCTCTCACGAGAACTCGTCAGGCAATACGATTTGTACCTGTCGTTCACGGGCGGGCCCACGCTGCACAAGCTGGAGGCGGAGTATGGTTCACCGCAGGCCCGAGCCTTGTACTGTTCCGCGGACATAGAGAAATATTTTCCGGAGCAATGCGATAAGAAATGGGACATGGGGTATCTCGGGACCTATAGCAGCGACAGGCAGGAGAAGCTGCACGACTTTCTTATTGAAGCCGCGCGCGTTTGGAGAGACGCGCGCATGGCCGTAGCCGGCCCGCTCTACCCTGACGATATCGAATGGCCTGGCAATATTGAACGGGTCGAGCATCTCCCGCCTGCCGAGCATCGCGGCTTCTACAATCACCAGAGATTCTCGCTGAACATTACCCGAGCCCAGATGGCACGGGCAGGCTATTCCCCCAGCGTCAGACTCTTTGAAGCGGCGGCGTGTGGCGCCGCGATCATCAGCGACTACTGGGAAGGGCTGGAAACGTTTTTCGAGATAGGGACTGAAATCCTGCTGACTTCGTCGATGGCGGAAACGTTGCGTTTTCTCCGGGAACTGTCTGAGGGCGAGCGTCAGGCAGTCGGACAACGCGCCCGCGCCCGGATTCTCAGCGGGCACACGGCGGAGCACAGAGCCATGCAGCTTGAGGGATATTTGTACGAATCCCGGCTCTACACAGATGATCGCAGGAGCAGATTCCACCAGAATTTTGCAGCTTTTCCAGCGGAACGCAAGCGAGTTTCCCGAAAAATGATGATGCCCCAAGCCGGGGGCGTGTAGTAACCTCGCCTTTAATTAAATTGAGTCTTAGTCCGTTCAGTTTTCTGGAAGCACGTACCGGGTCGGCAGCCGAAAATTCCGACCGGGTACTCGTGGTCGCCGCTCATCCGGATGATGAGGCAATCGGAACCGGCGGCCATCTGCCAACGCTCGCTGATCCAAGGATATTCTTCGTCACCGATGGAGCTCCTCGAAACGCCTACACTGCCGAGGAAGCGGTGAGCCAATATGCCGAAACCAGAAAGGCAGAAGCAAGAGCGGCTCTGGGGCTGGCGGGAATATCTGAAGACCGGATTGATGAAGCGGGCATCAAGGACCAGGAAGCGTCTCGCCACCTGCACGATCTGGTGAAGGCACTGTGCGAGGCGATCCAGAAAGGTACTCCGTCCGTGGTGCTGACGCATCCTTATGAAGGCGGCCATCCGGACCACGACGCGACGGCGTTTGCGGTGAGGACCGCCAGCACCTTTTTGAACCGCGAAGGAGCTTCACCTCCGCTGATCGTCGAGTTTACGTCTTACCATAATTCCGCCGCCGGATTGGAAGTCTGTGATTTTGTCGATTGGGAGAACACACCGGTTCTGACGGTGCGACTCTCAGACGCCCAGCGCGGGGTCAAACGCCGGATTTTCCAGGCATATCAAAGCCAGTCAAAAGTCTTGCAGGCCTTCCCGGTCGAGGTTGAACGCTTCAGGCTAGCCCCAATGTACGACTTCACTAAACCGCCCCACGTGGGAAAGCTCTACTATGAAAATTTCGAATGGGGAGTGACCGGAAACGAGTGGCGTTCCCTCGCGGCGGCAGCTTTGGGCGAGCTTGACCTGAGTGCCTGAAGAACTCTACACGACACAGTCCGAAGTGCTGCAGCAGAACCGTTTCGCTGGCGGTCCGGCTTTTACAGAGTGTCGGCGCAGCGGCGAAAGTCGGTGTGCGCTGCGAGGTTCGGTATAGCATCCATGTTAACAATCCTTAATGTCGCATATCCACTCGCTCCCGTGGGCTTTGGAACGGCTGGAGGAAGCGAGCAGATCATAGCTCTACTGGACGCAGCGCTGACCGAAGGCGGGCATCGCTCGATCGTCGTAGGCTGCGTAGGTTCCGAGGTCAAGGGAAGCCTGGTTGCAACTTCGTGCCGCCGGGAGTACTTTCGGGAATCCCGTAGCGACCTCTATGCAGAGTATCGAGCAGCTATCTGGCGCAGCATCCTGAGATATAAGCCGGACGTTATCCACCTGCACGGAATCGACGTTCACAACTACGTCCCTCCCGCCGGGCTGCCTGCGCTGATCACGCTCCATCTGCCGCCCGAATGGTACTCGCCGAATGTTTTCAATCTGGATCGACCACAGACATATCTCAACTGTGTTTCATTGACCCAACAGAAGGCCTGCCCCAGCAGCGCGCGGCTTCTGCCATTTATCAAAAATGGTGTTCCAGTAAATGCCTTCAGGGCGCAGACGAGGAAGCGCCGGTTCGCCCTGGTCCTTGCGCGCGTTTGTCCCGAGAAAGGTATTCATCTCGCCATTGATGCGGCGGCCGCTGCCGGGATGCCAGTGGTGGTCGGCGGTGAAGTTTTTCCGTACAACGCGTACCAACGCTACTTCAGTGAGGAAATTGCTCCACGCCTCAACGGGAAGGCGAGGTTTTTAGGACCTGTCGGATTTCGCCGGAAGCGCCGCCTTCTGTCGCGGGCCAAGTGCGTCCTGATTCCGGCACTCGCCCCAGAAACCAGCTCGCTGGTTGCGATGGAGGCGCTCGCCTCCGGAACGCCCGTGGTTGCATTTGCAGCGGGGGCCCTGCCGGAAATTGTGGAGGACGGGGTCACAGGATTTCTGGTTTCAAGCAAACGCCAAATGGCAGCGGCAATTCGTCGCGTGAAATTCATTGACCCTAGGCGGTGCCGGCGCGCGGCTGTTGATCGGTTTTCCTCTGAAGACATGGTCCGCCGTTACCTTGAGCTTTATGCGGAGCTAAATCATAACAGTAGTCATCCTGACGCGGCACACTCCGTTCGGACCGGAATGTCGACTTGCCCTTGCTGAGGTGCGGATTTCAGCTCTCGATCGGCGTTTTTCCTTTAACGATGAAATTTGTGATTTTCGGACTTTCGATCAGTTCGTCCTGGGGCAACGGCCATGCCACGCTTTGGAGGGGCCTGTGCCGCGCTTTGGCACAACGAGATCATGAGGTCGTCTTTTTCGAGCGCGACGTTCCCTATTATGCTGCGCACCGCGACTTTTGCGGAATTGAAGGCGTGCGGCTTGTTCTGTATCCCGGATGGCGCGAGGTTGAACCGCTGGCACGCCAGGAACTGCACAAGGCGGAGATCGGCCTGGTTACTTCCTATTGCCCGGACGGCGTTGCGGCTGCGGACCTCCTTCTTTCGTCTGATCCGGAGTTAAAAGTGTTCTACGACCTGGATGCTCCGGTCACCATCGACCGATGGGCTAACGGCGGCCAGGTAACGTATCTGAGTGATCGTGGTTTGCGGGACTTCGACCTCGTCCTCAGCTATACGGGCGGAGAGACGTTGCAAGCGCTCCAGAACCGGCTTGGGGCCCGGCGGGTAGCGCCACTCTACGGGAGCGCCGATCCCGAGGCGCATTACCCGGTAAGTGCTGAATCCAGATTTCAGGCGGACTTTTCGTACCTGGGAACCTATGCTGAGGACCGCCAGGCTCTGCTCGATCAGTTCTTTATCCAGCCGGCAAGGCGGCTCACCTCGCGCAAATTTGTCCTGGGAGGATCGCTCTACCCCGAAAATTTTCCGTGGACCCGAAACATGTTCTACGTGTCCCACCTCCGCCCCCGTGAACATCCGGCTTTTTACGGATCGTCGCCGCTGACACTGAACGTTACTCGCGGAGTGATGAGGCGCATGGGGTACTGCCCTTCGGGCCGGCTATTCGAGGCGGCGGCATGCGGCACCGCGATCATCAGTGATGCCTGGCCAGGCCTGGAGATGTTTTTTGAGCCAGGCAAAGAAATCCTGATTGCAAGCAGGTCAGATGATGTGGTGACTGCGCTAGAAGCGCCACGCGAGCAACATTCCCGCGTTGCGCGTGCCGCGCGTGAACGCTTTCTTGCTGCGCATACTGCCGCGCATCGCGCCCAGGAGCTTGAGGCGATTCTTGATCGGGCGCACTCAGACTCGGCGGATCTTCGGGGAGAGGTTCCAGTACAGTAGAGGCTTCTATCATGTGGGGCATCATACCCGCCGCGGGACTCGGCACTCGAATCCAACCGTTAGCGTTCTCGAAAGAGCTCCTGCCGGTCGGTTACAAGGGTGGGAACAACGGCAGCGCCGAAAGGCCGCGCGCCATAAGCGAATACCTGCTCGATCGTATGATCCTGGCGGGCGTGACCAAGGTCTGCTTTGTAATTTCGCCCCGCAAAATGGACATCGTCCGCTATTACAGCACCTCCGCGCGTCCCATCAGCATTTACTATGCGGTGCAGCCGGAACCTGCAGGGCTGTGTGACGCGATTTTTAGAGCGCGGCCGCTGATTGCGCCGGATGAATTGGCGATCGTGGGACTTCCCGATACCATCTGGTATCCGGCGGAGGCGCTGCGGAGCCTCGGAAGCCATCCCTTCAGCTTTCTACTGTTTCCTGTCGATCAACCGCAGTTTTTTGATTCCGTGGTGACCGGCGACGATGAGCGCATCCTCGGCGTGTATACCAAATATCCGCATCCGCCTTCGCGCTGGATCTGGGGGGCCTTTCAATTTTCTGGTTCGATCCTACGCGAACTCTTCAGCCTGTGGCGCCAGCGTGGCTACCAGGACCAGTACGTGGGGCCGCTAGTCAATGAGTTCCTCAAGCGAGGCGGGCAGGCCCGCGGGGTGCGCGCGGGCGAATCGTACTACGACGTCGGAACACTGCGCGGATACCGAGAGGCGATGCAAATTGCCGCAGCCGCTGTCCCCGGGGATCACCTAACGATCGATCAGCCATCCGGCGAAGAAACAGATGTGCCGGCTGGCTGAACCCCAGAGGGTAGCTTGCTGTGCGGCGTGGCTCTCATGTTGGCGGCCGCGCGAACCTCTGCAGAGACGTGGCGTCGCCTATGACTATCGACGAACTGACTTCGCTATCGGACGTAGAGTCCATCGTTCCTGAGTGGGAAGCACTCTATGAGCGGTGTCGGGGCGCTACCCCGTTCCATTCTGCGGACTGGCTGGTTCGTTGGTGGAAGCACTTTGGGTTCGGCAGCCTGTGGGTTTTGGCGGTGCGCCAGGGGCGCCGCCTGGCAGGCATCGCTCCGCTATTCATTCACAACTGCCACGATGGGCAGAGCTCCTTTCGACAACTCTCGCCTGTCGGGATCGGAATCACCGACTACATGGATTTTCTCCTGGCGCCCGATTGTGCTGCTACCGCGTCCGGACTGATTCTGCAGCATCTGGCCCAGCGAACCTCGCTATGGGACGCAGCCGACCTGCAGGGGCTCCGGGAAGGATGCGAACTCCTGCGGGCGAACCCTCGGCGCGAATTGAAGGTCGGAAAAATGCCGGATCAGCCGTGTCCCTTCATTCGCCTGCCAAAATCACGGCAGAGTTTTCTGGCGAGCCTCAGCCGGAATCGCCGGCATGTCTACCAGTCGGCTCAAACAAAGGTGTCCGGACGGGGCCCAATCACTTTCGAATCGGCTCAGCCTTCCTCATGGCAGGAACTAATGGACGCCCTGGTGCAACTGAACCATGCCAGCCGAGTGAAGCGGCGCCTGCGAGCCGCCTTTGACGATCCGAAGGTCCGGATGTTCCATCGCGAAGTGGGAGAAGCTTTCCTTCGGCGCGGATGGCTGCGAACGATCGCCATGCGAATCGGTGCCCGCATCGTTGCGGTCTTGCACGGCTTCGCATCGGGCCAGCGATGGTATTGCTACCAAACCGGCTTCGATCCCGGCTTCCAGAAATTCAGCCCAGGAACCGTCGTTCAGGGCCAGGTGATCGAACGTGCGATTGAGGAGGGCCTCGACGAGCTGGACTTCCTGCGAGGAGACGAACCCTACAAATACTGGTGGGGAGCCTGCAACCGCCAAACCTGCCGCATGGTCCTTCGTCACTGACCAGGCCGGCGAAAGCGGGAGAGCGGGCCGGCATTTCAGATGGCAAAGAACAAACCGAGGTCGTGGCTTCCGGCGACATCATCGTTCCCCATCCCTCCCTTCCCTGGTACAAAAAAGATCCCCACGGGAGGCCGGGGCCGCCGGCAGGGACTCAAGAGGCAGAGCGTCCACGGGGCCCGCATACCCAAGAGCGAACCTTTTGACACTAATTGATGGGGCGGGGGAACCACACCCTCCCTGGAAAGGAGAGAAACATGACTCAAAAAAGCAGCAGTTCTTCTCACGGTGGCAGCCAACACCTTTCAAAAACGACCACCGATCACGAAACCATTCGCCGCTGGACTGAAGAGCGCGGCGGCAAGCCTGCTTGCGTCCAAGGTACTGGAGGCCGTGGTGACACCGGAATGATCCGGTTGGAGTTTCCAAGAGCTCCTCAAAGTAAGGACGACTCTCTGCAGGAAATCTCCTGGGACGAGTTCTTTGAGAAATTCGACGAAAGCAATCTTGCACTCGTGTACCAGGACAAGACTTCAGACGGCCAGAAGAGCAACTTCAACAAGCTGGTTAACCGCGAGCGCGCGGCATAGATCAAGTTCAAGCACAGGCGGTCTGCAGGACCTGTAATAGGGCACATTGCATCGAGAACTTTACAGCTCTGCCCGTCTGTACGTGAGCGCGCCCCATCTCTTCCCGACGGGCAATGACGTCGGCAGATATCGTAAGCCGCCGTTGAAGTTAACGGGCGCCGGGAAGCCTCGTGGCCGTTTCCGCGAGGTTCCAATTCGAACAATCGACTTTGAAAAACCGAAGGAGGAAATATCATGGCAAAAGCAAAAACGTTAAAAGAACTCTGTCTGCAGGAACTGGAGGATCTTTACGATGCTGAAAAGAGAATCGTGAAGGCTCTGCCCAAAATGGCCGATGCGGCTTCAGGGGCAGACCTCCGCAGAGCGCTGGAGCACCATCTCGAGCAGACGAAGGGCCATGTGGAGCGCCTCGAACACGTGTTCCACAACATATCAGAGAAACCCAAGGGGAAGACCTGCGAGGGGATCAAGGGCATCATCGAGGAAGGAGAAGACACTCTCGGCGAGGTCGATGGTGGCGGGGTCCGGGACGCGGCAATCATTGCCGCCGCTCAGCGGGTTGAACACTACGAGATGGCAGTCTATGGTTCCGTCCGGGCCTGGATGAATCAGCTTGGAGAAACCAGTAGCGAGGCTTTGTTGCAACAGACGTTAGAAGAAGAGAAGGAAGCAGACAAGAAGCTCACTACTATTGCAACAGGTTCCGCCAACGTTCGCGCCGAAGCGGCGCATCCTTAGTGAGACAGGAGACGCCGGAGGCATTCCATTGCTGCCGGATTGCGTCTCATTTTTCAGACGCTTCGTTCGGTTTTCGGCGCTCCGCGTTTACCGCGGTCGCCGAGAGCCGCACGGGGCAAACCGCAAGAACTTACGCTTAGCTTCCGATCGGAGGTGCACGATGCCAAAGAAACACTTACGAGGTGTGAGCAAGAAAGAAGAACGAGAATATGAACACATCAAGAATAGCGCGCAGAAGTCTGGAAGGTATGGCAAGCGCGCCAAAGAGGTTGCCGCTCGAACCGTCATGAAGCACCACAAGCAGGCGGGCCACAAGAAGGGTCAGTAGAACTCACGCGGGCCGAGCTGCCGACAACGTTGGATGTGACTCGGCAGCGGCGCCGGCTTGGAAGCGTTGCGGTTGCTCCTGCCGGGACAGGTTGCTGTCCGGCAAGGCTTGTGCTGGAGTGACCAGTCCTGTCGGTGCCTTGCTGGGAGCGTTGGTTTATAAATGAACTCAGCCGCTGGTTAGAGAGAGGATTCCTCCACCTGCTCCCCAGGTGAACAGCGAAGGCGCGCCCCAGTTGCCGTTTCCGTGCTCGCGGCATGCCAGCGCCCCTTTTCCATACGTGCCTCCCACCCCGAATGCAGCTTTGATTTCCGAGGGTACTATCCCCGCGCACACCGCTTTATCGAGCAGATCGTGCGGAATTCCCTTCTCGGGTGTTTGCATGATCTCGTTCATCACCATCGAAGCATCTGCTGCCTTATTTCCTACCAGAACGGTGCATGCGGTTCGACAACATGAGCCCTAAACTAGCCATAAGCACGAACCCTTCAAGAATAAAATCCCGGAGCCTCCAAGCCGGAGTTTTAAGACCTCACCAACGTCACAGCATCACGTACAGGCCGGGCTGCGAGGCAGACATTTAATCCCGGTGGATTTATGAGGTGCCTACCGTATGCAGCAGGACACGCTGGGTTCTGTGGTGCGAGGTGCGGACTGGCCGAAGCGCTTGGTTTTTTGGGCGTCGGTTGCGGCGAGCGTGTTCTTGTGCGTCTGGTATCGGCTGGACATCATCCTCCTGGCGTTCGCGGGCGCTCTACTGGCGATCATTCTGCACGCGTGCGCCGACTGGCTTGACCGGCACACGCCTCGAGCCATCACCCATAGGCTCTCCTATGCGTTTATCGTCCTGGGAATCGTGCTCGTGGCGTGTTTGATTGGCTATTGGGTAATCCCGAGCGCAATCACCGAAATCACCCAAGTTTCTCGGATAATCCCAAAGGCCATAAACCAGGTCAAGGACTACCTGAATCAGACCGGGTGGGGCAGGCACGTTGTACAAATGGCTCGTAACACGCTGAGCAGTGCTGGGCAAGGGGATCAGATAACTACCGTCACCCGTGTGGTTGAAGGAACGATTGAAGGAACGGTCGTCATTTTGGTTGTCGGTCTTTATGGTGCGCTATATGCGCGAGGATACGCTTCCGGGCTGTTAGACCTGTTTCCCGATAAGTATCGAGCGCGGGTCGCAGAGGTTTCCCGTGAGGTTATCTACACGCTTCGCTGGTGGATGATTGGACAACTGATTCCGATGGTCATTCTCGGCGTTTCCACTGCCATCGGCCTGTGGCTGCTGCAAGTTCCCATGGCGCTAATTCTGGGCCTTTTCACGGGCGCGATGATTTTCATCCCGTATGTCGGCGCCTGGCTTGCATTCGTTCCCACTGTTCTCGTCGCGCTCACCAAAGGCCCCAACACAGTGATTTACGTGGTCGTGCTGTATCTGACAATCCACCTGGCTGAGGGTTATGCGCTGACCCCTCTGGTTCAGAAAAAGGCCGTGCTGTTGCCGCCCGTCATGACTATCCTGTCACAGCTCTTCATGTGGAAAGTCGCGGGACTGCTGGGCGTAGCTCTCGCAACTCCCATCGCAGCCGCATTGCTCGTTCTGGTAAAGACGCTTTATCTCCATGAGGAGGTGGAACCCTCTACCGCCAAGTTGGAGCCGTGATGTACGCAGGCGCGACCGGCGGCCCGGTCGGAGCGATCAAAAGCGTTTTGCACACTGATCCCCAAAAACTTTCTACCGACTGGCAGGAAGCGCTCAAGTCATCCGCAAGGCCAATTCTGCAGGTGATGACGCCGCCAAGTGAATCCGGGCACGTGCTGGTTCCGGAAAAGGAGCAGGGCCAGCATCAATGTGAGCCCGGCCCTCAGCCCCGACGGCAAATATTTCATGTACTTCGCGGAAGGTAAACTCGCAATTCGGCTTTTGAGATGTAGGAAGCATACCGAGCTGAAACGCTCGGGTTCTGTTTTCCAAAGTACGCGAATCGAGAACGGGCGGGTCCGGATAACGAAGATCGGACACCTCGCGGGAGGCAGCTTATGCTCCAAGACTGGTTGAAAGCGTGGCCGGTGGTCCGGCAGGTCCTCGGCGGCACGGACGGAAACGGTCCAGAGGCTATGACCGAGAGAACTCGGAACTTGCGTCCTCGGCACGAGGGCGCGAAGGTCGCTCGATCCGTTTGTCCGTACTGCGGTGTCGGCTGCGGCCAGCTTGTCTACCACCGCGACGGAAAGCTGGTTTCAATCGAGGGTGATCCGGCATCGCCGATTTCCCGGGGAAGGCTGTGTCCCAAGGGCGCGGCCAGCTTTGAACTCCTCACGCATCCGGGCCGCGAAACCCAAGTGCTTTACCGGCGCCCGCGGTCACGGGCCTGGGAGCACATTCCGCTGGAGCAGGCAATGGACATGGTTGCCGACCGGGTCTGGGAAACCAGAGATCGCACGTTCCAGGAAATGCGAGACGGCGAAGCCCTTATGCAGACCACAGCCATCGCTCACCTCGGCGGAGCAACCCTCGACAACGAAGAAAATTATCTCATCAAAAAGCTTTTTACTGCCGGGCTCGGCATGGTCGCGGTCAGCAATCAGGCCAGGATTTGACACAGCTCCACGGTGCCCGGTCTGGGCACCTCGTTCGGGCGCGGCGGAGCAACCACTGCGCAGCAGGATCTGATTAATTCGGATGTCATCCTGATCATGGGATCATCCATGGCGGAAAACCACCCGGTCGGGTTCCAGTGGGCGATGGAGGCCCGCGAGCGCGGAGCCAGGCTGATTCATGTTGACCCGAGATACACGCGGACGTCGGCAATGGCTGATATGTGGGTTCCGCTGCGTGCAGGTTCCGACATCGTTCTGCTAGGAGCCCTGGTCAACTACGTCGTGGAAAACCAAAAGGACTTCCGGGAATATGTCGTGCATTACACAAACGCTCCGGTGATTCTGCGCGATGACTTCAAAGATACAGAGGATTTGGAGGGGCTATTTTCGGGTTGGGATGCGGAGAAGGAGCAGTACGAACCCGACACCTGGTTCTATAAAGGCTCCCCCAAGAAATCGACGAAGGGGGCGGCCGCGGGCCATTCCTCGCATGGTGGCGGGCACGGCAAAGATCGCGGTGGCGGAGCCGCAGACGAATCGATATACGAGCGGGATTCCACCCTGCTCCATCCTCGCTGCGTTTACCAGGTCCTTAAGCGCCATTTCGCCCGATACACCCCGGAAATGGTGGAGCAGGTGTGCGGTATTAGCCCCGATATTTTCAAGCGCCTCGCCGAGACTTTCTGCTCCGCCTCGGGGCCCGAGCGCACGGCCGCTATCTGCTACGCAGTGGGCTGGACACAACACTCGAAAGGCGTGCAGGTGATCCGCGCTGCCGCAATTCTTCAACTGCTTCTCGGCAACATCGGCCGGCCCGGAGGCGGGATTCTCGCCTTACGCGGCCATGCTTCGATTCAGGGCTCAACGGACATCCCGACACTCTATGACATTCTCCCCGGCTACCTTCCGATGCCCTTCTTTGAAGCCGATTCTCACAATTTACAGGACTACATAGCGAAGCATAGCCACTTAACCGGCTGGTGGCAGAATTTCGATCGGTACGCGGTCAGTCTGCTGAAGGCGTACTACGGAAATGCCTCGACGGCTGAAAATGATTTCGGATTCAACTGGCTTCCTCGCGTTACGGGCGACCATTCACATTTCGGCTATTGGCTCGATATGGCCGACGGAAAGCTCGAAGGCCTCTTCGTCATCGGGCAGAATCCTGCAGTGGGCGCGCCCAATTCGGGCCTTGAGCGGAAGGCTCTCTCCAGGCTGAAGTGGCTTGTCGTGCGCGACATGGTAGAGTCCGAGACGGCTTCCTTCTGGTATGACTCGCCCGAAGTCCGGCGCGGGGAACTATCTCCGGATGAGATCGAAACCGAAGTATTTTTCTTTCCGTCCGCCGGCCATGCCGAAAAAGAAGGCTGCTTCACGAACACTCAGCGCCTGCTCCAATTCCACGAGAAGGCCGTAGAACCTCCCGGTGATGCGCGTAGTGATGCAGGGTTCATTTATCACCTCGGCTGTCGTTTGAAGGCCAAGGCTGCCCTCGACAGGCGACCACGAAACGAGGGGCTCAACGCCCTCACCTGGAACTATCCGACTACGGGAGAGAAGGAAGAACCTCAGATCGAGGCCGTACTGAAGGAGATCAACGGATTCACCACTGCCGATGGTCAGCTTGTAGAGAATTACAAAAAGCTTAAGGCCGACGGCTCCACGGCCTGCGGCTGCTGGATCTATTCGGGCGTTTTTCCGAAGGAACACGAAAACCGCGCACGGAAGCGCGAGCCAAAAGGCCTCTACGGTCACGGCTGGGGATTCGCATGGCCCAGTGACCGCCGCATCCTCTACAACCGCGCTTCAGCGCGGCCCGATGGCAAGCCGTGGAGCGAAAGGAAAAAGCTGGTGTGGTGGGATGAATCGCGCGGCGAATGGACCGGGCTGGATACTCCCGACTTCACGGTTACAAAGCGGCCTGACTACCAACCGGCGCAGGAAGCGAACGGCGATGAGGCGCTGGCTGGTGACAAGCCATTCATCATGCATCCCGACGGCTTCGGATGGATCTGGGTTTCGAGCGGGCTCAAAGATGGTCCTCTCCCTGCGCACTACGAGCCGTTGGAGTCGCCGGTCAGGAATCTTCTCTACCCTGGCCAGCAGAATGATCCCGCTGCGCGCCGGAAGGAGCGGCCTGACAATTCCTACGCAGCCAGCCCGGACGAGCGATTTCCCTTGGTGCTGAGCACATACCGGTTGACGGAACATCATACCGCAGGTGGGATGAGCCGCCAGTTGTCGAAATTATCCGAACTGCAGCCCGAGCTTTTTTGCGAACTCTCACCGGAGCTCGCCGCCATCCGCCATATAGGGAATGGAGATTGGGTGAAGATCAGTACGCCGCGCAGCGCCATCGTCGTACGCGCTCTGGTCACGGGGCGCATCCGTCCCATTTCGCTGGACGGCAAGGTCGTCCACCAGGTTGCGTTGCCCTACCACTGGGGTTACCGGGGAAAATCGAAAGGAGACGTCGTCAACGATCTACTCGCCATTTCCGAAGAGCCGAACGTGAGAATTATGGAAACTAAAGCGCTCGTGTGCGATGTAGCTCCATGCTCGTCGCCGCCGGCGAATGCGCATGATTCCGCCGGAGGTGCAGCATGAGCGTAACTGGGTTTTTGACGGATTCGACGCTGTGCATCGGGTGCAAGGCCTGCGAAGTTGCCTGCAAGGAATGGAACCAGATCTCCGACGATGGCCTGATGTGGAGCGGCCACTCCTACGACAATACCCTAGCCTTCGGCGCTGAGACCTGGCGCCACGTGAAATTTGTGGAGAGCACACCCATACCTGGACTGGGTGGCAATTCCCCGGAATCGGTAGCCTGGAGCTTCTCCTCGGACGTCTGCAAGCATTGCGAAAAGGCCGGGTGCCTTGAAGCCTGCCCGACCGGCGCCATCGTGCGCACCGAGTTCGGCGGCGTCTTCATCCAGCCGGACATCTGCAACGGCTGCGCGTATTGCGTTGTGACCTGCCCGTTCGGAGTTGTGGACCGCAATGAGCGCGATGGGCGCGCGTTCAAATGCACCTTCTGCTATGATCGCCAACACGCGGGCCTCGAGCCGGCTTGCGCCAAAGCGTGTCCTACCAAGTCCATCCAGTTTGGCGAATTGGAAAGCCTCCGCCGTGCCGCCGATCAGCGACTGAATGAACTGGAAGCGCGCGGCGTTCAGGACGCCCACATATACGATCCTCGCGACACGAGCATAGAGGGAACTCACTCCATCTTCATCGTACGCGCAGATCCTGTCGCGTATAATCTGCCCCCGGCGCCCGAAGTTCCCACGGTGTACCTTCGCAGAGGATGGACGGCTGCTGCGGTCGCGGCGGGCATGCTGCTGGCAGGAACCGTGCTGGCTTTCCTCGGAGGGCAGCAATGATGAATCACATTCGTTCCGAGAATCAACTTGATCGCGGACGTCCCATCAGCGAAGGACGGCTGATGGAAATCCGTCGTGAAGGCGAGTCGCGGGTGCAGCGCGTTCCAGGTGCGGATTCGATCTCGGCTGGATTGTCGGCTCGCGCTGATGCTGAATCAGGGTACTACGGACTGCCCCTGTTAAAGCCGCCCCGGTGGAAATGGGAAGTCCCTGCCTATCTGTTTACCGGAGGTGCTGCCGGCGCCTCGGCCGTGATTGCCGCCATGGCGCGGCTGTCGGGGACGGATCCGCTTCTGGCGCGTGACGCTCAGCATTTGGCAACTGCCGGAGCTCTCGTGTCTCCCATCCTGCTCTCGTCCGATCTTGGCCGCCCGACGCGATTCCTTAACATGCTGCGGGTTTTCAAACCGCAGAGTCCCATGTCGGTGGGGACGTGGATTCTAACTGGATTCTCGGCTAGTTCTACGGCGGTCAGTGTGCTCGATCTCCGTTCAAATCACTCCCGGGCCGGAGACAAGGGCCTGGCAATTGTACAACACGCGACTCTGGGGTTTGCAGCCCTGATGGGGCTGGGCCTCTCGACATACACCGGTGTTCTGATCGGCGCCACGGCCATTCCCGTGTGGCATGAGAACGTCGGGATGTTGCCGTACCATTTCGGTGCCTCGGCGCTCGGCTCAGCGGTGGGCCTGCTGGAACTGGCGGGGCACCAGGCAAGTAAACCACTGGGCCTGCTGGGCATTGGAGCTGCATGCGCAGAAACCGTCGCCGGAGCGCGCATCGAGATCAAATCCGATCGCGCTCTCAAGCCGTTAAAATCCGGGAAGAGCGGCTGGCTTACTCGGCTGGGTGGATTACTGTCAGGGCCGGTGCCGCTTGTGCTAAGGCTGCTCGCCGGGCGGCGAAGCTCGTCGAATAATCAAAAGCTGAGACGTATCGCGGCTGCGTCCTGCGTCGCTGGAGCAGTACTGACGCGCGCCGCATGGATAAGCGCCGGAAGCGCTTCGACGAAAGACGCAGCAGTCTCTTTAGGATTAGCCAACCGCTCATCGAAATAGCGTGCCAACGGATGCTCCGGCGGTGTTTTCCTCAATTTCTGTGGCTTTCAATACCAGGCGCCTGCTGAAAGCTGTGATCCGCTCGAAAAATGGAGCGGGGGACGGGGATCGAACCCGCGACGTCCAGCTTGGGAAGCTGGCATTCTACCGCTGAATTACCCCCGCTTAATGGCGTACTCCTCCTGACGATGTAACCCGCGACGCCATTGATTCGAACGTTTACGCATCGTCAGTATGGGCCAATTATAACATAGCTGCGCTGTCCCTTTTCTGAACGGACGCTACACGCCGTATGCTCGTTTGGCCATCACGTAGGTGCGGTTGGCCGTTTCCCGGCACTCCTTCCGCAGCAACCGCAGGTGGTACTCCGCGTTGTCCGCTGTGATGACAGGAAAATCCCTGTGGATCGTCTCGCACATCCCCCCGCGATGGGCGCGATACCTTCTCTGGTCAGCAGCCCGCGTTGATCGGCCCCTCGAACTCCTGATCCACAACCTTCTTCACCGCTTTGTCGAAGTCTTCGCGCGACATTTCGCAGGACATAGCCTGCAATCGTGGCAGGGCGCCCGGAGCGGCGTCAAGCCTGCAACGAAGCTATAATGGCCTTGTCGACAAAGTAGCTGCCCTTAAGTCATGCAATACAAGGCTGGTTTAAGCTGCCTAACTGTACGGGCGAGGCCGTCCGCCGGTCTCAACGCTGGTTGATCATATCCACCAGCCCGTTTACAATTCCTGCTTCGGCGCAGCCGGGCTTCAGGTGCGTGGTTCTGACTTCGTAGCTCACCTGGTTGTAGGCGGCGTCGTTTGGGATGTAACCGCTCAATCCATTAGCGTGCGTCACCATGATCGTGTGGCGCAAGGGCGATTCCCGCTCCAGGCGCAGAAAGATGGGAGTGAGGACCTCGCCGGAAACGCCGGTGACGGCAATGTTGTTGAGCATCAGCACGCTCAGGCGGATATCGACCGGATCGGTATCCTCGAACTTATATTCCCCCTTGGGATGCGGTCCCGGGACAACCTCGCGCCCGGGACAATTGATAACCCGCTGAGTTCCCCACACGCTTGCCTGGGGCGAGAGGTTCTTAATATTATTGGCCACCCGAACGCTCTCTTCTCCCAGGATTCGTCCCAGGGCATCAACCATACCGAAATTTCCGCTCTGCTCCATTACAATCGGATTCTGGTCACCCGCCGCCCCGCTGGTCCACAGCGCAACAACACCGTCGGTCTTTTCCTGCGGCTGGAGTTGCAGGTCCCATCCGCCGTCGGAACGCATTGGGATTTCCCCCTGATAATACTGCTCTACGAACCTCGACGTGGCGCCGGGCAGATCGCCGCTGATTTGCAGATTGTCGGGACCCATCACCACGCCATGCACGGCGTAGTTTATCAGGATAGCAATGGGCTTGCCTGCCAGGGTTTCAAACTTTAACACCGCCACCGTCTTATCGGACGGCCCCTCTGGGTTATACCCCAGATCCCATTCGCCATCCGGGAATTGCTCCCGGCGGTTGATATTCACGTAGGCCCGCCCCGTCCCGAATCCAAATCGCGCTGGCTGCAGGTTCGCTTTGGCCTGTTTCACCGCCTGGAAGGCGTAATCCTCCAATTTCCCCGTATAGGCAATCGTTTCGGGCGTTCCCTTCGTATATGCTCCGGCCACCGTAGGAGCGCTGTGGACGTGTTCTCCCGCCAGGATCACATGATCGGCAGGAATTCCCAGCTCTTTTCTGATGCGCTCTGAAACCTGCTGCCACACGCCGTCCGGCATTCCGATCAATTCCCAGGAGAGAATGGCTGCCTCATGCGTCCCGTCGCTCAGCACAATGGCGCGCGCGTAAATGTGATCGTGTATTTTCTGAAAACCCTGTTTGCGGCCGCTATACCCGCTCATGGGAAGTGCCGCATCAGGGGGCGGCGTAATGTCCACGCGCGCGGCGCCCACCGAGAGCGTTCCCTGGGGAGACCCGAATGCAGCCAGCGCGCAGGCTCCGCCAAGAGTCACTACACAGCAAAGGGAATAAAGTTGGCGCATCGCAATCTCCTTGTTCAAGTGCTCTTTGATTTAGAGTTCAGCAGAGTTTATATGCCTCCTCCACCGGAGTGTCAATCGGCTTTTTCCGCCTGATTCGCCCGCATAAACAGCCTGCCTTGCTTTTACTTTACTTTCTCTTCACCAATCGCTATTCTCACTCTCGTACGGTCCAGGGATGACCCGGCCAGTGCGGCGGGCACAGCCTTTTTCGTTCGAATCTTCTGCGGATTATGCCAAACAGCGCCACGCCAGCAGAGGCCGGCCAGTTGAGGCTGCGAAGGGTCCTGACACTCTGGGACCTGGTGTTCTACGGTCTTGTTCTCATCCAGCCCACGGCACCGATTCCACTCTTCGGAGTAGCGCAGAAACTCTCCAACGGGCACACCGTCACCACCATTCTGATCGCCATGTTTGCCATGATGATAACCGCATTCAGCTATGGGCGCATGGCGGCCGTCTACCCGTCGGCCGGATCAGCTTATACCTACGTCGGCAAGGCCCTGAATCCGCACCTGGGATTCCTAATTGGATGGGCCATGCTGCTGGATTACATTCTCCAGCCGCTTTTGAACTCCATTTGGATTGCGGTAGCCATCCACAGCCGCTACCTTCCTCAAATGCCCTATGCCGTTGCCGCTTTTCTGGTGGTGGCCCTCATGACGGTGTTGAATCTCCGCGGCATCAGAACCTCGGCGCGCGCCAACAAAGTTTTGCTGGTCTGCATGTGTACCGTCATCGCCGTGTTTCTTGTTCTGGCGGTCTGGTATCTCTATTCGGGCGGTGGCTGGGGCGGCCTGTTCTCCACGCAGCCTTTCTATAACCCCCAAACCTTTAACGGCCATCAGATCTGGATGGCGACCTCTTTCGCGGCGCTCACCTACATCGGTTTTGACGGCATCACCACGCTTTCTGAGGACGTGGAAAATCCCAAACGCAACGTGCTGCGCGCGACTGTGCTGGTGTGTCTTTTCACCGGCATCTTTGCCGGCATTGAAGTCTATCTGGGGCAGCGCGTCTGGCCCAATTGGCACACCTTTCCCAACCTCGAAACAGCCTTTATGGACGTCTGCCAGCGCGTGGGCGGCATGCCTCTGTTCCAGGCCATGGGTGCCATTCTTGTGCTGGCGGCTCTGGGCAGCGGACTGACGGGTGGACTTGGCGCGGCCCGGCTGCTATTCGGCATGGGGCGTGACGGAGTGCTTCCGCGTAAGTTCTTCGGTCATCTGCATCCCAACACCAACACGCCCACCTATAACATTCTTCTCATCGGGCTGGTGGCTTTCCTGGGCGCCGTGTCGCTGAACTACTTCGGGAATGCTTACGAGCACGCGGCCGAACTGCTGAATTTCGGCGCTTTTCTGGCTTTTATGGGAGTGAACCTTTCGACCTTCTGGCACTTCTCGATTGTCCTGCGCAGCGGCCGCAGGCGCATTCTGGGTGATGCCATCCTTCCTCTTATCGGCTTTGTCTTCTGCGCAATGATCTGGTGGAACCTGAACATCCTTGCCAAAATCGTGGGCGGCATCTGGTTTGCCATCGGCATCACTTACATCATTTATTCCACCAAGGGATTCCGTCTCAAGCCCAAGATGATCGACTTCAGTGAAACGTAGAGCGCGATTCCCGCGCTTCACCAAGCCTTGCCCAAATTGAGCGAACCGCCTTCGTCTTTTCTCTACACCTCCTCGCGCACCACAAAAGGTTCGCGATAGTGCCCGCGCAGCATCTTGTTCGCTTCTTCATCTCCGATAACTTCCTGCTTAACGGGATCAAAGTTGAGCGTGCGGCCCAGGCGGAAGGAAGCATTCGCCAGATGCACCAGCGTGCATGAAATGTGTCCCTCCTCAATTGGCGCGTTCAGGTCTTCCTTCTTGCGGCTGCGAACACAATCGATAAAATTGCCCCAGTTATTTCCGCCGCGACTGGCGCCAGGTCCGGGTTCGTGTGCCGGTCCCAGCCACGACCGGTAGGACGCAAAGCTTTCATTGTCCGACGCCGTATAACCCTTGGAGCCGTAGAAGATGTTACCCACCGTGCCGAAGGGGCCGCGCGCCCGACGAGGCCCCTTTCTCGGCGGGCCGATGAAGCCCGGAATTTCCACGCCAAACCCGGGCGTGCCGATATCCGCTTCGTGGTTCGTGGTCCAGTGGCGCACCTCGAACTCCAGCATTTTGCGTTTCCCGTCCGGCATCTCGAATTCAAAAACGGAACTCAGCGTGTTCGGCGTCTCCTGATCATCACGGAACATGAAATGTCCACCGATGGCCGATACCTTATTTGGAAAGCCGACACCGAGCCCCCAGCGGGCAACATCCATCTGGTGGATGCCCTGGTTGCCGATGTCGCCGTTGCCGTAATCCCAGAACCAGTGCCAGTTGTAATGGAAGTGGTTGGGGGTGAAGTCGTGTAGCGGCGCCGGCCCTGTCCACAGATCATAGTGGACGCCGGCAGGGACCGGCTCGACCGGGGTGTGGCCGATGGTGTTGCGCCAGTTGTAGCAGAGGCCACGGGCCAGATAGACTTCGCCAATCAGACCATCGTGCAGCTTCTGCACTTCTTCAATAATCGCCTCTTCCGAACGCGAATTCGTGCCGTGCTGGACAATCCGATTGTACTTCTGGGCAGCCTTCACAAGCTGGTATCCGTCCCACCAGTTGTGCGAGCACGGCTTTTCAACATAGACGTCCTTTCCCGCCTGGCAGCCCCAGATGCCCAGCAGGGAGTGCCAGTGGTTGGGCGCGGCGATCGAAATGGCGTCAATGGACCTGTCGTCCATCAGCTTTCGGGCATCGATATACGTCTTGGGCCGCGGCAACGCCATCTTGTCCATGTCCGACAGCCGCCCGGCAATAATATTTTCATCCACGTCGCAGACGGCGGCTACTTCAGCGCGCTCCAGGCGCGAATATTCCTTGATGTGCTCGAACCCTTGCCCCCGGATGCCGCACACGCCGACTCGCACACGATCATTCGCCCCGAAAACTTTGTCTGGACGCGTAATAAAGGTGATCCCGGCAGGAACCGCCAGCCCCGCGCCTGAATCGAGCACCGTATTGAATGAGTTCCGTTTTCCCTCTTTTTGAGTGCCGTTCATTACTCCTCCCGCAGTGAGTTTGTGTATTCAGCGTCAGGTAATGCCGCTTTGCGACGGCGGGGTCAACCCGAATGGATGTAGAACCTCGTCACCTTGCCGATTTGGCTTCTGTATCCTACGACAAACGTGCGCCTTCGTGCCAGACAGATTCAGCCCCGGGCCCGTAGCGGGCAGTGATAACCTCAATCAGATAGGGCTTCCCTGTGCGCGTCACAGCCTTTGCGCGTTCCAGTGCCGGTTTGAGCTGATTCGGATGATCAACTCTCACCCCGCTCACGCCCTGGCTTCCCGCAAGTGCGACAAAGTCGATGTCAGGTTCTCCCAGATACGTCCCGGCATAATGCCCCGCGGCCGCCATTCTGCCCTTGAAGCCGTGATAGACCAGGCGCACCGTCTGGTAATTGTGGTTATTTGCGACGACGGTAAGCACAGGAATGCTGTACCGGGCCTGCGTCCAGAAGCCTGAGGCGCTATACATGACGGCCCCATCACCGATAAAGCAGATAACCTGCCGTTCCGGAACGCCCAGCTTGGCGCCCGTCGCCGCCCCCACTCCCCATCCCAGGCTGGCTCCTGCCGTGCCGATGAAAACCTGCTCGTTTTCCCGAAACCCGAATGCAAAGGGCCGATAGGGAGCCGTGGTGTTCTCGCAGACCACGATTGCGTTCGCATCAAGAGAATCTGCCAGGACCTGTGACAATTCATCCGGATGGATGGGCACCTGGCCGAAATTCTGGTGCGCCGCCGCGCGCTGGCGTTCCGCTGCTTCTGCCGTGAATGCCGAAATCTCTGCCGAACGTTCGCCGGCAATGGCCTTGCGGTTTTCGGGAGAGAGCAGGCTGGTTGCACTTTCAAGCAGTTCCTTCAGTGATTCCTTGATGTCGCCCAACAGCGCCAGGTCGGTTGGATAGTTTCTGCCCATGGCGGCGGCATTCATCCCGATCCGGACGATGCACGCGCCTGTTGGTACATCATTCATCTGCAGCACCGCCCGATCGCCGAAATCGCGGCAGCCGATCGAGACCACCAGGTCCACCCCTCGCTTCATCCACTCTGAACTCGCCCGGAAGTTGCCCAGGTAATGCGGGTGGCGCACCGGAAAGCTGTGGAAGGCTCGAAACGGAGAGTCCATCGCGAGCCCCTTCGCAACTATTTCAGCCTGCGCCGTCACTTGGTCTGCGACCGGCAGACCAAGTTCCTCCGAGAGCTTCAGCAGTTCCATCTGCGCTCCCGCTTTCCACACGTCGTCCCCGATCACCAGCAGCGGTCGCCGGGATTCCGCAAGCCATCGGCCTGCTTGCTCCACACACGCCTTCGAGGGGCGCGTGCGGGCGCTCAGCAGAAAACGTTCCGCAGAGAGCACCTGCGCCCGCACTTCCCTGCTCTCCAGCGCCACGTCCTTCATCGCCAGGTAGACGGGTCCGCGCGGCTCGGTGGTTGCCTCTTTGAATGCCCGCCGGACCATCAGCGGCAGCAGACTTGGCTCACGAACTTCCCAGCACATTTTGGTGAATGGTCGCACGATCTCCTTTTGGCTGAACCCCGGCGGCGCGGCGAGTTGGACTTCATCACTCCCGGTCTCGCTATCCAGCAGGCCGGCAGTTACCACCAGTGCGGAGCCGTCCCAGTGCGCGTTATAAAGCTGCCCCATCATCTGCGCCGATCCCACCACCGCGTGGACGTTCACAAACCCCGGCTTGCCCGTCACACGGTGGTAGCCGTCCGCCATGGACAGCACAATGCCTTCGTGCAGACCCAGAATCACGCGCATCGACGGAACATCCGTCAGCGCGTCATACAATCCTGACTCAAATGATCCCGTATTGGCGAATAGATACTCCACTCCCGCCGCTCGGGCCTGAGCCACGACCAGTTCTCCACCGCTTCCGTGCACCATTGGGGTGGAATCTTCCGTGGCCGAAGCCGGCGCTTCCAGCGAGCTTATTTCGCCGTCTCCCTGTGAATTTTCAGAATCGAAGTTATCTTCCATCGCGTGCCCCCTTCTCGCTCCCGCACAAGACGGGATGGGCATTTCGATTATGCAGAAGATACCACAGCCTGCGACGATGGGAGATTCTTTCGCAAGTGGCGGCCGTGTTGGTTCCTGGCAGGCGTCGGTTTCCGCATGGTCGGCAAGCCTGTTTGACTTCGCCGCCTGGCGTGCGATACTCTCAAAATGATCTGTATTTCCGCCTTACTTGCGGCTTTTGGAATCCGATCATGCAAAGGGTTTACCTGGACAACAATGCGACCACAGCCGTCGCGCCTGAAGTATTTGAGGCGATGAAGCCGTACTTTCTGGATGATTACGGCAACGCGTCCTCCATCCACCTCAGGGGGCAGCGCGCCCGGTCCGCAGTCGAGGCAAGTCGTGAGCAGCTTGCTCATCTTCTGAATGCGCGACCGAGTGAAATTGTTTTTACCAGCGGCGGGACGGAATCCGATAATCAGGCCTTATTCGGCATTGCCGGCGCTTCCAGGTCTGCGTCGAAGCACATCATCACCACAACTATCGAGCACTCCGCCGTTCTGCACACGGCGAAAGAGTTGGAGAAGCGCGGCGTGCGCGTCACGTATGTTCCCGTGGGGCCCAGCGGAGTGGTCGATCCGGCTGATGTGGAAAAGGCTATCCGGCCCGACACCGTGTTGATCTCCGTGATGCACGCTAACAACGAAATCGGAACCATCCAGCCGCTCGAAGAGATAGGTTGCATCGCGCGCGAGCATAATGTCTATTTCCATACGGACGCCGTGCAGTCGGTCGGCAAAATTTCCGTGGACGTTGGACGCCTGGGCGTCGATCTGCTTTCTCTTTCCGCGCACAAACTGCACGGGCCCAAGGGGGCTGGCGCGCTCTACGTTCGCAAGGGAACCATCCTGCGGCCCCTGATGTATGGCGGCCACCATGAGCGCGACCGTCGGCCCGGCACGGAAAATGTTCCCGGGATTGTTGGTCTCGGCAAAGCCGCGGAACTTGCGGGAGCACATCTCGGCGCCGGTATGGAACGGGTCGCTCACTTGCGCGACTGTCTGGAACAACGAATCCTTTCCAGCATTCCATTGGCGACCGTTTCCGGCGACACCTCGCGCCGACTGCCGAACACCAGCAACATCAGCTTCGATTACATCGAAGGCGAAGGTTTTGTGATCGCCATGGACTTGAAGGGCGTGGAATGTTCCACCGGAGCAGCGTGTTCGTCCGGGTCGGTCGAGCCTTCGCACGTGCTCACCGCCATCGGCCGCAGGCCGGGGCAGGCGCGCTCGAGCATTCGCTTCAGCCTGGGCCGCTTCAACACCGCCCAGGATGTAGATTATGCTCTTGAAGTGCTGCCCCGAGTGGTGGAACAACTTCGCTCGCTCTCTCCGCACTACAAAAAGGATGCCGTCAGCGCTTAAGACCGAGGGGCATGAGCCTGGGCATTGGCTGAATGTAGAGTTTTGATCTCCATGACAATTGCGGTAGCTATGAGCGGCGGCGTGGACAGTTCCGTGGTCGCGGCGCTGCTGGCTGAAAACAATTCGACCGCCGATTCGAACGGCCCTCCCGCCGTTGTCGGCCTGACCATGCAGCTCTGGAACCAGCGGCGCCTGCCTGCGCTGCTGGGCGCTGAGGAAGGCGAGCGTGGGCGCGCCAGCGGACGCTGCTGCTCGCTCGACGACGTGTACGATGCTCGCCGCGTCGCCAGCTTTCTGGGACTGCCCTATTATGTGGTCAATCTCGAAGATCGCTTTGAACAGGGCGTGGTGCGGCCGTTTGTCGAAAGTTATCTGGCGGGCGAAACACCCATCCCTTGCAGCCTTTGCAACACGGAAATAAAGTTTGCCGAATTCATTGAGACCGCGCGCAAGGTGGGAGCCAACAAAATTGCCACGGGGCATTACGCGCGCATTCAGCAGGACCCCGACTCCGGCCGCTATCGCTTATTCGCCGGCCGCGACCCTGCCAAGGACCAGTCGTATTTCCTGTTTGGGCTCACCCAGCAGCAGCTTGCGCGCACGCTGTTTCCGCTGGGCGAATTCACCAAGCAGGAAGTCCGCGCCATGGCCCGCCACCGGAATCTTCCCGTGGCCGAAAAGCCCGACAGCCAGGAGATCTGCTTTGTTCCTACGGGCAACTACCGGCGGTTTATCGATGCGTATTTGAGCGAGCAGGGGGTGAAGATCCAGGACGCCGCAGGCGAGCTCGTCACGACTGATGGCCGCGTGCTCGGCCGGCACGAGGGGCTTGGAAACTACACCGTGGGCCAGCGGAAGGGATTGGGAGTGGCCGCGGGAACTCCGCTCTATGTGATTAGCCTCGACCGCACACGTAACCGAGTGATGGTGGGCTCTAATGATGAACTGCTTAAGAAGCGCCTGGAGGTTCGGAAGATCAACTGGATTCGCCCGGCAAGCGAGGGCGATTCCTTTGAGGCACGCGTCAAGATCCGCAACAAGCACTTCCCTGCCCTCGCCCGCGTCGAGACCCGCTCGGGCGGTGAAGCGCTGGTCGAATTTGCTGTGCCTCAGCGCGCCATTACGCCCGGCCAGGCCGCTGTGTTTTACGATGGTGATGAGGTGGTTGGCGGCGGATGGATCTCTGGCGTGCTCAATTGATGCCTGCGGCGAACACTGGCGATCCGCCATGGCCAGTTGAATTTTGGCACCCGGCAGAGAGGATGCAAAATGCAAGATCAATTAACCTCTGCTTCCGCGATTGATCTTTCCTCTGCGTTGCACGAGGCCCGCGAGCGGACGCTCGAGCTGATTTCCGATCTGACTGACGAGCAGATGATCGGGCCGCGGCTGCACATCGTCAACCCGCTTCGCTGGGAAGTTGGACATGTCGCATGGTTTCAGGAACGCTGGATTTTGCGCCATTTCCGGAAGCGTGCGCCCGTCAACCCGCAGGGCGATGAACTGTACGATTCAGCCCGCATCGCGCACGACACGCGATGGGATTTGCCGCTGCCGACGAAGGCTCAGGTAATCGACTACGTACAGGAAATCCTTCGGCGCATCCAGGAAGAGGCCGCTGTCAGCGATGCAAGCCAGCCAATTGAGGGTTATGACGAGGCCTACTTTTTCCGCCTGGCGCTCTTTCACGAGTATATGCACGCCGAAGCGTTCACGTACACCCGGCAGACGCTGGGCTACCCGAAGCCGAAAATGGGAACCAGCGAGAACGCGGGCGCCATCAGTCACAGCTTCCCGGCGCGCTCGACCGGCCAACCGTATCGCGACAGGCCCTCCCTCCAGCAAGCCACTGACGCTGAGATTCCGGCCGGCACGTTTCTGCTAGGCAGCTCTCCCGACTCGCACTTTGTGTTCGACAACGAGCAATGGGCGCACCCTGTTGTCATAAGGCCGTTTCTCATGGCGCGATTCGCAGTCACCCAAGCCCAGTTTCGTGATTTCGTCGAGGATGGCGGCTACCAACGCCGCGAGCTTTGGACACCGCCCGGGTGGCACTGGCGCGAAAGTGCCGGCGCTTGCCATCCCATCTATTGGCGGAAGCAAAGTCCGGGAAGCTGGATGCGGCGCCACTTCGATGAATGGATTCCGCTCGAAGACCGCCTGCCCGTTATTCATGTTAGTTGGTACGAAGCAGACGCTTATTGCCGCTGGGCCGGACGCCGGTTGCCCACCGAGGCCGAGTGGGAAATTGCGGCCAGCGCCGAGCCCGCCTCCGACGGCGGATTCCGCCAATCGAAGCGGCTTTTCCCCTGGGGCGGTGACCCGCCAACCCCCGACCGTGCCAACCTCGAATGGCGAGCCATGGGCTGCATCGAAGTGGACGCCCTGCCCGCGGGCGACAGTGCCTTTGGATGTCGGCAGATGATCGGTAATGTATGGGAGTGGACGGCCACGAATTTCGGCCCCTATCCCGGCTTTTCACCCGGCCCCTACAAGGAATATTCCGAGCCGTGGTTTGGCGATCACAAGGTGCTGCGCGGCGGTTGCTGGACGACGCGCCCGGGATTGATCCGGAATACCTATCGCAACTTTTACCAGCCGCATCGCTGCGATGTCTGGGCCGGTTTTCGCACGTGTGCCCTATAGAAGGCTGGTGAAATGCGACCGGCGTCCACCGGCCGATCCGAGTTTCCGCTTTATTGCATTCCAAGAACAATGGATGCGAATACAGATCATTACCCCCGCGCCCCCCGGGACGCAGCACGGTAACCGTGTCACAGCCATTCGCTGGGCGCGCATCTTGCGCAAACTCGGGCATCACGTCATGCTCGCGCAGTCATACCAGGGCACGCCCGTGGATCTGCTGCTGGCGCTGCACGCCAAGCGGAGCTATCCCGCCATCCGAAGGTTCCACCGCCTCCATCCCGACCGGCCGCTCATCGTTGCGTTGACTGGCACGGATGTTTATCGCGACCTGCGGAAGAGCCGCCGCGCCCAAACCTCTCTCGATCTTGCCACGCGCCTTGTTGTGCTTCAGCCCAAGGCGCTTGACGAGATTCGCCCCCGCCTGCGCGATAAAGCCGCCGTGATATTCCAGTCCGCTCGCCCGGCCCCTCGCAACTGCCCCCGGCCACTCGCCGCCCGCAATGCCCGCAGCTTTGACGTGTGTGTCGTCGGCCACTTGCGCCCGGTAAAGGACCCCTTCCGTGCAGCCCTTGCCGCCCGGCTGCTGCCGCCCGACTCCTGCATTCGCATCCTGCACTTTGGCGCGGCCCTTAGCGCGGGAATGGCGAACTTCGCGCGCGCCGAAATGGAGCGCAACAGTCGTTATCATTGGCGAGGCGAGCGGCCCAGGTGGAATCTGCAGAGGATTCTTGCGCGGAGCAGGCTATGCGTCCTCTCTTCAAAGCTGGAAGGCGGAGCCAACCTTCTCTCAGAGGCCATCGTCAATCGTGTGCCCGTTCTCGCTTCCAGGATTCCGGGTTCCGTCGGCATTCTGGGAGAGGACTACCCGGGATACTTCCGCGTGGGCGACACCGGACAGCTGGCACAGCTTCTCGAACGCGCGGAGAACGATCGCGCCTTCCTTCGTCTGCTGCGTTCGCGATGCGCCCGCCGCTTGGCGCTCTTTCAACCTGCCCGGGAGAAAGCTGCGTGGAGAAAGCTGCTGAATGATTTGCGGGTTGCTTAGTGCCCGCATCATTTCGAGCGCTGTGATTTTATTCGGCCCGAGGAGGTAGAGCAGCAGTTATACTTGAACTCTGCGGATTCTATCCTTAACGGAAAGATCCTCAGCATGTGAAAAACTTCTTGAACCGCCCGCTGCGCTGACCGGGACTTACAGGCGCAGGCGAGTTACAGGAGAAATCCCATTCGATTCAGAACCAGTTGGCTTCGACTCTGGGCTGGTGTCCTGCCCTGTCTATTTCTGGCATCGTGGGGCGTTGCTCGTCCCACTGAGCAGGCGCAACTGCATGTCCCTCTCAAGCAGATGACGCTCGAGCAACTCGGCAACGTCGAGGTCACCACCGTCGCCAAAGAACCGGAGGAGGTGTGGCGCACGCCGGCGGCGGTGTATGTAATCACCCAGCAGGACATTGAGCGTTCTGGAGCAACATCCATTCCCGAAGCTTTGCGGCTCGCTCCGGGCGTCGAGGTTGCCCGCATTAACAGCAATCGCTGGGCCATCGGAATTCGAGGATTTGGAGGCAGATTTGCGCGGGACGTACTCGTCATGATTGACGGACGGAGTGTTTATTCCACCTTGCTGGCCGGGACTTATTGGGAGGCGCAGAATCTGCCCTTGCAGGATGTTGACCGGATCGAAGTCGTCCGCGGACCAGGAGGCACCATCTGGGGGCCCAATGCGGTGAACGGAGTCATCAACATCATCACCAAATCCAGCCAGGACACCCACGGTGATCTGGTCAGCGCGGGCGGTGGGAACGTGGACCAGGGCTCTTTTGTGGCCCGCCACGGAGGAACTCACGGAAGCAATTTTGACTACCGCGTGTACGGCATGGGATTCGTCCGCGGTCCGGAATTCCACTCGAATGGGGACAATTACGACCGCTGGCGCGATATTCAGGGCGGTTTTCGCGCCGATTTCACGCGGGGCAGCAGCGACCGCTTTGTGGTGCAAGGCGATCTGTACGCGGAGGGCGTCGGTGAAGACGTCACAGCGGTCAGCTACGCCCCACCGTACTCACAGATTATTGACGGCACCGCGCCGCTCTCCGGCGGAAACATCACGGCACGGTGGCATCGCACTCAGGGCGCGGACAGGGACATGCAACTCGAGGCTTATTACGATCGGAGTAAGCGCAACGAACCCAATTTCGCCGAATCGCGCAACACGTTCGATCTCGATTTTCTACACCGATTCCCTTTACCGGCCAGCCAGCAACTCTCCTGGGGCTTCGGACTTCGCTTCAGCAAGGCCACCGACCCGACCATCGTTTCCGGCCTCTTCTTCCTGCCGATGACTCGGACGGATGCGTTGTACAGCGGGTTCCTGCAGGATGAGATTGGACTGGTCCCGAACCGCCTCTCGCTGACCCTGGGCACCAAGCTGCTGAAAACCAATTACACCGGCGTGCAACTGCAGCCCACGGTCCGGCTGATCTGGACTCCCTCCGCCGGCCAGTCCGTGTGGGCGGCTTTCACGCATGCTGTCCGAACGCCATCCGCTGCGGAGCGGGCATTCTTTCTTTCCGGCTTTCTCGGCTTCGGTCCTGGTGGCGTCCCTTTCTTTGCGCGCTTCAACGGCAATCCCGACTTCGGCTCGGAACAACTGAATGGTTATGAACTGGGTTACCGGCGTTTGCTCGGGTCGCGATTCTATTTTGACGTTACCGGATTTTACAATCGTTACCACGATCTGTTCAGCGAGGACGTCATCGGCGCGCCCTTCCTCGAAACCACGCCAGCCCCGGCGCATTTTCTGCTCCCCGCACACTTTGGCAATGGCCTGCTGGGCACAACCAAAGGGGTGGAGTTTGCGCCGGAGTGGGACCCGACTTCATTCTGGCGATTGCGGGCATCTTACTCGTATCTGCAGATGAATTTAAAGAAGGCCCCGAATTCCCTGGACGTCGGAAGCGCGCCTTTCGTTGAGGGTTCGAGTCCGCGCCACCAGGTAAGCGTCCAATCCGGCTTCAATCTCACGAAATCTCTTAACCTCGACCTCACCTATCGTCACGTCAGTGCGCTCCAGGCGCTGGTGGTCAAGCCGTATTCGACTGGAGATGTCCGGCTCGGCTGGAAATTGCGGCCCAGCCTCGAGATTTCTGTCGTCGGGCAAAACCTTTTCCAGCCTGATCACTTCGAGTTTGCCAGCGATCCGGGTCCGATCGTCGGCATCCGGCGAAGCGTTTACGGCCAGATCACCTGGCAGCGCGAAGCCCTCGGCGCTCCCTGAAACCGGCAGTGATCGTGGTTGGTGAATAGTGTCCGTGGTTAGTGGCCGGTGTCATTCCGATTATTCTGGCGGGCGCGCTGTAGGAAGTTGCCAGCCTCGTCGCATGGCGAGAATTCGGAGCGCAAAGCAGAGGATTGCGCCCGCTATTGCCGCTCCGGCGGTAGGAAGATGCAGCGATCTTCCCAGCACCACCACACCCGCTCCAACCAATGCCGCGACTGCATAGAGTTCGGTTCGCAACACGGTGGGAATCTCCCTCACAAGGATGTCGCGCAGCATGCCACCGCCGATCCCCGTCAGCATGCCGAGCAGCGTCGCCGCAACCGGCCCGGCGCCAAACACCAGCGCCTTGCCCGCACCGGAAACCGCAAACAGCGCCAGTCCCGCGGCGTCGAACACCAGCACAGGGCTGCTCAACCGGTTGATGATTCGATACCAGTAGAAGGTAATCAGTCCGGCAAGAATCGAGACAGCGGCGTATCGCCAGTCTCTAACGGCTGCCGGTGGGACGGCTCCAATCAGCACATCGCGCGTGATACCGCCCGCGTTGCCCGCCGCGTACGATAAAACGAGGACCCCAAATAAATCGAGCCTGTGCTTAACGCCCATCGTTGCGCCGCTGAGCGCGAAGACGAAGGTGCCGGCAAGATCGAAGACAACCAGAAGCGTGCTGAGCAGAGTATGTCCGTAGAGAATCATGCGGCCTCAAGCCGATAGCCAGGCTTGGGCCGCAACCACCAGCGCTTCGACGCCTGACTCCAAAGTTGGATGGATCACCGGTGCAAAACGCGGGTTGTGATTGGTCGGGATATCGCCAATACGGTCGTACTGTTTGGCTTTCGCGTACAGGTCGGGATCGATGCCGCCTACGAACCAGAACACGGACGGAACGCCCCATTGGGACCCGAACGATCCAAAGTCTTCGCTCGCGGTCGTCGGATGGGTTTCCTGCACACGGCCAGCCGGAAAGTGCAGTCGAAATGCATCGCTCACTCGCTCGGTCGCCTCCGGATCATTCTGGACGAGTGAATAACGGTCGAGGGTCGTGATTTCGGGCTTCCTGGGGGCGCCTGAAGCCGCGGCTTCGGCATTGACGATCCGCTCGATGGCAGCGAGCACGCGCTTGCGGACGCTCTCATCGTAAGTGCGCACGTTTAGCTTGATGATCGCCTCATCCGGGATCACATTTTCCTTCGTGCCGGCCTGCAGCACGCCGATAGTGACCACGGCTGCCTGATTCGCCGCCACCTCCCGGGAAACCACCGTCTGCAGTCGCAGCACCGTCGCCGCGGCCATTACCACCGGATCGATGCTGGCCTCCGGCATCGACCCGTGAGCGCCCCGCCCGAATAGTCGAATCTGGAGACTGTCAGCGGCGGACGTGATCACTCCGCCACGGCCCGCGACAACACCGGCAGGCAAACTCATCACATGCTGGCCGAGCACGACGTCGGGCTTGGGGAAGCGCTTGAAGAGCCCGTCGTCGATCATCGCCTGTGCGCCCGCCGCTGTTTCTTCCGCTGGTTGAAAGACGGGCATCAGCATCCCTCTCCATGCGCTTCGAGACTTCGCTAACAGCGTAGCCGCGCCGATCAGCCAGGCCACGTGCATGTCGTGACCGCAGGCGTGCATCACGGGCACAATCTTCCCACTACTTTCAGTGGCCGTCACCTTGCTGGCGTAGGGCAGGCCCGTCGCTTCCTGGACCGGCAGCGCGTCCATGTCGGCGCGCAGCATGACAGTCGGCCCTTCGCCGGTGCGCAGCAGACCCACAACGCCAGTTCTTCCTACTCCGGTGGCCACTTCATATCCGGCAGCACGAAGACGATCTGCCGCGATTCCCGCCGTGCGTGTCTCTTGCATCGACAGTTCGGGATGAGCATGGATGTCTTTGTAGACAGATTCCAAATCGGGAAGCAGATTGCCGAGACCCCCGAGCACCGCTGCGGCATTATTCAAAACTGCCTCGTTCATACGTCCAAGCCTCTTAGCGGAATTGGGCTTACTCCGTTTGATTCACTCGTGCTGGCATCGATCCACGGTTATATCACGGCCGCCTGCATGGACTCAATTAGATGGGCCGAAGATGCTGCTACAAAAGCGCCGGAGGCGCACAAGATTTTAGACCATGGTCCCTTGCGGGAGGGGACTCCGATACCATTACCATTCCCCTGAAGCCCCGGAGGGCGCAAGGATGACCACGGACCTCACCCTCGGAGCGACGAGACTCATCATTTTGCCCGATTTCCGGTATTATGGTCCCGACATGAGCCGCATCCTCCTGGTCGGCGCCACGGGAACGGTGGGGCGCCACCTTGCCTCGCACCTGGCGGCCACATCCCTGAAAGTTCGCGCACTCGTGCGCAACCCGGACAAGGCGCGCCTGCCGGCACGGGTTGAAGTTGTGCAGGGTGATCTCAGAATTTCCGAAAGCCTTGATCGACCGCTGGAAGGCGTGGACACAGTATTTCTGGTGTGGACCGCTCCACCCGAGTTCGCAGCTCCTGCTCTGGAGCGGATCGCGAGCAAGGCGCGGCGGATCGTTTTCCTTTCCGCTCCCATCAAGACAGCCCACCCTTTTTTCCAGCAGCCGAACCCGATGCGCGGTTTGGCCGAGAAGATCGAGCGCCTCATCGAAAGCTCATCCTTGCAATGGGCGTTTCTTCGGCCCGGAATGTTTGCCGCTAACGCGTTGCGCTGGTGGGCGCCGCAGATTCGGGCGGGCAATGTCGTGCGCTGGCCGTATCTGGCAGCTCCCACCGCACCGATTGACGAGCGTGATGTCGCGGCGGTCGCGCTCCGTGCGCTGTGCGAGGACGGCCATGCGGGAGCAGAATACGTCCTGACCGGACCTCAATCCCTAACTCAGTTCGAGCAGTTGTCCACCATCGGCCGCGTGATCGGGAAGCCCTTGCACATCGAGGAGATGTCGGCAGAGGATGCGCGGCGTGAGTGGCTCGCAATCTGGCCGCCTTCGGTAATAAACATGTTGCTGGACGCCTGGGCGGCCGCGATCGGCCAACCCGCATTTCTCTCGCCGACATTCGAGCAGATCACAGGATCACCGCCGCGAAGCTTTCTTGCCTGGGCCACCGATCACGCAGCGGAGTTCCAGGCCTGACGCCGGATACGATATCGCAGTGAGTGGAGTAGCGCAGACCGCCGATGCTGCGGTCTCCGGATTTTTGCCGAAAACGAGCAGCGGGCCATTGCGAAATGGCACAGCGATGCCGCTACATGCGCCAAAGTAAAAGCATCACGCCCGAAAAGACCGCGACTCCCGCAATGAACCAGGCGGCGTAGTCGCCGACGGTTCCGGTATGAATGGCACGCAGCAACGACGCGGGCCGAGTCAGGATACGGACTCGCGTCAGCCTCAGCCGATCGCGATTCAGCGCCAGAAAAGCCACAGCCAGCGCAAGGGCTACGTTGATCAATCCTTTCTCGACGCTGTATTTTTCCGCGACCGGCTCCGCCATCAATTCTTTTTCGCGATGGGCATCCGCCTGCTTCAGCGGCGCGTGTGTGATGTTCATGATGCGATCGCGAATCCGCGTTCCGTCGTGGAAATCGGTGGCGGCGCGCAGCACGATGTGGTCAAGTCCGGGCGTGAAAGAAAGGCCAATAGCCAATGCGATCAGCAGCGCGGCCGGCAGAAGCATAATCCTCTCGACCTTGCGACCGCCGGCAGCGGCCTCGCGCTCGCCGCCACTCTCTTTGCTGCTGCTTGCCTCTCGCGGTCCCCAGCCGAAGAAAACTGCGCCCGCGCTGCGTAGCACCGCCCCGGCCGTTATGATTGCAGAAAATGAGAAAATCCACACGGTCCAGTGGAGCCCGTGGTCCCGCACTGCGGCTTCCACCAGCGAGTCGGCTCGCCCCGTCAGGAAAAGCGGCGCCGCAGCCAGACCGATTGCTCCCAGTGTGTAGATGGCGAGGAGCAGATACCAGCCGCGCGCCCGTCCGTGCAATTCGGACTCGTCGATTGCATTGAAGCGCTGCTTCAGTGCGCCGGTGCACAAAAACAGCGAGCCCTTTACGAACCCGTGCGCGATGATGTAGAGCATTGCGCATCCGATCGCCTCCGGCACCAGCATTGCCCCCGCCAGCAGCACCAGCCCAACATGGCTGATGGTGGAATAGGCGAGCAGTCGCTTCAGGTGTGTTTGCAGGAGGCACATGATGGCGCCGAGGACGGCGGTCACCGATGAGAATCCCAGCAGCAAAGCGCGAACGGTCCACTCGCGGTCACCAACCGCGGTCGAGAACAGCACGAAGTAGAGCCGCAGCACCACTACCGCGGTCATCTCCACCATGATTCCGGAGAACATCACGCACGCCGGAGTGGCGGCGACCGCGTGCGCGTCGGCGAGCCAGAAGTGGAATGGCGCAAAGCCGCCTTTCACCATAAGACCGCACGCGATAAACGCCAGCGCCACCAGCACCAGCGGGTTGGGGTCGTGGGCGATGCCCGCGCCCACCTGGGCGAAATTCAACGCGCCGGTGCGCCCATACAGCAGAGCGACGCCGGTCAGCGCCGTCACCGCGGCAACCGTGCAGATGACGCCGAAGTTCCACGCGCCCTGCAGCGGGCCGGGCGATTCACTGTGATAACCGCACAGGGCCACCGCCGACACCGTCGAGAGCTCGAAAAACACGAACATGTTGAACAGATCTGCGGTCAACAGGAAACCGCAGATGGCGCCGCTCAGCACCAGCATCAGGGCATGGTAGTGCGTTCCTGCGGACTCGAAGTAGTGCCACGAATAAACAAATGCCGTGCAGGTCAGCACGGCGGTGAGTACGCACAAGGAGACGGAGACTGGGTCGGCATAGAAGCTGATTCCGATTGCCACGCCCTTGCGCGGATACCATCCTCCGAACCAATAAACGATGGGTTGCTCGATCACGTGATTGAAGATCCAGCAGCCGCATCCTATCGAGATGACCGTCGACAGAATGGCAATGGAATCAGCAAGGCGGCGCGGCAGCGATTTGCCCGCGCCCACCAGTATTGCGGCGGCCGACAGTGGCACGCCCACGATAAGAGGAACCAACGCCGCGGGATTCATCCCTTAATCTTTGCAATGCGATTCGGGTCGAGTTCACCGGTACAATCATGGATCTGCACGGCGATGGCAAGCAGCAGTGCCAGCACCACAGTTTCGACAACAACGTCCGTGAGGACAAGCGCCTGCACAACCGGATCGACTGCGAGAGTCGTGGGGCTGATGCCATAGAAAATCGGCGCCGTAGCGCCACTGCGGAACCCAATCGAGAGCAGCAGGATGTACGTTGAACTTTGCATAATCACAACACAGACTGCCATGTGCAGCAGGTTCCGGCTGCGCACGATCCCGAACAGCCCCGCGAAGAAGATCCACGCTGAGACCAGGTACGGCAGAGAGGAGAGGAAGCCGCTCATTCGTCGCCCTCGCCTCCTTCCAGCACCTCGCGCAGATACGCGTGCATCAGCAGCACCATGCCCATCGCCACCGCGATGCCCGTGAAGACATTCAGCAGCGGCAGCGAACCCGCCGAGAGCAGATGGCCGGTCGTGCCAAGCGGAATCACGTTCTGGAAAAACGGATAACCCATGGCAACAACGGCTATGCCGTACAGCACCAGGCCGCCCACGCCGATTGCTTCCGCAACCTCCAGCCCCTTCTTTGGAGTGACGCGCAGGAATGCCTCCAGGCTCCCGGAAAGGTAGATCAAGGCGAAAGCAGTGGCCAGCATCACGCCGCCCTGGAATCCGCCGCCGGGTGTCAGTTGGCCCGTAAGGATGATGTACAACGAGAACAACGCCAGCAGGCTGACCAGTCCGAGCACAAAAGTGCGCACGGCGTCGCTCTGCTGCTCGGGACCGGAGTGCTTTCGCTGGTCGGCCGGCCCGGCGCGAAACAACACTAGCACGCCGACCACCGCTATAAACAGCATGAACTCTTCATTTAAGGTGTCGAATCCGCGATAGTCGAACACCGCCGTAGTCACCACGTTCGTTGCATGCCGCTCGTAGAGCGTGATGCGATTCAGCATCTCTCCATAGGCAGCGTGATAATTGCCGAAGGCGGGCAGAAACAGAACGGCCCAGGCGTAGGCGCCGGCGACAAACAGCCCGAAGAAGATGTAGGCGGCCGTGCGGATTCTCATGGTTGCGCACCTTTCTCCTCCTTCTCCGGGCCGCCGCGGCGGCGCAATTTGCTCATGGCGAGCAGCACGATCAGAGGCAGCGCGACGGTGCCTACGCCCAGTTGCGCCAGCACCACGTCGGGCGCGCGGAGCAGGAAGAAAAACAGTGTCAGGCAGAACCCGTAGAGGCTCAGGCCCATGATTTGCTGGAAAGGTTCAGTGGTTGCGACCACCAGCGTTGCCACCACGGCCGTCACCAGCAGCATGACCACGATCAGGATGGTTACGAGCATCGCTCAGGCCTCGAATTCCCTGCGCCGTTCGTCCGCCTGCAGGCGCCAGTCACCCTGTTGTGAGACGCGCACCGCCCGCCCCGTAACATGGGTCAGGACGGCGTTGGTCACGATCGCGAATACGGCCACCAGCAGCGCCTTTACCGTCACCTGCGACACTCCGTGCTGGATCATGAGAGCGGCACAGCCCACTGGAATCCCGATGGAGCCGCACAACGCCGTGAAATGCAGCTTGGCCAGCGCGCCGCGGCTGATCACGAGCCCAACAGCTCCAAGCCACGTGAACAGCACGGATACGAACAGCAGCACCGCGATGGCCCACGAACCGGCGCTCACAGCTTGTTCTCCAGAAAACGCGCGAACACCATGCCGCCGCCGAAAGCCAGCAGGCCCAAGGCCAGCGCCAGGTCGATAAAGTCGGGTCGGCCGAATCCCTCCGCCATAAACGCGATCATCAGGATCGTCACCAGACCCGCATATTCCAATCCCACCAGGCGGCTCTCTGACGTCCCCCGAAACGTCGCCCAGACCGAAGCGATAAAAGGTGGAAGCAGTGCCACAGACGCAAGCAGCCACAGGTTCATTTCGCTTCTCCCAATTGCTCCAGCGTGGGAGGAGGTGAACTGCTGCCGAGCAGATGAAAGATCACCACCCTTGCGTCGCGATCGACTCCGATGACGATCGAGCCGGGCGTTATCGTCGGAAACGCCTCCGCCACGGCGCGTCGAGTCTCCGATTCCGCGTCTTCGCCCCCCGGATCGAACGGCACAAAGCCAACCTGTCCGCTGGCGTGCCTGCCCTCCCGCCACAGCGCCCGCAAAACGAAGATCACCCCCAGCGGAATTTGCCAGATTACGCCCCGCGATCTCCACACATAACGCCAGTGGGGTAGGAAATGAGGGAGTGTAGTCGCCTCAGTCGCTACTGAAGCGATGGACGCGATCACCGCCGCGCCCGCGCCGATCAGAAGCTCCGGCCAGCGGAAGCTCCCTGTCAGCGCAATCCAGAACGCAATCAGTGTAACCAAATTGCCAATCCAGAAAACGACTTCCTTGATGCGCTCCTGCTGGTCGCTGGCGGTCATGGATTACCCGCTGTTTTAGAAGAGACGCCGGGGCGCACGAAGCCTCAGAACTCCTGCCCGGCTGCTCCCATGGATGCGTAAGGTACACTTTCAGTTTATCCGAAATCGCCGGCTTTGTTGAAATACTGTTATCCGAGGTCCGACGTTTTAATTTGCCCGAGGGCTGTCCTGAGTGAAGCGAAGGAAATCCGCTTCTGCCGGTCTTTGCGTTGAGAAGCCCCCGGAGGGGGCGCAAGAACTCGGGTGAAAATAAAAATCAAGGGCGGACGCGATTCAGGTATATAGTGGTAGCTGTTCAACACATCTATTTCAGTTCCCGGTCTGGTTCCTGGACAACGCTCGTTGGGAGACGCTTCGTCGAGGAGGAGGCACTATGGGAGCATCCACGAAGTCACTGGTCAGCCGAAGAAACCTGTTGCGGATAGGTGCATTCACCGGGCTCGGAACGGCTCTATGGCCCGCATTGCGGCCTGGTAAGGCGAGGGCATCCGACTGCACTGCGGCGGATCCCTGCTATGGAGCCCAACCAGCCACTCCCGCGGCCGCGCTCCAGGCGCTCTTAACGGGAAACCAACAGTGGGCGGCGTTTACGCAGTCCCATCCGCATGAGGATGCAGTTCGCCGTGAGTGCGTGTTTAACCATGGGCAATCCCCTTTCGCGGCCGTCATCTCTTGCTCGGATTCACGTGTCCCGCCGGAACTGGTGTTCGACCAGGGAATCGGCGATCTGTTTGTCGCGCGCGTGGCAGGCAACGGTGCAACCGCAACACTGGCCGAGTCCCTCTATTACGGGACAAGCCATCTCTGCGCGGGTCTGATCTTTGTGCTCGGCCACTCACAATGCGGCGCGGTCATCGCGGCGGTAGAGTCCTACCCGACCGGCCATAAACTTGAATTTGTCAGGCTGATCTATCCGGCCGTGAAGGCAGCCAGAAAAATTGTGGGGCCTCCCTTCCCTGAACAGCAGGTGGTTCAGGAGGCCGTCAGACAAAATGTCCTGAATGTAGTGAGGGATCTTCGAAACAGTCCGGACTTCAAGCCCAGCGTTGATAATGGCACGCTGCTGATCGCCGGCGGCGTCTATGACCTCGCAACATATCTGGTCACTGTTGTGATCCAGTAAGCAAGCAGGTAGCGAGCGCCGTCAAATAATGTCAAATCCTTCTCCTGAGGGAGAGGGTGGGCGCGCCAGCGCCCGGGTGAAGGGACCCCAATACCGGCCTTTTGCGAAAGGGCACGAGTTCACTAGTACCGCTCGCAACCCGCCCGCGCCCGCGTGATTCCGAAGGCCGATGCTTTTGCTCAGCCCGAGAGCCTGTCCTGAGTGAAGCGAAGGAAATCTGTTTTATCTTTCATCCGGCCTTAGTCGTTCTCGCTTATTGAGACTCTGAGATAAACCTTTGCCGAGTTGGCGAATGCCTGCACCAGCTTCATGTGCTCCGTGCATGACCCATGGCCATTAAGATTTTCATAGTCCTCAAGCGCCTTTCGCGCGTTCATCATTTGAGCCTTGGCAGCTTCCACTTCAGCAGGACGGACCATAATTTGCCTACTTTCTTCTTCGACTTCAACATGGGCGCCGTTTTCCGAGGGTGTACGGGTACCCGGCTTCAATTGGAGAAGAAGGGAGAGAGCACTGTTGTCAGGCACGAGGACTTGGGTCTCGTTGCCGCGTCCAGGTACCGAGCGGCAGGTGAACCCATGTTCGCCATACCCTAAGCTTGGCGCACCCACTCTGCTTTGTCAAGATTTATAGCTCGGAGTCATGTCTCAACTCACGATTGAAGCCGAAGAACAGTGAATCTATCATTTTTCACGGCGCATACGTTCCGCGCCTGGCGCAGATGCTGATTACCAAATCTGCGCCCAGCACAGGTGAGTGAGCAGCGAAGAGTTGTTCTGTAACTCTGCGGCCTTGTATTGGAGTTCGTCAAATGGGACTCAATAATGTTAAATCCCTCTCCTGAGGGAGAGGGTGGGCGCGCCAGCGCCCGGGTGAGGGGACCCTAACACCGGCCTTTTGCGAAAGGGCGCGAGTTTACTCGTGCCGCTCGCAACGCGCCCCGCCCTGCCTGCCTGATTCCGAAGGCGATGCTTTTGCTCGCCGACGAATCTGCTTTTACTTTCTTCAGGCCGT